>JAGOJU010000087.1 GCA_017994935.1 Opitutaceae bacterium
GCAAGCGAACCGATGCCACCCAGCAATCCAACCGCCGTCGAAGTCCGCTTCCTGGAAACCTCCGCGCTGAACGTGAGGTAGTTTCCCATGAACCAGCCAAGGCCAAACGTCGCGAGAGAAATGATCCCGGTGATCAGGTTCAGGTCCTTTGCAAGCGCGATCAGCGGCACGGTCATCATGCAGCCCCCTCCCACCGCAGTCACCAGGAGCCGGGCCTTCCTCACCTCCCACCGCCGGGCAAGCCAGGCAACCAGCCCGCCGCCGCTCCAAAGTCCCACATCCAGCGCCAGGTAAACGATGATCAGCCTTTGCGCGAGTTCAGCGCCGAATCCGACCCCCGCATACTTGTCGAAATAGCGGGGGATCCATGTGGTGTAGAAATACTGAAGGGGATTCAGGAAACTCGTCGCAATCGCGAGCCCCCAAAAGGCGCGCGAGCGGACAATGGCGCCGAGTGTCGCGGGTTCCTCCGTCACGACGTTCCCCGCCGTGGTGTCCTCCACCGCAGGCTGATCGATCTTGAAATCGGGCTGCGACCGGAACCACAGCAGCCAGAGTGCAACCCAAACGAAGCCCACGGCCCCGACCGCAATGAAGGAGGAACGCCAGCCATGGGTCGTCGCGAGATAGATGACGATCGGGGGGGCGATCAGCGCCCCGATGCTCGTGCCGCTTTGAAAAATGCCCGTCGCGAGCACCCGCTGCCCCGGGGGAAAGCTCCGCGCCACCACACGTAAGGCGAGCGGCCAGTTCGGCGATTCGCAAAGGCCGAGTGCAATCCTCGTCATGAGCAGGAAACCAAAGCCCGTGGCAATTCCGGAGGCGGCTCCCGAAATCGACCAGGCCGTAACCGCAATGGCATAGGCGGCAACGGTGCCCATGCGGTCGAGCAAAGGGCCCAGGACTACCTGGCCGATCCCGTAGGCAAAGAGGAATGCGGAGAAGAGTTCGCCGAGATGCTTGTCCGTAAGGTTCAGTTCGTCGGCAATTCGTGAGGCGGAGACAGAGATTGTCTGGCGGTCGAGGTAATTGATGATGGTCGCCAGCAGCAAGAGGCCGCAAAGGGTCCACCGTTTGTTTGGGGCACGCATGGTCAGTTGAGTTGAAGCAGCTTCGCCGGATTCTCCTGCACCATGCGCCTGATCTCAAGCTCACTGAACCCCGCGTCTCCGAGTTTTTGAATGTAGGCCCGCATGGCGTCGCTGGGCGACAGTGTTTCCGGCAGTCCGTAATCCGTCGCCGCGATGGTTGTTTCCACGCCCACCGCCCGAATCTGGCTCACGATCGTGTCAAAGGCCACGCTCTGCGCGGCGCCCGCCTGGGCCGAGACGAGGCAGCGTTCGAAGAACACGCGGCCACTTTTTGAAAACCGCTGCTGCATTTCCACCGGCATCGCCGTCGCACCCCACTCGGGATGCGTCACGCTGATGCAGCGGACCCCAGCAGCCAGGGCCTCCTCAATCACCACGCTTGATTCCGCCGCCGACAAGTGACCGGTCGCCAGGATCGCACCCGCATCAGCCACCATTCGGATGACGTCGCGCACGGTCTCACACAAACCGGTCCCCTTCAGCACGGTCAATCCGTTTCGTCCGCCGAAGAAGTGCTGGTGATTGGCTGCGGACTTTGTCGGCATCCAGACGATCGACCCGCCCATCTTGAGCGAGGTCTCCACCGCGCGACAGTTGAATCCTCCGATCGTGTCGTTCAGCACAATGCCGCCAAAGACCGCGACGTCATCCTGGAGACGGTTGAGAAGGTAGGCCCGCGCGCAGGTCGAGCAGGAGTGGTTCTTGAGAACAACGGCGCGCATGCCGGACCGGCGGGCCTGCTCGACGAGTTCGAGGTCATCGAGTTTGCGCGGAATCACATCCGGCGCGCTGTGCACATGGGTGTCAATCGCTCCGAGGAGCAGGGACGATTCGTCTGGCATCAGGGGGAAAGGGAGTGGGCGGATCCGCGGCAGACAACAGGATCTGCCGACGGGCACAACATCCCCATCACTTTAACTGTAAAGCCATTTGTTTCCGCCCGCGACAGCTCTCCACCCTGCCGCTAGCGGCGGTTTCCTCGAATGGGGAAGGAGATGCTCAGACCCGGCCCGCCGCCCGGGTCGTGCTGCCATTCACCCATTTCCCGGGCAGGAATGAGCAACTGGGCAGGTCAGGGATACCTGTCTCGTTTTCGTAGAGCATCTGCTGCAGGCGCAGCACCGCGGCCCCTGCGATCTGCTCCGGGTAGGTCTCCACTCCGCTGATCTCCCTGCGCCCGGAGCGCACCAGGCTGGCGAATCCGATCCTTTGCGGTACACGCATGCCGAGCCGCACCAGCCTGTCAAAGTTGGAATCAACATCCGATATCACGACGTCAGGTCTGTACCGCTTCAACCAGGCGCGAAGCTCTGCATCGCCCGGATTGGCCGAAACCAGAGGTGTGGGTGTCTCGGGCGTGGCGGTATAGGCAATTGCTGCCTGGTACTTGCCCTGATGACGCCGATCCGCATCGGGATGGATCAGCAGCCCGATACGCCGGTATCCCAGGAATCGCAGCCGTTCCAGCGCGAGCATGATGGCCTGGTACTGGTCCCCGCAGGCGCTGTTCAGGACCGGAGAGACCAGGCTGGGTCCGATGGCCACACAGGAGAACCGTTGCCAGGGCAGTTCGAGGCTGCTAGCAGGCTGGGGCATCGGGGCGATCACCATTCCTCGGATGCCCCGCGCCTCGAGAACCTCTGCAAACCTCTCGCTGCTCACTCCCGGTTCGGCGAACCAGAAGTGCTCCATCCGGTAGCCAAGGGCTTCCGCCTGGGCGAAGGCACCGCGAAACACCCGGCGGAAAAATGCCGACTGCTGCCAGCCGTTCCGCTTCTCAAAGCAGGTGACATAGGCGAGCACGTACCCTTGGCCGGCCGATGCCTGCTGATGCCGGTAGTGATTCAATGCGGCCAGCGCCGGGTCCGGCCGATAGTTGAGGCTCGCGGCAACTCCGCGAACACGAACACGTGTCGATTCGGGAATCGAAGGATGATTGCGCAGCGCAAGCGAAACCGCCGTCGCACTGATGTCGCAGCGCGCAGCGATGTCGCGAAGGGTAATCCGGATCCGATTCACTTTACAGGAAAAGTGACGCCACCGTTGACGGTGTCCAGCCTGCCGTTTGAGGAATTCCCGCACAAAGGACACGCCAAAACATCCCTCCCGCAAACCCCCTACCCCCGAACAACACGACGACGTTGGTACAAGAACCTGCATATCAAGTTGATATATTGAACGTCCAGTTTTGGAGTCAGCTGCCGGCACCCAATCAGACTCATCATCCCATGAACCCACGAGAAAAGGAAACATCCTCTCCCCTCCCGCGCAGGCACTCTGCCTTCTTCGCCGCCCTCACGGCCTCGCTCGGCCTTGGCGCCCTGGCGCTCGTTTGTCCTGCCCTTGGACAATCCGCGGCCTCGACAATCACCTCGCCCGACGACAAGTCGGACACCATCGTCCTGTCTCCCTTCGTCGTCAGCGAGGAGGAAGGGGGCTGGATCGCCACCGAGACAGTGGGAGGTACGCGCCTGCGCACGAGCTTCAAGGATGTCCCCAACCAGCTGGAGACGCTCACAAAGGAATTCATGCAGGACCTGGGGGTGACGAACCTCAACGAAGCGCTCATTTACACCGCCAATTCCGAGAGCAACTTCGAATACAATCAGGGCACGGTGAATGATGCGCAATTCCCCGCCTCTCCTGGCCGTGTTCGCAGTCTGGGCGAGGGCACGCTTTCCAGGAATTTTTTCGCCACGAGAAGCCCGACCGACAATTACAATATCGATCGCGCCACGGTGGCGAGCGGTCCCAATGCGATCCTCTTCGGGCTCGGAAGCCCATCGGGCATCTTCGACGCCACGCCCGCCCGCGCACTCATGCGCAACCGGTACAATTTCACACTGCAGTTCGACTCTGAGGATTCAAGACGCGCCACTTTCGATGCGAATGTGGTCGCACTGAAGGACAAGCTCTCGCTCCGGCTCATCGGCCTTACCAAGACAACGTATACCGAAAAGAAGCCCAATTACGACAAGGACAACCGCCTGTTCGGCGCGATCACTTTCAAGCCCTTCAAGCGCACGACCCTGAGTGTACAGGCCGAACACATCGATCGCCGCTGGAACCGTGCGTCCCGCACGGCGCCGTTTGATTTTGTCACCCCGTGGCTCAACGCGAACCAGATCACCGGAAGCGGGTACACCTCGCCCAAGCCCATCTACAACAACACCAGCTTCACCGGCATCGGCAGCAACCGCATCTTCGCCCAATCGGGTGAAAATCCGGTGATGATCCAGGGCGAGGACCCCTCGCTCATGCGGAGCTGGCGCAACTCGGTCACAGTGAAAAGTCCGGGCACGCTGCCCGGGGTCGATCCCACCTTCGACGCAGGAGCCAGCTACACGCTGGTGGACCCCTCGATCTTTCCCTTCGACGTGAATGTCCTGGGAACAAGCCGCGAAAACGGCCTGGGGGGAAACAATGCGACCGTCATCCTCGAGCAGACACTCGCCGACAATCTTTTCCTCGAACTGGCCTACAACTATGACAAGTCCGACAACGAGATCCTTTCGGCAGGCAGCAATCCGAGCGGTTCGAACATCCGTCTGCAGGTCGATGCCAACCAGTACATCCCGGGAACCAACACGCCCAATCCCCATGCGGGAGAATACTATTTCCAGGGTACTTCCGCCAATCGCCTCCAGTTCTTCAACCGAGAAGACTGGAGAGCCACCCTTTCCTACGAATTCGATGCCGCAAAAAAACTGTCCAAACGGCACGCTTGGATGAAGTGGCTCGGCCGCCACCGTCTGATGGGACTCTATTCGTTTTCAGAAGACGAGGCACTCAATCAAAACACCTTCCAGCGCCGCATCCTCGACAATCCGGTAATCCCTGGTGTGACCCTTCGGGCCAAGACGTTCCAGAACTGGGCCAACCACGCATCCCGCATTCCGCAATTCCGTCACTACCTGAGCGACCCGTACGAGCCGACCAAGGCCTTCGGTCCCTTCTCCGGCGAATGGACCATCAAGGATGCCAATGGCAATCCCTACCAGCTCTACTATATCACGCCAATGGTCACCGCGGACGGCAAGCGACTCGGCGCCCAGGCTGCAACCTCCGGCGTCCGGAACAAGGTGGATACGTCGATCTTGGTGTGGCAGGGGTACTTCCTTCCCGACAGTCAGCAGCGGGAACGGCTCGTTCTGACCTACGGCTATCGCAAGGACACCGCGCGCACTGCGACCTTGGATGCCGCCTCCACGGCCCAGGATTTTTCCGGCCTGTACCCGGTGCTATGGGATGTGGACTATGATCCGTACGGCCCCAAGGAGTCGGGTATCAATCGCAACCTCGGAGTGGTGGCCCGCCCCCTGCCCTGGCTCTCGCTCTCCTACAACAACTCCACCACGTTCAATCTGGCGATCGGTCGCTACGGTCCCTTCGGTGACACCCTGCCTGGCGCAGAGGGTGAAGGGAACGACTATGGCATTCGTATCGACCTCTGGCAAAACAAGCTCTCACTCAAGATCAACAAGTATGATACGACGCTCGGTCCCACTCGCGCGATCCAGCTCATCAACAATTTCACCAACCAATTCAGGAACGTCGAGGCTCGCGTTCTGGAACTGGATCCCTCGGCTCCTCAGATCAATGTCAAGGACGGCAATCTCCACGGTTTTCCGCTGCTGGGAACCAACAACTACAACATCAATTCCTATTCAGCCGCGGAAGGATATGAAGCTGAAATCAACTTCAGCCCCACACGGAACTGGAACATCCGGGTCAACGGGTCCAAGGGAACTTCGACCGAGTCCGATATCGGTGCAGACTGGGTGGAGTGGGTCAACCAGCGACTCCCTGTCTGGCAGGGAGTCGTCGCGAAGAATGGCGAAGTCGACTCCACGGGCAAACCCGTGACATGGACCACCGCGCCGTATGACGATGCCAACCCCACCGGCCAGACGCTGGCCCAGTACTACCAGAGCCAGGTGGTCGGCAATGCATTTGCCTACATGAAGGCCGTTGATGGTCGCTCCAATCCCAATGTCCGCGCGCTCCGCGCCAATGCGATCGTCAACTATCGCTTCACCGAAGGCAGATTGAAGGGCTTCAACATCGGCCTGGCCTACCGTCACCGGAGCGCCCCGGTCATCGGATACGGAATCAAGCAGAGCGAAACAGGAACAACGGTTCTTGACCTCGACACGAAATACAAGGGCGCTGACGAAAACTTCGTGGACCTCATGGCCGGGTACCGCGGCAAGATGAACGCCTTCGGCGGCTTCAACTACCGGGTACAGCTCAACATCCGCAACCTCCTCGATGAGACCGACCTCGTTCCGAACTACGCCCTGACCACAGGGGTCGTTTCTCAGGTTCTCACCGTCGACTCCCGGCTCATCACGGTAACGTTTGGCGTGGATTTCTGAGGCAAATCCTCCACAGGGTCAGCTCCTCTCCTATCGACCAGGAGCTGACCCGCTCCCCGCTATGCCGCTGCGGCGGCAGGTTTTCGTGTGGGTTCGAGCCTGAGCGCACCGTGGATGCCCGCGAGGCATGCTGCCGCGGCAATGAGGTAACATATGCGATACGAATTCATCAGGTCGGCCAGAAACCCGGCCAGGATCACTGCGCCACTCGTTACCGCCGCCCGCGTCATCTGCACTGCCGCAAAAACCGTGCCTCGCCGTTCCGGAGGCGCATCATGGAAAATCAATGGCACGACCGGCAGGTGCACCACCATCCACGCAATCTTGAAAAGGCACAGGCAGACATAGAGCGAAAACAGGTCATGAACCCAGACCACAAACCCGAGTTCCACCAGCATCAGGAAGACAAATCCCGCAATCAGCATCCGACGCGCACCAATGCGATCAACCATGGATCCCAATGGATAGGGACATATCAGGCCAAACACCAAACTCGTCGCAGTGGTCAAACCCAGCACGGTCTTTGAGAACCCGAGCGTTTCAGTGACAAAGAGCGCGTGCAGCATCTCCGTCACCCCAAGTGAAACAAGAACCGCACTGCTGACCAGCGCCACATTCCTTGTCTGCGGATTGGAGAGCTCCCGCAACGGCTTGAGCGGATTGTAACGCTGGGGCGCCGGGAATCGGCCGGTGGGATTCTCACGCAAAAAAACTGAGGCGATCAGGGTGGAAATGGCCAAAAACCCAATCGCGGCGAGATACGGATAGAATTCGTGGATATCCGCCAGCGGAATGAAGAACGCCGTAAGGACGAACACGATGACGTTGCAGACAATCATGCGGGTGCCGTTCGCACGCCCAAGCTCCTTCGGCCTGAACATGTCGCCATAGAGCGGGTCGGCACTCCCGTAGCATACGTCGACAAATGCCTGCATGCCCAGGTTCACTCCAAACAATAGGATCACAGCGGTAGTCGTCCGGTGATGGACCGCGGGAACAAGAACGGGCAGCGCACCAAGGAGTCCGACGCATACGAGCGTCGCAGGCCACGAGACCAGCAGGAAGGGCCGGCGCCTGCCCAGGCTGCTTTGATGCCTGTCACTTTTCCAGGCAGCGTACGGCTGCACGACAAAACCAAAAACCCGGTTCAGCGCCACCATGCAGGCGATGAGACTGACGTTGTCGGTGAAATGCCTCGCTGTGATCGGCAGCATGGTGCCGCTGATGGCATCCACAATGCTGGCGCCTCCCATCATGGTTCCCATGAGGAGCATCCCGGGCAGGGAACCACCTCCAAACCGCATTCCGGCGGTCTGAGGAACGGCGGGGGGAGCGCTCATCGCGCTCAGATAAGGCACGAAATCGTCTCAGCTCGTCCACCTGAAACTTCACGCACGCTCGCCGACGCCTGCCTCGCCGACCCATGCAGGCGGTAAAGATAATAACTGTCTGCAATCCCGCCTCCCTTTGGACGCGGGAGTTCAACCAATTCCGGCTGAACCTGCATGCCGTCCACCTGCAATGCCAGCAATTCGCTTATCCGTTCCCGCGGAAAACCTTGCGGAGTGTTCTTCCAGGCACAGCGAAGGCGAAGGGCGACACCCGTCTCAGGATGCCCTGCCTCGAACTTGTCCTCCGGGCGGAGCGCCACCAGCGAAGCCAGCGGCCGGCGTACACGCGGATTGTCCCACCAGCGCCAGTCCTTTTCGCGCGACCGCACAAACTCCAACACCTCGTCCGATCCCCCGTGCATCCATGTCTCGCCCCTGCTCATTTCATCGTGGCGCACGGCGACGACCCAATCCCGCTTCAATGCCTCGAGCCATCCCTTCCACGTCGGCTCCGCGGCAAGAAACAAGGTGCGATAGCCCTCGGTCATGTCGGCCCACCACCATGGCTCGGCCCCATGGGCATCCTGCATGCCCACAAACGGTATCCGGCCCCGCCAGCGGTGGAGAAACGGTTCCGAGTTCGTGAAATCGGGATTCCCAAAATGGAACGTGCTGATCGCAGCAAATCCCCCGCGCGCAACAGAGTCGTCCAGGAGAATCCGGACCAGTTCCTCATTCTCCCCGAACTGCCAGAAGAGTCGCCCGTCACCTCGCTGCAAGGGTGCCAGCCGCCGCGTCCGAAAATCGGCCCAGCTCACCGCGGTCGGACCTGCGAGCGACGGACCGATGTCCCTCCCGAACGGTGCAAACAGATCGGAGGTATGACTGTAGGTGCCGAGTCCGGGAACCGCGAGCCAGGTGCCGTACTCCTCGTTCGCCGTGAAGAACTGCACCTGCGCTTTCTGTGAAGCTGCGATTTGCTGTGCCCGCTCAATCCATCCGGGCTTCGCGTTCTTCGATCCCCAAAGATCGATCTTCAGTGCATGTGCAAGCGCCACAGCCTCCCTTGGACTGCCGGTGCCATGCGCCTCCAGTTGGATTGAAAATACCTTCAGGTTCTCCGGCAGCCTTGCCGGGCTCGGGGCGGAGGGCCTGGAAATGGTGTCAAGGCGATCCAGCGCACCGAGCGCATCCAACGCATCCAGCACGTAGTATGTGGCGAGGGGATTGCTGCGCCAGCCGGGCCGGTCGGAGAATCCACCGTCATCGCTTGCCAGCGATAGCAACCACCGCACGCAGGCATCCCGATCTTCCGGGGTGGAATCGAGCATCTGCAGGGAACGCACCGCCGCGCGCGTATAGGCCACATCCTCGATCCCCGCAAACTCGGGCTCCGGCTGGTATGTGAAGCCCCCTCCCCCGCGCTGACACGCCTGGATCCACGCCGCCGTTTCGCCACGCAATTCCCCCACTCCACCCAACAATACCGAGGCGAGCAGGCCCCAGTACGTGTTCATCACATGCCCGTCACCACCGTCGGATGCGGGTGTATTGTTGTAACTGCCGTTGGCGCGGCGCCGCGACCGAAGATAGTCACCAAACGCCGGCTGAAGGGCCTCCATCGGGAGGCGGAGCAGTGCATGGCACTGCACGAGTCCAAGTTCGGATTGAAATATCGGGTATCCACTCCGCTCGTACTGCCGTTTATATTCCTGTGGCTTGAGGATGGATCCGATCTTCTCGCGAAAGTCCGCCGCGTCGTCACCGAGCCAGCGCAACGCCTGCACCTGCTGGAACTCAAAAATGCGCCGCTCCTGCTCCAGTTTCTTCAATTCACGCGGATGATGCGTGCGTACAAACTCGATGAGTCTCGATTTCTTCGGCGGCTCGACACCGAGCAGTCGATGGCACGCGATCACCGCAAACGTTGACGTGAGATGCGAGCGCTGCTGCCCGTCAAACGCATAGCCACCATCTGCCCGGGCATGACTTCGGAGATAGGCCAGAAGTCGGTCGCGGCTTCCGCTGACGGAGGTCACCGCGGCCAGACGAGGGAGGACGCCCAACACGCCAAGCGAAGTGAGACTTTTGAGCGCCTGGCGTCGGGTCAGATCCTGGGGCGCATTGAACATCGGGCTGCAGCCTTTCATTTCGATTGGTGGGGCACTGCCTTCTGACCGCTTCGCGCCCCACGCGGCGATTCGTTGATCGGCCAGACGGGGGTGTCAGTCCTGGCTTCCTTCAGAAACTGCTCGAACTTCGCCACGATTTCCGGATGCCCGGCCGCAACATCGGTGGTTTCCGAGGGATCACGCGGCAAATCATACAACTGGATCGGCTCCCTGGAGCCAAGTCGCACGGCCTTCCAGTCTCCCATGCGCGCGGCTTGATGAAAGCCGCGTTCGTGAAATTCATAGTAGAGAGGGGGGTGGGAAATCTTCCCGTGACCCAGCAACGCCGGCAGCACCGAAATCCCGTCCAGCCCGGCCGGAGCCTTCGCGCCAATGAGGTCCGCCATCGTTGGAAGAAAGTCCCAGAAGGCCCATACCTGATCGTTTGTCGCTCCCTTGGAAATGTGTCCCGGCCAGCGGGCGATGGTGGGTGACCGTATGCCGCCTTCATACATGTCGCGCTTGTACCCGCGCAGCGGACCCGAGTGATTGAAAAGCTCATCGCGCCACACCGCTCCGTTGTCACTGGCGAAGAACACCAGCGTGTTCTCATCGATTCCCAACTCCTTCACGAGCGCAAGGATCCGTCCCACATCGCGATCCAGCCGGGTGATCATTGCAGCGATGGTCTTGAGGTTCTCAGACCAGGGCTCATTTCCGTAGGGCCCCAGGTCGGGAACCTGCAATTTCGAGTGCGGGATCGTGAAGGCCGCGTAGAGGAAAAAGGGATGGGAGCGATTCCTGCGGATGAACTCCAGGGTCTCACCGGCGATCAGGTCATGGGAATAGGTTTTCCCGTCGAGTTCGACCCGCTGATTGTTGCGCCAGAGATGATCCGGATAGTAGTTGTGGGCGAGCAATTGGCAGTTGTAGCCAAAGAAGAAGTCGAAGCCCATCTTGTCAGGCGTGCTCGTTGATCCGGGATACCCAAGCCCCCATTTGCCCGTCGCACCCGTCGTGTACCCGGCCTCCTTGAAGAGATGCGCCACCGTGAGGGTGTTCGCGGGCATCGGCTGCTGCCCCTCGGGTTTGATTTCCCGGTTGCCCCGTATCGCCGCATGACCGTTGTGGAGGCCGGTCATCAAACTGCAACGCGACGGCGCACATACCGTCGCACCGGTGTAGGACTGCACATACCGTGTGCCCTCCGCGGCCATTCGGTCCAGGTTCGGAGTCTTGATCAGCTTCTGGCCGAACGGCCCGATGTCGCCATATCCGAGATCGTCGGCGAGGATGAAAATGACGTTCGGCGGCCGGCCGGGTAGTGAAGCCGCAACAGCGAACAGGCCCATCCACAAGATTCTACACCAGGGGTTCATGATACGAAAGGGGTTGGATCCATCTGGTGGCTGTCTGATTGCGCTCCCGTCAGAAAGCCACCCCGCACGTCGCTCGAAACAGGTGTCCCGGACTGACCGCACCCTCCGTCCCAACCCCCCGGGTCGAACCGGGCAGCATGGGCGGTGGGATGTAGCGGCCTGCTCATGTTGGCTCAGAATTCCAGAGTGCCCGTGAGCCGGAACGAACGGGGGTCGTGCACATACAGCCGGCGAGGACCGCTGAAGTCGGCATTCCACCGCGCTGTCGTGACAAGGTAGGAATTCGTCAGATTCCGGATGTTGAGCTGCAGCGTGAGTTGCGCCTTTGGCAGCCAGGCAACGCGGAACTTGTAACCGGCAAACGCATCGGCGTAGACGGATTCGTTGGCATAGAAGTCACGGCCCGTGTTCGTGTCGGTCTGCGAGAAGACCTTGCTCTGGTAACGAACCGCACCGCCCACAAAGGCACCCTTCAACGTTCCCTCCGTAAACCCGTAGCGGCTGACCACATTGAACTTGTGCGGAATATTGCCGAAGCCCTGTTCCTGTGCCGCGGCCCGTCCGTCAATCTCATTGTTCTGGATGGTGGCAATCCTTTCCTCGACGAAGGCCTGCAAGGCAGGATCCCCGCTCGCGAGTTTCCTCCATTCCTCGAACTTGGCCGTGAAGAAGATGCGCCCTTCCTCAAAAAAATTCTCCCGATCGCGCATGCTGTGTGAATAGTTCGCACGGAATGTCCAGTTGCGGGTGGGGTTTCCGACAAACTCGATTTCATAACCATGGGTGGCGGTATCGATGATGGCGGCATTCCAGTTGAAACCCTGCTTGTCCGCCTCGGCCTGGGTCATCCGACCGAGACGCACAAATTCAGCAAGGATTTCGAGCGTCTGGGACCGGCCAAGCGCCGCGGCGTTGGTGACCGCCCCGCTCGGGGATACCGCGGCATCCCCGACCTGCGAGGTGTCGAAATAGTTGATGCGTGCAAAATACCGGTCGTCACCAAAAAGATCGATCATCACCCCCGCCTCCCAGTTCTTGCCTTC
>JAGOJU010000088.1 GCA_017994935.1 Opitutaceae bacterium
CCCCGCAACCGCACTATCGGCCCAGTTCAACCGCAGCTCCCTCACCGGTTCTCAAATGCAGGCAGTCCGGGCGCGCTTGGAACCGACGGTCATAGCTGTCGAGTACCTGCTCCGCCTGGGTGGCGTCGAATGCGGGTGACGCCAATGCCATGACGGCACCTCCGAATCCACCGCCAGTCAGGCGAGCCCCGTGAACCGATCGCTGCTTCGAAAGTTCCTCCACGAGAAAATCGAGCTCCGGTGTGCTGTTCTCAAACAGGGTTTTCGAACTGGCGTGGGACGCCGTCAGCAGACGGCCGACGGCAGCCAGGTCTCCCCGCCCCAGGGCCTCCACTGCCTGTCCCACGCGACCAATCTCCTCCACAACATGCCTCGCCCGCCGGAACACAACCGGGTTGAGTTCAGCCTCCCGCAAGGCGAGTTCGCGCGCCGAAATATCGACGAGTTGTTTCACGCCGAGCACCCTGGCGGCCTCCATGCACTCGCGGTGGCGTTCGGCATAGAGACCGTCCACAAGCGCGTGCTTGGCATGCGTGTTGAACACCCAGAAATTTGCCGATGGTGGCAGCGGCACAGTATCGAAACGTGGGCCGCGGCAGTCGATGAAGACGAGGGCATCCTTTCGTCCGAATCCCGACACGCCTTGATCGAGTATTCCGCAGGGCACCCCGACAAAATGATTTTCCGCATGGCGCCCGAGGGTGACGATCGTCTCCCGCGGGGCCGTCTGATCCGTGATCGCAAGGAAGGCCAGCGTTGAGGCAATTTCGAGTGCGGCGCTGCTGGACAGGCCTGCGCCAGCCGGAAGGTCGGAGACGACGGCCAGGTCGAATCCGTCAGGAACTCGCAAGCCGAAAACCGGCATCGCCGCCAGGACGCCGAGGGGATAGTTCACCCACTGTTCGCGATCGCTCTGCTTCGGAAGGCTCGATGAGGAGAGAGCGGTGATCCTGCCATTGAATTCGCTATAGAATCGGCGGGTTTGACCAGTGTTTTTTGCAACTGCGACCCAGACATTCCGATCTATGGCAGCCCCGAGGACCGTGCCGCCATTGTAGTCGGTGTGGTTGCCGATGAATTCAATGCGGCCAGGAGCGCGGGTGATGACCTCCGCCTCGCGGCCAAAGGTGGCTTGAAACAACGCGGAGAGCTTGGCTTGCATGGTAAACAAACCGGAATGCCCGGCCTCCCCGGCACCCGTCAACCGGTTTCAGCGCTGAGGACGGGCCGGATGACTGGCTCCTGTTGTTTTTCCATGCGCTGCGAGGTCGACACCGTGCTTCGATTCAGGCAGCGATAGGGCCATGAAACCCGCGTTTCCTACCGAACTCCAGAATACCATCCAAGCACGCGGCGTCGTCGCCGTGCTCGTCATCGACGAAGTCAGGCACGCGGTGCCCGTGGCGCGCGCATTGCTTCGCGGCGGCATCGTATCGATGGAGCTTACGCTGCGCACGTCCGCCGCACTGGACTGCATCCGCGCCATCCGCCAGGAGGTGCCTGAAATGCTCGCTGGTGTCGGAACCGTCATCGAACCGAAGCAGGTCGACGAGGTCGTGCGCGCCGGCGGAGCCTTCGCCGTTGCCCCGGGCTGCAATCCGCGGGTGATCGCCGCAGCCGTGGCCGCAGGGCTCCCTTTCGCACCGGGGATCGCAACCGCTTCCGACATCGAGAATGCGCTCGAACACGGTTGCCGCCTGCTGAAATTTTTCCCTGCAGAAACATCGGGTGGGCTCCGCCACCTCGACTCCATCGCCGCGCCCTACGCTCACCTGAAGCTTCGCTACATCCCGCTGGGCGGACTGAACGCGAACAACATGCGGGCCTACCTCGAAAACCGGCATGTCGCTGCGCTCGGCGGATCCTGGCTCGCCTCGCGCGACCTCATTTCCGCGGAGCGCTGGGATGATATCGCCGCAAATGCAAAAGCGGCCAGCGACACCGTGATGAGCGTCCGGGCCGGCTCAAAGTAGACCCATAGCTCCCCCGCTGGCGGAGGATGGGCGAATCCTCTCAAGAGCCTGCCTCAATGCCAACCGGTTCACCTTGCCAGGGCCGCTTCGCGGCCAGGGCTTGATCGGCACAAAGGCCTTGGGGCGTCGATAAGCCGTGAGCAGGCGTTCAATGTCTGCCTGCACCTTGATCATGTCCGGAGAGCGGCCCACGTCCTCGTAACAGGCGATCACCTTCCGCCCCCAGACAGGATCGTCCACTCCCACCACGATCACGTCCGAAAACTCGCCCGTCCCACGAAGCACCGCCTCCACCTCGGAAGGATCCACCTTCTCGCCGCCCGTGATGATGATCTGGTCGCGTCTTCCCTCGATCCACAGGCGCCCTTGATGGTCGATTCTCCCGGTATCGTGGCTATCGAAATGGGTCGCGATGCTCATCGGCCCGCCCGCATATCCGCGGAAAACCGATTCACCGGATACCCGCACCCCGCCGTTCGCATCCGTTTCGAGCATGATGTGCGGCAGTTGCCTCCCGCAACTCCGGTCGCCGGCGAGGAATTCACCCGGCCGCTGCGCCGCCACCATCGCCGCCGTTTCCGTCATGCCGTAGCTCAGGGCCAATGGCACACCGGCGCTCTGCGCACGATTCAAGAGGTCGAGCCACGAGGGTCCCCCACCGATGAAGATGGCGCGAAAGGTTTTCAGCCAGGGAAGCGCAGACTCGTTCACCAGCAGCTTTTGCAGCTGCGTCGGCACGAGCGACAGAAAGCCTCCCCGATCAAGGGCCTGCGGCAGTTTCCCCTCTTGCAGCGACGTCCAGTCACCCGCCGTGTAAACTCCCCGCGTCAACGCACATCGCAGCCAGGCCATCAGGCCGCTCACGTGGTGAAGGGGCAGAACCCCAAAAGCGTGAACCGACTCCACCGAGAAATACCGGGCAAATCCGCGCACCGCGGCATCGACGGTCCGTTCATCGTGGCGCGCCAGCTTTAGCTTTCCTCCGCTGCCTCCGGTGGGAATGTGAAGCCATCCCAAATCGGCACTGCCATGCGAGTCCCGTTTTGCCTCTGAACTTTCAGCGCGCAACCGGTCGAACTCCGCTGCTTCGGCTGGCGTCCATTTCGGATCTGCAAGGAACACCCTGCCTCCCGCCGCCACCGCAGCAGCAAAGGCTGCCTGAAACTGCAGGGGATCGGATTCGCACACCACACTCTGACGGGACGAATGGCCGGCATGGCGGACCCCCAGGCAATCGGCTAGTTCAGCACGGTCCATGTCTTTTGGGGATCCAGGCGCCGCACATCCGCCAGCTGCATGAAAGGCGCAGCGTGCGGCCCGTTCACATGCAATCCCCCAAAGAGGGGCCAGACTCCGAATCCGAGCGCGCGCCGCTCGCCCCCCCACGAGAATGCAATGTCGAGCGCATTGCGCGCTCCGATCGCCGTCTCCAGGGCCGAGGAAAAGACCACCTTCGCACCTGCACGCTCCAGTCGGCCGAGAATCGCCTCAGGATCCGCCAACAGGGACGGTTTCACGACAAAGACGCCTTGCCATCCCTTTTCGAGCCACGTGGTGATGTCGGCTCCAAGGACCAGCGACTCGTCGAGCGCAAGTGGCGTCGGATAATCGTCGGCCAGGCCGAGAAGGAGATCCTCCGCACCCTTGCGCTCTGCATCCACCGGCTGCTCCACATGCTCGATCGGCCGCTCCGCGCAACGCTCGAGCCAGCGCTCCGCCTGGCGACGGCCCCATGCACCATTGGCATCCAGCCTCAGGCGGGCGCCCTCTGGCATGCGACCCAGGAGATCATCGAGCAATGCAATCTCGTCGCCCACCGGCGCCACCCCGACCTTCCACTTGAAGATGCGAAACCCCAGTTCAAGGCGCGAGTCGACTTCACCCAGCGCCGCCTTCCCGGCCGGCAAAAGCGATGCCACGGGCCAGGCCGGTGGTGGCGTCGCAGGCTGATCGGGTGCACCTCGATCACCATCTCCTCGCCCACCCTCCAACATGCGCCGGGCCGCTGCCAACGCACCGCAAAGGCATTCCAGATCGCTCGGCAGATCCGCCAGGGTCTCCCATGTGACATGCTCACCAAGCCTCCCCAGCACGGACTCGGAGTCGCTCCATCTCTCCCGATTGAAGCCCGGTAGCGGACACACCTCGCCCAAGCCCACGGCACCGGATTCATCCACCAGACGGACAACTCCTCCTTCCCGCACAGTGCACAAGCCATGAGCCGTGCGCAGGGGTCGCAGCAGGGGAAGGGAATAGGAACGATAGTCCAGTCTCAGGGACACTCGAGAGGACTCCCGCCTGGCGCGTTCATCTCAGCTCTCGGCGCGCACCTTCGCGTCGCGCTCGATCAATGCACGGATACGATCCAGTTCGACCCTGACAGAGGCCTTCACGGCGGGCAGATCGCCCGCGGTTTTGACGTCAGCCTTTCCAAACACGTAGAACTTCATCTTCGGCTCCGTGCCCGAGCCGCGGGCTGCGAAGGTGTAGCCATTGGCAAGCGTGACGAAATACAGATCCTGTTTCGGAATCTCCTCACCGTCCGCGTCGACGATTGTCTGGCGGCCAAAGTCCTCGAATTTGGAAACAGCGACGTCACCGAATGCCTTTGGCGGGGAGTTCCTGTAGGTCTCGAGGATGCGCTTGATCTTCGCGGCACCGGTTGCGCCCTCGTAGTACAGGTTGACCACCCCCTCCAGAAAGAATCCGTTTTTCAGATACAACTCGTCGAGGCACTCGGGAATTGTAAGACCGCGCTCCGCAGCGGAGGCAGCCAGTTCGCAGAACATCAGGCACGCCGCATTGCCATCCTTGTCGCGAACAAGGTCGTTCGGGAGATACCCGTAGCTTTCCTCGGTCCCGAATATCAGCAAGGCCGAATGCTCGAGAAGCAGCTTCGCACGCCGGTCAAAGGGCGTCGCATCGTAGTCCATCGCGATGCCTTCGCGTGCAAGGATGTCGGCCTTGAGCCTCTCCTCATAGGAGCGCATCTTTGCGGCGATCCATTTGAAGCCTGTCAGGGTGTTGATGACCTTGATCCCATGATTGCGGGCAATGGCATCCTGCAGCGGCGTGGTCACGAAGGTCTTGATCAGCACCGCCCGCAGACTGCCCTCCGCCGGCAGCCAACCCAGCTGCTTCAGCTTGGAAATCCGAAAGTCGGCGAGGAGCGCGCCGATCTGGTTTCCGGTGAGCAACTCGAGCTCCCCACGGCGGTTTCTCACCGCAACCCCCATACGATCGCAATCGGGATCCGTCGCGAGCACGACGTCGATCTTGCGATCATTCGCAAGCGCAACGGCAAGCGAGAGCGCCTCCGCATTTTCAGGATTGGGCGACTTCACTGTCGGAAACCGCGGGTCGAAGCCCGCCTGCTGCGGCACTTCCGTCACCTCGATGCCGGCATTGCGCAGGAGGGGAAGCGACGAAACGCCACCGACTCCGTGGATATTCGTGAAGACCACCTTGAGTGCCCTTCGTTTGAAGACCTGCGGGTCAAGCGCGGCACGCGCGGCGACCGCGAGGTACGCCCGGTCGGCACTCGAATCGAGCACCACCACACCCTGTCTCTGAATGTCGAGGAATTCACCCACCGCCGAAAGCGGCACGGAATTCACCTCGTCCACAATTCCCTTGTCGTGCGGCGGCACCACCTGGGCACCGTCCTCGAAGTAGGCCTTGAATCCGTTGTCGTGCGGCGGATTGTGGCTCGCCGTGATGACAATGCCGGCGTGCGCCTTGAGAAACCGGACGCTGAAGCTCAACTGGGGGGTTGAACGCGGCCCGTCGAAGATGAAGGCGCTGCCGCCGAGGCGTGTCCAGGCGCTGGCCGCGAGTTCGCAGAAGTGGCGGGAGAAATGGCGCACGTCGTGCGCGATCACGAGTTTGGGCCGATCGAAGCGCCCGGTGCTGGCAAGGTGCCTGGCGACGTACCGGTAAAGGCCGATCGTGGCGCGAAGCAGCGTGAAATCATTGAGCACATTGCTCCCCACCGCGGCATGGGCAGGGGACGCACCTTCACCCTGGGGACCGCGTTCGTCGGTCGTGCTGACGACGCCCATGGTGCGGCCACGCATGCCGCCCGTTCCGAATTCGAGATACCGGTAGAAGCGATCGTTCAGTTCTGCCCATGCCTGCCTGGCGATCAGCTCATCGATGCTCCGGCGCGCCCAGTCAGGCAGGTCAACCGCCTGCCACACACGGATATTGTCGGCCGCGGCGGGCAATAGGTGACCCGCCTTGACGGCATTTGAAAGCGTTTCAGCATTACTCATGGTTGAAGGGCTGGAGGATGAAAACGATGCGCTGTCCGGAAGGCAATGCGCCTTGTGCCTCCCTGGGAGCCTGCGGCCGGTGCGTGGCCGTTCATTCGAGATACAGGCCGTCCCGAATCACCGGTTTCGTGGCAAGGCGCGCCCAGGAATCCCTGAAGGAATCCGCGTCGTATCCAAACAACGGCGACACCTCCATCGCAATCGCCGGCAGTCCCGTTGCGTCCGTCTCCACGCTCGCACCGTTGGCGCGCAGCCAGCGCACGGCCTGCCGGATCTGGTCTTCGCGCGATGTCCGCGGCGAGTCCACCCCTTCCGCATTTTTCACCGGGGAGAAGTCATCCGCCCGCCGCGTTTCGATGACAAGCGGCCTGTTCGCAAACGGAAGCGCATCGAATACAAACATCTCGAACTTGATGCCGTTCGCCCTGTCCGGCTTCACGGGATTGCCTGCCGCGTCCACCGTCGGGATCTTCTTGTCTGCTCGATGGAAGGGCATTGCCGCCCCGTCCATTCCACGCGCCATGCGCCGCACAAAATCACGGTTGAGAACATGGATCGCGATGGATCCCGCCGAATACCGCAGTTCTCTCGTGATCGGATCGCGCTCGTTCTGGAGGGCCGCGGGCAGATCGGAGTACTCGACCACGACCGTTTTCCCGCGCAGCACGCAGAAGTGTCCCACCTTTTCCTCCGGATAGGCCTTCGGGATCATCTTGCTCGTCATGTCGGATCCGGACAGCAGGTGCCAGCCGATGAACGCGGGGTCGATGCAGCGCACCAGGGGATTGTCCACCTGGAAATAGCTCAGGATGTCGATTCCCTCCTTCTCCATCAGATCGAGGGCGCCGCTCCGGTGCAGCGCGCGCAAGGAGCCTCCATGGCCATCCGGTGACAGCGCCAGGGAGCTGCGCGACTCCAGCATGATCTTTCCCTCGAACGACACGGCAGGCATGCGGCCCTGACGGAAAAAGTGCACTCGGTCGGGACTCAGTCCAAAGTACCCTGCCTGTCTGAAGAACCCCTCGGTGGCCTCGTGATTCTGGTGACTGGTCATGATGAACCAGTAGAGCGACCGCGCATACCGAATCTCGGCCGCCCGCAGCTTTTCCGCAAAAACCTGAAACAGCGTCCTGCCGCGCACAGGTGTCACGGGAAACGTGCCCTTGGGCCCATCATATCCCAAACGTGTCCCCTGGCCGCCCGCCACGGTGAAGGCCGCAACCCGCCCGGCCCGCAGCGCCTTCTCCCCCTCGGCCCTGGCCCTCGCCCATGCCTCGCCATCCCCACCCTTTTCCGGCAGCTTTTCGTAGGGTGCCGGCGAGATCCCCGAGAGATCAAGCGCGGCCGAGCCTCCGCCGAAAACAAGGGTTCGGTTGAGGCGCTCGACTTCCGCGAGATCAATCTCTCCAGCCTCCGCCAGGAGTTGGATCTGCTCCGGCCGGGACAGGCGGTCGTAGAACGCGAAAACGTGGCCCTGACCGGCCCGTTGAAAGGAATCAATAAGGGGATGCATGAAAATAATCGGCCTGCAGCAACGCACCCGTTGTCGCGCGCCCGCAGGTGACGCGGATCAGGTCAATCCTCGAAACGAAAAACAAATTCGTCCGGCTTTGCGTAGAGAAGCCGGCGACGGATGACGCGCTCCACATAGGACGGATCCTCACGCAGGCGCTGAAGGATTTTCTCCTGTTCGGACAGGCGGACCTGAAGCTCGGCCAGTCGGTTTCGGGTACGCACCTCCTGACCGCGCAACTGTTCAAGTTCGCGCCGGGTCTGCCAGAAGAACCCCGCAGACATCACCCCCACCACGACAAAAAGGCAGAGATACACCCCGATGATCAGTTTTCGCACATTGACGGCCACGAGCTGAATAGAAGGGATTTGCACAAAACTGTAAATTCTCTCCTCAACGTTTTTTTCACGGAAGATTTGTAACTGAATTGCCGATGAGAATATCCCAACCACACATCACATGTACCAGAGCTTTTATGGGTTCACGGAGATGCCGTTCAACATCACCCCCGACCCCAAATTCCTCTATCTGAGTCCCACCCATCTCGACGCGCTGCAACACCTGAAGTTCGGCGTGGAACAGAAGAAGGGATTCATTGTGCTCGTCGGCGAGGTCGGGTGCGGAAAAACAACCCTCTGCCGGCGATTCCTGAATGAACTCGACCCCAATCACTGGGACTCCGCCCTCATCCTCAATCCGCGGGTCAACGAGACCCAGATGCTCAAGGCGATCCTGACTGAACTTGGCGAAACCAAACTCGCCCGCAATCAGCACGACCTTGTCGCCCAGATCAACCGGGTGCTCATGAGTCGGATCGAGGCCGGACGCGACATCGTGCTCATCATCGATGAAGCACAGAATCTCTCCTTCGAGGTGCTGGAACAGGTTCGGCTGCTCTCGAACCTGGAGACCGACAAACAGAAGCTGCTGCAGATTGTCCTGATGGGGCAGCCTGAACTCAAAACCATCCTCGCCCGCGATGAACTGCGCCAGCTCCGGCAACGGATCCTGATCCACTATGAGCTCAACCCCTTGGGCATTGGTGATCTCACGCACTACGTTCACCACCGGCTTACACTTGCCGGCGGACAGGGGCGCCCGCACTTCACCAACTGGGCGCTGCGGGCCGTTCAAAGGGCCTCTCGCGGCATCCCCAGAATTGTAAATAATCTCTGCGACAAGGCCCTTCTGGCCGCTTTCCTGCGGGAGTCTGATGAAGTCACTTGGAAGGACGTCCGTCGTGCCGTTAAGGACGTTGCAACTCTCACAATATAGGCACCCGGCATGGTCCATCCGACGTCAATCGCATTCCCCCGAACTCCGCCAGCAAACCATCCACGCGCATGAGCCTGATCAACGAAGCCCTCAAGAAAGCCCAAAAACAGCGCGCGCATGAACCGCTGACAGCGTCCATTGCCTCCACGGGTGTACCTCCGCCCCCCCGGGTGGCGAAGCGCAAGGAGCCCATGCCCGCGCAAACCCTGGTCATCATCGGCTCGCTCTGCCTTTTGCTGATTGTCGCCCTGGGAGCTGGTGCCTGGTACATCTTCAAGGAAAGCTCGACCCAGATCGCCGCCACGAGCAGCCGGACCGTCCCCGCGACAAACGGACCTGCGGTTACAAACCCAGCCCCGGCTCCGGAAGCCGCCGCTTCCACGGTAACCCTTCCCCAGACCCTCCCGCAGGCAGCTGCGACACCAGGGATCGCCTCATCAGCGACACCAGCACCCGCGATTTCAAATCCCTCGCCCACCTCAGCGGCCATACCCGCCACCGGCACATCGACGAGCCCTGCGCTCCCGGCGGCCACCGGTCCGCATGCTCCCGCAGAGTCCCAGCCGCCGCAGCCGGCGGCTGTCGCCTCCCTTCCGGGAGCCTCCCCTGCACCGGTTGACGTGATTCAGATCACCTCGGCGGATCTGAAGCGAAGCATCCCCCCCAATCCGCAGGCCCTCGCCGTCGTCGACACTTTCAAGGTTTCCGGAATCCGGGCCTCCGCTTCCGACCCCAAGGTACTCCTGAACGACCGCGTCTTTCGTCTGAACGACATCGTCGAGCGCACCTATGGCCTGAAGCTCACCGAGGTGCACGCTGATCGGCTGCTTTTCATCGACGACGCCGGAGCGGTTTACACCAAGACCTTCTGATCGGACGCGGGATCGCGGCCGGGGATACCCTTGATCCGCCGGTTTCCGGCTGACAAAAAAAGCGCTTGCACTCTGTCGGGCGACTTTGCTTCTTCTTGCGCTCCACCACGCAGCCGTAGCTCAATTGGATAGAGCATCTGACTACGGATCAGAAGGTTTGGGGTTCGACTCCCTACGGCTGCGCCACTTTCCACCCAAGGACGTGGCCCTTGCGTAGCGAGGCACAATGATGAGCCCGAGGGTCAGGATCTCCTGGAGATCCATCTGAGAGCAGATTCGCCGCTGTTTGCATCTGGAAACCGAGCTGGGATTCACGCCTCCTCAACGACACCTGCCTGCAATCCCAGTTTCTCAGCAGCGCGTTCGCATAGACCGGCAAACGTCTCCTCGGCAAGAGTCAGGCTCCGGCCTCGCAAATGGGCGACGCCCCAGACGCGCCGCAACGGGCGGTCGCCCAAGGGGAACGAGACCAGGGACGCCTCGGAAAGTTCACGTTGCACGATCCAAGGCGCGACCACACCCACGCCGAGCCCGATTTTCACGAGTTCCTTGATGGATTCCATGCTGCCAAGCTCCATCACCTGATTGAGGGGAATGTGATCGTGCAGGAAGTACTCTGAAACCATGCGGAACGTCTGGCTGTTCTTGCTGTACAGGATGATCGTCTCGTCAGCGATGCCAGACCGCGCGACAGCGCCCTGCTGTGCCCAGGGATGCAGCGGAGAGACCAGGAACCGCAGTTCATCCTCGAAGAGCCGGCGAAAGGTGATGTCGTCATCGCGCGGCTCAATCATGATCGCGAGATCGATCTGATTGCATCGCAGCATTTCCTCCATCTTCTGGGCATCCCCCGTCTCGATCCTCAGCTTGCATCGGGGAGAATTCAGCCTGAATTCGCGAAGGACCGAAGGTAGCAGATACTGGCAGGCAGTCAGACTTGCCCCGATGCGCAGGCGGCCATGGCCCCAATTGCGCAGCTCCTCAAGCCCTGTCCGCGCATCCTGCATCTCGCGAAGAATGCGCTCTGCGTGACGCAACAGCTGCTCACCCGCCTGTGTCAGGTGAACCCGTTTGCCAATGCGATTGAAGAGGCGCGTCTCCAGTTCCTCTTCGAGCGCCTTGATGGCATGGCTCACCGCGGACTGCGTGAGAAACAACTCCTTCGCTGCGAGCGTGAAGCTCTGCTTTCGCGCCAGGGTCGCGAAGGCAAGCAACTGTCGACTGTCGATCGTCTCCTTCATGCATCAATCACGTTCATCATCCCGATTAAATGAATGAACAGCAATTCCCGGGCCATCCGATGAGCTGGCATCGCGGCGGCTAGGGGAGCTGGCAACCGCATGTCATCCGCGACCACCTCCCGCATTCAGCATACTTCTCCAGGCTCTGACAATCGCAGTCCTTGTTCACTGGATACGAGTCCCCGCAAAATCGCTTCCCCTGAAGCCCGGAGTCTTACCGGCTTTCTCGCCGAACTGCTCGCGGAACAGCATGCTCTCGATACGCCGGTATCGCGTTTCTCGAGATCACACGATTCGCACACACCCGGGAAGGCGCCCGCTCGTTACTCTGACCTCATTCCTCTCACACGACCTGATGCCGGCGAGCAGTACGCCTTCGAGGTGGATCTGGATTCCTGCACAGGTTGCAAGGCATGCGTCGCCGGCTGCCACTCCCTCAACGGCCTTGATGAAGATGAAACCTGGCGTGAGGTCGGGCTGCTTGTCGGCGGCGACGCGGCGCATCCCTTCCAACAAACGGTCACGACAGCCTGTCACCACTGCGCCGACCCGGCCTGCCTGAACGGCTGTCCGGTGCTGGCCTACGAAAAGGACCCCGTCACAGGTATCGTGCGGCACCTCGATGATCAATGCATTGGCTGCCAATACTGCGTGCTGAAATGCCCTTATGACGTCCCGAAGTATTCAGAGCGCCTCGGAATCGTCCGCAAGTGCGACATGTGTCACGGTCGCCTAGCGGTGGGAGAGGCTCCCGCCTGTGTGCAGGCGTGCCCGACGCAGGCAATCTCGATCGTCAAGGTACCGGTCAGCAGCACCAATGGGCGACCGACTGCAGCAACCTCCGACTTTCTTCCCTGCGCCCCGGATCCGGCAATCACGCAGCCGACGACCCGCTATCTCTCGCGGAAGCCGCTTCCCGCTTCACTTCGGCGCGCTGATGCGAGCGCACTTCCCGTCCAGTGTGGACACACGCCCCTCGCGGCGATGCTCGTGCTGACCCAGTCGGGCATGGGTTTGCAGGTGGCCAGCAGTGCGATCATCACCGGTGAATTCTCCACGA
>JAGOJU010000089.1 GCA_017994935.1 Opitutaceae bacterium
CCCTCGGACTGATCCAGATCGAAAAGTTCCACCAGGCGCTGCTCGATCGTGCCATGGGGCACCATCTCGCCGCCGATCTTTGAGAACCGGGAAAGCCTTCCCTCGATAAAAAGGAAGCCATCCTCGTCGAATCGCGCCAGATCCCCCGTCACCAGCCAGCCGTCATGAAACGCCGCGGCGGTCTTCTTCGCATCGTCCAGATACCCCTCGAACACATTTGCCCCGCGCAGAAGCAGCAGTCCTCCAGCGGTCGGTGCACGTTCCGACAGGGTGTCGGGATCCACAATCCTGGCCGTGAGGCCGGGCAGCATGCGACCTACCGAGCCCGCGCGTTTTCCCTCCTGCACATCCGAGGTCTCCACGAGCATCGGCGGATTGTGCTGGTTCACATTCGTGACCGGAGTCGTTTCCGTAAGCCCGTAGCCCTGCATGATGTCGATGTGGTGCTTCTCAAGGAATGAAACCGACAGGTCCTGCGGCAGCTTCTCAGCGCCCGAGATCACCAGATCCAGCGAACGCAGCTCCCCGAATTCGGCCCGCTTCACAAACGGACGCAGAAACGTCGGCGCGCCGACGAGCGCCGTGGCATTTTCCTCGCGGATCGCATCGACGATCTTCCGCGTCTCCAGGGGACTCGGCACCGTGACCAACCCACAGCCGCGGATCAGCGGGTACCAGAGGGTGACGGTGAAACCCATGCTGTGAAACACCGGCACGCAGCCCAGAATCACCGCGCTGTCGGGAAGGATGGACAGCGACGAAATCTGCCAGCAGTTAGCGAGAATATTGCGATGCGTGAGCACGACACCCTTGGGTTCACCCGCACTTCCACTGGTGAAAAGAAGCGCGGCCTCGTCCCGGTCGCCTCGCCTTGGAAGACGCAGGAGCGACGGCACAAGCTGGTTGGGCAGGAGCCATGCGGCGGCCAGCCAGACCATCACCGCACGTTTTCCGCCGGCGGCGAATATCTCCTCCTTCAGATCCAGCGTCCGATCCGGCCAGGGAAAGTTGGGAACCTTCGTACGCATCGCTGCCGCGGAAATCACCGTCGAGATCCCTCCAATGCGCAGCGCCGCCTCCAGGGCGGATCTGCCTGCCGTAAAATTCAGGTTCACCGGAATCTTGCCGGCACACGCCACCGCCAGATTCGCTATCGCAGCGCCGGCCCCCGGGGGAAGGACTATGCCCACGCGTGCCTCCGGCACCATGCGGCGCAGGCGACGGGACAACGCCGCTGCGGCCCCAAGGACCTGTCCCGCCTTCAGGACGCGGCGTTCCGCCGTACGATCGACAACCGCGACCCGCCAGGGTTGTTTGGCGAGCGCGCGCACGCACTCCCGTCCCAGATGGCGGCGAAGCACCGGACGCTGCTGGAACGCCCGTTCGCCGAGATCGAGCAGGTCGCGCCGAACCGTCGCCGCATCGATGGACAGGGGATCGCGGGGACTTCCCCACGCGACAAAAACGGGAGTGCGCAGCAGTCGCGGCGATTTGAACAGCAGCTTGTTTCCTGAGTAGGAGAACACCGACCCCCAGATGCCGTCATGCGCAACCGAGATGACCGGAACCTTTGCCTTCCTGGCGATTGTTTCGAGACCGCGCTGGATCCGCATGAGCTGCCCCGTCCTGGAAATCGCCCCCTCGGGAAAAAGGCAGACCACTTCTCCCGCTTCAAGGGCCCGGACGATCTGGCGCGTCGCCACAAGAGCGTTATTCGGCGACAGCGGAATCGTCCCCGTAAGGCGGAAAATCCAATCGAACCAGAAATTCGTCGACCGCACCAGTTCCGAACCTACAAAACGAATCGGACGCGGAGATGTCGCCTGGATGAAAGCCGGATCGACGTAGGACAAATGATTCGCGAGCAGCAGCACACCGCCTGTCCGGGGCAATTGCTCGGAACCGCTCGATCTCACCCTGTAAAGCACCGGAATGACAAGGCGCACGAGCCACTCCCAGTGTCGTGGCAAAAGGGTTCGCGGCTGACTCGTTGTGGGATCCATGGGGTACATCCCCAATCCGAATCGAACCGGAACAAGTTTCAATCCAAACGATTTGGGAAAGCCCACAATCGACGCCCAAAGCCCCATGCAGCCGGTAAGTAGTTACACGCCTTGACAGCTTTTGCATTGCGGTGCCCGGTTGCACGGTTTCCCTTCAATCGGGACAACGGGTGCAGTGATTCCGACATCGCGGACCTACCAATCGAGCCAGACATGACCATGAAACTTCTCACCTCCCTTGCGATTCTTGCCGGGCTGACGGCTGCAACGGCGGTATCTGCCGGCCCGCTCTACTTCGATGCGGCCACGCATCAGCTTTCGCCGCCCGCCGGAGTGACCTTCAGTGCCTTGGGGGGCGATGTGGGCTACGATGTGCGCGAGGGCATTGGATTCATCGGCGTCACCCTGCCCGGCGGCAACGTCGAAATCGATGACGGCCAGACGCTCATCCTCAATTTTGCGACACCGCAGATTTTCAGCGACCTGACCCTGGGACTCCTCTTCGACGATGAATTCGGCGACGACTTCGAGGCGGCCGGTGTTCTTGCAGACGGATCCTCGTTTCAATTCATTCTGGCCGTCACCGGTGCGACCACGGCCACCTGGAACGGCGCCGGCGCCACCGTCACGAACCTCTCACCGGCTGCGCCGGGCGGGGGCGGCGTCTGGTCGATCACGAGCCCGTTTGCAGGCCTGCCCGTGAGTGAGCTCAGGTTCACCTCCGCACCGGGAATCACCAATAATTCCAGCGGTGACTACGGCCTGGTAAGGTTCACTTCCCACAGCGTGCCCGATACGGGCGCAACCGTAGCCTTGCTCGGTATGACGCTCGCTGCCATGTGGACCGCTGTCCGCCGTAAAAAGTGATGCACCCTCACTTGGCAACTCAGTCAGCCGGGTTTACGAGAGGGAGGCTGGAGCACCCGCCCATCTCCTGAAACGCGGGACGTGCTACCCCCGACCAAAGGCGAAACAAAGCTTTATGCCCCCCATACGCACTATCGCCACAGCCATCGTCCTCGCCTCGTCCGCCTGCATTATGCAGGCACAGTCTCGCCCCTTTGTCGTGCAACGGATGCCCGACCGCACGGTCGGCGCGAACGCGCCTGCCTTTACGATCGATCTCAAGCAGCATTTCGGCCTGCCGAGCGTCACGAACCAGGTTGTTCAGTTCAGCACCTCGAGTGGTATCATCAATGTTGAGATGCTCCCGCAGTCGGCGCCCAATCACGTGACCAATTTCCTCAGCTACGTGAATGCCGGTGCCTATACGAACTCGATCATTCATCGGACCGCTCTCTTTCAAGAAGTCAGAGCTATCATCCAGGGCGGCGGCTACCTCGCCACTGCCTATCCGCCCCCGTTGATTGCCAGAAACGCACCCATTGCCCTCGAGGTGAACGCCGCGAATTCAAGAGGAACGCTGGCTGCCGCAAGAACCTCGGCGCCGATCAGCGCAACCAGCGAATGGTTCTTCAATGTGGTCGACAACACCACGACACTGGGACCTTCCAACAATGGAGGTTACTCGGTTTTCGGCCGCGCGCTCGACGGCAGCCTGCCCGTCATTGATGCCATCGCCGCATTTCCCCGGTACTCGGGAGGAGGATTAACTGAGCTTCCGCTTCGCAACTACACCGGAGGCAACCCGAACGCCAATACCTACATTCTGGTCAATAGCGTCACCCCCGTCTCGATCTATCCCGGGGACTCCGCACTCAGCGTGCTGACCTTCACCACGACGACCAACAACTCTGCTGTCGCAACCTCCAGCCTCAACGCTTCAACCCTGACAGTGACGCCCGGGAGCCAAGTTGGAACCGCGTCCATCTCGGTCCAGGCGACCGACTCAAACGGCAATTTCGCGCTCAGTGCTTTCAAACTCACGCTCGAAGCGGGAGGCTCATCGCCAGCAATAGTCAAATCACCCACGAGCCAGACGATCGCAACGGGAGGAACGGTTGCCTTCACCGCTTCCGCCTCGGGCCAGTCCGTCACCTACCAATGGCGCAGGAATGGCCAGCCAATCTCTGGCGCAACCCAGCCAACGCTGCTCCTCAAGGATGTCACCCCCGCACAGGCGGGCAACTACTCCCTCGTGGCAACCAACTCCTCCGGCTCCGTCGAAAGCAGCGCCGCCGTGCTGACCGTAGTCCCGGCATCGCAATCGAGTCGCCTCACAAACCTGTCCATTCGATCGATCGCCGGTCTTGGGGAACAGACCCTGATTGCAGGCTTCACTGTGGCGGGCGGATCGAATTCCAATCTCGTGATTCGGGGAATTGGGCCGACGCTTTCAAATTTTCAGGTGCCCAACGTGCTCGCAAACCCGCGACTCGAATTGTTCAGCGGCCAGACCTTTTTGGCTTCAAACGACAACTGGACCGGAAGTGATGGCAGCGCCGTTGGAGGTTTCGCGCTCGCCGCGGGCAGCCTCGATTCAGTCCTGACCACCTCGCTCTCCCCCGGTGGCTACACCGCACAAGTCAAGGGCCCCGGAACAACCACGGGGGCGGCGATGGCCGAGGTGTACGAGGCGGGCGCCGTGACCGGCACCGAGATCATCAATCTCTCGGCCCGGACGCAGCTCGCGGCAGGTGAAATCCTGATCGGCGGATTCACCCTGACCGGCAGCGTGAGTCGCACCGTGCTTATTCGCGCGATTGGCCCCGGACTCGCACCCTATGGAGTCACCGGCCTGCTCGTCGATCCGCGCATCGAGATTTACAGCGGCTCCACCCGCATTGACGGCAATGACAATTGGGGTGGCGGTCCAGTCCTGCTGGACGCCGGTGATTCGGTGGGCGCTTTCCGCATCGATGGAGCCGGCAGCAAGGACGCCATGGCGCTCGTGACCCTTCCGCCCGGCGGCTACACCGTCCACGTAAGCTCTGCTGACGGCACCGCAGGCGTTGTGCTGCTCGAAGTCTATTCCCTGCGCTGATTTCCCCAGCGCGGGCCGGCGATCCTAGCCCGCGCTTCCATCCTCAGCGAAGGGCTGCTCCCAGCCGCGGAGATCCGTGGCGAGCGATGCAAAGCCCGGGAAATCATTCTCCAATCGCCGGGTATCCGGAAGAAAGCGCGCAATCTCGCGCAGCGCACAGTTCGTCTCATGTACCAGACTCGGCCGGTCGGTCCCATAAACCCGGAATTTGAGCTGCGCTCGGGTATATGGGAGGCGGCCGCGGGATTGGCCGTCGATCCATGACGCCTCGCTGACATCCGCATCGGCTGGCCGTCCGGACAGGTACCATGCCTCGACTGCGGGCACGGCGACACCTACAGCCCGCAGCACACGGGCCCGCCCTCGCGCCGGCGGGAGCTTTTTCGTGGTCTGACGAAACACCGCCCGGAGGCGGCACATCCGGCAGAGCGGGTGAAAGTAATTCGGGCGATCATGCTCCGCCGTGTGCACCACCGAGTCATCGCTGTCGACGACGACAACCAATCCGTCGGCGTTTGTTTCAAAATGAAGATGCCGTATCACCGCCGGCAGAACCTGGGCCACCGAGGGCCAACCCCGGGCACGCAGGGAGGACTGAACTCTCACCATCGGCTCCCGCAGGACTGCTCCGACGAGCCGTTCGATGGCTGCCTCGTCGGCGGGCGATTCACTGAGGATCGCCAGCTTCATGCGCTGCAGCGGACAAGGGGGCGAAACGTGAAAGGAGAATCGGCGTTCGACATGCGGATCCGACTCATGGGCGTTCACCAAAAGTCACGGTTCCGCCGAGATCGGGGGTGGGAACTCCTCCAAGGATGCCCGTGTACCAGAGATCGCCCAGGGATGCGCCCTCCAGCAAATCGCCGAGGTCCCTTCTTTCCGTGAGCTTCTTGAAGTGTGCGGCGGACCCGTGTTTTTCGGTGAGAATGATCTCCTCGACATGATCCCGGAAGAGGTCGAGAAAATAGGGAGAGTGGGACGTAGCCAGCACCTGAACGGGTTCGCGGGCGAGTCCCTGGCATGACGGATGGCTGAGTGAATACATCGCGTCCTGCACCTCGCGCAGGATGCGCGGATGCAGCCCTCGATCCAGTTCCTCGATGCAAATGACCGAGGGCGGATCCGGATCGGCAGCCAAAGCGAATACTACCAGCGCGTACAGCGTTCCCTGGGATAGATCCTGCGCGGGCACACGCGTGCGCTCGCCGGCAATGCGAAGCGAAAGCGCGACCTCCCCATCGGCAGTCTCGTGGATGAGAATATCATCGTACTCCGGAAAAACCCTCAGCACCTGGGAGGCCCACGCCGAAAACACCGCAGGGAAGTTGTCGCGCCAGCGTAGGAGCAGCGGCGCAAGATTGGCGCCGGATGCCTTGAGTTCCTGGTTCTCCTTTCGCGGCGCGGGCCGGGCGATCGCGGCATGATCGAGCTCAAAGCGCCGCATCCTCAGCAGTTTCTCGCGAAGCGCCTCCCAGGTTCCCACGCCCTCGCCCGTCGACAAAGGGAACACATTCAACAGATCGCATTTGTCGTCTGAGGCACAGCTCATGACGGCCTCCCAGCGATCGTAGGGTGGCGTGAACCGGAAGGTGACCTCCGGGGCGTTGGCGCTGCGGTTCGGTTCGTTCCTCTCCCCTGCAAGCGGCAGCCGGGCAAGGGTCCTCAGACGAACAAAGGCCTCAATCAGACTCGATTTTCCGGAGCCATTGGGTCCAACCACCAGGTTGAAAGGGCACAGCTCGACCGATGCCTGTCTCAGGGCCTTGAAATTCCGAAAGGCAATCGACGCGATCACGAGGCGACACTCACCGATTTCCCGCCCAACGCAACAGCAGGAAACCGCATTTGAGGGAGGTCTGAAGGGTCAGGCGAGAAGGAGTAAAACTATGATGAGCATTATTTGCAAGACATGCATTAGAGCCTGACACGCTAGTGGAATTTACTCAAGTGCAAGTCCTTTCGCGACGAGTCCGATGGTACGGCTTCGTTTCCAACATTGACTCCCAAGGTCCAAGCTCATCCGGCAGGATGTCTCGTCCGCGCTTGCAGCCGCGCGGCCTCGCTCCCGGCGCGCCTGCACGGATGGACACGGCTTGTGCTCTTCCTCGGCTGCTGCTCATTGCTCCCGGGGCAAAGCCAAGAATCCACTCTCCGCGAGCTTTTGGAGCAGAATCGCTTGCTTCGCGATCAGGCCCGTACTCAACAGGCGCAAATCAATGAGTTGAAACTCCGGATAGAGCAGCTTGCCGTCTCCCAATCGGAGCATGATGCGGAATGGGCTGCCTTTCAGCGCGCATCAAAAGATACCCCGCGACCCTCCGATTCGAGTGATCGGCGAGTGATCATCTCCGCTCAGGGATCATTTTCCTACACCGATGGCCAGTCGCGCGGAATTTTCTCCCAAGCGGAATTTCGCGTCGATGACGCCCGCATCTTTGTGGAGTCGCAGATTCGGCGGAACACCTACCTGTTCGGAGAGCTGATTCTTACTCAACGCGAAACCAATGACGAGGCATTTCATCTCGGCGAGTTTTACCTCGATCTCGAAAACCCCCTTGGGGATGCGGTGGCCGATCGCCTTGTCAATCTTCGCCTGGGTCGGCTCGGCATTCCTTTCGGGCAGGAGTATCTGCTCAGAAACCCGATCCGAAACCCTCTCATTTCCCATTCAGTGGGCGATTTTTGGGGCATAGACGAAGGCATGGAAGTGTATGGTGACATATCCAGCTTCAGCTACGTACTTGCGGTGCAGAACGGAGGCGTGAGCCGCCTACGAGATTTCAACAGGGACAAATCAGTCACGGCCCGGATTTCCTGGAAGCCGCTTTCCAACGTTCAGTTGAGTTTGAGCGGCTTTCGCACGGGCAAGCTCGACCGTGCCCGGGACAGCACCTCGGAAATGTGGATCGCCAACGCCTTTTTTCGAAGCATAGGCAAGGCCGCTTCAACAAGAACATACCAGGCGGAACTCGGCCAGTTCGATGCGAGCTGGACCTGGGCATCTGGATCGCTCAGCGCTTCGGCTGGCACAGGACGCTACTCCGACGACGACTCCACTGCCGACAATCGGCGCACCTTCGACTTTTATCAGGCTCAGCTTGTTCAGGAAATCTGGAACAAGCTGTACTCCGCGTTTCGATACAGTTCCCTATGGACCGACCGTGGATACTACCTGCGAGGTCTCGGCAGCTATGGAGAATACTTCCTCGGTGAAACTCTGACCCGCAGGATCTCGCGGTTCAGCCTCGGCGCTGGCTACCGATTTAGTCCGGATCTAAAGCTGAAGATTGAATATACCTGGGAGGATGCCCGCAAACTGAACGGCGGCAAGCGACCCGATGAGGACCAGTTCGCGGCCGAAGTCGCCGTGAAGTTTTAGTCCGTATGCGACCTTATGTCCTCCACCCGCACTTCGTTGCACGTCTGCCTTCTGATCGCCGCACTGGCATCTGAGGGCACTGCCGCGGCTGGAACCATCACAGGCCGGATCCATGCCCGTGGTCCGGACGGAGCCGCCGACGGCGGAGGCAGTGACGATTCCTACGGGAGCCGCCGCTACAAATTTCTCGAGAGGATCGACTATGAAGGCATGCGCAATTTCGTGGTCTCGATCGAACGGGTCCTGCTGCCTGCCGATCCCGCGTCTCCGCCCAGGGCGGTGGTCACTCAACGCGATGGCCAGTTCGATCCGCCCGTCCTGCCCATCGTGGTCGGAACCGAAGTTGAGTGGCCGAACCAGGACGACATTTTTCACAACGTCTTCTCAATGTCCGACGCCTGCGGTTTCGATCTCGGGCTCTACAAACGCGGTGAGGAGGCAAAAAAGGTGGTCTTCCCTTTGCCCGGCCGCGTGGACGTGTACTGCTCGATCCACACCAAGATGTCGTGCATCGTGCTGGTGCTGCCAAACCCATGGTTCGCGCTGAGCGAACGCAACGGACGCTATACCATCAGGAATGTACCTGCTGGCACCTACCGACTGCGGGCCTGGCACGCCAGGCTCCCACCGCAATTCGCCGAGGTTGTGGTACCCGCGGAAGGCGAAATCCATGCTGATTTCGTCCTGGGAGTGGGCCGCCATCCGTAGTTCGCCGGCCATTCGCCATGTCAAAGTCTCATCCCGCGATCCGAATGGGTTTCCAGGCAAAGGTGCTTGTGCCAGTCCTCGCGCTGCTCGTGATCCTGCCTGCGCTCACGCTGCTCATAGTCACCCATCACATCGGCGAACAGATGGAGGCTGAAGCCACCGCAACGCTCACCACCGCGGATGGCGTTTTCCGACAGTCCGTTGCCATCCGTCAACGAAGTCTGATCGCCCGATTCCGCAATGCCGTCAACGAACCCCGATTTCGAGCCGTCGCCGGGCTCGGGGATGTTCCGACCATGTCGGCATTCCTCCGCGAGGCTCTGGTTGAGTTCGGTGAAGAGACTGAATTTCTAGCTTTCACCAATCAGAACGGTGACCCGGCCGGGGCGTCGGCACGTTCAACCCCTGCCCAGTTGGAAACATTCAATCGTGCCGTGCGGGCCTCAGCGCAAAGGGCGCTCGAAGGCGAAATTACCTCGGGGTGCATCGTCTTGAATGACGAGATTTACGACCTCATTGCAGTGCCTGTATTCTCCACCGATCGCCGAGCGCTCAATGGAGTGCTGACCGTGGCGGTGCAGTTTGGCGAGCAGACGGTACGTGAATTGAGATCACTTGCTCATACCGAAATTGTCGTCATCGCCCGGGACCGGATGACCACGGCCACTCTGGCAAACGTGGAACAGTCCACCGACCTTGTCGACCTCATCAGTGCTCCGGGAGGCAATGACGTGCAAAACGGACGCCTTCCCGTCGTGGTCAATGGCGAGCACTTTCTGGCTCTCCGCGGGGAACTCCAGAGCCAGGGTAGCGACACGGGTTTTCACTACCTCCTTCTGTCCAGCTACGAGGCACGCCTGCGGGCCTTGGCTGCCACGCGGGCCAAGCTGATCGGCCTCAGTCTGCTTGGCGTGGTGCTGGGGGCGATTGTCATCAGCGTCGTCATACGGCGTGTCACACGCCCGCTGCTCATCCTGCGCGATGGTGCCGAGGCGGTTGGACGAGGCGATTTCTCGGTTCGAATCCATGAAAGTTCCGATGATGAATGCGGTGAACTTGCCCGGGCATTCAATCGGATGATTTGCAATCTCGATTCCGCGCGCACCGAACTCGAACGGACCGTCGGCACGCTTCGCGCGACCGACGCCCAATTGCGCGAAAGCCGCGAACAGTTGCGGCTCATGATCGAAAGCGCCCGCGATCACATGATCCTTTCTTTCGACGCGCGAGGCTCCGTGATTTCGTGGAATCCCGCCGCCGGTCGTCTCCTTGGCTACTCTTCGGAGGAGGCCCACAGGATGGTCTACGGAATGCTTTTTTCTCCCGAGGACCGATCCAAAGGCGTACCGGAGCAAGCGCTTCAGTCCGCCTCGTGCGAGGGCCGCTACGCCTTTGAAGGCTGGCGCATTCGAAAGGACGGCACAAGGTTCTGGGCCGACGTTACCCTCTCGCTATTGCCGGACCCGACCGGACAGGGCCTCGGCGGGTTCGTTGAAATCGCCCGTGACATCAGTGTTCGCAAGGAAGCGGAACTCGCCCTGGGCAATGCCCGTGACGCAGCCGAGAGAGCCAATCGGGCCAAGACCGAATTTCTGGCAAATATGAGTCACGAATTGCGAACCCCGATGAACGCGATCATCGGCATGTCAAGCCTGCTGGAGGACCGTCTGTCATCGCCGGACGACGCGGAATGTGCGCGGACCATACGGACGAGCGCAGGAGGTCTGCTCGGGATTATCGACGACATCCTGGATTTCTCCAAGCTCGAGTCCGGCCAGATCAAACTCGCACCGCACGCCTGCGAGTTGCTGGCCTGCGTCGACAGCGTGATCGACCAGTTTGCCGACCGCTGTGCCGCGCGAGGTATTGCGCTTGGAGCATTCCTTTCGCCCGGGGTACCTGCGGTGATCATGGCCGATGAACGGCGGTTGCGGCAGATTCTCACAACATTGGTCGACAATGCGGTCAAGTTCACCGAGGCCGGCGGAGTCACGTTGACCGTCGACTGCATCCAGGACGAAGACCGGTACCATCTCAAGCTGCTGATTGAAGACACCGGAATCGGCATGGCACGGGAACAAATTGATCTACTGTACAAACAATTTTCCCAGATCGACTCCGCCGCCACACGCCGCTACGGCGGACTCGGCTTGGGACTGGCGATCTGCCACCATTTGGTCGACGTGATGGGCGGAACCATTGGCGTGCATAGCACACCGGGAAGCGGCAGCCGCTTCAGCGTGGCGATTCCCATTCCTGCACCACTGGAATCCACCAACGAGTTTCAGTTCGTGTCAGGGAAACGGATCGTGGTGACAGGCGAAGACGATTTCCTGCAATCCGCGATCCAGGCCCAGTTGCGCGCCTGGGGTGCCCATGTGGAAACGCTCGAGGATGGCTTCGAGGGATTCCTGCGCTCAACGGGTGGCCACATGCCTGACCCAAATCAGGTCCTTGTGAATATTGTCACATCCGGCAAGGGTCGCGGGGCTCACGCGCTCCGGCCTGACTGGGAGGAACGAATTCGAGACAGCTTCGGGGCGCACATTCTGTTGCTGCCATCCGGGTCAGATGCATTTCCTGCCACCTCCCCGACACGAACGTTTACGCTTAAGCGAGCAATCAGACCGCGCGCCCTCGCAGCCACCCTCAAGGCCGCCTTCTCTTCTTTGCCTTCCTCTACGTCCACTCGCGTTGTTCCCGCTGCGCTCACAAGGGACGACGTTCAAATTCCTCAACGGATCCTGCTCGTGGAGGACAATCCCGTGAATGCCCGCGTCGTCCTCCTGCTCCTGAAGCGGCTGAACCGCACCGCCGTATGGGCGACCAACGGTCAGCTCGCACTGGATCAATTGACAATCAATTCATATGACCTCGTGCTGATGGACCTTCAAATGCCGGTGCTCGACGGTCTTGAGGCCACCCGCCGATTCCGGTTGCAGGTCCCCGCCACTCAGCCTCCTTTCATCTGTGCGCTAACCCGACTTCGCCAACTGGAGGGTATAAAATGCGCAAGTCATTGATTCATCGTTGAAGCATCCGAAAAGTCGGGCCTACAAGGCTGGGTTGGGCGGAACAGGCGTTCGGATTCTTGGAGGGGGCTGCA
>JAGOJU010000090.1 GCA_017994935.1 Opitutaceae bacterium
AATCATGATTCCCCTTGTCGGCTTCAAACGGGAACTCGGTCTCCAGGTAACTCTCGTGCTCGAGGTGGCTGCGGCCGTACAGAAGGAAACCAAGTCGAAGATCAGCTACTCCGTCGGCACGATGATCGAGATCCCGCGCGGTGCACTCACTGCGGACGAGGTCGCCTCCACGGCAGAGTTTTTCAGCTTCGGAACGAATGACCTGACCCAGACCACGCTGGGGATGTCCCGCGATGATTCAGGATCCTTCCTCGGGGCCTACCAGGAGGCCGAGATCATGAAGAAAAACCCGTTTGCGAGCATTGATCAGACGGGCGTGGGACAACTCATGCAGATTGCGATCGAGAAGGGCCGCCAGACCCGTCCCGACATCAAGCTCGGCATCTGCGGTGAGCACGGCGGAGATCCGGATTCGGTGAAGTTCTGTCACCGGCTGGGCCTGAATTACGTCTCCTGTTCGCCCTATCGCGTGCCTGTTGCCCGCCTTGCGGCGGCACAGGCCGCCGTTGCCGACATGAAGAAATAGTCCGCCATCCCACGACAGGCATCCTCCGGTCGTTTCCTTTGGCCCCGCGCCCGTCAAGGCGCGGGGCCTTTTGTTTCCCTATGGACAGAATGCTGCAAGAGCACGCAGCGCCCGCGAATGGCGGGTTAATGCAGGACAAAAGCGGCCGATAAGGTAAAGACACAGGCAATTCCCATCTCCCAACCCGCATGCCCACGATCGAAGGAATCAGTGACATGGTGTTTCGCACCACCATGACCCACGCCGTCCAGGAGGTCATGCGGACCATGCTCAACCAGCATGCCGATTTTCACAGTGAAATCGACGCACGCAAACCGGGTGACACCTCCTCAGGAGGCGCAGGTCCCCAAGTGGTGGGAACCGTTGGATTCATCGGCGATATCGACGGCCTGATCTACCTTTACCTCGATGCGGAGTTTGCAGCGGAAGCAGCAGCTCATCTTCTGGGCATGGGTGACGATGAACTTGAACCGGCCGGTGACGAAGCGATCAACGATGCCATCGGCGAACTCACCAACATGACCGTCGGCACTTTCAAGAACCAGCTCAGCGACCGCGGGTTTCATTGCAAACTGACCATTCCCTCCATCCTTCGAGGCAGCAATTTCAGCATAGAGCCCACCAGTTCTGTGAAGCGAAGAACCTACCGATTCGAAATCGGAAGGCACCGGATCATCACAGACCTTCTGATGAGGATCGATCGCTAGTCCGTATTGAGCACCCATTCCCAATCGCACGACCCTCTCATGCGCTACAAAATCCTGACCGTAGACGACTCCAAGACAGTACGAATCATCGTCAAGAAAGCCTTCCGGACTTTCGACTGCGATATCATCGAGGCATCCAACGGAGTTGAAGGCCTCGCAGGAGCCGCGAAGGAGAGACCTGATGTCATTCTGCTCGATGTGACCATGCCAGTCATGGACGGGGTCGAAATGCTGACCAAACTCAAGGCAGACCCAGCGTTGAGATCGATTCCCGTCATCATGCTCACAGCAGAAGGCGGCCGCGACAGCGTTCTCAGGATCGCCAGGATCGGCGTGCGCGACTACATCGTGAAACCCTTCCGCGAGGAGGTGCTCGTTGAGAAGGTGGGGCGTGTCATTGACCTCAAACTGCTGGGCGACAATCCCGTGAAGGCCAAAAGCATTCTCGACAGCGCGACGATCCTCGTCGTCGAGGACAAGCCAGCCATCGTCCAGCAGATCCAGGACGGCCTGAAGCACACGCCGTGGAAAATACACGGAGTAGCCACGACCAACGAAGCCGTCGAATTCTGCACACGCAACCAGCCGGACATCGTCCTCGTTTCACTTTCGCTGCCCGACGACGCAGCGTTCACGCTCTTCGGCCTCATCTGCACCAATGTGAGGACCAAGTATACTCCCGTCTTCGGTCTGGTCGTGAAGACGGAGATCCAGGCGCAGCAGCAGGCACAGCAGATCGGCTTCACCTCAATTGTCACCAAGCCGCTCGATATTCCGGATCTCGAGGCGAAGATCTCCAAGGCCATGAACCTGGACACGTCGCAGCGCTACTTCACGACCGATCAGGATGTCTTTGTTCTCAAGATGCCGGAAATCGCGTCGCAGTCCTCGGTCAACGAGATGCTCACCTACCTCAAGCCCAAGATGGCCGAAGCCGTGGATGCAGGCATCTGCAAAGTGATTCTCGATCTCCATGAATTGAAACGTCTCGACGTGATCGCCATCAAGGCGCTCCTCCAGGCCCTGCAATTGTGCCGCGATCTCGGCCTGCAGCACGTGCTGGTCGGAAACCCACAGATCTCAAAAGAATGCCAGAGCTTCGAAGACACGAAGTCATGGACCTTCGTCGACTCCATGGAGGAGGCTAGGATCAATCTCGCCCGCACAAGTCCCCATCTTTCTGCGCAGCCCGCGACCGCGGGCGTCTGACACGCAAATTTGCCGCGTCACTGACGCGGCTCCCTGCGAGCCCCGTGCCTTAATCGGCACGGGGTTTTTTCCGCCGGCCTTTCGGCAAGCGAAAGGCGACAGGCCTTCCTCCAGGGTGATTTCGCCTCTAGAATCACCGGAGAATGCCGATGTAAGAGACGGGTTAAGATGCCGTCTTTCCGTGCGAACGGAAAGTCTCTGTCTCATATGAATTTCCACTCCTCATCGCTTCACGCGAAAGGTTTGATCCTTTTGCGTTGTGCCGCGCTGTTGCCGCTTTCGTACCTGGTGTCCGAAAGCGCAGCTTTCGCCCAGTCTCACCGAGGCGGATCCATTCGCTCGAATTCCATCGCGGACGCAGGGGAAAGAACCTCCCCGTTCGACGCACCCTATCTGGCCGTCGTCCTGTCACCGGCACTCACCTTCCAGGCAGCGACGCCTGCGGTCGATCCCACCCTTCGTCTCGCAGCAGGTGCCCCACCGCGGCCCGCCGGCGCAATCGAAGACATCGCCGCCGAGAATCAGGATGCTGCCGTCGCAGCCGCCCCTGTGCTTCCAGCGCCATCCACCCCACCCGACAGCGTCGCTCAAACAGAACCCGCCGCCATTGAAGGCTCCAAGCCCGCCTCAAAGCTGCCTCCTGTCGCCATTCTTCACGACGACATGCTCCCCGAGGTCCGCCCTGAGGATGTCCTGCCCTACTTTCAATTCCCCGGCTCCTCACTCTCCGCGCCCCAGCCCGCACCCATACCCGCGAGTTCCGCCACCTATCGTCAACGATGATCCGAAAGCGTCCCATTTTCCTCGCATCCGTCCTAATGCTTGTTTCCGCGCGCGCGGATCCGCACTCTGCCGGTCATGCAGCGGAGCTCGTCGCACCATCGGTCACCGATCCGGTCGACGGCATACCACTCTCAGCGGCAGCGCCTTACCTGGCAACAGGCTCGGGGCCGGGGAGGCCTGGTGAGATTACCGAAGCCGAAATCAAGAGTTTCCTGCGCATCGGCGATACCAAGACTGCACAGGGCGACTACGACTCCGCGGAAATCGCCTACCGACAGGTGCTGGCCGCAAGAGCCACCCCGGAGCAGGACAGGGACGCCCTGCTCGGACTGGCACGCATGTATCGCCGGAACAACGAGCTCACCCGGTCCGCAGCCGTCTACGAAAAGCTGCTGAAGGAATTCCCGGCCGACAATGCGCTCCCCATCGTCTATCTGGAGCTGGGACGCGTCCACAGGGCGCTTGGAGCGTACCGCCTGGCGATTGCCCGGTTCTACAGCGTCATCAATTCCACGCTCAAACTGCCAGCAAATGGCCAGGACCTCTATCGGCAGCTGGCAAGGACCGCGCAATTTGAGGTCGCGGAGACCCATTTTCTGGCCGGCGAATTTCAGGAAAGCGCCCAATACTTCTCACGTCTGAAGCTGCTCGATCTCACACCTGCGGACCAGGCGCGCGCTCACTTCAAGTCTGCATTCTCCCTCAACCGTGCGGGCGACTACGAGAATGCCGCCGCAAGTCTGCGTTCTTTTCTGGAACAATACCCATCGGACGAAAACACGCCCGAAGCTCGTTACCTCCTTTCGATTTCGCTTCGACGCCTCGGCCGGGATCAGGAGTCGCTCGCCGCGGCGCTGGATCTCCTGAAGGCAGAGCACAGCCGCACGGCCGAGGATCCGAAACGCTGGGCCTATTGGCAGCGAAAGACCGGCAATCAGCTCGCGAACGAATTCTATGAGCAGGGTGACGCCAACAGCGCCCTGACCATCTATCTCAGCCTTGCAGCCCTGAGCAGCGAACCCATGTGGAGACTACCCGTTCTCTATCAGGTGGCCCTCTGCTACGAACGCCTGCGCTCGGGCAGCCAGGCACGCGAGTATCTTCAGACAGTCGCAAGGGAGGCAGGCACGCCTCCCGCCGGCGCAGCGTCAACCGGCGAACTTGCGGAACTCGCCAACATGGCCACCTGGCGGCTTCAACAGCTGGACTGGGAGGAAGGCGCCGATCGTCAGCTTAACACCTTTTTTCAAACGTCCGGCTCGCCTAACAACCCGGTGATGGCCACTACTCCTGTTGCCACACCGCATTCATGAGTTCGACTGACGCGCTTCAAAACCATCTGCAGCTTTGCGAAGAGCTCCACCAACTCGCCCTGGAAGAGAACCGGTTCCTGAAGGAGCGACAACTCGCCCCCGATTCCCGATTGGTTGACCGCCGGAAGGCACTTCTGGATCGCCTGGGTGACAGCCTGGCCCGGATCAAGACTCCCGAATCGAGTGTGATCCCCGAGGATCCCGACGCGCGTCGCCGTCGCCATGAGGTCGTCGAAAAGTCCCGAACACGAATTCTCCAGATTCTGCATGTGCAAAAGGAGAATGAACAATTGATACTTCGCTACAGCCTCGGCATTCCCCGCCCCCAGGTTTCTCCCTCCATTCCTCCCGTTTCCGAACTGCAGAAAATCTACGATCGCCATCGTTGATTCCGCAGTTGAATTTGCCTGCTGTTCGCCCAGCGGACCAGTAGCTGCCATGCCACGAAACGCCGTGCGTCCACTGCCAAACGCCGCTCTCATTCTCCCATGCACCTGGCGCAAATTCTCGTCCACGAAGATTCCACGCTGAAGCTGGAATCAATTGAATCCGCCCTTCAGGAAGCAGGCTGCAAGGCCGCCTTCAGCCGCACCCGTTCACCACTCGATTTCATTGAGGCCCTTGAAAGCCTCAAGCCCACCCTCGTGCTGTGCGACTACGAATTCGGCGGGCTGCCCTCGATCGATGCCCTCAAGCACGTCCAGAAGAACCTTCCTCAGGCGGACTTCATCGTGCTTACGGAGTCGCATCATGAAGATCGTGCGATCGAGTGCATCCGGCGGGGCGCCACCGACTGCGTGTCCAAAGGCAGCCCCGAACGCCTCGTGGCGTCCATCCGGTCCTCCCTGGACCGGCAGCGACTCAGACGCGAACATCATCGGCTCGCGATTCAGAACGACCTGCTCTTTCAACTGCTCCCCAATTTCCTCTGTGTATTGACGAGGGACGGAAATCTCGTTCAGGCAAATCCATCGTGGGGCGAGCGCCTCGGCCTCAGGCGGGACGAATGGATGGGACGGCCCCTCTGCGACTTCGTGGATCCCAACGACCGCTCGAGCTACCTGGCCTGGTGGAGCGAACTTCTTTCCGCGCCGGGGAATGGACAGCCTCCCGCACGCGATTGCGAGGTGCGTATGATCGGTCGCGACTTTCCCTCTCGCTACGTCACCTGGACCGCGCGTCTCCATGGTGGCGAAAGTCTCATCTATGCATCCGGTCACGACACCAACGACCGGCACGTGGCGGAAAGTTCGCTCCGGAGCAGCGAGGCGCGATTCCGTGCGATGGCGGACTCGGCCCCCACGTTCATTTGGATTTCCGAAATCGACCAGTCACGCACCTACTGCAATCAACCCTGGCTCGACTTCACGGGACGCACCCTTGAGGAGGTGAAACGCAATGGATGGGCCGAGTCCGTTCACTCCGAAGACCGTGCGCGTGTCCTCACGATTTTCAGGAACAGCTTCACAGCCTGCCGCTCCTTCAGGGTCGAATACCGACTGCGCCGCTTCGACGGTCACTACCGCTGGGTCCTCGACAACGGATCGCCAAATTACGACCACGAGGGAGCACTTGTCGGCTTCATCGGCTCATCCATCGACATCAATGACCAGCACGAGGCGGAAATGCGCCTTACCCAGCGTGCCATCAAGCAGGCTGCACTCGCGGGCTTCGGGCGCTTCGCCCTAGCACGCCATTCCTTTGAGGACGGGGTGCGTGAAGCGGCGCGTCTGGTCAGTGAAACGCTGCGGACCGAGGTCAGCCAGGTTCTATCGCTGTCGCCTTCCGACCTCACCGTTCAATGGATTGCGGGATACGGCATTGACCCCTCCTCGCTTCCGAGTCGGGCGGGCGAGATCCACCCTGAAGCGCTCTCTGCCGTCAGTTTTGTCCTGCATGAGAATCCCGACCTCTTCCCGGGGCGGACGACTCACGGGATCCTCGGCATTGTGTCGGGCTGCGCGGTCCCCATCTCGAGCACCAGACGACCCTTCGGATACCTGTCTGCCCTGAGCACCAGTGAAAGGGTGTTTGCCAGAGACACCGTCGATTTTCTCCAGGGCATCGCCAACATACTCGGCAGTGTTCACCAGAGGGAGTTCGCCCAGGCCGCACTGGAGGAGAGCGAACAGAAACTGCTCCAGTCGCAGAAAATGGAGGCGGTCGGCATCCTCGCCGGCGGCGTCGCACACGACTTCAACAACCTCCTTACGGCCATTCGATGCTACGGAGATCTCCTACATGAGGATCTGGCCGAAATGCCCGACCTGCAATCGAGGGCATCCGAAATCCTCAAGGCGACCGCTCGAGCCAGCTCCCTCACAGGACAGTTGCTCGCATTCAGCCGGAAGCAGATCATCCAGCCCGAGGTCCTTGATCTCAACAACATCGTCACCGATCTGAGGGATCTCGTGCGTTCGCTGCTCAGTGAAAACATCAACCTGGTGGTGAACCATGCGGATATCCCCGTGCACTTCGAAGCGGATCGAAATCAATTCGATCAGGTGGTGATCAACCTCTGCATCAACGCCCGCGACGCCATGCCGCAGGGAGGCACGATCACCATCGATATCGGATCGCGTTGCCTTGAGGCCGGGAACAACCAAGGGCTCGGAGCTGGCGACTACGTTGAACTGCGGATCAGTGACACGGGAACCGGCATCGCGACCGACCTGAAGTCGCGCCTCTTCCAACCCTTCGTCACCACAAAACCAAAGGGCCGTGGAACCGGCCTCGGACTCGCCACCTGCGCCGTCATCATCAAGAGCTGCCAGGGCGCAATTTCCTTCGAGAGCGAGGTCGGAAAGGGCACCACCTTCATGGTCCTCCTGCCCCAGCTTCCCGCGTTGACGAACAGCCTCGTTGCCCACGAGGAAACCTTTGCCGGCGAAGGCACCGAACGCATCCTTCTCGTCGAGGATGACGAGGCCATTCGAACCGTTACAACAGCAATCCTCGAAAGCCTCGGTTACGAGGTCCACCCTGTGGCCGGCGGAGCCGACGCGCTTGAACTCTGTGGAAAGGCGAGCACGCCACCGTTTGACCTGCTTCTCACCGACGTGATCATGCCGAACATGGGCGGTCGTGAACTGGCCGAGCGTTTCTCCCGGATTTTCCCGAAGATGAGCATCCTCTTCATGTCCGGATACGTCGGCGACTCCAAGATTCTTCAAGCCGTGCAGGACGCGGGAGCACGCTTTCTCGAAAAGCCCTTCACCCGAACCACACTGGCACGCAAGGTGCGCGAGTCACTCGACCATGCGTCGCGCCAGCTGACCCAAGCCTAGACCGCCCGCCTCCTGTCGCCGGACTGGATGCGGCTGGGAACCCGTACATATTGCATGCCGGCAGCCAAGGCTCCCTGGATGCCGGGCTCGGCATCCTCGAAAACAAGGCAATCGGCGGGCGACACGCCCATGCGCTTTGCGGCAAGCAGGAACATGTCGGGGGCAGGCTTGCCGCGACCAGGCGCCACATCATGAGGGGTGATGACAATCGGAAACAGCGCGCGGAGACCTGCAGCCTGCAACGAGGGGAAAGCCACCTCGGGGGTTCCCCCTGTCGCAATCGCCATGGGGGTGATGCCAGCCGCGCGCCTGGCAATCTCTGCGACCGGTTCAATCACCCGCAGATTCGTCATCAACTCGAGGTAAAGGGATTCCTTCAGGTCAGTCACCTGATCGGGATCCAGCGTCAATCCATAGCGCCTGGCAAAGAGCTCCGCAACACGTCGCGAATGCACCCCGCCGAGTTCATAAAAATAGTCCTCATCGAGCGGTTCGTTCAATCCGTTGCGTCGCATGGCGGCATCCCAGGCCCGGTAGTGAACAGGCATGGAGTCGACGAGCGTGCCATCGAGATCGAAAATGAATCCGGCAAAGTCCCCAGGCGGCAATGTGATCTGCATATCAAGAATCAATCGTTCACGAGACCACCTTGGACATTGGCCGTAAACCGCAATCGACGCGCAGATTCACTGAACTGAGGTGCTTTTCAGGGATGGTAGTCGCTAAAAGCATGGGCACGGATCTCTACCAGGTTCTGCTCCCATTGAGCGGCAAGGCTTCGCACGCGATCGGGCTGCGCGGTGGCCAGATTGTGGGACTCGCTCCGATCGTTCGCCAGGTCGTAGAGTTCCCACGGTCCACCGCGAACGGCCACGATTTTCCAATCCCCCTCACGAAGCGCCCGGTTGCCCTCGTGCTCCCACCACAGGTTTTCGTGGAGCCTTGGAACATTCCCGTCAAAAAGCTTTACGAAGCTTCTCCCGGGAGACGGAGGGACCGGCTGGCCCTTCCATGAATCCGGCTTTACGCCCCCCGCAATCTCAAGAAGCGTGGGAACAACATCCACAAAGTGCAGGGGTGTCGTTCGCAACTCACCTCGTGCGGGAATCCCTGCGGGCCAGCGAACAATGAAGGGGGTTGAAATCCCGCCCTCATGCACCCAGGTCTTGTGACGTCGGAACGGTGTGTTGGAGGCGCTGGACCACCCGGGCCCGAGGCAGAGAAACGTTTTTTCGGAGCCCAGCGCCGCCGAGGGATCGTGTCCGCCACCGCGCACCATCATCTCCGCACTCGCGCCGTTGTCGGACGCGAACAGAACAAGCGTATCGTCCTCGGCACCCATGGATTTGATCTGCGCAAGCACACGTCCGATTTCCTGGTCCATGCGATCGACCATGGCGGCATGGATGGACATCTTTGCAGCCTGAAAATCACGCTGCCGTTCCGTCAGTTCGGACCAGGGGAGAGGACGATTGATTTCACCCGGCCCAAGCTTGGCAACATCGGCCGGGAAGTCATAGGGCGGTCCGACATCCCGCTCCATCATGGGGTCGGGATTGTTCGCCAATCCCATGCGGACCAGACGCGCATACCGCTCGGCAGCAATGACGTTCCAGCCTGCGCGATAGGTCTCCCGGTACCTTGCAATATCCGCCGCCGGCGCCTGCAACGGGAAATGCGGCGCTATGAAACAGAGATACAAAAAGAAGGGTTGTTCGCTGTGCTCCTTCGCATGCTCGCGCAGCTCATCGACCGCGCGCGAAGCGATTTCCGTGGTGACATAATAGTCCTTGGTCTGGGGAATCTGCTTCCCGTCATAGGTGTGACGGCTGGCGCTGAAATTGTAATTGGTATTGGCAGTGACATCAAAGCTGTGGTCAAAGCCACTGCTGAGCGGCTTGCCGTCGATGTGCCACTTGCCAGAGTGATAGTTTCGGTACCCAAGCGGTTTCAAATACTCGGAGAGCAGCGCGGCCCAGCCGGGACGTTTCCCCTTGGTTCCGCTTGTGACCCCTTCGACAATGTCCCGCCTCACCTCCTGCGCATAGTACCCCGTCATGATCGATGCCCGCGAGGACCAGCAGCGCGCGGTGTTGTACATTTGGGTGAAACGCAGCCCGCCGGCGGCCAGCGAATCAACATTTGGGGTGGCTATCTCCCCCCCGTAACAGCCGACATCGGAGTATCCCATGTCATCTGCCAGAATGACGACGATATTGGGCCGACGCGCTGCAAACGCCGAGACTGTGAACAAGGCAGCGATCAGAAGGAAACGAATGGATTTCATGTCAGGGATGCCAGTGCGCGGCATGAACAGCATCGTCGGGTCAGGTCCGCGCGCTTGGGAAACACAATCAACTCCCGCCCGACCTTCACGCAATCATTGAAATTCGCCCATTACCATGCCCTGTAGCCCGCCAGGGCAGGTCATGTGACAACCTCGGGATGTCCCGCCACCCCTGCCCTGCGACAAACCATGGCAATACGTGGCCTTGCCATCGTCGCTCGTTTGCGGCCACGATGGGAGGCAAATGTCCGAAACCCTTTCAATGCGTGTACAGAAGTTCCTTGCCGATGCAGGGGTCTGCTCGCGTCGGGCCGCCGAAGCGTTGATCGCCGAAGGGGAGGTCTGGATCAACGGACAGCCGGCAACGCTCGGACAAAGGGTCGATCCGGATCGCGACAAGGTGGTTGTCCGCGGCAAACAGGTTCGGACGACTCCACAGCCGAAGATGACACTGGCTGTGCACAAGCCACGCGGACTGGTCTGCTCCAACGACGACCCCATGAATCCCGACACGATTTTCGACCTGCTCCCCCGGGAGTTGGCCCGGTTCCGCTTTTTCTGTGCCGGTCGGCTGGACAAGGACAGTGAGGGCCTCGTCATACTTACGACCGACGGGGATCTTGCAAATCGCCTGATGCACCCGCGAAATACCATCGTCAAACGGTACCAGGTGCGGCTCGCCGAACCTTTTCCGTCCCGGCGCCTCGCCACCCTCAGAAAGGGCGTGATGCTGGAGGGCGAACGCCATCGCGTCGAATATGCCGCCCTCGTCAATCCGTCCCGGGATGACACTTCTGAAAACCTTGATGTCTGGATGCATCACGGGAAGAAGCGGGAGATTCGCCTGCTCTTCATGGCGCTCGGCCACGAGGTCAAACGCCTCCGACGCTACCAGATCGGCGCCCTTCCTCTCCGGGGCATTCCCCTTCGGGCAGGCAAGAAGCTTTCCAGCAGGGAAATCGAGTCACTCTTCGCTGTTTCATCCGCACCCAAGACTTGGTCCGCTGTCAAAATTGCGGCCTCCACCCATCCATGAAGTCCATGAAGTTACAATCCTTCCTCCTGGCTGCCCTCCTTGCCTCAGCCGCTTCCGCGCTTTACGCAGTGTCCCTCGGCGAGGGCACCGTTGCCTACTTCAAGCCTGACGCCTCTTCCGCCAAACTGGCCTCGCTCCCCGCGGGAACCGAGTTGAAGCCGGTAGCGGGCGCATCCTCCGCCGCCGGATGGCTGGCAATAGAGGTGCCGGGTCCCCATGACGTATTCGTCCAGAACAAGGAAATCACAAAATCTCTCGATGTCCGCCCGGGAGCGGAACTCCGGCTCGAACCGTCCGCAACCGCACCGGTGGTAGCGACCGCCGTCGCAGGTGAAACCCTGGACATCACCGGCCTTCATGGCCGTTGGACCAAACTCAGGATGAATCGCGTGGTCACGGGGTACATCAAGCTGCCAGTCGCGCAGCTCCCCCAAGCTTCTGTCCCCACCGGCGCACGCGCAACGCCGCCAGGCACGCCGGCACCGGCTCCGGTCGCACCTCCCCCGGGCGCGCCAGTCGCCTACGGAACTGCCTCTCCCGGACGATCTGCACCGGTTGTGAGTCTCTCCGATGACGGGGCCAGCGCACTTCCCCGATCCTTCGAGGGCCGGTTCGTCTCGACACGCAGTCCGTTCAAACCCCGGCGCCCCTACGACTGGGCATTGACGGATGAATCGGGCACTCGGTTTGCCTACCTGGATGTGTCGCGACTCCTCCAGACGGAACAGATCGAGAAATATGCCGAGCGTTTCGTATCCGTTTTCGGCACCGCCAGGCCGCTCGCGAACAGCAAGGACTTCGTGATCACGGTCGAGAGCCTGCAATTGAAATAACTTCGATTCGCATCCATGGAAATCATCGACGGGAATCAGGTCGCCGCAGCACTCATCGAGGAACTCAAGACGGAAGTCT
>JAGOJU010000001.1 GCA_017994935.1 Opitutaceae bacterium
TTCCGTCGCCCAAATCGGCCGACTCCGTGTCCTCCGCTGTTTGGTCGCTTCCTGCGGCAAGCTTTTCAGCTCCTGTCCTCGGAAGCGACCAAACAGCTGCCCGTCAACGCGGATGTCTGTGTCCACAGAATCGAGGCAATCTCACTCACGGAGGGTAAGCCCTACTGATCCCTCAATAGGGCTATCTCAAAGGGGAATGAGAGCCATAAGGAGGAAATCAAATCGACAAGTCAAAAGCATTGTTCAATCTGATTGACCTGCGCCTCAGTTTCGCATCCGGAGCAGACATCGAGATCGTCGACAGGAAGCCGGATCAGTTCGCACAGGCGCAACCCGGTACACGCGGCCAGGGCGAAAAGACTTAGAGAGGTGACGCGAAATGCACCATCCATCGTACGCATTGAACCGACTCGTAACACAACGACAGATTCATTCCTAGCGGTCACTGTAGAACCAGTCAATCGGTACACGAGCCTGCACCAAATCACAGCGCTTCCTGTTTCTCGAGAAAATCCGGTAGTGCACAAGCGCTTCACCACGTTCAAAAATTACGCTTGGATACTCTGCCCATTGATTCGGATCCGTCTCCAGCGCTTTTGGCAAACCCCATGTCATTCCGCCATCCCGGCTGATCGAACATGCAAGCACGGAACGAACGCCGGCAAGAGCTGCGTCGGGATTCCACGTCGGATTCCAAACCATTAGAATATCGTGGGACTCCGGAATGCGCACAAGGATCGTTGGCGCCAGGGCGCTCATGACGCCTGATGGTCGAGGTTCGGTCCACGTTGCACCCCGGTCAAAAGACTCTGAACGGAAGGACTGCCCATGCCAGCTCCTGATAAACTGAAGGAGCGAGCCATCATGGCGCTGTACAAAGCCCGCCTCCTCAAATCGTCCGCCATGGCCCGCAATCGGATCGATTGTCACTTTTGATTGTTTCCACGTTTTGCCCATGTCATCGGAATAGGCAAAGTAAGTCCCCATGCACATCGCCCTGTAGCCCGTTCCGGGGCGCGCCACGCCTGGAGGAAAGATCGTATGACATTGAACAAGCACGCGACCATCGTCGAGCGTCGCGGCCCGGTCATGACAGCCCGTATGGTAATCCGTGCCTTCTGGCGTGATGCGCACTCGAGGCGACCATGTTCTGCCTTCGTCGTCCGACCACCGCGCCATCTTTGCGCAATGACCATAGTTGGCCCCGCCATTGCCCCCGCTGCGCCACGAATAGACAAGCAGAAGTCGGCCATCCTTCATCCTTGTGAGGCCTGGCGAAATGCAGTTTACGAGGGCATCCTTGTCATCAACAACAACCCAAGGCTTGGACCATGTCCTGCCTCCATCTTCCGATGTCATTCCGCTGATGCGTGCGTAACCGTCGTCTCCCGCAGGATCTCGGCGCAGGGGAGACTCCGCAGGCCGCTCGTCCCGTGGCATGAGATCCGTCCTGAGAAACTCCGACCAGAGAAGCAGAAGTCGCCCGTCGTTCAGCCGCACTACGGTCTGTTCGCCGTTCTTCGGAGACAGTGCAGTGGCGGGAACAAGAATATGCTTTTCAACCCCGGATATCTGCCGAAGCTGCGGTGGATCCGGCAACTCAATGCCGCGAAGGGCAAGAGCTCCAGCACTGAACGCAATGACGCCGCATAGGGCCGATGGCTTCATGGAAATGCCTCAGGACTAAATTGATTCGGGCGAAATCGCCGGTTTCCTATCGCGTCTGGCGATCACTTGCAGGCCTGCCGTAGTTGACATTGGGAACCGGTGGCTGGGCGGCAACCGACACACGCCACGCATTGAGCCGAAACAGCAGGTCTCGGGAACGCGAAGGAAACTGCAACGCAAGGTTGCGGGTCTCTCCCGGGTCTTCCCTGAGGTTGAAAAGCTCGACGTGATTGTCCTCGTAGAAGTGAATCAACTTCCAATCTCCTTCCCGCATGGCAGAGGATGGGCTTGCGCCAATGCCTGGGCGGGACCTTCGATAATGGGGAAAATGCCAGTAGAGCGTTCGGGCTTTTCGCGCATATTCTCCCCGTATATTGCCGGCAAAACTCACCCCGTCGAGCCCGCCGGGCACGCTGGCTCCGGCCAAATCCGCCAGTGTCGCATGCCAGTCGACCGAGTGGATCGGTGAGTCATCTGTAATGCCTGCTGCAGTCAATCCTGGCACGCGTACAACCACAGGAACCCGCAGGCCTCCTTCATAGAGGCTTGCCTTGCCTTCGCGCAACGGTGCATTGCTCGTCACCGGATCTGCTTCGGTCCCAAGATAGCCGCCGTTGTCCGAAGCAAAGATCACAATGGTTCGCTGCTCGATCCTCTTCTGCTCAATTGCCGCCAGGATGAGCCCCACATCCCGGTCAAGCCCCTCAATGATTGCAGCATACTTTGGATTTTGGCTCCCCGCTTCAAACCCGGGTGCCCCTTCGTATTTTGCGAGCAGCTTAGGATCTGGCTTCAGGGGAATATGCGGTCGGCTGAAATTCAGGTAGAGAAAAAGGGGGATTTCAGAACTATTGAGAATCGCTTCAATTGCGCGTTCCGTCAGGAGCTGGTCACCCCCGGTTACCACGTCGGAGAAGCCGTGCTGCAGTGGATCATCATCAAATCCCCATTTTCCCAAAAGAACGGTGCGGTAACCAATCGAGGCAAGCGTACGCGCAACGCAAGGGGTGCCTTGTGGGATTGCCGTCTTGAAGTCGGGATCCAGAAACCGGCGTCCAGATTCGTCCTGGAGCCGATAGCTGGCCTGACCCGTGATGTGAAGCCTTGCCGCATGCAAACCGGTCAGCATCGCGGCACGTGAGGGCGTGCAGACTGGGCCCCCTCCATATGCCTGGGTAAAGCGCAGTCCGCCGCGCGCCAGCGAATCAATGGCCGGTGTGTGCAAGTGTTTGCCTCCATAGCAGGCAAGATCCCGCCACCCAAGATCATCCGCTTGAATGAAAATGATGTGGCGTCTTTCGGGTGTCGCTTTGGCTGCAAGGCCCCACCAAGCCAGACTCATCACACACAGAAGGAGGCGTACAATCACTTGAACGCCTCCTCGGACCACACATTTGAGACATCCGTTGACCCTACCTTGACGGCATATTCTATTTCCGGCGCATCGCGCTCAGGGAGCCACCGGACAAGCCTGCGTTTCTCAGGAGCAAAACGCGGGTCTGCGGCGAGATTCCTCCACTCGTGGGGATCAGCGGTGTGATCATAGAGCTCCTCATCGCCGTTACGATAGCGAGTATAGCGAAATCTCTCATCGCGGATCGAGTGGCAACCAGGCCCATACGTGGATAGGACGGGCCGCCCGCGATTGCTCCGCGTCTGTCTCAATATTGGCGACAGATTAATACCATCGAGCGAGTGGGTTTCTGGCGCTGGCAATCCACACAAATCCATGAGGGTGGGATAAAGGTCGATCGTGCTCACGGGTGTGTCGCAAATTTGGGGTGGAAGGCCGGGCACATGCACTGAGAACACAACGCGGCAGCCAAGTTCCGAGAGGTAAAACTTTGACCAATGCTCCTTCTCGCCATTGTGCCATCCGTTGTCCGAGATCAGCACAACAATCGTATTTTCTCGATACCTGCTTGCCTCAAGTGCTCCGAGCACCCGGCCGACTTGCTCGTCGACATAACTTATCGACGCAAAGTAGGCTTGCAGACACTTCTTCCATAGGTTGTTGCGGAGGATAAAGGCATGCTCGCCCCGGTGGGTCGCCAGCCAGCGGGCAGGTTTGGGCACATCGTCAAGATCCCCCTCAAGACATCCCGCCGGCAACTGGATCGACTCAAGGGGATACATGTCGAAATATCGCTGCGCAACCGTCCATGATACGTGGGGCTTCCAGAAACCGAGAGCTGCGAAGAAGGGTTTGTCATGCTTCTCGCCCAGAAGCTTGATGACCCGGTTGGCCTGCTCCGTGTCCTGCTGCAACTTCGCGGGATCGTTGAGATCCCAATCATCCGGAAGAATTCCCCAGGACCAGTTGTCCACCCAAGCCTTGGTCAACGTGCCAAATATGACCTGCCGCAGGAGCGCCTTGTCCGTATAGGTCACGTCCCCCAGCCTGTTGAGCATTTTGTAGAATCCGGGTGTATAGTCGCCAATGTCGTCTTCAAGGTATCGATTGTGCGCAATTTTCCCATAACCGGCAGTAAGGTATCCGTTGCCGAGAAATTGTCCCGGCAGGCTCACAGCCCGGCCAATGGGCGCACGCGTGCGACGATAGGCCTGCTCATTGTAGTAGACTCCCGATCGGGCTGCATGCATTCCGGTGAGGAAAGCGGTTCGCGAGGGTCCACAGGCGGGCACATCGACATAGGCCCTCGTGAACCACGCACTTCGTGCGGCGAGGCTTTGCATATTCGGCGTGTGGACCTGCGAACTCTGAAAAACATCGTGCAGATCTGCACCGTGATCATCGATGATGATGAAAAGCACATTGGGTCTCTGCGGCGCAGCATCGCTGCGCAAAGCTTCCGCACACGAGGCCCGACCTCCAACGAAGAACTGCGTCAGGACAGAAACCAGCATAATCCGAGCCCATGCCTCCGGCGAGCTGGAGAGGGAGGTCATTTTTTGGAAGGAGCTTTTGCACCGCCAGGCTCCGGCGGCCCTGACATCGGGATTATCACTCCCGCACGGCAGGCCCGGAATACAGGCAGCAGAGGATCCCCGGTTTTGATCATCCATGTCTCCATTTCCCCACGAAGCCGTTCCAGGGTTTCACGGTACGCGGTATTGTCCGCAAGATTCCGCAGCGCATGTGGATCGCTTGTCATGTCGTAAAGTTCTTCCGGCGTGCGGAACAGAAAGTGCACAAGCCGCTTCGCAATCACGCCATCGGTTCGAGCCGCTTCGATGATGGCCTGGAGCGCTAGTCCCTTGTGAAACTCATCCTGGCACTCGGTGGCGCCATCCGACCAGCGGTTGTAGATGTAGCAATACTGCCGCTCATACACGGCGCGGGTCGGCACCTGCTCCCGCAGCTGTGTCTCATAGAACGCAGCGAACGCCCGCACTCTATCCTCCTGATCTGCACCAAGGAGCAGAGGCAGAAACGACCTCCCATCCATTTCAGAAGGAGGATGAACTCCTGCAGCTTCCAGGAGGGTCGGCGCAAGATCAACGCCCCCGACCACTTCATTCATTACCTCATTTTCCCGCGTGCGCCCGGGCCAGCGTACAATCAGCGGTGTCCGCGTTCCGTTGGGATAGCAGCTAAACTTGGCAAACGGAAAGGCCATGCCGTTGTCTGAAAGGAATAGGACAATTGTATCAGCTGACTGTCCGGAGTCCTCGAGTGCCTCGAGTATGGCACCGACAGTGTCGTCGCAACGCCGCACTGAACTGTAGTAGTTGGCCACCTCCTCCCGGATATCCGGTATGTCAGGCAGGAAAGCGGGAACAACCACCTCATCGGTTCGGAATATGCGCGAAGGGCGCCCCATGCCGGCGACCGCCCGTGGCTGGGCCCAATTCCGCTCGTCCGCATTCCTAGGGTTGTCAATATACTGCCTTTCCTGACGACTGCCTGCGAAAGGCCGATGAGGGTCACGCGCATTGGCCATCAGGAAGAAGGGCCGTCCGCTCTCTCTTGCAAATTTGATGAACTCTCCCGTTATCCGCCCGTAGCTCTTCGGACTTCGCCCATTGCTGGTATCAGCGTAAGTCTTCGCCCAGCCATACTTCTCAACGGGCCTCAAGTGTCCGATCTTGTCGATGATGCCACAGACATAGCCCGCCGCCTTCAGCAACTCAGGCACGGTTCTTACCGAAGCCGGCATCAATCCAAAACCGGTTGCACCCGTAGAGTGAGGATACCGACCCGTCATCATCACACCCCGACTCGGGGCACACACACCGACCGTAACATATGCATTCGTAAATCGAGTGGAAACCGAAGCCAGTGCATCGATATGCGGCGTGGTTCCGGGAACCGGACAGCCATACGCGCCTACAGAGTCCCAATTCATATCGTCTGCAGTGATGAGCAGGATGTTCGGATGCTCCCGGCCTGCAGCGCAAAGAAAACAACAGTGAGTAGCGGTAAGCAGGGCTGTGATCGCGGCCAAACGGTGAATGAGAGTTCCAATCTGCACGGCAACTCCCGTCAGTTTAGTAAATGTATGTGAAACTCAATCGATAGTTGCGCTCGCGCGTCACACCTATCGCCGTTTCGTTCTCGCTCGGGAGAACCGTGACTTTGTCCAGAACGTTCTCAATTCTCAGGCGAACGTTCCAGCGTCCGCGGGCATACCCAAGAACCGCTGTGTGAATCTCCCCGCCGGGCAACTCCCAGTTCGTCCGTGTATTGAGCACGCTTTCTCCCCAATGCTGGTATATCCATGAGACCGAGCCTCCGCGAACCTGCCTCCAGGGCAGTTCATATCGAGCAAGCAATGAAAGCGTGTCAAAGGGCATGGACGACGCCGGCCGCCCGTCGTCAAGTTTCGACTCCATTTTACCATAGGAGACCAGCGCTTCAAGGCCCGGCATGGGATTCAGATTCAAATCAAGCTCCCAGCCCCTGGTGGTCCTTGTGCCAACAGGCGCCTGATAGGAACTGATCGGAATGCCGGTCACCTCCCCGGATTCGTCATTGAAGGTCAGCAGCCCATTGTTCTCCTCTGTGTCGTACCAGGAGCCGGTTGCCACAACACGAGACTTCAGCAGGTCCAACTTGAGCCCCACCTCATCCGTGGACGCAATGCGATTCGGAAACCGCTTTCCAAATGTTGCCAGGCGGCGGTCGATTGTGAAAACAGGAGTGAACGTCTTGTTGTTGTTGTAGAAGAGGGACACGGTTCCGGATTCGCCCTGATAGACCTTTGCGAGGGCAGCCACGCTGCCGGTCCAGGCCGAATCCACAGACTTCTCCGCATTCTGTGATTGGTTGCCCACGATCTGGGCGGTGACGGTCTTGATTTCACTCCGCCTGGCGCCACCCACAAGGAAAATCCGGTCCTTCAGGAAGGACATCCGCTCCATGACGCCAATTCCTGTACCTTCATCATCGCGTTTGATCGTGTTTCGAATCGTACGCACGTTCGCAACATCGAGTATTGTCTGGGGATCGGGTACGAAGGTTGGTGAAGGCCTGACGACGAAATATACGAGGTTGTTCGCCTGGATCGCGCCGAGGGAAAGGAGAATGGGATTGCTGGTGACATCATACGCATCGTCTTTTGACTCGTCTTCCGAGGTGCCGTACGTGCCGTAAAACAGCAACTGGTGATTGGTCGGACCAATCTTGAACCTGAAGTTCACATCGACCGCGAAATCTTCTCCATCTGTCAACGAAGGCCGGAAGTCGTACCTCACCTGCCTGCGCGCAACTGCAGCGAGCGTGCCCGCGACGGCCGAATAGGGCACGTTGCGGGAGTCCTGTCCGATGAGTCGGTCCTCGCCGTCGAGAAACACATCCGTGCCGGGCCCGATGCCTCGAATACGACTCGCATCGCTCTGGAGCTTGTACTTCCTTGCAACCGCCCTCGCATCGACCTCCGCATGTGCGAAAATCAGCGTTTTGACCGCACCCACCTCATAGTTGTCCGACTTCACCTCCACAAGGTTGTTATAGATATTGTTTCCACCATTGAGTTCCGCTTCCTCGATGAGCGCTCTCCCGCGCCCTGGGCCATCTAAGAATCCGTGGACGGTACGCGTCAGCCGGTTGCTGCCGTCGCGCACGATGGCAGCCCAGGCCCAGATCTGAAGCCCGTTGTCAAAGCGATACGAAATACTTGGGTTGTACGCCTGGTAGCCACCGTCCGGCTCCGCCTTGAAACGCACCGGACCAGCTGTGTCAGAAACTGCCGTCGAGAGGCGGTACCCCAACTTTCCCGCGTGGTCGATGAATCCGGAGTGATCCAGTTCGAATCGCCAGGTATCATATGACCCGCCGATCCCACTCAGCATCGTTCGTGGTCTGGCCAGGGGCCGCTTGCTGACGAAGTTAACAATGCCTCCCGGACTGTGCGAGCCGTACAGGATGCCCGATGGTCCTTTCACAACTTCAATCCTTTCGATGTAGGAATAGTCGAAACCACCCGCAGCAGATATGACACGATCAGCGAAGCCATCCCGCTGTGCACTTGCCACGAGATAGCCACGCATTGAGAACAGATTCTGCGTCGTTGTACGCGCAGATATGCTGATGCCTGAAACGAGACCAAGCGTGTCTTCGGGGGATAGAGCCACCGTATCCTGAATCAGCTTTTGATTCAGCGTTATGACAGAGGCCGGCAGTTCTACGACGGGAACAGCTACGCGCGATCCCGAAAGCGACGACGTCGTTGCATACCCCCGCTCCGCCTGGGAAGTGACTTCAAACGCGGAAAGCACGAGCGGTTCGTCACCTGCGGGCTCCGGAACCCTGGACTGCCCCCAAACGAAGGGAGCAGCCGATGAGACAATTGCGACAACAAGCACGGGAATTGAATTCGCTTTCATGGGGATCGGGGTTCTGGACTGCAATGGTTGGCGGGCTCACTCGCCATCCTGAAGCATGGCGTTGCCTCCAAACATTGGAATACTGGAATCCTGGTCATCTCGCCTTACCAGAACGCCGAACTCGCCGCAGTCCCCGCATTGATTCATTCTGCCGGTGGCAATGAACTCCTATTCCCAGCCGCAGCGCAGTTTCCTCGCCGATCAGGTGGCGGAGATTCTGCGGCGGGAACTCTCCACCAACCGATGGAAGGACCGGCTGCCGGCCGAACGCAGTCTGGCGCGTGCAATGAACGTGAGCCGTCCAACCCTCCGTGCGGCCCTCCATCGGTTGCTCGCCGCGAATGAACTCGCTGTTCTTCCGAGGAACGGCTACATCATTCGTCGCGCGGGCCAGAGAAGAGCGAAGCCACCCAAGCGGCAGCGCAGTGAGATTGGGCTGATCTGCCCCCAGCAGATCTATTCGATGCCGCCGCACGTGATCCAGGTGGTGGATGTCCTGCGCGGACTCTGCGCAGAGGCCGGCCTTCCCGTAGAGCTGTTTGAGGGCCCCCGCTTTTCAAGGACCCGCCCAGGCTTGGTGATGCCCCGGCTGGTGCGCTCGCGCCCAAATGCATGCTGGGTTGCCATCATGGCTGGACGACGGCTTCAGGAGTGGCTCGCGAAATCCGACGCGCCGGTGGTCCTTTACGGGAATCGCTATGCGGACCTAAGGATTCCGAGCGTTGGAATCGACTACCGCGCCTGCGTGAGGCACGCCACGGCTCAATTGCTCGCCAGGGGTCACCGCCATATTGTATTCGTCAACTTCGATCCCGAACGGGCGGGGGATCAGGAAAGCATGTCGGGGTTCTTTGAGGCGTTTGCTGCCTTCAAATCAAATTCAGGGGCCGGTGGTTTGCTGGGGGGCAGGAACTCGCCCGAACCGGTCGTCATTTCGCGCCCGGACGATGACATTGCGGCACTGCGGCGCCAATTGGATCGTCTCGTGGCCATGCGTCCGGGACCAACCGCCTTCATCGTCTCGAGGACTCACCACTATGCCACTGTCGCAACCCACCTGATGCGCAAGGGACTGATGATTCCAAGGGACGTGTCATTGATCAGCAGAGGAGACGACCCATTCCTGCATTTTCTTTCACCGGCGCCCGCACACTACCGCGTGAACATCGATCTCCTGGGCCGGCGGCTCTTCCGCTGCGTGCAGCAGATGACCGCAGGCGCCGAAGCTCCGTGCGATCGCCTTGAGGTGGTGCCGGATTACATCGCAGGCGAAACCATAGGTCCTGTCTCCAATCGAACGCCTGAAACCTAAATGACCGCAATCAACAAGGCAGATGTCGTCATTTTTGGGGGAACCGCACCGGGAATTGTTGCGGCAATCCGCGCTGCACGGGAAGGCTTGACGGTAAGGCTGATCACGCCGGGCGCCAAACTCGGGGGGGCGCTGCCTTCCCTTGGCGCGCTGGAAACCCACTACCAGGGTGTTCGTTCTCCACTGCTCAAGGAACTCGCGGACAAATTGCGCGGGTACTACCTGAACACCTACGGCGAAGATTCCAGCCAGTACCATGCGTGCCAGTCCGGTATGATGCTGACATTTGAACCTCATGTCATGGAAAGGCTGTTGATAGACTGGATCAACGCAGAGTCTCGGATCCGCGTACACACCCGTACACAGCTCTTGGCGATCCATCGAAAAGACGGACGCGTCGTGTCTGTGCAAGCCAGCGACATGGCCAGTGGCCGGAAATTCAAGCTGGAAGGCCGCTACTTTGTTGAAGCCAGTTACGAAGGGGATCTCATGGCGATGGCGGGCGCCTCGCACCGCATCGGGCGGGAATCGCGGAAGGAGTTCGACGAACCGTCCGCCGGTACCGTCTTTACACGCTGGATTCAGGGAGAGTTTCCCGGGGCGGCCGCCAACGGCCGCCTCAACCTCGTAACCGCCAAGGCAACAACAACGGATCCCCTCCCTGAAAGCACGGGAGAGGGAGATGACAATATCCAAAGTTACAGTTTCAGACTTTGCATCACCGACGACCCATCAAATCGCCGCCTCCTTGATTCACCCCCATCAGGCTATGACAGGGCAATCTATGCTCCGCTGCTGCTCACTCCGAAGGAGAAGGAGTGCTTGATCCTGCCCTTTCACCATCGGTTTCTGATCTATTCCCTGTCGGAAATGATCGAGCGAGATCACATCTTTCACGGTCACGCACTGCCCAATCGCAAGCGAAGCTGGAACGCCACCAATTTCGTCGGAGCAGGAAAGGGCTACGCGGAAGCAAACGAGGAGGGTCGGCGTAGAATTGAGGCAGCGCACATGAAGCACGCGCTCGGCTTGATGTGGTTTCTCCAGAATGACAGTGCCGTGCCGGACAATGCGCGACTAATGGCCCGCGAATGGGGACTCGCACGGGACGAGTTTGCGGACAACCACAATCTTCCCCCTCAAATCTATATCCGGGAAGCACGCCGCCTGCTGGGTCGCTCCATCTACACGGAGCACGACTCATTGCTGGCGCGCGGCTCAAACCGGACACCTGTACATTTCGATTCCATAGCAATCACTGAATTCTCACTTGACTCGCTAGCCTGCACCCCCCGCCGGCTGCCGGGAACAGGCGCACTCTGTGACGGGCAATTGTTTCAGATGGAAGTGTCGCGCCCCGGCCAGGTTCCATTTGGCACGCTCCTGCCAAGGGAGATCGATAACTTGATCGTCGTAACAACCGTCTCTGCAACCCATGTGGGATGGGGCACCATCCGACAGACACCAACTTTGATGCATCTGGCTGAATCCGCCGCCTGGGCTATTGTCCTGGCCGGAGAATCGGAGTGTGCGCTTCAGGATGTGTCCGTGCCTGAACTGCAACGGTTGCTTGTCAGGAACGGAGTCATGATCTCATTCTTCAATGACTTCGACATGGATCTGAAGGAGCCTTGGGTGCCTGCCGTGCAGTTTGCAGCCGCACGTGGATTCTTCTCCGACTACGATGCCCGAGCAAACCAGCCGCTCAGCAGGACGACGGAGTCCATGTGGCGAATGCTTGGCATGGAGAGTCGCCACCTGCTCGACGGGAGCGGAGTTCCTGTGACTCGTGGCACTGCATGCGAGCGCTGGTTTGGAAACAATCCGTCTCCCAAGCCCGAGTTCGAGACAGTACCCGTAAACAGCAAGGAACCATGATGATATTCCCCGGCATATGTGCGATAACTTTGCTCGCGTGCGTTTCCGCACCCGCCCCTTCGCGTGCGGCTTTGAATGCGATTGGCAGCCCTCTGCCAGCCCCACCCTCCTCCTTGCTTGCCTCCGAGGCTGCCTTTTCGCCGTTCGCCAGCGCAGTTGCCGCGGATGTAGAGCGTTTGTTGCACTCGGTGCCATCGCCCCGTCCAGAAAGCCTCAAGGCGCTGCTCAGTCTTCGGGTCCATCTCTCCCTACACTTCGCCAATGACCAAAGGGCGCTTGAAGCCGCAGATCAGATTCGTGCTATGAAGTCCGATCCCGGTGATCGAGCCACTACCGGTCTCATCACGAGGGCAATCGTGGGCGCCCGGGAGTCACGAAGGGACATTCGTCCAGCAGATTTGGCCTCCACGGCAGGCACATTGCTGGGCCAATTTTTCTCCACACTCGCGCACACTGCGGAAATGGAGGCTGCATTGAAACGATCTCGCGCACGTCTTGCCGCGATCACCAGGTCTTCCTTGCAAAGGGAACTGAGCATCCTGACCACGTCTGCTTCCAGGAACGATGCGATCTGCACAGTGGAGTTCGCCGACCGCCTGGTACGCTATCGTCATCAGCTCACACTGATGCTTCCACTTCGCGATGCCTTGATTCGCGCACACGACCAGACCCTCTCCACATTCAATCACCTCCCATGAATCACCCGGTCCACTTGCTGCCCCGCTCGATCTTGCTTGAACTCAAACGGTGGAACACTCCCACCATCTACAACGGTTGGGAGCAGATAACGGGAAGCAACATTGCCAAGGAGGGCTTCAATGTTGAGGAGACCCGTGACTTCATGCCACAAATGGGTCCAATGGTAGGTTACGCGGTCACGGTCACGATTGAACCCGGCAATCCTGCCCATCCGAGGACAAATCCCAGCGCCTGGAGCGAGTATCGCCGGCACGTCGCATCCATTCCCGGCCCCAAGATCGTCGTCGTACAGGACCTCGACAAGCCGTCAACGAACGGAGCGTTCTGGGGGGAGGTCAACAGCAACATTCACCGTGCGCTGGGCTGTGTTGGGACAATTACAGATGGAGGCATTCGCGATCTGGATGAAATGACCAACGCTGGCTTCAAGGCACTCGCCCGACGGCTGGTTGTCGGCCACGCATTCTCGTGCCCGGTCCGCTGGGGTACCGTTGTCGAGGTTTTTGGGCGTACCATTCGCCCCGGGCAGCTCATACATGCGGACAAGCACGGTTTTCTCGCCATTCCGGCCGGTGAGGAAGGGCGCCTACTTGAGGCCGCAAGATTCATGGATTCCAACGAATGCCGGACCTTGATTCCCGCAGCCCGCGGGGCAGCCGGAAGGAGTCTGGATCAACTTTGTGACGACATTGATTCTGCCGCCAGGGAATTCCGGCTCAATACACAGAAAGAGTTTGACCGGAAAGGCGAATGGTGAGCGCTCGCCTGCCCAATCGCTGGTTGCTTCCCGCCTTTCTCGCCGTCGCGGCAGGATTGAACTTTGGAGATCGGGCGGCCCTGTCCGCCGTGCTTGCCGCAATTCGAAATGAATTTGGTTCGACCGACATCGCGCTCGGACTTCTCGGATCCGCGTTCCTCTGGAGCTACGCTCTGGCCTCACCCTTCGCGGGCAGCCTGGCGGATCGCTATTCGCGTTCACGCCTGATTCTGGCCAGTCTCCTCACATGGAGCGTCGTGACGCTGCTCGTCGGTCTTGCGCACAACTATCCGATGCTGCTCGCACTCAGATTCGCGCTGGGCCTCACCGAATGTCTCTTTCTGCCAGCGGCGGTTGCGCTTGTTGCCGATCACCATGGGGCGGAAACTCGCGCGCGTGCGCTCAGCCTTCTTACCATAGGCATCCAATCGGGCATGGTCTGTGGCAGCACCTTCAGTGGATGGATGGCCGATATTCATGGCTGGCGATCGGGCTTTCTGGTGCTGGGGAGCGGCGGGATCGTTCTGGCGATATTGGGACAAATGCTGTTTCAGACGCGCCGTATTCCCTCGTTGCCTGGAGGTCTGCGCCAGAAGGCTCGCTCGCCTTTCGAGGCAATCCGGTATCTCGCCCGTGTTCGATCCTACCAGGTTCTGATTGTCGAATCGTTGCTTTCAGGTTTCGGAATGTGGGTGTTCTTTGCATGGCTTCCGCTGTATTTCAGGGACACTTTTAACATGAGTCTGGCGGCGGCAGGTTTCGCCGGCACCTTCATGCTGCAGGTTGCTGTTGTCATGGGGACACTCGTCGGCGGTTGGTTTTCAGACTTTGTCGCCGGGCAAGCGCCGCACCGGCGTATGGCTCTCTACGGCACATTTTACCTGCTCGCTTCGCCCTTCCTGCTGCTCTTCTTGGGACGTCCCGAACTCCCCGTTCTCGTCGCAGGTATTTCGCTGTTCGCATTCTTTCGTGGAGTCGGTCAATCCAACGACAATCCCACTCAGTGCGAGGTGGTTCCTTCGCAATTTCGTTCGACAGGCGTAGGAATCATGAACGCCGTTTCAACAGCTGCCGGCGGATGCGGGGTGTTTGCCGCGGGCTATCTCAAGAGGGAAATTGGCCTCGACATGGTTTTCGCCGGTCTCTCCGCGATTTTTGCACTCGCAGGCTTCATGCTTCTGATCGGCTACCGATTCTTTATGCGGGCCGACATCGCCCGCGCACAAACAACTGCTCACATGTGACAGTCTTCCGGAGTTTGCGATGTGCTGATAGCAGCCTTCTCGATTCTCCTTGAGCAGAGTGGAAGATTTGCTCTTCCGCTCGTGGGTCGCCGGAGTTATTATTGCTCTAGACCTGATCGCTGATCCAGCCCCGTTTGCCCCCTGGTCTGCTATCTCAGCGTCTTGATATAGCCTATTATGGCATCGATCTGCGGGTCGCTCAGGACTCCCGCGTAACTCGGCATGCCGGCCTCCACTTTTTCCGTACCCGGAACGATCTTGGCCTGCGGAGAGAGGATGGATTCGCGCAGGTACGCCTCGTCGGCAAGCACTCGCCCGACACTTCCGCCAAAGTCTCTTTCACGGCCATAGAGTCCCTTCCACGTCGGTCCGATCGTGGAGATGACAGGTCCTCCGGAGGCGACCCCATGACACGCCACGCATCCATACGTGAGCGCGAGCGTGGCTCCGTCCTCGCGTGACGTGGACTCACTGCGGGAAGCTGCCACGGCGCCGCTCCTGGAGAGATCGACAACGATGTTGTCAAAACCTTCCGCGACGGGATCGAAAGCGGAAAGTTCGTACGGTGTGGTGTACGCGCCATTCACCATGCTGGCTCCATCATGCGACTTCAGTGACCACCCGATGCGAAGCTGCATGACGGGCTTCATGTCAGGAACGCCAAGGAAGACAACGCACCCGTCCTTCGAGAGATAAACACTGCTGACAGGCCACGCATCGGCTCCTGGCTCCCCGTTGGCACGGAGCTGCGGCGAACCGTACCGGTAGGTCCGCACGTAGTGCCAGGACGATAGCGCATAGTTGGAGAGTCTGGTGGCCTCGACAGGATCGAGCCGGACACCAAATTTCAGCAGCACCCCCTTGTCCATCGTCACCACCTCACGAGGCAGCAGGCTGGGTTTTCCCGTATGACGCACCCGCGCAAGTCCGGCAAGTCGTGTGGCGGTCGTTCCCCACCCCAGCACCTGGAACCCCGCGAGGTAGAGCTGGCCGTCGACCGGATTCACCGAACCGTTGAGGGGTGGAAATTGGAATTCCTGGGTAATGCTTGTGACCGCGGCCTGGGGCTTCTTTCCGCGGGAATTGATCAGCACCGAGAAAAGTTCCGGTCGGTTGAAGCCGATGTGAACCAGGCTGTCGTTGAGATCACCCATTTTCGCATTGAAAAGCCAGACCTGCGAAATGCCCGAGGCATTCACGCTGTGGGGAAGCCACACCAGCGGATCCGCAATTGGCGCAGGATACTTTTCCCTCGGCATGAAGTCGCTCAAGAATCCATAAAACTGTCCTCCACCCACAACGTGCAAGGGCGTGCTGGGTATGTACTGACCTTGCTGGTCACTCGAGGTCACCAATCCGGTGCGCATGTTGACCGCGATGTTCGGCTGGCGGAATCCATACCCCAGCACCGTCGCCTCGCGCCCGTCGGCTGAAATGCGGAGGACACTGCCATTGTGCTTCCCCACCGTCGTCGCCTGCTGGCCTCCCTTTGCGATCACAAACTCCCCGCGTGGCGCGAGGCGGAGCGTCGCCGGAAACTCGCGCGAATCCGCAGTCTGGCCAAAGGCATTGGAGAACAGCACGTACTCGTCCGCCTCACCGTTGCCATCGGTGTCCCTCAGATTCCAGACGCCGTTCCGGTCAAAGACAAAGATCTCACCGTCGCGAATCGCGGCCGTCATCGGCTCATGCAGGCCCGAGGCATAGCGCCGCCACTCGACACGATCGCCATGCAATCCCCGCAGGATCCAGACGTCTCCATCAAGCGTGACACCCACCCCCGTCCCGTCTGGAAAAAACTGGATGTCACTTATCCGAATCGCCCGCCGCCAGGGGTTCACCACCGGGAGATCGATGTCATCGACAACATAACTCTCCTCCGACGGGGATCGGTGAACCGCAGACTGGACAGTCTGAGGCCATCGACGCAAGGCAGCCACTGGCTTTGCTGCCACCGCAGTGGCAGACGTTGGCGCAGCACCCATTGCCATGGACACCGCAAATTCCAGCGGCTCGTCATGCGCTTCGACACGGACAAACCAAGTCGGATGACCGCCTTCATCCGGCGCGGAAGACAGTTTAAGGCTGCTCCGTGCACCCGCGGGTCCGAGCGCAAATTGCACATTCGGTGCCCTGTTTCCCAGAACCAGCAGCAACGGTTCGCGAGAAGGCCCCACGAGAAAGTTACGCACCACCACCGGTGCCTCCCCCGACCCCGCCGCATCGATCCACTCCTCAACATGCGTCGCGCCAACCGTGTAGTTCATCCTCACTCCTGAAGACTGAAGCACAAGGGATTTGAGGCGTCCCAGGTTCTCCGGAAGCGGACCGCGGCCCACTTCTTCAGGGCTCGGCGCCGGAGTGCGCGGATCGCGAAGTGAGAGATTTGAAAGCTGCCACCCGGGATAGATTCCTGTCGCGAGCCATACCTCGCCATCAGGTTGGGCCAGCGAGGTCTGGCCGCCCGGTGTCTTCCTGGAGGGATCGTGATAGGACCCTGGCGCAAGCGCCATGGGAGTGACACCCTTCCCGTGCCACACCGCTGCAATTCGGAGAAGATCGGTGTCGAAACAGGCCCAGCAGTCGTGCGCGAGCGGAAAGATCAGTCCGCGAGGGACCAAGTTGTCCTTTGGAAACTCCGGACCGGCCTCCCTCGCGTTAAGAACCGACGAGAAAAACGGAAAATCCTTTTCAATCCAGTCCCCCCACGAATCCGGCACGGCAACATGCCGCGCCACCTTTTCGGGCTTCGCCCGGGCCCGCTTCCCTGACGTCGATTGGGCGAGGGCCACCGGACTCACAAGAACCCCAAAGATCAGGAGCCAGCCAAGCGCCGGCTGTACGGGTGCCATGCCACGTTTCGTTGAAGTCCCAGTCCAAATCCGCCCTGTCATACCCACAAAGTAAGCGGGCTCCCATGCGTGCGTGTCAAATGATGAAGCATCTCACGTCAAAGACCAGCCCGAGTCCCCCGCCTCTTTCGTACAGGACGACAACAGGTCGCGAACACGCACCCTCCCTCACCAAGCCGGCACCCACAATCGCCGATGCATTCACGCGCTGGCGCCACCGAAACGTCTCTGCGTCATCAGCTCGCATCATCTTTTCCCCGTTTCAGCTTCGGTCACAAATCCGCAGAAAAACGAGCAATTCAATTCGGCATAGGATTCTTGCTGGTTCCATCGACACCTTTGCGCCCCCAAATGCTACCGATTGACTGCCATCGTTTCTGCTTGCGGTTCGCGGAATCGCGGGCGTAGTACCTCACGCTCGGCAGGTTTCGAAGGGGTTTGGCTGCGCCGGACCCTGGCGAACCTTCGATCGAGTGTTCGTTGGCAGGTTGGAAATTGCCCAGGTGGTGGAATTGGTAGACACGCAGGTCTCAGAAGCCTGTGCCTACAAGCATGGGGGTTCGAGTCCCCCCTTGGGCACCAACCCGGTCACTATGATGGAGTTCTCCCGTATAGAGTCTCCTCAGACACCTTCATGAGGTTCCCCTGCCGAGCGGATTGCAGGGGTTTCACAATGTGGACTGGCGGCCCCTTGAGGGCTTTTGGTCACTCTGCAGGTTCAATCCCTTTCGCCCTTCGCCGCGCCCTCCACCTTTCCGCTTGAATTTCCACACAACGCGCCAATCGTGTCGCCTCTGATTTCGCCCTCATCGTCTATCGGTTAGGACAGGAGATTCTCATTCTTCAAAGCGGGGTTCGATTCCCCGTGAGGGCGCCAATCTCAGAGGCGAGCGCTTTTGCGAAAACACCGCGCAAACAAATCCGCCCGCCCTGCAGGACAAGAAGCTGTTACCGCTCTCCAGCCAACGCACGTTCGACTGCTTCTTGAACGGTTCGCGGGGCCTGACCGCGACACCGAGCCGCGTTTTCGCAGACGGATGCGGTCAACGCTGTCCCTGCTCCCAGTCTTGAAGCGTGCGGCGCGAGATTCCCATGAGGGAGGGATGCCATCTCGTGATTGCGACAGCCCTGCTCTGTGCCAGGCGCCTTGCTCATTCGCCGTGACTCGAATTGCAGGCCCTCCCCTTTCCATCCCATGAAATCAAGTCAACTCTGGCTGGTACGGACAACGGACACCACATTCAGCGTCGTTTCAAATGTCCCCGCCCAAGGACATTCCAATCCTACAGGCACCATTGCGATGGCAGCCGGGGAGTGTGTCGGGGAGGTGATGCGAGTTTGATTCTGACCACGGTAGAAATCTGGAGCAAACGGCGGGGTTCACCGGGTTTCTCCGGCGGAATGACGATCGGATCCAACCGCCAGTGCCCGATGTCCGATGCCTTGACGCGCATGTCCGGCTCCACTGCGGGGGGACTCGAAGACCAGACTCCGCCGGGAGCGACCCGTCGCGAATGCAAAGGTTGGACCGGGAGTGACGCCAAGAGCCCGGCGTTCAAGCAGGTCGCAAGCGTGAGGGTTTTGAGGAGCACACGATATAAACACGCTCGGTCCGGAAAAGTTGCACCCCGGTAGTGCGCCCATGCAATCCCTGAGGCAATTTCTTGAAATCTCCTTCATGCGAGATTTCTCCGACCCCATCGCTTTATTGATACCCACAGGCCCGTTGCTGCCAGGAGGGTTCCGACCAGCGAGAAAAGCGCCCAAAGAAATCGCAAAAGGAGGCCGTACGGCGCAAACGTATGCAGGCGGCCAAAGTTGGCTCGATACCAACCAACAATGCCCGTTTCGGCACCATTCGATCTCATCAATTCAGCTCCGGTATAGGGATCGATGTACAGGCGCATATTGTTCAGGCCTTCATCCATGAAAAACACGTGGGGGCTCCTGTTTGAATTGGAAGGCTGAACTCCCGTGATCCGGAGTCCCGGCAGCAAGGTGCCAACATGATCCGCGACGGATTGAAAGGGCATCCTGACCGCTCCCTGAGGTGCCTGAACGACAGGAGCATCCACCCGGGAAGGCACACCTCGCAACTTGTCGAGCACGGGAAAGATCTGCTTTCCCCAAGTGAAAGTGATGCCCGTCAGTGCCATCACGATCAACGGCAGCAACGCCACCAGACCAAGGGCGTTGTGCCAGTCGAGAGCCCCCCCGCGCATCCAAACGCGCACGAAGGTACGGGCACGCAAAGGCACCCAAAGTATCAGTCCCAGGATACAAGTGACTGCCAGCAAAAGAGAGCACAGCGCCACGATCAGTTCACCTGCCTTCGTTCCGACAAGACGTCGGTGAATTTCAGTGACCGTACGGACAATGGAGGCCTTCCCTGCCATTGACGTCAGTTCGCCTGTATACGGATTACAGTACACCTGCATGTTTCGCCTGCCTGCCGGATGCATCTGAACGCAGTAGGCCTTGTAGGCATCGCTCGGGCTTTCGGGAATGCCCAGGTGATTTACCTGAAGCCGAGGTTCCGCTTTTTCATAGGCATCCAGTACCTGCGAAATTGTCAGCCTGTGTCCCGATGCCTTGATCTGAAACAACTCACGGTGCTCCCAGTGCGTTATGCTTTCAGAAAAGGCAAGGATCGCGCCGGTGAAGCAGACGACAGCTATCGGAACGGCAGAGATCCATCCGATCCAGAAATGAAGGTGAAACCAAAGGCTGCGCTTCATTCTCAAGGGCCGGATCCATGGCCTTCGAACGGTGGCCGCAGACAGCGACGCCGGTCCATGGGTATCGACGAGATCGAGGTTGACGGTTTCACCAGAGTTGTGGCCAGGTTTTGATAGGATTGCCGACGTCAGCGCGCTTCCACCAAACCATCTAACCCATCCCGATCGATTGCCAATCCAGGAAACGACGGATGGCCAGCCGTTCGGCTCCAGAGGAGCGTCCGTCATTGCCTGTGCCTGATCCGCTCGAAGAATGAGTGTCAGGTCATCGCAGGGACTGTCCTTCGAACCAGGATCCTTCAACATGGGTGCGTATCGGGAGCTTGGGTAGACCTCTTTCCTCTCGCGACACCATGCCCACCAGGAGATCCACAGCAACCGACCCGAGCTGAAGTGAATTTTCGACCACGCCGCTAAGCCTGCCGCGCTTGGCCTGGAGGCTCAAACCTGCGACGCCGACATCCCGTGGAGCCTCCATTGCCGCCATCTTCAGGGTTGTGAGCAGATGATAGTCGGATGTGACGATCGCATCCAGTTTATGGGTGCCGATATATTGACGCAGTTTTTGCGCATCGTTGAGTCGCTCGGCCGATTCACGATTGTCATGCACAAATGGGATGTAACAGGGAGGAATCGACGAGAGCTTCGAATCAACCAGTTGTTCAACCAAAAACCCCGCACATACGTTCGAACCGCATCGTAAATCGGTATTCTGGTCTGTCACTAGGCCGATTCGACGATATCCTCTCCTCACCAATTCCTGAATGGCATGCCGGGTATTGAGATAATGAGCCGATGCCACCGTATGGAGGCATGGCCGTATCAAGCTGTAGCCAAACGTGACGACTGCAAAACTCTCCCAGGGAAAATCCATCTCCATGTCATGCCTGGCCTGGGGACACAAAAGAATGCCGGTGATATTTCGCGCGCGAAGGATGGATGAAAGACGCCGTGACGGCAGGTTCGCATCCAATATGAATTTCTCGATCTGATAGCCGTGGGACTTTGCCCGTTCGGATGAACCGGCAAAATATTGCCCATACGGACTTTTTTCATCCCAGCCATGACCCCAGTCAGTTCCATGGGAGGAATTCACAAGCCAGGCCAAAGTGCCTTGGAAGGATTTCGGCCGTGCATTGCTCCGATAAATCGCCAAGGCCGACAGCATGGGATCCGGCACGTAGCCGAGTTCCTCGGCGACTCTAAGGATGTGTTGTTTTGTCTCGCTGGCCAGCCCCGGATGGTTCTTCAACGCAAACGAAACCGTGCTCCGACCGACGCCCGCCTTGCGGGCAATGTCTAGCTGGGTAACGCGTGTCATTGTGGGCTTTTCAACGGCAGGATCGTAACGGCGCGAAAGTCCTGATTAAGCGCTTGGACTGTGTCAATAGGGGGGCGATGGCAATCCAATCTCCCCGCCGTCCAAACTGAGGTCAGTTTCAAAATGGCTGGCAGGACTCTTTCCCCAAAGTTCGATTCTGTCTCGTCAACGCGAAAGGGCAATCGCCGCGAAATGACGTTCAGCCTTGCCTGCTTGCGCCCGCAGTGCGCTTTCACCCAACGAATCCGAGAGCAAATCTTCACCGTCCTTTTGTGATGAAACCACACCACTACCTCCGTTGGTCCATGAAGCAGGGTGCGAGATTCCCGCTGCTGGGATTGCCACAATTGGCCTGCTCCATCGTCCTGGCGCTTCCTGCCTTGGGAGCTGCCGAACACCAGTGGAATCCACCCCGCCTGGCATACTCGACGTCCGCCTATGAACTCGCGGAATTGCTTCCGCGGGGATTGCATCGCTGGAATCGATCCGATCTCGAGACAATGATCCACCAGCGGGTGGCGTATGAGAAGAGTCGTCGGGAACTCGATGTCGACTACTATCGAATCGGCTACGTGCTTTCATTCCCGCTGCCCCTTGCACAGAGGCCGCGCCTGCAGGAAATGCCTCAGGGAATCGACGGCATAAAGTATCCATGGACGATTTGGTTGTCCTGGGACCTGTCGGAACGCTGGAGGATCCTGCACCTCGCCTGGCGGAGACTGGGAGACCAGGCAGCCGGCGAACTGATGCAGCAAGAAATGGGAGCGCTGGCCAAATGGGACCACATTTATGAGGTGACCGACCAAGTCAGCCTTCCAACGGGCCATCTCGCGGCGTGCCTGGCCATGGCCCTGCAAAATCCGGAGGGATGGGACCCGCAACTCCGACAGGCTGCCCTCGCTGCAGCCAATGCCATCATTGATCGCGATGTCTGGCCGTGGTTCTCCAAGCAATGGGGACCACCCAAGGCCCTCGCGGAAAAGCAACTGCAGAACATTCCCGCCATCGCGCTTCTCGGGTCCGCCCAATTGGCCCGAATATTGGAAAACAGTCACGCCTCCGAACTGGACGCGCGCGCCGAAGATGTCGTTCGAACCTGGTGCCAGATGCGTTTGGGGCCGGAGTTTCACTGTGAAGGGCAGGCGTACGACGGCTACCTGCTCGACAGCATAACCGAATGGTTGGAGAGCCTACCCAATCGCACGCAACTGCTCGCCGACTTCGGCCCGGCTCTCCGCAATGCCGCCGAATCATGGATGCAGGCGACGCTGCCCGGGAGAATGGACCTGCTTGCGCCGCTGGGTGACGTCGAACCCGAAATGAACTTCTGGCCAACCCCGCTGGCTCGCATGACTGACTGGTATCGGTGGTCCGACGCCCGATGGTTCCTCGAACGCTATCCCCTTCAGAGGATGCGTTCCGCCACCCTGACAGAGCTTTTCCTCAATCCAGCTTCAGGCACCGCCTCCGGAATTGCTCCCTCAACGAAGCCGAAGGAAATGGCGAACTATGCCGTTTTCCGCACCGGTTGGGACAGCAATGACATGGCTCTGATTGTCAGTTTGAGCCGGAGCATCATGCACCACCTTCATGCCGATAGCGGCAGCATCATCCTAGGCTGGCAAAACCGGTTCTGGATCACGGACCCCGGTTACCAGCAGTACCGCAAAGGTGAGGAGCGGAACTTCACCCTCGGAATCCACGCTCACAATGCACCCGTAGTCAACGGGGTCGCACAAACGAAGCCCGCAGCTAGGATCAACTCGCTGTCCATGCCTTCACCGCATGAACGAAAAGTGAATATCGACGTCACCGCGTGCTACACGGGTCTGCCGGCAAACTCCCTTGTAACCAGGGAAATCGTGATGATTGATCGACCGTTCCGCGTAGCAATCGTGCGTGATGCCCTGCGCGGCTTTCCGGCGGGGACTCAGGTCTCCACGTCGTGGCAAGGGGGAGCGTTCCTGGCGTGGTCGTTTCCGGATGGTTGGGCACGCATGAGCGACGGAGAAAACACCTTATGGATTTCCGCCCACCCAATAAAGCCAAAGCCGGCCGACTTGATCCGCCACCCCGGGAGCCGTGGAGAGCTGACATTGACTCACACCGAGACTCTAAAGGAAGGCTCCGGTGATGTCTGGTACCTTCTTGTCTGTGGGCAGACAGGGGACTGGAAACCGCCATCGGTCATGCACCAGCCCGGTGAAATCGTGATCACAACCGCCGCGGGTTCCATCAGGCAGACAATAACCCCAATTCAATAGATCGTCCCCCAAAAAAATTCCTCAAGACATTCGTCGCAATTGCGAGGGTAAAATCCTTCATCCATATTTCAAATACGTCAGCTTGGCAGCAAGCCCAAAAACCGATCTTCGCGGGACAATAGTAACATCATAGAACCAATGAATCGAAGTGCCATGAACCCAATATTCCGCCTGACCCTGACAGGGTGCATCTTTCTGACCGCAAATATATTTTCCGTCTGTGCGACAACTCTTACATTCAAGGATCGCCTGGAGCCCCGATTAGTCGGGATGATTCCCGAGCTGATCAAAGAGTTCAGCCCCGAGACCGGACGTTTCAAACAAGGACCTTTCGACGCTCGTGGCCAGGACCCAATCTACACCCTTGCGACAGTCTATTCGCTCAACTTCGCAGGCAATCCTTACTACAAGAGCCACGAGATCCTAAACATGATCATCGCAGGCGGTGATGCCCTGATCCGAGAACAGGATGACAGGGGGATGTGGCCATTCAACAAGAACGGCAGTTACTGGGGACAGACCTTCATGTGCTGGACGTATTCCCGCTGGATACGCACCTATATTATAATCAAGGCCGACATGCCAGCCAACCAAAAGAATCGCTGGGACAGTGCCCTCAGAAAAGGCTACGAAAGCATCAGCAGGACCGAGCTCAAACGAATCACCAATATTTCAACCCAACTGGCCACCGCCTTGTATATGGCTGGCCTGGCATTCGACAGGGAGGACTGGAAACTTCAGGCTACGGACTTCCTCCATCGCGTGATTGCCACCCAGCACAAACCCGGATACTGGAGTGAACATCTGGGACCGACGGTTATATATAATTATGTATATACCGATGCCCTTGGGATTTATTATGCCTTCTCCCGGGATGCGGCTGCGGCCAGGGCACTGGAGAGAGCATCCGCGTTCCATCTGAACTTCACCTATCCAGACGGAAGCAATATCGAAACCGTGGACGAACGAAACCCCTACCATGCCGGCGCCAGTTACAACCACAACCTGGGATTCTCCTATTCACCCGAGGGCAGGGCTTTTCTTTCCAGGCAGTGGGACAATCTGGACTGGAAGCTTTCAGCAGACGCAATTTCATCCTACCTGCTCTATGGCGAGGAGGGCCCAATGGTCATCCCACCCAGTGAAAACACCTATGCGCTGGTCGAAGATGGAGCGCCACGCGCGACCGTCACCCGAAAAGGTCCATGGATTCTCGTCATGTCGGCCTACACCTCTCCTCTGGTTCAGGACCGCTGGATACAGGATCGCCAGAATCTGGTGAGCATCTGGCATGATTCGACAAAATTGATTCTCGGTGGTGGCAATACCAAACTCCAACCAGCTTGGAGCAACTTTACGGTGGGCGACATGCACGTGCTCCGCCACACGCCTGGAGAAGAGCGTCCCGATTTCGCTCCGAAAGGGGAACTCTATTGGATCCCAAGTCACGCAACAATCACCAATGGTGATTTTCCTGCGCTTGCCCTGACCTACGGACCCGTGCAATGCCAGATTGCCCTCAAGCCCATCGATGCAAATCGGCTCAAATATGAAGTCTCGGCCAAGAGCGAAACCCCGCTCACGGTGCTCGCTCACCTCACACTGATGCCCAAACTGGGAGCAAACCTGAATACATCGGGCGGATATCGGGGCAAGCTGGAGAGCACAGCGATCGAACTTGATTCTGCCCGGCTTGGAAATGGCATGGAATATGGCGACATCCAACTGGAACTACCGGAAGGAACAACCCTACATTGGCCAGCACTGCCGCACAACCCCTATATGAAGAACGGTCACTCCGATCCGAAAGAGGGTCGGATCGAGCTGCGTATACCATTGGTTCCAAATGGAACATCGAAAACGGTGACTTTGAGGATAAAGCCCGCCGAATTCGCAGAAAAGGAAGCCTTGTAGTCTGACCCAAACCGCCAGTCGCAACAGTCATTTTTCGGCGAGAAAAGCGTGAATCCCGCTGAGTCCGGAAGATTGAACTGCTGAAGGCCGGCGGACAGGGAGTCCGGGAACGTTCCTCACCCGCAGCTCCGCTTCCGCAACGCTGCTGGCTCTCAATCGCCTCGCCCTTCGATCGGCCTGACCTGTGTCAAGTATCCGAACGTTGTCTCGAACACGCAATCCGCAAGAAGGATCTCTCAGTCTCGGGTGGCTCACGTCCATTGCGGACGGCCTCACCCTTGTCTAAGCATTCATCGCAATCACCCAGCCCCGCCAACCGAAAGGCCTTTCAATGAAACGACGTTACACTGCTTTGCTCGTCCTGCTCCCCCTCCTGATCAGCCAGAGTTCACGACTCGTGGCGCAAAGCCGCCCGACAGGAGCTGTGGAGCAAACCGCCGAAAAAGCCTCTGAAGCCGCGCCCATCAAACTTTCGCCGTTCGTGGTTTCGACCGACAAGGACACCGGATACATTGCGGCGGATACGTTGAATGCGGGTCTGCTGAATACAAATCTCCTGATGACGCCCGGCGGCATTGATATTTTTACCCGTGATTTCCTGAATGACATCGGAGCAACCAACATTGATGAAGCCTCCGGCTGGCTGACCAGTTCCCGCCCGCTCGAACTGGGAGCAGTCGAGGGGAATAGCGTCGATCCAGGTGGACTGAACTACTATGATTCGGGAACCAATGTTTCCCTGCGCGGACTCGGCGCCAATCCCAGCACCCGAAACTATTTTGCAAGCGCATCGACTCCCAAGGAATACAATGTTGAACGTGTCGAATCTGCGCGCGGACCGAATGCAATCCTTTATGGGGAAGGCGGTCCCGGCGGAGGTGTGAACTACATCACCAAGAGGGCAAAAGGCTGGAACTTCACGACCCTTCGCCTCCGGTTCGATGATGACTTCTCCAAAGGTGTGTCCTTGGACGCAAACCGAAGGCTGCGACACAATCTGGACGTACGCTACAATCTAAACCTGCAGGACACAAGGTACTACATCGATCGCACCAAGCTGACCGAACAGGGGCAGTCCGTGACTTTGACGTACAGCCCATTCGAGCGTACCAACGTCATCTTCGACGCAGACTATTCGCGCAATACGCGCCCCAGTCTGATCATGAACTATCTCGATCGCTATTCCAGATGGGATCACCAGCCAGTGACTGGAAAGCTTTCTACATCGGCCGCAACGGCGAAGGGATTGACGAATTTAACTGGTTCGAAATACATGATATGGACCGAAGGCATCGGCCTGCTCGATTACGCAGGCTACGCAACAACCAACGGCGTGGGCGTAACCCAGGCAGCAGAGGCCGAATTTGGAGATGCCCTGTTCCCCTCCGTTGCAGCCGCCTCGGGCGCACCCGGGGTAAGCGCAGTTCCAACACTACCGCGCAATTTCAATGCCAATCCGGAAAACCAATCAGTTGTCGACAAGGCAACCGACATCCAACTCTCGATAGATCATACATTTCAAAACAATCTTTCTCTTCAGCTCGCCGGACAGTACTCCTATTTTACCAGCCAAGGTGGCAACTATCCCTTCTCGATCATATACATTGATCCCCTATTCACCCTACCCAATGGGCAAAACAATCCAAACTACGGGAAACCCCTATCCAGGTCACACATTGGTCGGCGAGTGGACTATACGCGGGAATCCAAGTCCATTCGTTTTGTCACAGCCTATCCCCTGAAGCTATTTGGAGGGGTCACGACCTTCAGCGCCTTTGCCATACACCAGGAAAAGAATGACACGACAATCTATACCGACCTGCACATCAAAGACCCTTCGTCCACGCTGCCGATAACGGATGGAGCCAGCCTTATCCGGGTCAACCGGTATCTGGACAATCTACCCGCAAAGCTTCCCGATTTTTCCGCACTGTACGACACGGTCGACGTGCCGACAGTCGATGCCAGAAACAAACAGAAGACAGACGCGTATGAAGTCGCAATGTCAGGAAACTATTTGAAAGATACCCTCTCAATAATCGCGGGTTATCGGCGCGATCGCTCCGAACTCGACAACCAGAACGGAGTAGCGTCATCCCGCGATCCCAACACCGGACAATTTACGTCTTACGCCACCGACAGCCGGTTGGGCTTCAATGATACGACCACCTACGGATTCGTCTACTTTCCCACGAAGATCCTTGGGGTCTACGGAAACCATTCGGAAGGATTCATAATCCAGTCTGCTGCCTACAAACGTCTGGATGGATCCTTCTCAAAAGCGAATATTGTTCCCGCCGGTGAAAAGGCCGCCGGCCTTCGTTTCCAGATAGGAAACAATCAGGGGATCAAGATCATCGGCTCCGTCGGCTATTACCGTGCAGAGCAGACAAACCGCGTCAGGAACATCTCGATCGGCAACATCAATATCCTATGGAATGACCTGGGAGAGTATGACGGGAAGGACTATTCCAGCAATTACATATCCACCTACAGCAACAATCCGCTCACGATCACGAGCCTGAATTCGATAACGAGCTCATCGAGCCTTGTGGGGTACGGCTGGGAGGGCAGCCTCACCGCAAACTTCGGAAAGGCTTTCCGCCTTACGATCAATGGCGCGCTCCCCAAAACAAAACAATCGGACGTCGCAGCTGACTACGTACGCTACGTGAATGAGAACAGGTCAAAATGGCAGGTCCTGGCCAACAATCCTTCGAATCCGAACAATGTCCAGGATACGAATCACATCAACCAGATACAAAGCTTCATAGACAGCTTCCAGGAAGGACGCTACCAGAATTATACATACGACTATCGCGCGAATGTATTTGGGGTATACACCTTCACTTCCGGCCGCCTCAAGGGGCTGAGGATTGGTGGCGGTGTGCAGTTCTACGGACCCTGCATTGCTGGAAACGAACCCGGTCGCCCATTCGACTACGTTTATGCCAAAAAGTATCATCTGGCAAGCGCCCTGATCGGATATCCAATAAATATTGGAAAATACAAGGCTGACATCCAACTCAACGTTTCAAACCTCTTTGACTATGATGACCCTATCGTGAACGGGGTATTTGCCTATAGCTTTCAAGGCAGCGTGCAAAACGTACCATATGGGACTAAGAACATCTGGCCGCGATTGGTTCGTTTCACGATGAACCTGCCCTTTTAGACATCATCAGGGTTGCCGGGCAAATCCATCAAGAGTCTGACAGCAATGTTTGGCCCGGTCGGGTGACCCTTGATGGCCGTCCGCGTCAGGCACCTCGCGTGGCCGTGCCAAGGATTCAAGCGTCCGGCATTCCATCCAAGGGATCGGCATCCCCCGCATATTTGAGTGAAATCGATTCTATACTTAAGGGGAATTCAGTTTGAGGCTGGTATCAGGAACGCGATGCCTCCGATTGAACTCCTTCGTTCCTTGTGACCGTGCAAATGCAGGAGTTTTCAGCTTGAGACCCCATCTCATCTTTGGATTCACATATGCCTTCAACCAAACAGATGCCACCCGCGGTAGTGCCTGCAAACACCGCGTTGGACAAACAGGTCCAGCATCTCTTATGTGCCATATCAGAGGAAGAAGGTCGGCTTTTCCTTGGACAGAATACCTGCAGGCTCGAGGCGCTTCCGCTCAAGGTGAGTTGGGCCGGGAACCCACCGTCGGTGGACTGGCCATCCTCACTGGTGAGGCTGAATCCGGAGATCCTGCTGACCGGCTGGTCTACACCGCCCCTTGATGTTCAATGGTTGGACTCTGAAGAATGCCGGTTGCGTTATATTTGCCATCTGGCAGGCTCTATTAAATGGCTTGTTCCCCGTAGCTTCATTGAACGCGAGGGAATCGTGACAAACTGGAGCGATATCCCGAGTTCGTCTGTGGCTGAGCAGGGTCTCCTGCTTGCGTTGGCGGCGCTCAGGAACAGCGGGCAGTGGCTGGAATTGATCAGAGGCAAAGCAAAAAACGGCAACCGAATTGAATGGCTGAACACCCTTACCCTGTTCCGTCGAAATGTGGGGATCCACGGATTCGGGCGTGTCGCCCGCGAATTGATCAAGATCCTGCGTCCGTTTGACGTAAAGATTCGCAGCTATTCTCATGGCGTACCCAAAGCGATGTTTGACGCGGCAGGAGTGATTCAGGCCGAAACTCTTGAATCGATGTTCAGGGAAAGCGATGTGCTCTTTGAGTGTGAGGCCTTTACGCCGCATACCTCTGGTGCCGTTTCTGCTGATATCCTCGCAATGCTGCCCAACAATGCGGTGTTTGTGAACGTGGCTCGCGGGGGTCTGGTCGATGAGGGGGCGCTTCTGCGCGAGGCAGCGTCAGGACGGATAAGGGTAGCCCTCGATGTGGTAACCTCAGAGCCCGTGGACATATCCTCCCCATTCCTTGGCCTGAGCAATGTCGTCATGTCTCCGCATATCGGCGGCCCAACCTTTGACCAATATACGAGTTGCGGAGAGTTTGCCGCAAAAAACATAGTCCGATATACGCAGGGCAAGCCCCTGGAAGGGATCGTTTCTTTGGAGGAATACGATCGCTCAACTTGAGCGATCGGAATGGATCGCCTTTTCACGCTGGCTGCCCGACATGGATTCGAACCATGACTAGGCGAGTCAAAGTCGCCTGTGCTACCATTACACCATCAGGCAAGCGTGTGTGGAACGGCGAAAACTGTCGGTATTCATCCGCAGGTCAAGGCCGGAGCGGGCCTGTCCGCCTGCACCAAAAAGTCCTTCGCTATTCATTCCCTGTAAACAGGTTGCCCGACGCGAATTGCCTGGGCATTTAGGGACCCCTGCCGATCAATGGATTTGTCCGATCCGGCAACGAATCGATTCGCACCGTTTCTTCACACTCCTCACACTTTCAGCTTCCCCCACATCATGGCAATTCCTTCCTCCCCTTGGAACCGTCGGCGCTTCCTTGGCACTGCGGCTTTGGCCACCACCGCAGGCTTGGCCGGCCGCCTGCGTGCCGCCGCCAACCTGAAATCTCCAGCCTCCGACGCCGTGCGGATCGGCATCATCGGACTGAGCACCAAGGGCGCTGATCATCTCAAGAATCTCCTCGCGACTCCGGGCGCACGCATCGCAGCGCTCTGCGATGTCGACCCGCGCACACTCGCAGCCGCCGTTTCCAGCCTGCCCGCCGGCATCCCCCGCCCCTTCACCACGACAGACGCACGCCTGCTGCTCGAGCGAAACGACGTCGATGCGGTCGTCATCGCTACCCCGAACCACTGGCACGGCCTGCTGACGATCTGGGCGCTGCAGTCAGGCAAACACGTCTACGTCGAAAAGCCCATGTCCCACACCGTGCATGAGGGCCGCGCGATGATCGAGGCCGCAAATTCCTCGGGCAGGGTGGTCCAGGTCGGTACCCAGCGTCGCACGGATGCCGGCCTCGCGGAGGCCGGGGAATTCATCCGCTCCGGCAGACTCGGCAGGATCACCCACATCCACACGGTCTACTACAGCCACCGCACCGCCGTGAAGGAAACACTGCCATGGTATCCCGACTGGCTGGACTATGATCGTTTCTGCGGCCCGTCACCGGTCGTTCCACTCAAACGTGAGAAGCTTCACTACGACTGGCATTGGATGTGGGACACCGGCAACGGCGAATTGGGCAACAACGGCGTGCACGTGCTCGATCTCGCTCTCGCGCTGGTCAAACAGAACCGGCCTCCCCGCCGTGTCATGGCCCTCGGGGGGCGCTACGTGGTCAATGACGTTGCAGAAACGCCCAACTCGATGTTCGTGCTCTACGACTATGAGGACTGTCCCATCTTTTTCGAAAGCCGGGGACTTCCCGCAAGGAGCGGCGTCACCTACTCGGACAATTATCTCGGAATACGCGTGGGCACGATCGTGCATTGCGAGGGCGGATACCTTACCGCACTCACGGGGGCCTCCGCCTACGACAGCAAGGGAAAACTCGTCCGCAAGTTCAACGCGGACGGCGGATCCGCGCACATGTCGAATTTTCTCGATGCGGTCCGCCGGAATTCCCCTTCATCGGTCAACGCCCCGCCGTCCGTCGGACACCTGTCGGCGTCGGTCTGCCACTACGGCAATATCTCCTACCGCCTGGGAACACCCGCCGCGGCCGACTCGATTGAGCGTCGCATCGCCTCTTTCAACGCGGCTGATCCGCTGCTGAAGAGCTTCCTTGTCCACCTTCGCGCAAACGGCGTCGACCCCGCCCGCCAGCCGCTCACTGTGGGGCCGTGGCTGACTATCAATGACGGGAATGACGACATCGTCGGGCTTGATCCCGACGACCCGGATCTGCACAACCGGGCTCGATTCCTGTTACACGAGTCCGCCCGCCCACCCTATCTCCTGCGGGCATGACGACCATTTCAATTTCCTCCATGCGTTCACTCAATCCCTTCCGCCTCCTTCTCCTTCCCTGCATGCTTTCGCTCGCTTCACACACGGACAACCTTGTCGCCGCCCCTCTGAAGATCGGCATGATTGGATTGGACACCTCGCACACCGTTGCATTCACCAAAATGCTGAACGATGCCTCGGATCCGAATCACATTCCCGGCGCCACCATTGTCGCCGCCTTTCGCAGCGGAAGCCCGGACATGCCGGAGGACAGCATGAAGCGGATCCCCGGCTTTGCGAAGGACCTTGCCGAGAAATACAATGTGATGCTCTGCGCTTCGATCGAGGAGGTGCTCAGGCAGGTGGACTGCGTCATGATCGAGAATGTGGACGGACGAAAACATCTGGAGATCGCCAAGGTCGTCTTCCCAACCGGCAAGCCCGTGTATATCGACAAGCCTCTCGCCGGAACACTTGCCCAAGGCCTTGAAATTGTGGCTCTCGCGAGGAAGCATCACGTTCCTTTCTTCAGCGCCTCATCGCTCCGTTACGTCGATTCCGTGACCCAACTTCCTGCCGCCACTCGCTCAAACATCCATGCCCTGACAAGCCACTCGCCGTGCAAGCTCGAACCCCATCATCCGGACCTGTTCTGGTACGGTGTTCATGGCGTCGAAACGCTCTATGCGATTCTCGGCGCAGGTTGCGAGACGGTGGCACGTGTCCACTCGCCGGACATGGATGTCGTGACCGGAGTCTGGAAGGACGGACGGACCGGAACATTCCTGGGGTATCGCAACGCATCAGCCGGCTACGGCTTCAAGGCGCTCCTGAAATCAGGCGTGCTCAACGAGGATTTCAAGGCGGACTACGCTCCCCTTGTCAGGCAAATCGTCCGCTTCTTTCAGACACGCCAGCAACCGGTTTCCAACGAAGAGATGATCGAGGTGCTCGCCTTCATGGAGGCAGCCGATGAAAGCAAGCGACAGGGTGGCAGGCCCGTTGCCATTGCCGACGTGCTTCGGGCGCACCGGGGCCTGAAGTAGGCAGACCGCCTGGGGCCCACCGATTGCCGGCTGTCGGACAATTGCCAAGAGGCAAGGATCCGGGTGCGGTTTTGTCGGCACCCATCTGCAACAGGCAGGCATGTGTCGCATCATGACCACCGGAAACGCGTGGCAGATTGATGCTTTTTTCGGTCTTTGTGTCGCGGAACCTTGCATGCGGGCGGCAACCGTTTTTCTGTAATCTTTACGATCCGCGTCACCCTCCGGCGGCGGATCGCGTCATACCTTCCGTACTATGCCCGCATCCACGCGCCCTTCAAAACGACGTTGGTTCATTTTCGCCGCAATTGGCGCCGTATTCGCAGGGGGCGTCTGGTACTTTGGCTTCAAGGCTGACCGGCAGTTGCCGCAATCCAGCGGATTTTCCCACAAGCGGGGCCCAGGGGGCTTCCTGGGAGGCATGGACGCCGTGCCAGTCAAGACCGTGGCTGCCAAACGCGATGCGCTTGCCGTGTACCTGAAAGCGATCGGCACGGTGACACCGTTCAACACGGTGACCGTGCGCAGCCGCGTCGAGGGACAGCTGATCCGGGTGGCCTTCACCGAGGGTCAGAAAGTCCGTAAGGGTGACCTCCTTGCTGAAATCGATCCTGATCCCTACAAGATCAAACTCGCCCAGGCGGAAGGGAATCAGAAGCAGAACCTGGCACAGCTTCAAAACGCGGAGCGGGACCTCGAGCGCCTGAAACAGCTCTTCGAGAAAACCCTTGTGACCGCACAGGAGCTGGACGCCGCACAGGCACGTGTGGCCGAACGCCGCGGTGCGCTTGCCGCCAACGAAGCTCAGGTCGAGGACGCGCGCCTTCAACTCGCCTATACGCGCATCGAGGCACCGATCAATGGTCGCCTCGGCCTTAGGCAGGTCGACCCGGGGAACCTGATCCGCCCCGGCGATTCAAGCGGGTTGGTCGTGATCACGCAGACGCAACCGATCTCCGTGGTGTTTACGATTCCCGAAGTGGACCTTCAGAAAGTCCTCGAACCGCTCCGGGCCGGGAAGGAACTCGCGGTGGAGGCCTGGGACCGCAACGAGCAGCACCTCGTGGAAACGGGTGTTCTCAGAACGGTGGACAACCAGATCAATATTGCAACCGGCACCGTGCGGCTGAAAGCGGAGTTCTCCAATGCCAATGAGATCCTATTTCCCAATCAGTTCGTCAATGTGCGCCTTCGGGTGAACACCGTCGAGAACGCCATCGTCATCCCCGCGGATGCCGTTCAGTTCGGCTCGCGCGGAACGTATGTCTATGTGGTCGACGCGAAGAGTCGGTCCATCATCCACGACGTCGTGCTCGGTCCCTCGGACGGCACCTGGCAGGCGGTGACCCAGGGTGTGTCTGTCGGCGACCAGGTGGTCCTTGAGGGCCTTGACCGTCTGCGGGAGGGCCGCCCTGTCAAGATCGTCAACGACACGCCCTCCCCCACTCCCCTCACTTCCGGCGCGAAGAGCTCATGAATCCGTCGCGCCCGTTCATTCTGCGGCCGATCGCCACCACCCTGCTGATGGTGGCCCTGCTCCTCTCGGGAGTGATGGCCTACCGGCTCCTGCCGATCGCAGCGCTTCCCGAGGTCGACTACCCGACGATCCAGATTTTCACCTTCTATCCCGGGGCAAGTCCGCAAGTGGTGGCGAGTTCGATCACGGCGCCCCTCGAACGCCGTTTTGGGCAGATTCCCGGCATGAATCAGATGTCATCCGCGAGCTCGGGCGGTGCCTCGGTGATCACGCTCCAGTTCTCGCTCGAGATCTCCATGGGCGTTGCCGAACAGGAGGTCCAGGCAGCCATCAATGCGGCCGACAACCTCTTGCCCAATGACCTGCCGGCGCCACCCGTCTATCGGAAGGTCAATCCTGCCGACACGCCTATCCTGACGCTCGCCGTCACCTCGCAAAGTCTCCCGCTGCCGGAGGTTCACGATCTGGTCGATACGCGCGTCGCCCAGAAACTCGCGCAGATTCCCGGTGTCGGCATGGTGAGTCTCGCCGGCGGCCAGCGCCCGGCCGTCAGGGTGCAGGTCAATCCCGCCGCGCTCGCCGCCCACAAGCTCAATTTCGCCGATGTGCGGGCCGCGATCAACGCCGCCAGCGTCAATCAGCCGAAGGGCAGCTTCGACGGTCCGACACGAAACATCCTGATGGACGCAAACGACCAGCTTCGTTCCGTCGAGGAGTACCGGAACCTCATCATCGCCTGGCAGAACGGCGCAGCCCTTCGACTGGGAGATGTGGCGCGCATAGTAAATGCCTCCGAGGACCGCCGCCTCGCGGCCTGGGCCAATGACCTTCCTGCCGTTCTCATCAATGTCCAACGGCAGCCCGGCGCCAATGTCATCGAGGTCGTCGACCGTGTGCAGGCCCTCCTTCCCCAACTCTCCAGCAGCCTGCCTGCCGCAGTCGAAATGTCAGTGCTTACGGACCGGACACAAAGCATCCGCGCGTCCGTTCGCGATGTGCAGCACGAACTCATGTTTGCGGTGGGGCTTGTCGTGCTCGTGACATTCCTCTTCCTCCGCAATTTCGCTGCGACGATCATCCCAAGCATCGCCGTGCCGCTTTCGCTGATCGGCACGTTCGGGGTCATGTACCTGGCGGGCTACTCGCTGAACATCCTGACCCTGATGGCACTGACGATCGCGACGGGTTTCGTCGTCGACGATGCCATCGTGATGCTGGAAAACATCGCGCGTTACCGCGAACAGGGCGCTTCGCCCATGGAGGCTGCTCTCAAGGGCGCCGCGCAGATCGGCTTCACGCTCGTATCTCTCACGATCTCCCTCATCGCAGTCCTCATTCCGCTGCTTTTCATGGGCGATGTTGTCGGGCGGCTTTTCCATGAATTCGCGATCACCCTGGCGGTCTCGATCCTGATCTCCCTGATCATCTCCCTCACGCTCACGCCGATGATGTGCGCCCGGCTGCTCCCCCAAAACTCCGCGCACCAGGCGCCGGGATTCCTCGACCGGGTCATCGCTCACTATGGAAAATGGCTCGACTGGGTGCTCCGTCACCAGAACGCCACGCTGCTCGTCACCCTCGGCACGCTCGCCCTGACAGTCCTGCTCTATCTCTCCGTGCCCAAGGGCTTTTTCCCGGTCCAGGACAACGCAGCCATCCAGGCGGTGACCGAGGCTCCGCAGTCGATCTCCTTCAAGGCCATGTCCGAGCGGCAGCAGCAGCTCGCATCCCTCATCCTCCAGGATCCCGCCGTCGTCAGCCTTTCCTCCTTCATCGGCGTGGACGGCACCAACGCGACCCTCAACAGCGGACGCATGCTGATCAACCTCAAGCCCCACAGCCAGCGCGACCACTCCGCAACCGAGGTCATTGAGCGCCTGCGGGAAAAGGCCCGCGCTGTCTCGGACATCTCGCTCTACATGCAGCCCGTGCAGGAACTGACGATCGAGGATCGTGTCAGCCGGACCCAGTTCCAGTTTACACTGACAAGCCCCGACCAGTCGCTGCTGGACGAATGGGTGCCTCGAATCATTTCCCGTCTTCAAGGGCTGCCCCAACTTGCCGACGTCGCAAGCGATCTCCAGCAGCAGGGACTCCAGGCCTATGTCGAGATCGATCGCGATGCCGCGAGCCGCCTCGGCATCAGCATCGCCAAGATCGACGATGCGCTCTACAGCGCGTTCGGTCAGCGCCAGATCTCCACGCTCTTCACCCAGACCAGTCAGTACCGCGTGGTCCTGGAGATGGATCCGCGCCTCGTGCACGGGCCCTCCAGCCTGGGCAATATCTATGTCGATACCGCGTCCGGCCAGCCCGTGCCGCTTTCAAGCATCACCCGTGTGATCGAGCGTCCCACTGCCCTGCTCGTCAACCACGTCGGCCAGTTTCCCGCGGTCACCGTCTCCTTCAACCTCGGTCAGCGTTCCTCGCTCGGTGACGCTGTCACCGCGATCGAGGGAGCAACCCGGGACATGTCGGTGCCGGCATCGATCGAGATGCAATTCCAGGGCGCGGCGCACGCGTTCCGCGCCTCGCTCGCAAGCACGCTCTGGCTCGTTCTCGCGGCAGTGGTCACCATGTACATTGTGCTGGGCATCCTCTACGAGAGCAGCATTCACCCCGTGACGATCCTCTCGACCCTTCCCTCCGCCACCTTGGGCGCGCTGCTGGCCTTGAAGCTGACAGGCCGGCCGCTCGACATGATCGCAATCATCGGCATCATTCTCCTGATCGGTCTGGTGAAGAAAAACGGCATCATGATGATCGACTTCGCCCTCGAGGCGGAGCGCAGGCAGAATCTGAGCCCGCGCGACGCCATCTATCAGGCGGCCCTTCTCCGTTTCCGGCCGATCCTGATGACAACCCTCGCCGCGCTGTTCGGCGCCCTCCCCCTCATGCTTGCAAGCGGATCCGGTGCCGAGTTGCGCCAACCGCTGGGGCTCGCCATGGTCGGCGGGCTTCTCGTCAGCCAGGTGCTCACGTTGTTCACAACTCCCGTGGTCTATCTCTTTTTTGATCGCCTCTCGATCCAGGGTCGCCGTTCGCGCGAAGCGGCTGCTCTGGCGCACGGCGCCGAGGCGGGGCTGCACTCCCGGACCACCGCGCATTAGGATACGACCGCACCGGGCATGAATCTCTCCCGTCCCTTCATCCGACGCCCTGTCGCGAGCTGCCTTGTGGCCGTCGCGATGGTTCTGCTCGGTCTGCTCGCGTACGGACTGCTTCCCATCGCGCCGCTACCCCAGGTCGATTTTCCCACGATCCGGGTGAGCGCGTCGCTGCCAGGCGCCAGCCCGGAGACCATGGCATCCGCCGTCGCCACACCGCTTGAACGGGCTTTCGGCAGCATTGCGGGAGTGACCGGCATCTACTCCTGGAGCAATCAGGGAGCCTCGAGCATCATGCTCGAATTTGCATTTGACCGCGACATCAATGCCGCCGCGAGGGACGTCCAGGCGGCGATCAATGCCGCCCGCGGACAACTGCCTGCGGGCATGCCGGGCAATCCAAGCTACAAGAAGACAAATCCCTCGCAGGCACCGATCATGGCACTTGCGCTGAGTTCGCCGAACCTGGCTCCAGGCGTCCTCTACGATGCCGCATCCACCATCATCGCACAGAAGCTCTCGCAGATTCGCGGCGTCGGCGAAGTGAGCGTGGGAGGCAGCTCTTTGCCGGCAGTGCGTGTCCAACTGAATCCGAACGCGCTCTCGCATTACGGCGTCTCCCTCGACGAGGTGCGCACGGCCATCAGTGAGGCAAACTCCCTCAAGCCCCGCGGCTTCATTGATGGCGGCGACCGCACCTGGCAGGTCCAGACCAACGACCAGTTGCGACGTGCCGAACAGTACCTGCCGCTCATCATCCGGTATCAGGACGGGGCACCCGTACGGCTTGGCGATGTGGCAACGGTGACAGATTCCGTCGAGGACCGGTACAGCAGCGGCTTCTACAACGATCGCCCGGCTGTGCTCCTCATGATCAGCCGGCAGCCTGGCGCAAACATCATTGAAACAATCGATCAGATCTATGCCGAACTCCCCTCTCTGCGCGCCCTTCTTCCCGCGGATGCCGATCTTGCCGTGGTCATGGACAGGTCTCCGGGAATTCGGGCGACTCTCAGGGAAGCCCGCAGGACACTGATCATTTCAGGCGGATTGGTGGTATTGGTCGTTCTGCTTTTTCTCGGGAACGCCCGCTCCGCCCTCATCCCCAGCCTGGCAATACCCGTCTCCCTGATCGGCACGTTTTCGATCATGTACCTCTATGGGTTCTCGCTGAACAACCTCTCGCTGATGGCATTGATCGTCGCCGCAGGGCTTGTCGTGGACGACGCCATAGTTGTCCTGGAGAACATTTCCCGTCACATCGAACGCGGGCTCTCACCCTTTCGAGCCGCGCTGAAGGGTTCCAGCGAAGTCGGATTCACGCTCCTCGCCATGAACCTGTCGCTGGTCGTCGTCTTCGTTTCCATCCTTTTCATGGGGGGACTGATCGAACGCCTGTTCCGCGAATTTTCCATCACTCTCGCCGCAGCCATCACGGTGTCGCTCGCGGTTTCCCTCACGCTCACGCCCAGTCTGTGCGCAAGGTGGCTCAAACCCAGGGCCAGACAATCGGAGGGGCGCCTCGCGCGGATCAGCAGCTGGCTCATCGACCGCCTCCGAAGCGCCTATGGGCGCTCCCTTGCATGGGTGCTCCAGCACTCGACACTCACACTCATCACCCTCATCGGAACCATCGCCCTGACCGTCACTCTCTACATCCGGATTCCGAAAGGGTTCCTGCCGCAGCAGGACACCGGGCAGATCATGGGCTTCGTTCGTGGTGATGACGGATTCTCCTTCCAGGTCATGCAGCCGAAAATCGAGGCCTATCGACGGCTACTGCTGGCCGATCCCGCGGTGCAGGACGTCATAGGCACGAGCGGCGGCTCGGGTGGTCTCAGCAATTCCCGGGTCATGGTCCGTCTGAAACCACTGGCGGAGCGCAAGGCCTCCGCCACAGAGGTGATCAATCGCATAAGGGCCAAGACCCCGCCAATACCCGGCGGCATGCTGTGGTTGAGCGTGTCGCAGGACATCGACTCCCCGCGCACCTCCGATTCCGGGTCGTACGAGTTTCTCCTTCTGGCAAGCGAACTCTCCGACCTGCGCACCTGGGGACCCAAGGTGTCGGAGGCATTGCGCGAGCTGCCCGAACTCGTGGATGTGGACGCCCCCTCCGACAAGGGCACCAAACAGGTCCGCCTTCACATTGACCGGGATGCCGCGCGCCGCCTCGGCGTCGACATGCGCATGGTCACGCAGGTGCTGAACAGCTCCTTCAGCCAGCGTCAGATCGCCACCCTGTACGACTCGCTGAACCAGTATCGCGTCGTGATGGAACTGGAACCCCGGTACACGCAGGACCCTATCACACTCGACCAGGTGCAGGTCATCGCTCGGGACGGTTCGCGCGTTCCGCTGTCTGCCTTCGCCCGCTATGATTTCGCCCTGATCGACGACCGCGTTCGCCACACGAGTCAGTTTGCGTCGTTGAACATCGGATTCTCGCTCGCACCGGGTGTCTCGCTCGACCAGGCCCTGAAAGCGGTCGACGGTGCACTCGCCGGCATCATGCTGCCCACCGAGATCCAGGCCCGTCTTGGCGGCAGCGCGCAAAGTTTTCAGAACAGCCTGAAAAGCCAGCCTCTTCTCATCCTCGGTGTGCTCGTGGCCGTGTACCTGGTCCTGGGCGTTCTCTACGAGAGCCTGCTGCATCCGATAACAATCCTTTCGACGCTGCCGTCCGCGGGGCTCGGGGCACTGCTCGCCCTTCGCCTCACAGGCACCGAGTTCACCCTCATCGCCCTCCTCGGGCTCTTCCTGCTGGTGGGAATTGTGATGAAGAACGCGATCCTCATGATTGATTTCGCCCTTGAATCCGAACGCCGCGAAGGGCTCGTGCCAAAGGCCGCAATCTACCAGGCTGCCGTCATGCGTTTCCGACCGATCCTGATGACCAACCTGGCAGCACTGCTCGGCGCATTGCCACTGATCCTCGCCACCGGTGAAGGTGTCGAAATGCGACGCCCACTCGGCCTCACCATCGCCGGCGGCCTGGCCGTCAGCCAGTTGCTCACTCTCTACTCTGTCCCGGTCGTTTACCTGTGGCTGGAACGCCTCCGCAAGCGTCCGAAACCCAGGGTGCTCACCACTCCGGAATCGCCAGCGGAGAGGGAATCAATGCCGGCTCACGTCTGAACCGCTGGCCCTCCAACGGCAGGGTGGTCATGCACATCAACCGCATTGGGATCAGACCCGACCCTGCGGTTCCCCGCTGGCGGGGGGTGGCTTTTGGGTCATTGCCTTGCACCGGGAGATGACTTTTCCTTGGTCTGCATGTCCGCTGAAACCTCCACGCCCGTATCCGAGCCGTCCGACTTCATCCGCGATATTGTCGCGGCCGACGTCGCCGCCGGCCGCCATGCGAAGATCGTGACCCGATTCCCGCCGGAACCCAATGGGTACCTCCACATCGGTCACGCCAAGTCGATCTGCCTGAATTTTGGCATCGCGCGGGAGCATGACGGACAATGCAACCTGCGTTTCGACGACACCAATCCTGCCAAGGAGGAGACGGAATACGTCGAATCCATCATCACCGATGTTCGCTGGCTGATTTCGGGATGGGCCGACCACTGCCTGGCCTACAAGGCCAGGGGATCGAAGCCGGTCCGGATGGCCCAGGATGGCCGGCTGGATTATCACCTTTTACCTGCCCCGCCGGACAAAGTCGACTCGGAGCCCTTCTTCGCCAGCGACTACTTTGAGGCGCTTTTCGATTACGCCATCGCTCTGATCAACGCGGGCAAGGCCTACGTGTGCGACCTCTCACCGAAAGAGACGGACGAATATCGCGGCGCTCCCGACCAGCCGGGCCGGGAGTCCCCCTGGAGAAATCGCTCCGTCGCAGAGAACCTCGATCTCTTCCGGCGCATGCGCGCGGGAGAATTTCCGGATGGTAGCCGTTCCCTGCGTGCCAGGATCGACATGTCGTCACCAAACGTCTGGCTGCGCGACCCGCTCCTCTATCGCATTCGCCATGTGGCCCATCACCAGACAGGCAATGCCTGGTGCATCTATCCGTTGTACGACTATGCGCACTGCCTCAGCGACTACATCGAAGGCATCACCCACAGCCTCTGCACACTCGAATTCATCGATCACCGCCCGCTCTACGACTGGATTCTCGATAACCTGAACCTGCCTCGCACACTCCCGCGCCAATACGAATTCGCAAAGCTCGTGCCGGGATACACCCTCGTATCGAAGCGCAAGCTCCACCAGCTGATCAACGAGAAGATCGTCGAGGGCTGGGATGACCCCCGGCTGCCAACGCTCTCCGCCCTGCGCCGGAGGGGTGTTCCCGCCTCGGCGCTGCGTCGTTTCGTGATCGGAGTGGGCGTGACGCGTTTCAACAGCGTGACGGATATCGCGCTCTTTGAGCATGCTGTTCGAGATGATTTGAACGGATCCTCGGAACGGCGTTTCGCCGTCCTGAAACCGGTCAGGATCGTTCTCACAAACATCGCCGAGGGCGAATCGATCCCCTGCGAGGCCGTGAACAATCCGCAGTCGGAAACCCCCACGCGGAGGCCGCTCGCGCTCACTCGCGAGGTGTTCATCGAAAGCGACGACTTTGCCGAGGTTCCACCACCGAAGTATTTCCGGCTGAAACCCGGTGGTGAGGTGAGGCTGAAGTACGCCTGCATCATCAAGCTCGACGAGATCGTGAAGGATGCCAGCGGGGCCGTCCTCGAACTGCGCTGCACCGCCGATCTGACCACTCGCGCGGGCGCTGCCAATGCGGATCGCAAGGTCAAGGGCACGATACACTGGGTGAGCACCCGCGATTGTTTCGATGCCGAGATCCGCCTCTACGACCGGCTGTTCACGGTCTCAGAGCCCGCTCGAGAAGAGGATTTCTCCGCGGTCGTGAACCCAAGGTCACTCGAGGTGGTGACAGCGAAGCTGGAATCCTCGCTGCACGGCGCCACCGCGGGAGTCCCCTACCAGTTCGAGCGACTGGGCTATTTCACGCGCGACTCCCGTCCCATGCCGAACGGTCTTCCTGTCTTCAACCGGACGATCACCCTCAAGGACACCTGGGCGAAGTGATTCGAGGCTGACCTCCCGCAGGGTGGGCAATGATGCCAGCCCGGCCAGGCACCGCATCCGCCTGCATCAGACCGTGTCCTTGTGCTCGGGCCTCGGCCGGACCTTCATCAGCCTGAGAACGAAAACGAAGAATACCGGTATCAGGAAGATCGCCAGGAAGGTCGCGCTCAGCATGCCACCCATCACCCCGGTACCGATCGCATTCTGGCTTCCGGAGCCCGCACCGTTGGCCCGGACGAGCGGGAGCACGCCGAGAACAAAGGCAAACGAGGTCATCAGAATCGGACGCAGGCGCTGGCGGGCGGCCAGAAGCGTGGCATCGATAAGACTCATGCCCCGGTCGTATCCCTCCTTCGCAAATTCGACGATGAGGATGGCATTCTTGCAGGACAAACCGATCGTGGTCAGCAATCCGACCTGGAAATATACGTCGTTGGGAAGTCCACGGATGAGGGCCGCAAGCAGCGCACCGATGACGCCCAGCGGCACCACCAGCATCACCGAGAACGGAATGGACCAGCTCTCATAAAGCGCCGCCAGACAGAGAAACACCACGAGCAGCGAAACGGCATACAGTGCCGGCGCCTGTGAGCCTGAGAGGCGTTCCTCGAATGAGAGTCCGCCCCAGGCGTGCCCGGTTCCAAGCGGAAGCTTTTTGGAGATCTCCTCAAGAGCAGCCATCGCATCGCCGGTGCTCTTGCCCGGAGCAGGCTCACCCTGGACCGCGATCGCAGGAAGCCCGTTGAATCGCTCGAGCAGCGGCGATCCGTAAATCCACCGTGCGCTCGCAATCGCGGAGAAGGGAACCATCTCCTTGCCGCTGTTACGAACATACCATCGGTTCACATCCTCCGGAAGCATACGAAACGGAGCGTCCGCCTGGAGGTAGACCCGCTTGACCCGCCCCTTGTCGATGAAGTCATTCACGTATGCCCCGCCCCACGCGGCAGACAGCGTCCGGTTGATGTCGCTCAGCGAAACTCCCAGCGCACTGGCCTTTTCCTGGTCCACATCGATCTTGTACTGCGGATTGTCCTCGAATCCGCTCGGCCGCACATTCGCGAGGTCCGGATGTTTTGCAGCCAGTTCCAGAAACTGCGCCCGCGCCTCCATCAACCTGTCATGGCCGAGCCCCGCCTGATCCTGAAGGCGAAAATCGAATCCGTTTGCCGTCCCGAGTTCGAGGACAGCCGGAGGTGCAAATGCAAACGCGATCGCATCCTTGAACTTCATGAACGCTCCCATCGCACGGCCCGCAATCGCCTTGACCTTGGCATCCTTGCCGGGCCGATCCGCCCAGTCCTTCAGCTTGATGAAGGCGAGTCCCGTGTGCTGCCCCTGCCCGCCAAAACTGAAGCCCGCCACAGTGAAGATGGACTCGATGTTGGCCTTTTCATTCTCGAGGAAGTATTTTTCCACGTCCTTCATGACCGCGAGCGTCTGCTCCTGAGTTGACCCCACAGGCAGCAGCACCTGCGCAAACATCAGCCCCTGGTCCTCGTCGGGAAGAAAGCCCGTGGGCATGCGCAGGAAAAGCAGTCCCATGGCACCCAGGATCCCGACATATACCAGCAGCGAGCGGCCGGTCCGCTTCAGCAGTCCGCCAACGCCCGCGGCGTACTTCGCCGAACTTCGCTCAAACATGCGGTTGAACCATCCGAAGAATCCTCGCTTCACCACATGATGTCCCTTCGGGATCGGCTTGAGCATCGTCGCGCATAAGGCAGGCGTAAGGACAATCGCCACGACCACCGAAAGCACCATCGCCGACACCACCGTGATCGAGAACTGACGGTAGATGACACCGACGGACCCGCCAAAGAAGGCCATCGGCACAAACACCGCGGACAGGACCAGCGCTATGCCGACCAGGGCACCGGTGATCTGTCCCATGGACTTTCGTGTCGCATCCCGTGGTGACAACCCCTCCTCGCTCATCAGGCGCTCCACATTCTCAACCACGACAATCGCGTCGTCCACCAGCAGTCCGATCGCAAGCACCATGCCGAACATCGTCAACGTGTTGATCGAAAATCCGGCCGCCTCCATCACGGCGAACGTCCCAAGCAGCACCACCGGCACGGCGATCGTCGGAATCAACGTTGCCCGGAAATTCTGCATGAACAGGTACATCACGAGGAAGACGAGGACGATCGCCTCGACCAGGGTCTTGACCACCTCCTCAATCGAAATCCTCACGAAAGGCGTCGTATCGAGCGGATACTCGACAGTCAGGCCGGGAGGGAAAAACTGGGTGAGTTCATCCATCTTCTCCCGCACGAGGCGTGCGGTTTCGAGCGCGTTGGAACCCGTCGCAGGCCGGATGGCCATGCCGGACGCCGGCTGGCCATTGAAACGCGTTTCGATCGAGTAGCTTTCTCCCCCGAGTTCGATACGGGCTACGTCCCGCAGACGCACCTGCGAGCCGTCCTCGTTCACGCGGAGAAGCACATTGCCGAACTGCTCGGGCGTCTCCAGGCGGGTCTGCGCCGTAATCGTCGCCGCCATGCGCTGGCCGGGTACCGCGGGCGTGCCACCAAGCTGCCCCGCTGACACCTGGGCATTCTGGGCCTGCAGTGCCGAGGTGATGTCATTGATGGTGAGACGATAGTTCGCGAGGCTGTCCGGATTCAGCCAGATCCGCATCGCATACTGGGTCCCGAAGAGCTGGATGTCTCCAACACCCTGGATGCGGCTGATTGAATCCTGGATGTTCGCCGCCACGTAATCGGAGATGTCGTTGCGGCTCATGCTGCCGTCCTTCGAAACGAAACCGAGTACCATGAGAAAGTTGCGCACCGACTTGGTGACACTCACACCCTGCTGCTGGACCTCCTGCGGCAGCAGCGGCATCGCGAGTTGCAGCTTGTTCTGCACCTGCACCTGCGCGATGTCCGCATTCGTTCCGGCCTCGAAGGTCAGCGTGATGGTCACATTGCCGCCGGAGTCGCTTGTCGAAGCCATGTACCGCAGGTTGTCGATTCCGTTCATCCGCTGCTCGATCACCTGGGTCACCGTGTCCTCCACGGTCTTTGCAGACGCGCCCGGATAGATCGCGCGAATCGAAATTGCGGGTGGAGCGATGCTGGGGTACTGCGACACCGGCAGCGTGCGGATGGCCGCGACTCCCGCGAGCATGATGACGAGCGCAATGACCCACGCAAAGATGGGCCGGTCGATGAAAAACTTGGACATGGTACGTGCTACGGATAGGGACGGATTTCGGAAGAATCCGCGGTTCAGCGCACAGGACTGGCTGCACCAGACGCTGGCGCGAGGTTTGTGGCCGGCACCGGTGTGACCGCGGATCCGGGCCGGATCCGTTGCAGGTTCTGCACAATGACCCGGTCACCCGCGTTCAGTCCTGACGTCACCAGCCACTCGCTGCCCACGGTCTGCGCTGCCGTGAGGACACGCATCTCCGCCTTGCCCTCCGCGGAAACCACCAGCGCCGTGGCCTGTCCCCGCTGATTCCTTGAAATGCCCTGCTGGGGAACCAGAATCGCCGTGGGATTCACCCCCTCCTCTATCCGCGCCCGGACAAACATCCCGGGAAGAAGTTCGCGCTGCGGATTGGGGACCAGTGCGCGCACACGCACCGTGCCAGTCGAGGCATCGACCGTGATGTCCGCAAACTGCAGGCTGCCGGCGTGCGCGTACACGCTGCCGTCTTCAAGCAGCAGAGTCACCCGGGCTTCGCCCTCGCCCTGTCCCGCACTGTGGAGCACCCCGCTCTGGAGCGCCTTCCGCAGTCGCAGCACTTCTGAGCTGGCCTGATTCACATCGACATAAAGCCGGTCAATCTGCTGCACGGTGGCCAGCAGCGTCGCCTGCCCGGTTTGCACATAGGCTCCTTCGGTGACCTGGGACGAACCGATCCTTCCTGAAATCGGGGAAAGTACCCGCGTGTACTCCAGGTTGATCGACGCCGTCTGCACGGCTGCCTTGCCCGCCGAAACGTCGGCGAGCGCGACCTGTAACGCCGCTTCAACATCTTCCAGTTCCTGGCGGCTGATCGCGCTGGCCTTGAAGAGCGCGTCGTACCGGTCCGCCTGCAGTTTCGCGGACACATAGCGCGCCTCCGCCCGTGCCAGGCCCGCCTTCGCACTGTCGAGCGCCGCCTGATAGGGCGCGGGATCAATCGTGTAAAGCGGCTGCCCCTCCGTGACCTCGCTGCCCTCCTCAAACAGCCGTTTCAGCACGATGCCGCTCACACGCGCCCGCACCTCAGCGATACGAAAGGCGGAGGTCCGGCCCGGCAATTCACGCGTCAGCGTGTACGGCCGCGGTGTCACCGTGACCACTCCCACCTCCGTCGGGCCGCCACCCCTGGCGGCAACGGGAGCGCCCTTTTTTGCGCAACCGCCCAGCATCGCCAGGCACGCGATGCCAGCGAAACACGTGATGATCCGGGCTTGCCCCGCGAGGGCACGAGAGAATCGGTGGAACATGGTCATGAAAAATCAGCAGGGCAGAATCTCACCAGGAGGGTCACAGGCCAATGGCCTTCGCTTCCCTGCCAAGCGCAGCGCAACGCGCCATCAGTCCTCGCAACGCATCGTCATTCATGTCACCGAGTATCTGCCAGACACTCTTCTGGACAAGACTGCGGGCATCATCAATCGCCCTCCTCCCTGCCGGTGTCAGCTGCAACCGGATCATCCGTCGGTCCACCTCCCCGCGCTGGCGGGCGATCAACCCGGAGTACTCCAGGCGGGTCAGGGTCTCGCTCAGGAACGGACGCGGTGTGTCCACGATGGCGATCAGATCGGAAAGGGGCGCCAGCTCCGGCAGATCCGCCAGCGCTGAAAGGACCTGAAAGCCCTCACCTGTCAGTCCCTCCCGGGCCAGGCTGCGGCGCAGGCCTGCCATCATCTGCTTCCCAGCATCCAGAACCTGGAGGATCGCCTCAATTCTCAAGGCATTCTCCGTTGAACTCTTCGAGGCCAGATACCCGAGGGTCTTCGGAAGGGAATCGTGGCTTGCAGTTCGCATGGATCGGGCCTCTCACCATAGCACGGACCGGGAATTGTCGGAATGACTTTGAAGTTTCCGCGGCGTTAACTATAGGTTAACACTCTCATCCACCATGGAGCTCCGTCACCTCCGATATTTCGCCGCAGTTGCAAGAGCCCTGAGTTTTCGCGCGGCCGCCGAGGATCTCAATCTTTCGACCCCTGCGCTCAGCAAACAGATCCGGGATCTCGAGTCCGAGATCGGCGTTCGCCTGCTCGACCGGGACACGACCCGGGTGAGCCTCACGAAGGCCGGGGCGGTCTTTCTCGAAGAGGCATCCGCCATCCTGCTGCATGCCGGCGCGGCGGTGCAGCGGGCACGTGATGCCGCACAGGGCAATCGCGGGCGCCTTGCCATCGGCAACATCGGTCCGATCGCCGCCAATCATCTCGCTGCAAGCCTCGCGAAATTCTGCTCGCGTTACCCCGGGGTGGAAATCGATCTCATCGACATGGATGTGCCGTCGCAGGTGGCGGCGCTTTCACGAAAGGAGATCGACATCGGCTTCATCCCCGCCAACACCCGGCCCCCGCTTCCACCCATGCTCGAGTCGGTGCTGGTCTTTTCCACGCCGCTTTGCGCCGTGCTCGGGGCGGATCACCGGCTCGCGACGCGCGACTCCGTACCTCTGGCGGAGCTGGCCAAGGAACGCCTGCTCTGCATCAGCACCGGCAAACAATCCCTCCACCGTCCCTATATCCGTGCAGTGATGGAGGGACGCGGACTGAAGGCGCAAAGGCTCGTCGATGTGAAGGGGTTTGAGTCCCTCCTAGCCATGATCGCAGGCGGACAGGGTGTCTCCCTCCTCGCGGGCCGAAGCGGACTCACCCGGGTCGACAACCTCGTTGTCCGCCCCTTGCGGGAGGCCGGCCAGGATCTGGAGGTCGCGATCTGGGCGGTCTGGCGTTCCGGAAAGGACTCCCTTCTCGCACAACGATTCATCGATGCCTTCCGCGAAACGGCCCGCACCTCAGGAAAAATCAAGGGGCATGCCTCAAGATTCGCAGCCTGACGGCACACGAACGGAGATGTTCACTTTTCCGAAGCAAGTCCGGAAACCACAGGACTGACGAACGTCACCTCAATCGACCCGGAGCTTCACGCGTCGCCGTGACCGGAAGGCGATTCCGTTGCGTTCAGCCTGGGCAGGGCGCTGAACACCTTTTCCCACAACGCCGCTGCACACTGTTCCGCGCGAAAACCAGGCGCCCCTTTTTCCGCCTTTTCGCGAAGCGCCGGAAGATTTCCCAACGCGGTTCTCACGGCGTCCGCCATTGCCGCGGGTTCCCATTTCGCGGCGGAAACGACTCCGAGGCCATACTCCGCCCCCTGGCGCGCGGGCACGGTCTGGGGCGAGACCACGATCACCTTCCCCACGGATGCCGCTTCAGTGAACACCCCGGATGATCCTACGCCATAAAAGGTCGGTGCATAGGGCAGCAGGACGATGTCCGCCTCGCCAAGCAGCGCAAAGTAGTCATCGGGCGACAGCGCACCCTCCACGAGCTTCACCCCCGAACCAGGCGTCGCTGCGAGTTTGTCCAGCTGCGCCAATGAGGGACCCAGTCCGTTGGAAGGCGCACTCGCCCGATTCTGAACCTGGATGACAAATCGCGGTCGCGGTGACATCCGTGAGCACCGATTGATCAGGTCGGGCAGGAAATGAAAGCCACGCAGCGGACTCGTATGTCCCTGATAGACGATCACGGGTGCCGCGCCGGCAACCGGTCCCTTCCCTTCAAGTCGCGCAAGGAGAGGTGCCACATCCATCGGGTTCGGCAGCTCCAGCACGGGCACTCCGATGATCTGCTGATAGGCGGCGGCCAGTTCCCGCGTATCCGCGCAAATCAGCGACCTCGGCTGCACCTCCTTCAACGCGCGTCCGGCAAACCGGTAGTAGAGAGCGATCAATTCCTTGTTCGCACGCTTCTGGACGTAGTCCATCGCATGATTCAGGTACCTCAGCATGATCGCCACGGCGGGACGTCCCGAGGCGGGCATCGCCGAGAGCCAGCGAACGACGGCATGCAGCTGGTTCTGGAGAAGATTCGGGAGATAAATCAGATCTGCCGATGAGAACTTGTCTGCGGGGATCGATTGCAGATCCGCCAGAAACACCTCATTGCCCGCGTGGAAATTCTCCATGGCCCATACAGCCGGATCCTTCGCGAACTCCTGGAAGATGTCGTGCGTGAAGACCGGATGGGGATCGATTCCCTCGACCGCAATGGACGCTCCCTTCCGGCCGTGGAGTTCGACTTCGATGCCGCGACGCCTCAGCTCGCGTATCAATTGGGCATCGTGATTCGAATAATGACCGCCGGGGCCGGAAAGCTGGGGATCAAGCAGATGAACTCGCATGGGAATGATTTGAGGAGGGCCTGCACGAATGCAGGCTCACAGGATGCGCTCCATCGGGATTGGCTGTCGCAGGCAGTTTCTCAACGCTGCGAAAAAATGATCTGCGACCCCGGGGCATTCACCCGAAGGCTCACAGTCGGGCGGCCGCCAAGCGCCCTGCGAATCGCCTCATGATGCCTGGGCTCGGCGATAAACAGAAGGAATCCGCCCTTGCCCGCCCCCAGCAGTTTTCCACCCGTCGCCCCCGCCTTCAGCCCGGCTTCGTACCAGGCATCGATCTCCGGCAGCGTGACGGATCCCGCCTCTTTCTTCAGCTCCCAACCTGCATGAAGGAGTTCGCCAAAACCTGATATCGGCCGGTCCGAGGCAAGATGGTCCACGCCGAGATGCGCGAGTTGGGATAGTTTGCAGAACGCACGCGCGCGGTCCTCTGGAACCACGGCTGAATCCTGACCGTGCACCGAAAAGCTGTCCCGCTGAATCTCGGTGTAGACAAGCAGCATGTGACGCTCCAGCGCCTCGATCCGCTCCTGACGCAGGGGGATCGGCTGCACCTGGTAGTTTCCGTTCGGATTGAACTGGACAAGATTGAATCCGCCAAAAGCCGCGGCGATCTGGTCCTGCCACCCACCGGCTTCGGCGAGGATGACCCGCTCGATTTCAATCGCCTCGTCGGCAAGATCCCGGCTCGAACGAAACCGTCCGCAGTACGCATGAAGCGCCTGGAGCATGGCCACGACAAAGGTCGAGGAGGAACCGAGCCCCGTTCGCGCGGGAAGGTCCGCCATGACATGCATCTCGATGCCGGAGGAGAGCCCAAGCTTTTCGAGCGCGGCGCGAATCGCCGGATGCTGGATCTCCGCCGTGGTGTTGACCGTTTCGTTGCGCCGGTAGCAAAGACGGATCCGGTGGTCGAAATACTCCTGGAGAAACGGCTGCACGGTCACATGGGCATAGCGGTTGACCGAAGTGACAAGCACCGCTCCACCATGCTGCCTGAAATGATCGGGGAAGTCCGTGCCACCACCAAGAAAACTCACGCGCACCGGGGCCCGCGCAATCACCATGCTGTCGCGCGCCCCCACGGGTGCCCCTGATGCCTGCCCCCGACCCGCTGCCGTCGCACGCGCCCTCCCGGGCAATTCAGGAACAGACCGCTTTGTATGCGAAGAAAGCGTGGCGAGGGACATCCCCTAGGGCAACGGCACGCAGCGCCCAATTGTTTAGCGGGAACCCTCTACTCTTCTGCAAAGATGCTACAAATTGAGCATTGGCATGCCTTCAGGGATAGGAAGCTGGCCTCTCCCAGTTCGACTACGAAGGGAGCTGACTATTCGCCTTTCGGCGGCGCCGGTAGTGACAACGCTTTCGACCGATCACCGACTGCTCCGAGAAGTCAGGGCAATCGCCGCAGCAGGATGTCCTTGAACTGAACGTGCATGGGAGGCCCCTTGTGCACCTGCAGCGCGAGGATGCCTTCTGCAGATGACTTTGCCGGATCGTCGTCAATGACGTCCGCTGTGACGACGCCGTTCAGAATGTGCCGAAGGTGATTCCCGTTCGCGACAATGATCAGCTCGTTCCACCCGTCGCGATTGAATGCCGATGCGACCACGGCCTTCGGCGCCGCGTTTCCGATCACCTCGATCTTCGGTTTGTTTCCTTCTCCGGGAAGCAGCCTCACGCGCTCGCCCGGCTTCGCCAGGATGCCGCGACCCTTCTCCTCATAGAGCATGCCGACATACTGTCCCGCGGCGTCCATGTCACCCTGGTAGCCTCCGACGACCCAGTGCGAAGCATCCAGCACCTTGCTGCGGTACTGAACCCCCGAGTTGGCCGTGCGCTGCTCATTGTTGTCGAGGAATCGAAACGTCGCGCGCAGTTCAAAGTTTTTCAGCGGGGCGCCTTTCCAGATCAGGAAGGTGTTCGCGGCCAGAGGGGCATCGGCACGCGTCCGTCCGTCGATGACTCCCTCCTTTACAGACCAGAGATCCGGGCTGCCTTCCCAGCCGCGAAGGTCCTTGCCATTGAACAAGGGTTGGAAGGAAGCAGGCGTTCCCGCGCGCAGGGCAAGCGCCAAAAGGGCATTTGCAAGGAGGAGTACAATCGTTCGCATAGTTTTAGTTCCAGTAATGTTGCTTCAGTTTGGGTGGGAGTGATTGCTGTGCTGCGGAGTCGAGCCGGCGGGAGCCGCCGCCGCAGCTGGCGGAAGCGGCGCATTGAGCTGCCGGGTCACGATCAACTGCCCCCACATCAGGGTCCAGTGTCCGGGAAACGTGCAGACATACTCGTAGATACCCTCCTCTTCGGGGGCGGTCACGGTGATCGTTTCCGACTGCCCGGCATCGAGGAGTCGCGTGGCTGCTATGATGTCAGGCGACGCCGGCACATAGGCCCGTCCCTGCGCATCGCGCTGATCGGGATTCATCAGCACCGCTGCGTTCGCCACACGTTCCCGCGCGCCGGGTTTCACAATGACCAGGTTGTGCAGCATTGAATCCGGATTTTCCAGCGTGAGCTTGAACGGCTTGCCCGCCTCAACGACGAGCCGGAGCGTGTCATAACGCATTTCCTCGTGCACCGTTCGAACCGTGAAAACCGGAACGCTCAACCGGAGCAATCGCTCGCGCAGAGGCGTCGCCCTGTCCGTCGGCAACAGATCGAGGTACTCCCTTGTCGTCTGCGCCATGTCCAGAAACTCCGGGGTCGTGCGTTCGGCCGCGGTATAACCTTCCGCCCAGGCAACCAGGGACTCCCCCAGCGCGGGTGCATTCGAAGACCGCCAGGTGCTGCGCGGCAGCTGACGCATGCCGCTCACCGCGATCGGAACATTCTGCTTTGCCGAAATCAGCGCAGCCAGAGCCTCGAAAACAGCTTCAGGTTCACGACGGCAGCTCACCGCCGCGAGAATTGCCGCCGCCTGCAGTGCCGAGGTTTCCTTCGTCAAATCTGCCAGTGGAACCAGCACGGGCATGAGAAGCGACAGGGCCCTCGCACGGAGGTCCACATCCGCGAGCGAAGGTATTCCACTGACCAGCGCAAGTATCGTTGCCGGTGCGCGCGATGCCTCCCTCCATGCCACATCGAATGAACCGTCTGCCGCCACCAGCGCCGCCCAGCCAAAGGGCTGCAAGTCGGAGGTCTCCTCCCTCGCGAATTCTACGAGACGTTCACGAACATTCTTCAATTCCGACTGGGGCCGATTGGCCAGCAAACGCCCCATCGCCCGACGATCATTGTCGCCCGTCTGCTTGAGGTAGCCGAGGAGCAATTCCGCTCCAGACGTCTTTCCAGATTGGACCAATTCCTCTAGCACTTCGGCACGCGTCGCCTGACTCACACCCGATCGCTTCAGCAACTGTTCGCGCACGCGGTCGTTTCGCTTCATTCCGAGCAGGTCCTGGATTGGCACGGTGCGCAGGAGAAACTCGATCTTGACGGGATTCTCCCGCTCCATCGCAGCGACATCCTGCAGTTGCGAGATCCAGTAGGGTCGAAGCTGCTTGAGCGTTTCTCCCAATGTGTAATCGAGGTAATAGTCGAACGGGTGGCTGATCGACGCGAGTGCGGCATCCACCGCCTCCGGCGAGGAAATGAAGCTGGCCGCGCGAATGGCGTGGAGACGCACGCGCGGATTCTCGTCCCCCGCCTGGACCTTGAGAAGCTGCACCGCATCAGGAATACGATCGCGCCAATAGCAGAGCACACGCGTCGCGGCAGCCCGAACGTTCGGTTCTGGATACCGAAGCAGCCTGCGCAGCAGGGGGGCATCCACGACATTGTGCCACTGATGAAGCCAGAGCACCTCCGTCAACTGGTGCGCATAGTCCGGATCCTGAGGATCCAGCCGCTTCATCCATGCGTCCGCAGCAGCCATCACCTTGCCCGCCTCGAGTTTGCCGAGTTCAATCTTTGCCAGCTCGCGCACATGATTCTCCGGCGCCTTCAGGAGATCGAGCAGGGCCTCGACAGGCTGGCCGTAGATTCTCGGCTGCCTGACAAGCGGCCGGTCTTCGCAAATGATCCGGTAAATGCGGCCGTGAATCGCATCACGATTCGGGTCGCGCAGGTGATGCTGCATGTGCCCGATGATCGGATTGTGCCAGTCGAGGATGTACAGGCCGCCGTCCGGACCGACACCGATGCCGACAGGCCGGAAGTTGGGATCCGACGACGAGAGCAGGTCCGGCAGGCGCTCTCCGTGCAGCCCGGAACCGTCTTCCACGACTTTCACGCGATAGAATCCCTGGAATCCAATGACATTCCCATTGAAGAAATTCCCCTGGAACTCATCCGGAAACTGTCGGGTGGTGATGATCGCACTCGCCGCCGAGGGGCGCGCCGGGCGCGTCCAAAACTGTTTCATCTTCGGATGCTTGGCGGGGTAATCGATCTTGCCGCTGAACGCCGCACCGAAAAAGGTCTCGTTGCCCGTGGCATCGACGATCAGGTCATTCCCCCAGCGATCGAAGGTCCGCCCGTGGGGATTCATGAAATTGTAGGATGCGTAGGTCTCGATCTTCTGTGTGAGCGGCTCGTAGCGGTAGACCGCGCCATCGATGTTTCTGAGCACGCCGTTCCGGGTCTCGATCTGGCTGCGCAGGAAAACGCCGTCGCTCAGGTAGATCGCCCCGCCGGGCTCATACGCGAGCGAATTGGCCGTATGGTGCGAATCAGCCGAATCGAGGCCCATCACGAACCTCTCCTTCCAGTCGGCCCGCCCGTCGCCGTCCGTGTCGCGCACATACCAGAGGTCGGGAGCCTGCATGAGTAGGATGCCGTCCTTGTAGAACTGAAAACCGGTCGGACAATTCAGATTGTCCATGAAGTGACTGCATTTGTCCGCGCGGCCGTCGCCATCCGTGTCCTCGAAGATCAGCAGGCTGTCACCCTTTTCCGAGGTCGGCGTACGCTCCGGATAGCTGGGCCAGACGGAAACCCAAAGGCGTCCCCGCGTATCCCAGGCCATCTGCACCGGCTTCACCAGTTCAGGAAACTCCTTCTCGCTCGCAAACAGGTTCACCTTCAATCCTGGCGACACCGTCATCTTCTGGATCGCCTCCTCCCCGCCAAGGAACACATGGGATCCATCGGGATTCGGGCCGGGAATATTCGTCTTCACCGGAGTGACCGCGGGAAGATTCGAGTCGTCCACGGGAATGTCCTTGCCCTTTGCAAGCGACCAGACGCGTTTGTCACGGTTTGCCGTGAGCACATCACGCTGGGTCATTTCCTCCTGCATGACCTGGAAATTGCTGATCTTCGGTCCGTTCTCGCCGGAGACGTAACTCAGCGTGGAGCGGCCGCCGTAGATGTTGTAGCCATCGACCGTGCGGTAGCGGCTGTGCCACATCTCATTCTTCGTATTGACCGCCTGCTTCAGCAGGGACCAGTCGCCGCGAGGCGCTTCCTCGCCCGTGAGCGCCTTGAAAACCACCGGCGCCAGAGCGGCATCACCCGCCGCATTGAGGTGAACCCCATTGAAGGTGAGCGTTTTCCCGGCCTTTGCAGCCTCCGCGTAGAGCGCCTTGGACGGCGTGAACAGATCTACGAAGGTCACACCGGAGCGGTCACGCGCCACTTCAGCCATCGCCGCGGCGTAGAGTGCGAGGTTTCGGTTCGTCGATTCAGGCATTGCGAGATTGGGATCGGGCATCGTCTCTGCGGCGATGGGCGAGAACAGCACGATGCGCGGCGCGCCCGCACCGCTGTAGTTCTTCGCACGCGTCTCCTGGAGGAAACGGGCGAGATCCTCCTTGAACCTGGTCAGTCCCGCCTCGCCGTGGAACGACTCATTGAAACCAAAGAAGGCAAACACGACATTCGCCCCCACACGCGTCAGCCACTCGTCCGGCGTGCCAAAGTCCTTGGACCGCGCCCGCATCGCCACCTCGTCCCCCGAAAAACCCAGATTGCGGACCACAAGATTGTATTGGGGGTACCGGGCGTGGAACAGCGTCTCCAGGGACCCTTGGTGCTGCATCCGGTCGGCAAGCGCGTTGCCGATGAAGGCGATCCGGTCGCCGGGAGCCAGCGCAAGGGGCAGGCCCACCATGGGAGGAATCGCCGGAGCCGGCTTCGCATCCGCTCGGCCGGCCGGTGTCCGCGGCGCCCCCTGACGCAGCGTCAGTCCCAGCGCATGGTCGGCGGGAGTCAGGCCGACGCGGTATCCATCAAATCCATACGCGGTGGGCGCATAGGGATCGACCAGGCGCACATCCGCCCTGGCGGGCACCGTGCGACCGATGCCCCAGTACACGCCGTTGACGACCAGACGGCGCAGGCTCTCATCCGTGAAATCGGTGGCCGCGCCCATGGTGATCGTGAGGATGCGATTGTCCCTGCCGGCCTCGTTCCGGTACACACGCGTCCAGGCCACAGGCATTGCCGGCGAATTTACAGGCTGCTCCTTCTTGTCGCTGGAACGCTTCTTGACGGTGTTTGCGGGCGGATCGCTGCGATTCATGCCCGAAAGCACGAGACCGCGCAGCAGAATCGTCGCATCTGCGGGAGGATAGGCTTCATAGACATCGGTGGTGCCGAAAATCTCTCCCACCCCGCGCAGGAGCGGATTCGCCTTTTCCGAGGGCTCGATCACCGCACGTGTCGCCTCGACCTTGTGCTTGCCCCAGTGCGACACCCATTGTTCTCCCAGGACCCGTTTTCCGAAATCGGTGAACGAAGCGTACTGCCCGCCGGGGATCTTGAACGCATGCGTCGACGTTCGCAGCGCTATGATCGGCACACCGCGACGATAGGCGTCGACAAAGTGTTTCATTGCTCCCTCCGGCCAGTTGCGGAAACGCAGCGACATCACGATGGCGTCCGCCGTGTCCAGCGCCTCGGCGCCGGGAAGGGACCTGGTGTTGTTGGGGTTGATCACCCCGTCCGCATCAAGCGCAAACAGCACGGTCGTCCTGAATCCGTGCCGCTGGCTGAGGATCTTTGCCAGCATCGGCAGCGCCTCCTCGCTCCGGTATTCCTCATCGCCGGACAGCAGCACGACGTGTTTCGCCGAGGCCGGATTGCCGGGTGGTGCAAACACGAGCGTCCTGTCAGCAGCGGCAAGCACGAGCGGAGCGCAAAGAGCAAGGAGCAGAGGGAGTGCGCGACAAAGGATCATGGGTGGGTGGAAACGGACAGCAGAAACTTCGGATGGAGAATGACCTCGGGTGGCGGGCAAGCGCGATCCCCGGTTGGTCCGGATTCACGCAGGATGCCGTCACCTGGGGGCAGAAGACCAGAGGCTCATTGCCTTTGCAACCTGCGATCATCTGCAAGTTTCCCGGATGTACTACGGTCTGGAACTGCAGGGGAGGCCAGCCGGGAACATGGCCTCCCACAAATCACTGCCGACTTCCGCGCAAACTAGGCCGACTTGACATTGACCCAGCGACCGGTGCGGGCCGACGCAAGCACGGCATCCGTCACGTAGTCCGTGGCAAGGCCATCACGGAATGTCGGCGCAGCCGGTTTTCCGGATTCAATGCCCTCGATGAAATCAGCGACCTGGTGCACAAACGAATGTTCGTAGCCGATCTGGAGGCCCGGCACCCACCACCTCCGCATGTAGGGATGATCACCGTCCGTGACATGAATCGTGCGCCAGCCACGGAGAGCCCCGCTGTCGCGGTGGTCGAACCACTGCAGGCGGTGCAGGTCATGCAGGTCCCAGAAAATCGACCCATGCTCGCCGTTGATTTCAAATGTGTAGAGCGCCTTGTGTCCGCGCGCGTAACGCGTCGCCTCGAACGTCGCGAGCGACCCGTTCTTGAACCGTGCAAGGAAAAGACTGGCGTCATCGATGCCCACCTTCGCCATCTTGCCGGTGCCCGCGTGCTTGCGCTGCTTGACGAAGGTCTCCGTCGTGGCCGTCACCGACTGGATGCCTCCGTTGAGCCAGAGTGCCGTGTCAATGCAGTGCGCAAGCAGGTCGCCGGTGACACCGCTGCCTGCGACCGCGACATCGAGGCGCCAGGTACCGGGTCCGCCCTGAGGGACATCCGCGGAGATGGTCCAGTCCTGGAGGAACTTCGCGCGGTAGTGGAACACGCGACCGAGCCTCCCCTCGTCGATCATCTGCCTGGCAAGCGTGACCGCGGGGATGCGGCGGTAGTTGTACCAGACCATGTTCGGCACCTTGGCCTTCTCTACGGCCTTCACCATCCTGAGTGCCTCGGGCGAATTCATCGCGAGGGGCTTCTCGCAGAGGATCATCTTGCCGGCCTTGGCGGCGGCGAGGGCGATCTCCGCATGCACATTGTTCGGTGCAGCGATGTCGATCACATCGATGTCCGCACGGTCGATGAGTCGCTTCCAATCCGTCTCGACCGACTCATAACCCCACGTGTCGGCGAAGGCCTGTGTCTTTGCGCCGTCGCGGCCGCAGGCGGCCTTGAGCACCACCTTGTGCTCGAGAGGAAAGAAGTTGTTGACCCGTCGAAAGGCATTCGAGTGGGCACGGCCCATGAAGCCATACCCGATCATGCCAACATTGAGAGTTTTCATGGTTCGTTTCTGAGGTTGAGGGAGGTTATTCCGACCAGCCGTGGTTTTCACGGATCTGGATCATCGCGGCGAGGATGTCGTTCCAGGTCTGCTGCTTCATCATGGTATCGTTGGGGAACATGCAGCCATCCCAGCAGATATGCCGCATCTTTTTTGTCACCTTGCCACGGCCATCCCGAAGCCAGTAGGCCGAATCACGGATGATGTTCAGCTTGCCCTTCGGATCGGTCGCAAGGCAGTGCCGTCCGGTGTGATCATGCGTGCCCGACCCAAAGACGCTGCCGTCGTTCTGGGCCACATGAAAATCGATCGTCCAGGGGCGCAGGGCATCCGTCAGTTTCTTGAGCGCCTCATGGGTCGCACCAGGTTCCCAATGGAACTTCTTCGGCACGATACGATGCGCCGGCGCGTTCTCACCGAGCGTATAGAGCAGCGTGTGCGACATGTCGGCCTGGAATCCGAGAACCTTCGGTTGCCCGACGGCCTCCAGCAGTTCGAGCATGTGTTTCCACGAATGCATGCCGCCCCAGCAGATTTCGCCCTCGGCGGCGAGCCGCTCGCCGTGGTCCTTCGCAACCTTTGCCGCTTCGCGGAAAGTCGCTGCGATCAATTTCGTATTGGCCTTGGGATTATTGGCCCAATCGCCCACCGAGGCCGATGAGTCGATGCGGACGATCCCGGAGGGACGCACGCCGAGCTCACGCAGCCTGGCGCCAATCCGGCACGCCTGGCGCACCTGCGCGACGAATTTCTTCCGGTCCTCTTCCGATCCCATGGCGGAGCCGCCGCCTGTCGGGCCCCAGACGGGAGCGACCACCGAACCGGCGACGAGTTTTCTCTTCTTCAGCTTGGCGGCGAGTTCCTTGATGGCGCTGTCGTCGCTGTCGATCGGTGTGTGCGGCGCGCTCAGGAAAAGGTCGACGCCATCGAATCTCACGCCGTCGACCTCGGCCTTGGCAGTGAGATCGAGCATGGTGTCGAGATCGATGAAGGGCTCAGCACCGGGGCTGCCCTTGCCGACGAGGCCGGGCCACATCGCGTTGTGCAATTTCGGATAATTGTTTTGAGGCATGGTACGTGGAGGTTTTTGCGGTTGAGGAATGAAGGGGAAATTCGGCGGATGAGACGCCGGGGGCCGGAGCCTGGCTCCCGAACGCAGGTCAGAACTTGTTGCCGCGATACGCACCCATCGCAGGTGCATCGGGATTCGCCTCAGGTCCAAAATAGCGCAGCATCACGAGTGGCTCCACGGGACTGGTGTTCTCGAACGTGACGCCTGCCTTTGCAGCGGCCTCCGTGCAGAATACCTCGTCCTCCGTGAGTTCGTGGAACCGGATGAGCTTCGGGCAGTCGAGCGCAAGCTTGTTCATCCGCCCCCGGCCCTGCACGGTGATGAGACCGTACGCGCCGCCATCCTTGATGGTGCACTTCGCACCCGGATCGAGCGTGAGTTCCTTCGCCGAAAAAAGCTGCTGTCCCTTGATGCGCCCATAGACGATCCAGCGATCGACATAGCCTTCGCTGCGCGTATCGGCAACGGGTACGGGCTCAAGGTAGTGATTGTCCTTGAAATTCGGGTCGAGGTTTTCCTCCCAGTCCAGCTGGTCGACGATAAAATCAAGGTCGTGATGCCTGTCCTTGGGCATGTCCTTCACGAGAAGCGACCACGGCACCTCGCGTCCCTCGACGAGTGACTGGTACATGCCGAACACGTCGGAGCCCCACTGGGGTTCGTACGTGCAGAGCGATCCCGGAGCGTGGAGCACGCAGGGCGGGATCAGCCAGCCTGTGCCCGGCTTGAGACGATAGGCGCGGGAAAGGTCGAGAATGCCATTGTCGCCCTTGTTCCATCGTTCGAGTGTCCTGCGAACCTGCGCGCGGGTCGTGCCAGGCTCGAGTCCCATGAACGTGTAGGGAAAATTGTTGCCCACATTGTTGTGCTGCGGCGGAAAGTAGTATGACTCGGGTTTGCCCTCCTGCCCCACCAGCGCCGCCTGCGCCTGCGATTGGTGCATGTGGTGTGGAATCGGACCCATGTTGTCGAAGAATTTTGAATACACGGGCCACTTGCGGTATTTGTTCCAGATGGCGGGTCCGATGAGCCCGGCCCCGCACTCGGCAACGGCGTCGGCCAGCGTGTAGCGCTGGCCCCCGGTCACGACATAGCTAAGCCCCTCGTCCGGCGTGCGGTTCTCGTTGGCCGCAGGCGTGGTGGACGCAAACCAGCGTTCATCAATGCCGCCACGGTTGAGCCCATAGGCGTAAAGATCGTCCGGATGCAGCTTGAGCCGCTTGCCCGGCTGGAGAAAGGAGCGGGGCACCCAACAGGGCGCGAGCCTGAGGAGGCCGCCTGTGTCGGCGAGGGCGCCCTCGACGAGCGATTTGACATTGGAACTGACGGTCTTGAGCGAAGCGACGGAATTCATGAGTGCAGAAAATGGAATCTGACTGAAAGCACTGCCATTTGATAGACGGAAAACGTAAGCGCGATGGGACGGGGCGTTGGAGACCGGATTTCTAAGGCTGTCTTTCCGGCGAACGTCGACTGTACCGCAGCAGCGGGGACTTGGCTAGGATGACGACGGCATTCTTTTGTAGAAAAGCGTCAGGATCGCAAATTCCGCCGAAACATCCGCTCATCGCTGATGGCGGTCCCGATAAGAGCCCGGGGTCTCGGCCATGAGTTTTCTGAATTCGCGGTTGAAGTGACTCTGATCCGAAAACCCGAACTCGGTGGCAATTTCCGCCATGCTCTTGCGCGAATTCACAAGGGCGTGGCAGCTCAATCTCACCCTCAGCTGCCGGACATACACCTGAGGCGTGCAATGGTAGTGGGCCAGGAACTGGCGCTCGAACGCCCTCAGCGACAGGCCGCAGGCGCGCGCCAGGTCTGCATTCGCAGGCGAACGCCCCACCTGCTCGCTGATCAGGCGAATGGCAATGCTCATCGGTTCGTGGCGTGGCGGCCCGACAGGGATTGCCAGCGGACGGGTGATCCCCGCCGTGCCCACCACGCCGCCCTTCGCGTCATGCAGCGGTATCTTCGTGGTCGAGCACCAGCGCGCCGTATGGTTGTACCTTCCAATCAGTTCCACCCTGCCCACGAGGGACTCGCCCGCCAGGACCCGCTCGTCATCCACACGGTACTGCTCCGCCATCTGCAAGCCACAGAGATCGTAGTCGGTCTTTCCCAGCACGGCATCGCGATCCTCCAAGCCGAAATTCAACAGGAACGAGCGGTTGACCCATTGATAGCGCCCCTTCACGTCCTTGATCCACAGCGGAGCGTCTTCCAGCGCATCACACAGGATGATGACTTCGGAAGCAGCAGCGCCAATGCGCTGCAAGGAGGCATGAAGTGAAAGCGACATGAGGATCGCCCGATCGGAGGCCGAAGAGGCATGTTGGGAATTCAACGATGAGGATACAAGACTCCGGAAGCCTTCCTTGCAACGCAGCCGCGAGGTGCTAGGATTGATCTTCTATGCGTGATTGGATTTGCGCCTGCGCCCTGACCCTCGGTGCCCTTCTTTCCCTTCCGGCCTCGCTGATGTCGGAACCCGCCACAAGGAGCAAGGGTCCCCCGCTGAAACTGGTCCAGATCGATCGCCTGCCCACCCCCCAACCGCTTCCGGCATCCGACGAACCTATCGAGTCGATCAAGCACTTCAAGATTCCGGAGGGCTTCAAGATCGACCTCTTTGCCGCGGAGCCGATGCTCGCCAATCCGGTCGCCTTCACCTTTGACGAAAAGGGCACCGCCTATGTCGCCGAGACCTACCGCTACCGGACAAGCGTCCTCGATATCCGCGACTACATGCCGATGCTGGAGCAGGAACTGGCCTCACGCACTGTCGAGGACCGCGTGCAGACGATCCTCGACCAGTTTGGCGTCGAAGGTGAAAGGCAGCTCTCCATCGAAACCGAGGTGGTGCGACGCATTGCCGACACCAACGGCGACGGCGTGGCCGATACATCCAGCGACTTCGCCAGCGGTTTCAACAGCCCGCTCGACGGCATTGCATCGGGCGTGCTCGCGCGCGACGGCAAGGTCTGGCTCACCAACATTCCCCATCTCTGGCTCCTCGACGGAGCCGATGCCAACGGCAAGTCCAGGGGCCGCACCTCGCTCAGCTACGGCTACGGCGTGCGCTTCGGTTTCACCGGTCACGACCTGCACGGCCTGATCATGGGCCCGGATGGGAAACTCTACTTTTCAATCGGCGACCGGGGCGCTCATGCGAAGGCAGTCGACGGCAGCCTGGTCGACACGCCTGACGCGGGGGCCGTTTTCCGCTGCTGGCCGGACGGCAGCGAACTGGAAATCGTGCACGGCGGCCTGCGCAATCCCCAGGAACTCGCCTTCGACGATTTCGGCAACCTCTTCACGGGGGACAACGACTCCGATCAGGGCGACGTCGAACGCTGGGTTCAGATCGCCGAGGGTGGTGACAGCGGATGGCGGGTGGGATACCAGTACAATCCCCTCGGCAAGGCCGGTCCGTGGAATTTCGAAAAAATGTGGCAGCCCTATCACGAGGGTCAGCCCGCCTACATTCTCCCCCCGATCGTGAACACGGCCGATGGTCCGTCCGGTCTCACCCACTATCCCGGCACGGGGCTTCCGTCGGGTTACCGCGACGTGTTTTTCATGTGCCATTTCAAGGGCTCGTTCACCAACAGCAGCATCTACCTCTACGCCCTTGATCCGCAGGGTGCCTCGTTCAAGATGCGCCGCCAGGAGGAGTTCATGAGCGGCATCCTGCCCACCGATGTTGATTTCGGACCTGACAGCAGGCTGTATTTCTCCGATTGGGGAAATGGCTGGGGCCAGACCAGGAAGGGACGCCTCTATGCGCTGACAAATGAAGCCACGGTCGGCGATCCCCTGATCAAGGAAACGCAGCACCTTCTGGCTGACGGGATGAAGAACCGTTCCGACGCCGAGCTCTATGCCTTGATCGGTCATCAGGACCAGCGGGTCCGCCGTGAAGCCCAATACGCACTCGCGGCAAAGGGCACGGCTGCGATTCCGCTGCTGGCGCAGGTGGCGGCCCATCATTTTCGTCAGCTCGCGCGCATCCACGCCGTATGGGCGCTCGGCCAGATTGGTCACAAGCACGCGGAAGCCTTTCGTCCCGTCCTGCCGCTGCTCACGGACCCCGATGCAGAAGTCCGCGCGCAATCCGCCAAGGTGCTCGGCGATGGGCGTGTCGCAGCCGCGTTCGAGCCGCTCCTCGCAGCACTCAAGGACTCCTCGAGCCGCGTCCGCTATTTTGCGGCGCAGAGCCTTGGCAAACTGGGCCGCACGGAGGCGACTCCTGCATTGATCGAACTCATTCGGGAAAATGCAGATCGCGACCTCTACCTGCGCCACGCAGGCGTGATGGGCCTCGTCGGTTGCAGGAATCTGTCCGCACTTGAAGCCGCATCGGGTGATCCGTCCCGATCGGTGCGCCTGGGTGTGCTCCTTGCGTACCGCCGCTTGAACCGGCCCGAAATCGCCGGTTTCCTTGCAGACAGCGATCCGTTCCTCGTCGCCGAGGCCGCGCGCGCCATCAATGACGCCCCGATCATCGACGCGCAGCCTTCGCTGGCGGCCATGCTGCCCTCCATGCCCATGGACGTGGACACCGGCCTTGGACTGCGTATCCTCAATGCGCATTTCCGACTGGGACAGCCGGAGAACGCCGCGGCTCTTGCCGCCTTCGCTTCCCGCACGGACGCCCCCGATGCCCTGCGCATCGAGGCGCTCACCCATCTTGCTGCGTGGGGCCATCCGCCCGCACGCGACCGCATCGTCGGGGTTTATAGGCCGCTGCCGGTGCGCGACGCCACCCCCGCCGGCAGGGCGCTGGAGCCGTTTGCTCCCCGCCTCGTGGCCGACGCCCATGCCGACGTCCAGCTTGCAACCCTGCGCGCGGTCCAGGCGTTGAATCTCCGTTCGGCGGGTGACGCCCTTGTCGCCCTCGTGCTGCGCGAGGACGCCCATGTCGAGGCACGCGCCGCCGCGCTGAAGCCGCTTGCGGAATGGCATCACCCCCGCCTCGCGGAGGTCGTCAAGGCCGCGGGCCTATCCAAGGATGCGACCCTGCGCGCAACAGCGCAGAACTACTATTCCATCTTCTCCGCGGCCGAGGCGGTTCCCCTGCTCATCAACGCCCTCAATTCAGGCACGCTGGTGGAGAAACAGAGTGCCATCACCAACCTGGCGAAGCTCGACGATCCGCGTGTGGACAAGATCCTCGGAGACTATCTTTCGCGTATGGACACCGACAGGAAGCTGGCCGGGCTTCAGGTCGAGATACTCGACGCGGTCGATGCCCGCAACAGCCCTGCATTGAAGCAGGCCATGGAGAAACGCACCGCCGACCTCGCACATGCGCCGGTCGCGGAAAAGTACTCCTATGCGCTCGCAGGGGGCAACCGGGCGGAAGGCCGCCGGCTCTTCACCGATCATCCCGTTCTCGCCTGTGTCCGATGCCATCGCATTCGCGCCGAGGGTGGCGAGGCTGGCCCCGCACTCGACAACATCGGGCACGAAAAATCGCGGGAATACATCCTCGAGTCGATCGTCGCGCCCAATGCCGCGATCGCCGCCGGATTTGATTCCGTCGCCCTCACGCTCAAGGACGGCAGTGTCAAGGTCGGCAGCATCGCCTCCGAGGACGAGAAATCCTATTCTCTGCGCCCTGCCTCCGGCGGGGATCTCGTCGTGGTTAAGAAGGCCAATGTCGTGAAACGCGAATCCGCCCCTTCCAGCATGCCGGATGTCTTCGGACTCATTCTCAAGCGCAGCGAACTCCGCGATCTGGTCGACTTCGTCTCAAGCCTCGGTGCCGGCAACCGCGGCCGGGCGCCGAAGGAACAAACCAGCCACTGAGTTCAGTCCGTCCGTCCGCGCTGGCATCGCCTGTTGGCGATGCCAGCCGGAGCGGAGATTTTGCCAGGGACCGTCCCGCGGATAGGACTCGACAGTCCGCGGTGTCGGGGGTCTGCTTTGCCTGCAATTCCGTTGTCAGGTTGTCCGCTCTCCCTTCAGGCCCATGTTTTCCACCCTGAATCTCCGGGCGCTCGGTGTCGCCGCCATCGCCACGCTTGCCCTGACAGGCGCCATCCTCGTCGGCTCGCGCAACCTCCAGAACTTTGACGCCGCGCTGATCGCCTATCTCTTCGGCGCGGTTTTCGCCTGGTTCGGCCTCGTCTACCGCTACGACGTCTGGCTCCAACGCCCACCCACCCGCCTCTACTGGAGGAGAGGCTGGCAGTTTTTCTTTTCCGGGCGGATGTTCGGCCACGGCTGGGCACTCGTGCGGCGCGGCTTCGAGGACATGTTCGCCCAGAGTTTCATACGCAAACGCGGGGGCCTCCGCTGGGCCGGCCACATGCTCATCGCCTGGGGCTGCGTCATTGCGTTTGCGGTGACGTTCCCCCTGACCTTCGGATGGATCCATTTCACCCTGGCCCAGGGGACCATCGACACCTACGAGGCGCACGTCTTCGGATTCCGCCTGTTCTCCTTTCCGCTCAACACCTTCATCGCGGCGAACATCTTCCATGTGCTGAACTGGTCCTCCGTGATGATCATCATCGGCCTGGGCCTGATGATGCGCCGCCGCCTGACCGACGCCGGACAGATCGCGATCCAGACGTTCGAGGGCGACATCCTGCCGCTCATCCTGCTGGCGGCGATCGCAGTGACGGGGCTCGGTCTCACGTGGGACTACGAATTCATGCAGGGACGTGCCCACCAGTTCATGGCAATCACCCACGCCATCGTGGTGATCCTCTTCCTGCTCTGGATGCCTTTCGGAAAGTTTTTCCATATCTTTCAGCGGCCGGCGCAACTCGGCGTGGCGATCTACCGCCGCGAGGGCGCGATGGGGCCCCAGGCGGTGTGCCCGCACACGCAGGAACCCTTCGCCTCCCAGCTTCATATCGACGACCTCCGGACAACCACCCGTGAGCTCGGCTACAATTTCACGCTGGCAGATGGCTCCTCGCATCTCCAATTGAGCCCGCAGGGCAAACGCGCTGCGCTTGCCAGTGCCCACCTCGCGGCGCGCAAACGTTCCGGTTCCTTGTTCGGCTGACGCCGTCATTCCATCGATCATGGCCCGACTTCCCGCAACTCCCGAGCAGCTCATCGCCGCATTCGGACCGCACAAGAATTACCCGCCTCAGCAGGGATTTCCCGGCCGGGACGAGCCGGACCGCGTGGTGAAAACCCACTGCTGCTTCTGCGGCATGCAGTGCGGAATCAAACTTCTGGTGAAAAACAACCGTGTCGTCGGTTTCGATCCGTGGGAGGAGTTTCCCTACAACGAGGGACGCCTTTGCCCCAAGGGGGTCCAGCGCTACCTGCAGAACAATCATCCTGACCGGTTGCTGCATCCGCTGGAGCGCGCCGAGGGAACCGGATTCCGCCGCATCGCATGGGACGCCGCCATGGACCGCACCGTGTCCGCGATCCGGCGCATCCAGGCCGAACACGGCCCGCATGCCTTCGGCATGCTTTCGGGGGTGTCACTCACAAACGAGAAAAGCTACCTCGTCGGAAAGTTTGCGCGACTCGCCCTCAAGACCCGGAACCTCGACTACAACGGCCGCCTGTGCATGGTCAGCGCGGGTGCCGGAAACAAGAAGGCCTTCGGACTCGACCGCGCATCGAACACCTACGAAGACCTGGCGCATGCGGAGGTCATCCTGATCTGCGGCACCAACATCAGCGAGACGTTCCCCACGCTGACGCACTGGATCTGGCAGGCGCGCGACAACGGTGCCAGGCTGATTGTGGTCGATCCGCGTCTGACCCCGATCGCACGCACCGCCGACCTGCATCTGCCCGTGCGTCCAGGTCGCGATTCCGCGCTCTACGGGGCACTGCTGCACCAGCTCGTGAAGCATAACTGGCTGGACCACGACTTCATCGCGCGGCATACGACCGGATTCGAAGCGACCGCAGAGGCCGTGAAAGACTACGACCTGTCCTGGGCTGAGCGCGAGACGGGCATCGCCGCCGCGGACATCATGAAGGCCGCGGAAATGTGGGGACGCGCAAAGACCAGCTTCCTGCTGCACGCCCGCGGAATCGAGCACCACACCAAGGGCGTCGAGAATGTGCTCTCCTGCATCAATCTCGTGCTCGCCACAGGCCGTATCGGCCGGCCCTACTGCGGCTACGGCACCATCACCGGCCAGGGCAACGGACAGGGAGGCCGCGAGCACGGACACAAGTGCGACCAGTTGCCGGGAAACAGGGACATCGAAAACCCCGAGCACCGGGCACACATCGCCCGCGTCTGGGGCGTACCCGAACCCGAAATCCCCCACAAGGGGCTCACCGCCTACGAAATCATCGAGGCGATCCACAGGGGGGAGATCCGCGGCCTCATCACGATCTGCTTCAATCCACTCGTCTCGCTCCCAAACAACAACTACGTCCGCGCCGCCTTCGAAAAGCTGGAGCACTACACGGCCATCGACTTTTTCCTCAGTGAAACCGCCCGCCATGCGGATGTCGTGCTTGCTGGCTCGCTGCACGAGGAGGAGGACGGCACTGTCACCACCGCGGAAGGAAGGGTCGTCCGTATCCGCCAGGCCGTTACACCTCCGGGAGAGGCGCGCACCGACACGGAGATCCTGCTCGAACTCGCACGCAGGCTCGGCGCCGGCGACAAGTTTGCGTTCGAGAGCGCCGAGGACATCTTCACGGAGCTTCGCCACGCCTCGCAGGGAGGCACCGCCGACTACTTCGGGATCACCTATGAGAAGATCGAGAAGACCATGGGGGTCTTCTGGCCCTGCCCCACCCTCGACCACCCGGGATCCCCACGACTCTGGGAGGACCGGAAATTTGCGACACCCGACGGCAGGGCGCATTTCAATCCGGTGAGCTACCGCGATCCGGGCGAGACCACGGACAGCGAATTCCCCGTGATCCTGACAACCGGCCGCGTGGTGTCCCAATACCTGAGCGGCACACAGACCCGGCGCATCGGCCGGCTGGTCGACCAGTATCCGGAGCCCCAGCTCGAAATCCACCCCGTGCTGGCCGCAAGGTACGGTATCCGCGACGGCGATCTCGTGCGCGTCGCAACCCGCCGCGGCTCGGCGGAGTTTCCCGCTCAGATCGTGGAGACGATCCGCCAGGACACCGTCTTCATCCCCTACCACTGGCCCGGTCGGAAGTCGGCAAATCAACTCACGTCCGGCGAACTCGACCCGATCTCGAAGATCCCCGAATTCAAGGTCTGCGCCGCCCAACTCCATCCCCTTGGCAGACCCGAGCCTCAGGCCGACCGGGCCGCGGCCTTTGCGAGCGCCTGACCCCGTCCCGATGCAAAACACCCAGATCAGGACGGACGAGGAGTTCTTTGTGGATCCGCAGCGCTGCATCGGCTGCCGCGCCTGCGAGATGGCCTGTGCGGAATGCGAAACCAACGGGCAGACGTCGATGATTCATGTCGACTATGTGGACCGCGCGGTCAGTCCGCAGACCTCCGTGCAGGTGTGCATGCATTGCGAGGATCCCGCCTGTGCGCGCGTGTGCCCGGCCGACGCGATCACCAAGGATGAGTTCGGTATCGTGCACACGGCCAACACCGCACGCTGCATCTCCTGCGCGAACTGCGTACTCGCATGCCCGTTCGGCGTGCCAAAGAAGATCGAGACGACGCAGATCATGATGAAGTGCAACATGTGCTACGACCGCACGAGCGCGGGAAAACGCCCCATGTGCGCAACGGTCTGCCCGAGCGGCGCCCTGTGGTTCGGCAAGCGCGAAAAGATGGCGCAGATGCGTCCGAACAGCACTCCCGTGAACACATTTTTCTTCGGCGCACAGACCGTGCGCACCAAGGTCAACATCATGATGCCGGCCGGCAGCACGGCGCTGCGGGTGGACTGATCCCCATGGACGACTCAAGCAACGCCCCGCTGAAACCAAGACCCGGATGGGAAACCGACTTTCCCCACGAGCGCGTCGAGGCCACGCACGTTTCCCGCCGCGAATTCGCCAAATTCCTCTGCCTCGTTTCGGGAGGGCTGTGCGCAGGCACCGCATTTGTCGCGGTGAAGGACAAGTTGCTGCCGCCCCATCGCATCCTGGGCGAACATCCTGTCTGCCGCGTCGGCGACGTCCCGGCCGGCGGCACGCACGGCTTTACGCTGCCGGGTTCCCCGACACCCTATATCCTCATCCATCTGGAGTCCGGCGAATGGCGCGCCTTCGAACAGAAATGCACCCATCTGGCCTGCGCCGTGTTCTACAAGCCGGGCTCCGGAAAAATCGAGTGCCCGTGCCACAACGGCTGGTTCGATGCCCGCACCGGAGAGGTTCTCCAGGGACCTCCGCCCAGGCCCTTGCCGCAACTTGCCGTGATCGTTCGTGGCGGGGATATTCTGGTCGCCGAACTCGCAGCAAACCCCGCCTGATGCCATGAGTACGTTCCGCCGGGCGCAGAGTCAGGCCCATCCGAACAAGACCAATACCCTGTTCGTCGGGATCATCGGTGTGCTGATCCTCATCGTTTCACTGCAGGTCTGGCTGCTGACCGCCGTGCTCAATACCGCGCTCGGCGGCGACCTCGCCATTGTCTGGCCCGCATTCTACGCTTCGCTTGCGCTGTTCCTGGGGGGTGCCGGACTGGTTCGCTTCATGCCACAGCCCCTGCGCCTGGCCCTCGTCCCGGAGAAGGCCGAGGCGTTTGCAAACGTTGCGCTGGCATGGCGGACACTGATCATCAGCGCCACCTCTCTGGCCCTGGCCTTCGCCGTGTGGTTCATGTGGTCCGCAATCGCCATCAAGCTCTCCGCTGCCGGTTTTGCGATTTCTCCCCAGCAGCGCTTCTGGCTCACCGCCGCGCCAGTGCTGCTCGGATCCCTGCTTCGCATCCCCTACGGACTCATTGTCTCCCGCTTCGGCAGCAGGAACTCCTACACGGTTGTCACCCTCCTGATGCTCATCCCTTGCATCGGCACCGGGATGGCACTTCGCGATCCGTCCACCTCCTTCGGAACCCTCCTCTTCTGGGCCTCGCTGACCGGCATTGCGGGGGCCAATTTCGCGACCTCCATGGCGACGGTCACGCTCTGGTTTCCCCGACAGCTCCAGGGTTCGGCACTCGGCATCAACGGCCTAGGCAACCTGGGCGTCACGCTCGCACAGCTCATCATCCCCGCCATTGTCGGCGTCGCGGTCTTCGGCGGGCTCGCGGGTGATCCACTGACGCTTGCACTGGCGGGGGGTGGGACACGGACGGTCTGGTTGAGCAACGCCGCATTTGTCTGGATCCCCGTCATCCTGGTTTGCTCCGCGGCCCTGTGGTTCGGGACAAAAAACTATCCGCAGCCGGCCAAGTCACTGGCGTCGCAGATCGTCGTCGCGCGACGCAAGCACACATGGGTTCTCTCGACGCTGTACTTCCTTACCTTCGGAGCCTTTGTGGCGATGGGGGCATCGCTGCCGCTGATCATCAATGAGGTCTTCGCGAATGCTCCGGGGGGAGGGCCAAATCCCCTGCTCTACTCGCCCTTTGCGGTGCTTGTGGCGACACTCACACGTCCCCTCGGCGGATGGATGGCAGACCGGTGGAGCGCAGGGGCGGTGACCGCCGGCAGCATATCGGTGATGGCAATCTGCGGCTTCAGCCTGTCCCAGTTCCTCGAACCCGACTCATTCCGGGGGTTTTTCTGGACCATCATGATCCTTTGCGCGGCAGCGGGGATTGGCAATGGTTCCATCTTCAAGATCATCCCCACCGTGATGGGTGCTGAGGCCGGTGCAGCCATCGGCTTCGTCAGCTGCCTCGGTGCGCTGGGGGGATTCTTTCCTCCGTTGCTTCTCGGATGGTGCCTGCACCACCTCGGCTCCCCGGCCTGGGCGTACACCACGATGGCGATCTTTGCGCTCGGTTGCTTCGGCCTCAATTGGGCGCACTACTGGCGCCGCACCTCGCCCACCCGCTGCTGAACAGTAGCGCCGGTGCGACCGGAGTCTCGCGCGAAACCTCGGAATGCATCGAAAGACGGGCTGCCGCTTGCGGCGAGCGGCGCTGATTTTCCAACCGGGCACGACGAAGCGTGAAGGACATGCGACCAATAGGTGCCGACGTTTGCCAATTTGGAAATCGATATGGCGACGTTTCTTGACATCCATCACAAAAATGCGATAATCGCTCCTACTGATCCATGCCCGCCATCAACGTCGGATTCTACCAGGATCGCCCTGGGGACTCTCCAGTTGTTGATTGGCTGAGAAAGCTCAATGAAACCCATCCCAGAGCATTCGACAAGTGTCGCGCAGCCATCGCACAGTTGGCCCTTCACGGACACGAACTTCGTCGTCCGGAGTCCGATTACCTGCGCGATGGCATCCACAAGCTGCGTGTCCGGTTGGGATCGGTCAACTATCGTCTGTTCTATTTCTTCCATGCGCGCACGGTTTCCGTTGTCGCCCACGGCTTGACGAAAGAAACCGCCATTCCCGCCAGTGACATCCAACAAGCCATCGAACGGAAAGCTGCATTCGCTGCAAATCCCACCGCCCATACATTTAGCGGAGAAACCGAAGATGCCTAAGAAGACAACGACAGACGCCACAAGAATCCTTGCGGACATCGCCCGCCGTGAGCCGAAGCGCCAGCAGGCCTTCGAGGAGGAGATGGCAAACCGCGAAGTCGCTCATCAAATCTATCAGCTGCGTCAGAAAGCCGGCCTCTCGCAAACTGAATTGGCTCGTCGCATCGGCACTGCCCAATCCGTTATCTCGCGATTGGAGGACGCGGACTACGAAGGCCACTCGCTGGCGATGCTTAACCGAATTGCGGCAGCGGTCGAACGGCGCGTCGAAATCCGTTTCGTACCCCGCCGCCGGCCACAACCTGCTTGAGTGGGGATGATGTCTGATCGAGGAACTGCGCTGGCTTTGAGGCATATCGATGCTTGCGCCGTGCTTTCATACCCGGGGTTCCTGCTTGTCATGTGTCGGCGCGATTGCCGCTGAGTGATCGGTGGCTTTATTTTTGGGATTGCTCGGCGAGCGGCGCTGATTTTCAAGCCGGGCACGACGGAGCGTGCCCCTCCCATTGGAGGTAGGGTTGCGAGTTGTGGCCGGATTCTCCCTATACCGGGCAATCTACTGGCCCCGCGGGGCAAGGTTGTGCTGCTCGAACGGATCTTCGATCAGATCAAACTCCATCCAGGCGTCACCTTGGGCTGTCGTGACAACCTTGCCGGTGGCCGATCGCCGTCCTTGCCATGCGCGATCACATTGGTGCGTCAAAGAGACAACGCTCGGCATGGAAATCGCCGCATCCTGGCGCAGGCATCGCCATGGCAAACCATCGGACCACGCCTGGGTCATCGCAGGGAGGTCCAGGAGTGACACCGGATCCGGACACACTAGGGACATCCCTGAAGTCGACGGTGCGCCCCGCACAAGGAGTGGCACACGCACGCTTTCCTCGTAGGGCCACCCCTTGCGGAACAATCCATGCGAACCGTGCATGTCGCCGTGGACCGAGGTGAACACCACCAGGACGGATTCCGGCAGCGCCTTCACCAGACGACCGATGGCGGCATCCGTCGCCTCGATGTGGGCATAGTAGCCGGCAAGTTCGCGCCGCGCCTTGACCTCCTCGGCGCCTCCGCGTGAGACATTCGCCCGCAGAACGATCGAATCAGGCGATCGGGGCGGTACGCCATTCGCCGGCGCATCGTAGGGCGGATGGGGCGCTTCAAGGCTCAGCACCGCGAACCAGGGAGCAACCTCGTCCTGCCTTCGCCCCGTCTGCCATTTCAGGATACGGTCGACAAGAATCTCGCTCTGATACCCGTTAACCTGCACCGGAAGCGGATATTCCAACGAACCGTGCAGCCAGGGATTGTTCAGCAGAAATCCGCCTTCAAATCCCTCCCACTCATGAAATCCGCCACGCTTCGCAACCGGCACGAGTGTCCTGGCGTGGGCCTCGCCCACCAGCGGAGCGAAGCGATCGCGATCTCCGAGGTGCCATTTTCCAAAGAAAGCCGTGTGATAGCCCCTGCCGGCGAGCGTTTGGGCAATCGTACGTGATCCTTGAGGCAGCGGATCGAAATAGTCGCGCACCCCATTCTGCGGCGAGGGCACGCCTGTAAGGAGCGCAGCACGCGCAAACGGACCAAATGGGTGGGGCGTAATGGCCTGCGAATAGTTCACACTCCGCGCCGCCAGCGCATCCAGATGCGGGGTGCGTGCATTCGGATCCCCTCCGTAACCCGTCGCCTGTGCCCTCCATTGCGTGGTCACAATCCAAAGAATGTCCGGGCGCCGGTTTCGATCTGTCACGGGAAAGGGAATGCCTGCACATTCCTTGAAGTTTCGTCATCGCGCAAGGTTAGCCCAAGCCTGAAGTCCGCACAGTCTCCCAACGGCATGGCGGGCAAGACTGGCAAGCCACATACCATCAGCTGCAAAAGGCGATTTTCCCCATCCAACAGATTTTCTTGCGATTCGCCCGACGGCGTCCATAAAGCCGCAACGTTCATCGTCAGCGTTGTTGGCCAGAGTAGCTCAGTGGTAGAGCAGAGGACTCATAAGCCTTTGGTCGGCGGTTCAATCCCGCCCTCTGGCACCAACCGTCGCGAGTGGCCGATGCCTAAGTGCCTTCGCGTCCTAAAGTCACGGAAGGGTGCAATCAGCGTTCTGGCATCAGTAAAACACCCCTTCCAATCAAAATATGGATGGCTTCCCGCGAAAGGCCGGTAGAAATTTGGCTGATCCGACAATGCCTATATCATCCAGGGAATACTAAAGAAGAAGCCCGAGCCATATATAAACGATAGTACCGAGCGCTCGGTGAGAGCAATTTGAACTTGATGATCTTTCCAATCAGGCTGTTCTCATGCGCATGGCCCAAAATTGGTTTTCTCGAAGAAGAACTCAGCCTGACAGTCGGACCAACTACGATCCGACGTCAGGCACTCGGAGGGTCGGTCCCGATGTCCACCCGAACAAGATTGACGACTTCTTCTCCGTTAGAGGGGTTATATTCATTCGAGGGATCGTTGAGCATCAGTCGGGCGACCATCCAACTTTCTTTCTTCATGCAGACAACCGGTTTTGGCCCATGGTACAAAGGGCGGACAAGGTCCATGGCACGAACGATACAAGGTCTGCATTCAGCTTAAGTCTGGATGCCTCCGATACTCCGAATACAATCTCCTCCTGCACCTTGGTGATCTGCTTCCGAAGCGATCATTTGATAATCGAAGCGCCTGCATCAACCCGCCTGAAAGACGACCATTTCCTAAACAGTGAGAAAGTCTTTTGGGAGTTGGTGCATTCCAGTGTGAGTGTTGGGGGGGGGGTGATAGAAATTGGTTCTCGAGCAAGGTCAGGGATCACTCGGCGAAGCCTCTTCCCTTCTGGATTGAAATATACCGGATTTGATATTGCCCCCGGGGAGAATGTCGATGTCGTTGGCGATGCGCACAGACTATCCGAATTCTTCCCCAGGAATACTTTCGATTTCGCGTTCTCAGTCTCTGTTTGGGAGCACCTGGCCATGCCATGGAAGGCATCTATCGAGCTCAACCGGATACTCAAGATTGGCGGAGTTGCCATGATCAACTCCCATCAATGCTGGCCCTCTCACGAAGAGCCATGGGATTACTTTAGATTTTCCGAGTTTTCCTGGGCAACACTGTTTAATGAATATACCGGCTTCGAAATCCTGGATTGTGGACACGGTATTCCTGCAATTGTCGCCCCTGCCGTTTACCAGGAGAACATCATTGATACGGAGTGGCACTATGCCTTCCTGGCCAGTCGCGTTGTTGCGAGAAAGACAAGCGAAACTGCGCTTTCGTGGGACGTCCCGACGGACTTGGTAGTCAAGGGAAACTACCCGCACTGATGCGTGTTAAGGATCCTGGTTCCAGATCCCTGATTGTCCGCTAAGAAAACCATACACCTTTGACCCGGGCGTTTGCGGTATTCAGCGCGGAGTTTCAATCTCGCGCACCAGACGGCCGGCTCGCCTGGGTACCAAACTGAATTTGAGAAGGCTTGCGCGGGACTCAAATTAGGCGTTTTTCGTGGCTCGCACCACCGCACATTCCCGCAAAGACCAGCGATTATGATGTCCCTTCTTCTGCGTTGGATCAACCGCCCCCTGCCCCACAGTCGCTTGATCGTCGGTCTCAACCGGATGACGCTCGCCTATCTGGGGCTGCCGGTGGTCCTGTGGATCTGGGGATGGCTCCACTGGCCGTGGGCCATCCTTCTTTCGGTATGTATCATCGCCGCATTTGTCGGAGGAATCAGGCCGATCGCCCGGGTACGGGAGGAGTCGCGTCGTCGCCAGGAATTGTCCGCACAGTTCCCGCTTTGGGTGCTGCTGGTCATTATCGCCATCGGCTGTCTCTGGAGTCTTTATTCCGGAGCAGGCGGATTTGTTTACCAGAATCCGGATTGGGACAAACACACCGCTGTGCTCAAGGACCTCATCGAGGCACCGTGGCCCGTCGCCTATCGTTTGGAGAGTGGCGAATTTCCCCTGGTCTACTACCTCGCCTACTACCTCCCAGCGGCGCTCGTGGGGAAATTCGCGGGATGGTGGTGGGCAAACTTCGTATTGCTGGCGTGGACTGCCCTGGGGGTCTGCCTCGCGCTCCACTGGTTTGTGCTGCTTGTCCAGAAGCGTCCCATCCTTGCCGCCATCCTTTTTGTCTTCGCCAATGGCCTGGATTTCCTCGGTCAGCGACTCGTCAGCGGAACGCCCCTGCCGCCGTCCGCCGAGCACCTCGACTGGTGGTCGGGATGGCTCTTTCTCAGCTTTCCAGGCCATCTCTCCCAACTCGCGTGGGCGCCCCAGCATTCGATTGCAGCCTGGCTGGTCATCGGCTCCATGGCCGTGCAGCTCCCGAACCAGGACGGACTGAAGCGACTCGGATTGCCAGGGGCTTTTGCGGCATTCTGGTCGCCGTTCACGGTCGTGGGACTCGCTCCCTTTTTCCTGCTCGCCGTGCTGTTCAAACGGGGACGCGGCGCATTGCATTGGATGAATCTATCCGCCGTACCCATTCTGCTCGCCGCGGTGCTTTTTTACGGATCGAGCAGTGTCAACCCGCCCCGCGCCTGGCTCTGGGACGCCGTGAACCTGCGCGAAGACGGCATCCGCTTCATCCTGTTTCATCTTCTTGAATGGGGAATCTTCTACTTTTTCGCGCGCGACTTGAGATCCGCGGGAGATCGCTGGCTTCGCCTGCTTTTCTGGTGTCTACCCGCCATCCTCATCGCGTCATCCCTGTATCGTTTTGGCATCTTCAACGATTCCTGCATGCGCTTTCCCATCCCCGCCCTATTTCTCCTCTGGGTCGGCGTCACGCGTTCGCTAACCGCACACCCCGGCCAGCTCGAGTCGCGCATCCTTGCGCTGCTGATCGTATTCGGAGCCATGGGTTCCCTTCCCGAACTCCTGAGGGCATGGCGTATGCCCTCGCTGAACATCGAGGAGGAATCCGTCCGCGTGCATGTTCCTCATCTGGAAGGAGGCATCTCCGAGCAGTATCTCGGCTCAAAGGAGTCGTTCTTCTATCGCCACCTTGCACGGAACTCCGAGGGAATTCCTATTCCGTCAGCGCCCGCGGCTCCGTAGCCTCCGCCGCGACACCTACAGGTCGGCCGGCCCAAGCCAGCGGAATCCTGTGACAACAAACCTCCGGCCCGCCGGGTATCGGGTCGGATCCGGAGCAATGATGTCCCCCGGACCGACCGGTTCACCTGTTGCGGCTGGCACCGGCGAGGGAATCCGCTGCACCGTGCCCTCGCACCAGGAGCGCGCTTCGATTTCACCGGTCGCCGGATTTGCGACATCACCATAACATCGCACAAGAAACGTATCCGACCTCGGAGCAATGAATGGCGCGATGCCACTGAGAATGTCCGCCTGGGTCAGCCAGGCGGGCGACTGCGCCACATCAGAGGAAAGTTCGTCATTGATGCCTGCCTCCGCAATGCCGCGCTCGAGGATGCCTGAATTGACGAAGTCCTCGATCGACATGAACGGTGCTCCGCGACGCCGAAGGGCTCCCACCAACGACTCCGCGAGGCGATCCACCTGCGCGGGAGTCACCGTACGAACGCCCGTAGCGTACGCCTCCTCTCCGGAGGGAATGCGCAGCGGATCCGTGGCGAAATGTCGCGCCGTATGCGCAAATCGAAACTCGGCGTTTGCAAGCGGGGTGAATCCCGCGCTCCCGGCATCCCACTCCGGGAAATTCGTCCCCGCCAGCACACATTTCCAGGCATCCACCGAGGTTGAATTCAGGTTGAACGCCCCGCGCATTAACAGGAATTCGGCCGCGTGGTCGCGATCAAGCAGGTGAGCGGACGCCGGTGTGCACTCCTCTGCGCGGTCCCCCAATGGGATCGGTGCCATCGAAGGTGCCCAGAGCTCGATCCAGGGATTGGGCAGCGGCAGCGGAAGCGATGGATCAAATGCTGCCCATCGGGGAATGGTTGAGAAAAAGAAACGGTCAAAAACCGCGTTCGCCGCGCCACCCCATGGATTTCCAACCGCATTGGGTCGCGTTGAGGCGAGGTGTTGTAATTGTCCCACGGATACAACCTCCTGACGCGGAAGCTCCGCCATGCAATAGCGCCGTGAAGCGTTGAAGACAGTCGGCCCACCCGTGGTGATGTCCGCGGTGTTTTCCTCCGGATGGCCGCTCAGGGCCTCCCCCGGAGGCTCGAATGCCTCCGCACGAGTGATATTTCCCCGGGGATCCAGCGAATCCGCCCGGGCCCCGTTCATCCAGAACGAGCGTTCATTGCGAAGGGCAAAACCAAAACCGAACGACGCCCCCTGCGGATTTCCGGCGGGCTCGACCACGACGGTGGCGGCGTGGGACGGCGTTGCCGGTTCATAGCGCGCCGCCTGCCGACTGCCGACAAACAGGCGGTACACCGGCGAGTCCTGCGCAGTGATGGCCGGGCACTCCACCAGCATCTGGCCGATGAGCGGATCGTCGGGCAACGCACCCGCCTCACTCACACGGACATCCCCCGGCAGGCCCGAACGACCGAGCACTTCGTGCCCTTTCAGGATCAGGATCTCACCGGGATTCCATGTTGTCGTCGGATCAATGGCAATTCTTCCGATATGATCATCCATGGTCACCGTCAGGACGCGCGTGCCGGAGCTCACCACAATCCCGGGCAATTTCGAAATTTCCAACGACACGGGCTCCGTGCCAATCGCGAGTCCGCAGGTGAAGGGATTCCACAGCTCGGCTTGAACCTCGCGTCGCAGCCAGAGGGCCTGATCCAGCGGATTCCAATAGAGCCGCAACCTCACGAGACACTCCGTCAGCACCGGAGCGACTGAGAACCCCAGACCGTGATCCGACTGGGAAGGATCACTTCCGGCCGAAATCACATGAGTGGAAATTCGCGCCCCGCCCGCGCCGATGGGACGATTCTGCAGCATCAGCCGGATTGCGGGATCCTCGACATCGGGAGTGTCGGAGAGATCCTGACGCAGCCGGGCAATTTCTCCGCCATGGTCGACGAAGATGGCGCGGCTGCGATCAGTGATGGAGTGAAACAGCGAACGCACGCGGGAACGCGTGATCAACGGACTGACCATCGGAAGCTGGCCTCGGACAGCGACGCGATCGAAGCGCGATGCGCATGGGGGAATGTCCAGCCCCGGAAACAGCAAGTCCGCCCGAAGGAAGGGAAGTCTCATCTGATTGAGCCGGATGCCGGCATCCTTGTCCGAACTCCAATCAACCCCCGCGGCATTCTCTCCGGCGGATTCCAGCAAGGGCATCGAGTTGTCGTAGTCGGGTCCCCGGGCCATCACAGCTCCCGCGACGCTAGCCTTGGTACCTTCGTCGCCTATCCAGTAGGCAAAGTGGCCTGCGGCTGGCGGCGCAACTGCGGTTCCCTGCCCCTCTGCCGCTGGCAGTGAGGATATCGGCACCGCGGGCAGCTTGATACGCTGGGCGGGACTTGAAACGGTCCCAAGGTCCACGAGCATCACCTCATCCGGCGACGCCGGCGCAGCAGGGTCAGAGGCCGATGCCGGCTGAACAGCGAGTGGATTCGATGCGTGATTGCCACTCACAAGCCAGGAGAGGAGCACTGGCTGGCCGTTTCTATTCTCCCACACGCCCGTCCAGCCGGGCTGCGGGAGCACTGCTGTGCCGATGATCTCCGCCCGCGCAGTAAATCGCTGGTCAGGTCCGGCGGTCGCCTGCAAATGAGCGAGCGCCAGTTCGAGGGCGCACCGCGCATTGCGCCGGCTCTGCGCCTCGGATTCACGATTCGTGCCGAGCCGTGTCTCGACACGCAACAGCAGGCCCAGGCTGACCACCACTCCCGCGACCACTCCAAGCGCAATCAGCGACGCTATCAGAATGAAGCCTGATCCCCGATGGATGCGGGTCCTCTTTTCAGTAAACATGGCTCAATACCTGAATGCTCGTCACGTAGACATGGGAGTGTTTCCCCGCCAGGAACCACCAGTAGGTGCCGTCGTCCGCAAACCCGGGTGCTCGAGCGATCCTTCCCGTTTCCCAGGCCTCGAGCAAACGCGCGCCTTCCTCCGTGAGAATGCGAACCAGGACATCGATGCGCACCGGAAATCCATAGGCCATTTCATCCGACCGCACGGGCGCTCCCGCACCGACGGGAGGGGGAATCGCCGCCGGCTGAAGTCTGCCGTCGCGCACCGTGGCTGCGAAGCCACGCGCAGGCGTCCGCTCCGGCATGCGTAGTGGAAAACGTTGGACAAGTCCGCCGGACTCCTCGTCCCGCACCCAGCATCGCACTCCAAAATCCACCACGTTGTTACCCATGACCTGTTCAAAGCGGCGCGGGCTGCGGATGTTGCCGACATTGTCGATGCGGCCCGCATCCCCCTGGTTGTAATCCGGTGGCGCACCCGACGAAAACAGGTCGTAGCCGACCGAAAATGTGGAGTCCGGATCATCCCAACTGTCACTCGCGGGGCGTGCGGAACTCCGGTAGAGAACATACCGGACCGGCGCCGGCGAACCTTCCGAAGCGCCGGCAGAAGCGGTCACCCGACGCCTGACGATCTGATAACCAACAGCCCGGGGCGCCGAAAGATTGTGAAGGCTCGACTGGACATCGGGCTGCGTCGTGAAAAACCGGAACCACACCCCTGCCTGGCCGAAGCGGGATTGGGAAAAAGGACGCCCATCGACCGGAAAACTCAACGACGATGAAGCATCATCCATTTTCTCAAGGAAGGGCTTGATGCGACCATCCCACGTCGCATCAGACATTGCTGCGTCGCCTTTTCCGATCTGGGGCGCGGACTGGATTGTCGCGGCCATCCAGACATTGCCATCACGCCTGAGGACTGCCCCTTCGATGTCCTGGGTGATCCTGTCGAAGATGAGATCCGCCTGCGCGCGTGTGGCGATCCTTCCCGCCGCACGCTGCCAGACCGACGTCGCCTGGATCGTGATTGCCGAAATCAGCGCCACCAGCGCGCCCGCAACCATGAGAGCGACCATCAGTTCGATGAGCGTGAAGGCCGAAGTGGGACAACTCCTCCGGACAGCTCGTCTCATTTCGATCTTCGTTTTCACCGTGGCAGACAGGCTCTGACCGTCAGGCGACTGCGTTGGCCATGCGGCGTGGGCGTGCCATCCGACCGTGACGCCGGCCAGGCAAACCGGATGGAAAAAATCACTGACTCGGGCCCGCCTGTGTCACCCCTGCTCCAGCGTGCGGTGTCCTTGACAAGCACGGCCTCAAAGTAATGCGCCTGATCAAAGCGGTCGTACCCTCGGGAACGGATCTCGTCGTGGGTACCGACGAACCCGGTCTCACGGTCGACAAAGAGTTTCCGGTCGTCCCACGCCGCAAGGTTCGCCAGTTCCTCCTCCCCGAGAAGGAGGCGGCCGGCGACCACGCGTCCGCCGCGTTCCTCCAGATGGGACAGAACCGCGTTCACCGCTTCGTTCGCGCTCCGTCGAAGATCGTGTTCATGCGCTCCCTGAATCGTCGCGGAGAGCACACCCAGCAGGACGAGCAGGCCACCCGAGACGACCCCCAGGGCCATCAGGGTTTCCACGAGCGAAAATCCCCGGCAATGTTTCTTCATCAGAACGCGGAGGCGTTGGGCACCCGGGTCAGCGCACCGTACTGACTCACCCGGATTCCACTCAGTTCGCCGGGATGGTTGAACGAGATCACCATCGAACCGGAAGTCGCCTGGATGACGCCCGGTGACAGCACAAGCGTTGCGCCAGCAGTATTACCGAGCGGACTGAATTCGACAAAGTAGCAGCGGATCGACCGGGTCTGGCCGCCAACGAGGAGGTTGTGCATGGCGTCACCTGGAAGGCGCGACACGGGGGCATCGCTCCAGCCGCCCGGGTGGAGCGAGGGTGGCGCGGAACCAGGTACGATGCGGATGGATCCCGGCAGGCACAATGGCGTGTCCACGGCGCGCCAGATGCCATCCTCGCCGGCAATTGCGACAACGAGACACCGCAACTGCAATTCGACCGGCGAACTGTCACCATTATTTGAATACACCAGCAACCGGCAGGTCTTTCTGGAGACGATGGCGTGGGTGCGCGCCGCGGCAAGTTGTCCGGCGAGCAGATCCTGGGCCGCCATCATCGAACGGGTTTCACGACCTTCGCGGAACATGAGGACCGCAGGGACAGACAGCGCCGTCATGAGCGACATCACGACCAGCAGTTCAACGAGCGAAAATGCGCGCTCCTTCGCGCGACGACGCGGATCACCGGGATTCATGGTGCGAATGCCTTCATCTCCAGCTGTAGACAAAATGCTCCGCTGTCGCCCCGGATCCCGCAGAGTAGAAGGCAACCCGTCCGCCAATCACCGTCAAGGGTCCGACAGCGGAATCCGGCGGGGACAGAGTTGCAGAAAATCCGTCGCGCGAATTTCCCGCAGCAACGGGAACCGCTCGGATCTCCTCTCCCCGGATCACTCCATCCCCGTCCCGGTCGATCAGCACGCCAATCCGGCTGTTCTCCTGTCCGTCCACCAATTCCGCCTCAAGCGCGCCGTTGGGAACAAGCAGAAGTTCGCCATCCGCGAAATCCCGGAAGCGGATCCGCCGGACATTCCCCGTCAAATCCGACTCCGCCACCGGCTGCCCCCGCGCGTCACATCCCGTAAGGGCCGCCAGCATCCTGCCGGTATCGAGAAGCCCCGCCGGGGCCACCTCCGGCACATATCCGTATTCCGACCGGAATTCCTCCATGGCGAGCATCCATTGCCGGAAACGGACCCGGGTACGATGACGTCCGGCCGCTTCCACCAGCGATGCGGTTGGTGGAAAGATGAGCCCGTAGAGCAGTGCGACGATCGCAATGCAGACCAGCATTTCCATCAGGGTGAACGCCCGTCTATCCATGAATATTGTCGCGATTCAGCGGGGCATTTGGATCGAAGCCCCCATGCACGGGAGGCGATTCCTTCCCGTCGGGACCCAGGGAATAGAGGAGACAGGTCGCAGCGTCCCACTCCTCCGTCAGCGATGCGCGGTAACGATAAACATAGGGATTTCCCCAAGGATCGGCGAACGCATTGAGGGGCGGCTCGCTCTCAATGCTCTCCACACCGGCACCGGTGCCCGTATGCGCGGTCGAGAGCTGCCGCCAGTCGACGTACCCCTTCGCCACGTCAGGTTGCAGGCGAGCATCCAGCCTTCCCGACAAGGCACTGAAGAGCTTCACCTCCGCCGTCCGCGGGTCGAGGGATGCGAGGTCCGCCAGCGTGGGCGAATCACCCGTCAGCGGATACTCCCCGTGCGCCCGACGAAACGACTCAAGTCCGTTGCGGAGGACCGCCAGCTCAGCCTGTGCCCGAAGTCGCCTGCCCCTGGTGTGCAGGTTCCCGTAAACTGCCAGGGAGGCGCCCATCAGAAGGGTCGCGATCGCCACGACAACGATCACCTCCACGAGCGTCCCACCTTTGCACCAAAGCGGGCCAAACTGCGGCGCGCCCTGTTCGCGGGCGACACTTGAGTAGACCTTCCATCGGCAAATTGCAGGCATCACTACAGATGCATGCAATTAGCGCCAGCTGGTCAACCTATATTTGCAATTAAATATCTGTTTTATTACAAACTAATATATAGTAAAATGATGCGTCATTCTTCCTGCGACTGCAATGCTGCCACTACGGAGAAATCCTCCAGTGTCGTGGTGTCTCCCCTGACCTCGCCCCCGGCAGCGATTTCCTTCAGGATCCTGCGCATGATCTTCCCTGAACGGGTCTTCGGCAGCGCCATCGCAAATCGCACGTCATCCGGTCTCGCCAACGCTCCGATCTCCTTGGCCACATGGGCTCGGAGTTCTTCGCGAAGTTCCTTTGTTGCAGCTACTCCCGACTTCACCGTTACAAACACCACCAGCGCCTGCCCTTTCAATTCGTCCGGGCGCCCGACAACGGCGGCTTCCGCAACGGACGGATGCGACACCAGCGCACTCTCGACTTCGGCCGTGCCGATGCGATGGCCGGACACATTGAGAACGTCGTCGATCCGGCCGACGACCCAGAGGTATCCGTCCTTGTCGAAGCGGGCGCCATCGCCGGCAAAATAGTATCCCTGAAGCTCGCTCCAGTATTGCTTCTTGAAGCGGTCGTCGTCGTTCCAGAGCGTGCGCAGCATCGAAGGCCACGGTTGCTTGAGGAAGAGACGTCCTCCGGATCCCTTGGGAACCTCCTTGCCCTTTTCATCGAGGACCTTCGGGACGACTCCGAAAAACGGAAGCGTGCATGAACCGGGCTTAGTCGGTGTGATGCCTGGAAGCGGGGTCACCATGATGACACCGGTCTCGGTCTGCCACCAGGTGTCGACGATCGGGCAGCGCTTTTTTCCGATCAGGGTGTGATACCACATCCACGCTTCCGGATTGATGGGCTCGCCGACGGAGCCCAGCAGTCGAAGCGATGCCAGGCTGTGCTTCTTCACATAGTCGTCGCCCCAGCGCATGAACGCCCGGATCGCTGTCGGCGCCGTGTAGAAGATCGTCACCCCGTGCCGGTCGATCATCTCCCAGAAACGATCGGGGCCCGGCTGATTGGGTGCGCCCTCGTACATGAACACCGTCGCACCGTTCGCCAAAGGTCCGTACACGACGTAGCTGTGTCCCGTGACCCACCCCACGTCGGCCGTGCAGAAATAGACGTCGTTCTCCTTGAGATCGAACACGTACTTTGTGGTCATCATCGACCCGAGGAGGTACCCCGCAGTCGTGTGCAGCACGCCCTTGGGTTTTCCGGTCGATCCCGAGGTGTAGAGGATGAAAAGCGGATTCTCGCTGTCGAAACCACGGGCCTTGTGCTCCGGGGATGCCAGTGAAACGAGATCGTGCCACCAGTGGTCCCTGCCCTCGGTCATCGCCGTCGCATTGCCGGTCCGCCTGAGCACCACCACCTTCAGCACGCTCGGTGTCCCCTCCAGCGCACGGTCAACGTTCCCCTTGAGCTCGATGATCTTGCCCCGGCGCCAGCCGCCGTCCGCCGTGATGACAACCTTCGCCTGGCAATCATTGACGCGGTCCTTGATCGCCTCGCTCGAAAACCCTCCAAAAATGACGGTATGGATCGCACCCAGGCGCGCGCAGGCGAGCATCGCGACCGCCGCTTCGGGCACCATGGGCATGTAGATGGCCACACGGTCACCCTTGCCGACCCCGAGCCCGGTCAGAACATTGGCAAACTGGCAGACATCACGGTGCAGCTGTTTGTAGGTGATCGTACGGATGTCGCCCGGCTCACCTTCAAAAATAATCGCCGCCTTGTTTGCCCGGGCCGTCTCCAGGTGCCGGTCAAGGCAGTTCTCGGCTACATTTAACTGCCCGCCAATGAACCATTTGGCATGCGGCAGCTTCCATTTCAAAACCTCCTTGAACGGCCGCCGCCACGTCAGCAATTCCTTGGCCTGGCGGGCCCAAAATTTGGCTGGAGCGTTGACAGACTCCGCATAAAGCCTCTTATACGTGGCGAAACTTCCAAGGTTTGCTTGGCGTTGAAACTCGGCCGAAGGCCTAAAAACCCGATTTTCTCGGGATACTGAGGTTATCGTTTGGTCCGTCACGTGAGTGGCTGTTGGGGATAAAATTCTGTTGTTCGTCTGCTCGCAGCGAACGCAGAGGATATCTCGCGACACGGGTTAGGCGTCAAGCGTTCGCCTTGAACTTTGTTGTCCACTCTCCCGTTCCACATGGAAAATCATCCCGCATCCGCGGAATCGCCCACAGCCCAGCGTTCCCCTTCCGACCCAGCGTCACCTGATCGCGCGTCCACCCCTCCCCAGGAAAACCTCGTCACTGTCGCAGGCATCCTCGACATCGACCATTCCAAGAGCGGAAACGGCCAGTTGCTCGACCTTGCCCGATTCGGCAAACGCCGCCCGACCGACACCTTCGTGCCCAAGGAGCTCATCCGGCGCTTCAAGCTCAAGCCCGGTCAGATCATCACCGGGACCGCCTATCCGGCAGAGGGCAAGTTCCCGAATCCGAAGATCAAGTTCATCGAGTCCGTCGACGGCATGTCCATCGAGGATCGGCGAGCCAAACTCGAGTTCACGAATCTCACGACCGTCTCCCCCAATCAGCACCTTCGGCTGGAAACAAAGGACGGGCGGATGACCACCCGGGTGGTCGACCTGTTCTGCCCGATCGGAAAAGGGACGCGTGGACTGATTGTCGCCCCACCCCGCACTGGAAAGACCACCTTGCTGCGCGACATGGCGCTGGGTGTGATTGAGAACCATCCCGAGTGCCATGTGATGGTGCTCCTTGTCGACGAACGTCCGGAGGAAGTGACGGACTTCAAACGAAGCGTCCCGGCGGAAATCTGGGCCTCCTCCAACGACGAGCAGGTCGAAAGCCATGTCCGCATCGCCGATCTCGCCATCGAACGTGCGCGTCGCCTGGTGGAAAGCGGGCGCGACGTCGTGCTTTTCCTCGACTCACTGACCCGTCTGGCCAGGGCGCACAACACGATGCGCAACTCAGGTCGCACCGGGTCCGGAGGCCTCGATGTTCGCGCCTTGGAGAAGCCCCGCCAGCTCTTTGCCTCGGCAAGGCGCACCGAGGAGGCGGGCTCCCTCACCATCGTGGCGTCCATCCTGGTTGAAACGGGCAGTCGCATGGACGACGTCATTTTCCAGGAGTTCAAGGGAACCGGCAACAGCGACCTGGTCCTCGACCGCAAATGCGCCGAAATGCGCCTCTGGCCGGCGGTGAACGTACAGCAGTCGGGCACCCGCAAGGAGGAACTGCTCCTCGACCCCAAGACCCTCGATTCCATCCACTTTTTCCGGAGGGCACTCGTGCAGCAGAAGATCGAGGAGGCGACGGAAACGATGATCACCCGCCTTTCCAAGACCAAGACCAATGACGAGTTTCTCAAATTGATCGCACGTTGACGAAGCCTGAATTCCCTCTTGCGCCAGTCGCCACCTTCCTGAAAAAATCCCTTTCCGTCCGTGTGCCCGGTGCGCCGGCCGGTTTCGCCAGCCAGCTAAACCTTTCGCATGCATAGTTTTTCCGAGCAGTGTCTCGACATGGCCCGCTCCATTCTGGGCCAGAACCTGGGAGCCATCCAGCCCGATGGCACCCTCCTTCCTGCCCACGGCGAGAGTTCCCGCCCCGACGAACCCGGCCACGTCGCCCTTGCCCTGGGCGAGTATTATCGCGCCACAAATGAAACATCCCTGAAGGGTTTCGACCTGATCGACCTGGCAGCCCGGTGTGTGACGGCCCAGATGTTCACGGAGCCCGCAGCCGAAAACGGCCTGGCCTATGCCTCGCTGGGGCTGCTGTGTTTTGGTCCCTCCAAGGAGCGCAATGCCGTCTGGGAACGCCTGGTCGAGGAAACCCAGCAGCGCATGGACAAGCAGCTCCTCCACCGGAGCGACTACGACAACCACTGGCAGGCCTTCAACGTGGCCAAGGCCGTGGCAAGATTCAGCTTCGGGCTGTCCAAGAAGGATGAGACATCGCGACTGATCGAGCGCATGGTCGATCGGATCAACCAGACAAGCTCCACCGGTTTCTTTGACGACGCCACCGAAGGCATTGGCGGCAACTTCAATCTCTACGGCGTGATGACCTTCGTGTTCATCCGCTCGGCGCTGCAACTGCATGCAAACAGCGGCGTGCGCGACCGGAAGCTCCCCACCCTTCGCACCTACGCCGAGAAATACATCCGCATGATGCCCGATCTCGTGCGCGCCGACGGCCTCGGGTGGGCCTTCGGCGGAGCTGCTGGCGCCTACGGCCAGATGCACTGCATCACGCTGATCCTCCAGGGTCTGCGCGACGGGTGGATCCCCGACGACCAGAAACCGCGCTATCAGGACCTGCTTCGTCGTCTCTTCTTCTTCTTTTACCAGACCTACCTGGACCAGGAAAACGGATTCCTGGACATGCGCGATGCCGAACGCACGGCCTATTCGAATCACACGACAAGAATGGCCAACTTCGACGCCGCGCGCTACCTCTGCCAGTGGTCCCGCCTCGCGAAGGCCGTGCGCCTGCCTGCGGTTCCGCCGAAGGTCGATCCGCCGAAAACTGCCGGACGATTTGTCATCTTCGACAAATCCAACCGCAAGGAGCAGGGCGTGTTTCTCTACCGCGACGCCTCCAGCGGGCTTCATTTCCAGATCCCGATCGTCTCGTGCGGTGGTAAGGCAGTCTCCGACGCGCTGCCCTTCCCCCATTGCCCGGGAATCTTTGACTGGCCGAACAACATCTACGCGCCGATCATGCTGCCGGAGCTCACCTTCGGCGAGCACGTGACCATCCCCGCCTTTTACGGAAAGAATTGTGTCACCGGCCTCGGGCTTCGAAACAGTTTCTATTTCCGCTACGAACAGCCCGACCTCATCGACACCAAGGAGGAAATCGTCAAGGGACTGGGCAGCGTCAAGGTCCAGTGGAACTTCTCCGGCAACAAGATTTCCTCCGAGTTCGCCTACACCGTCAAACAGCAGGTCACGCTCGACAAGTTCCGCTACATGCTCGCCATCGCGGCGCCGCACTCGCGCTATCACGTCGCCGGCGCCCTCGCACTGGGCCCCCAAGGCACGCGTTGCGGAGTCAGCAAGAATGATTTCCTGGCGAACTGGCAGGAAACGGAAGTCGTCTCGGCAGATCCCACGTACCGCTCGAACTACGGCAAGATCCACTATCTCCAGTACCTGGTCCGCGACCACCCTCTGGTCATGCGACCGGGACAGGTCTATCGACTCTCGGTCGAATTCGAGCCGGACATCACCCACACGGACCAATAGTCCGCGCAGGGCAGGCAATCGCTGGGATTTCCCGTCGCAATTGCCCCCATCCCTCCCGGGTCCGTCCCTTTCTTTCCGAATCCATGCTCAGTCGTCGTGTCATTCCCTGCCTGGATGTCACCGCCGGACGCGTGGTGAAGGGTGTCAAGTTCCAGCAATTGCGAGATGCCGGTGATCCTGTTCAGGCCGCCAGGGCCTACGATGCCCAGGGCGCCGATGAACTGGTCTTCCTGGACATCACCGCATCGAGTGACGAGCGGCACATCATGCACGATGTGGTGGCCGCGACCGCCGAGCAGTGCTTCATGCCGTTGACTGTCGGGGGAGGTCTTCGAACGGTGGCAGATATCGAAGCGATGCTGCGCGCGGGTGCGGACAAGGTTTCGCTCAACACCGCGGCCATCAGGAATCCGACGCTGGTGCAGGAGTCTGCGAATCGATTCGGATCGCAATGCATCGTCGTCGCCATCGATGCGAAACGTGAACCGGACGGCAAATCCTGGCGCGTCTACACCCACGGAGGCAGGAATCCCACCGATCTCGATGCAACCCGGTGGGCTCGACAGGTCGTCGAACTGGGAGCGGGTGAAATCCTGCTCACCAGCATGGATGCCGATGGCACCAAGGCGGGCTACGACTGCGCATTGACCCGCGCGGTGAGCGATGCGGTGTCCGTCCCGGTCATCGCGAGTGGCGGTGCCGGCGAACTTTCCCATTTCGCAGAGGCACTGACAGCGGGCGGTGCTAGCGCCGTCCTGGCCGCCAGCCTTTTTCATTTCGGAACCCTAACTATTCCTCAGGTCAAGGGGTTTCTGCGCGACTCGGGCATTCCGGTCCGCATCCCGTGAGGCAGTTTCGCAATCCGGACGCATCCGCGCGGAATTCAAACCGGGATTGAAAGCCCGCCGCCGGATTCTAGTATTTCATCATTGTGGAATCGCCTCCAGAACCGCCTCTCAGTTTTGAAACCGCGCTCTCAAGGCTCGAGTCGATTGTCGAGTCCATGGAAAGCGGCGATGTTGCGCTCGCGGATCTCCTCTCTCGATTCGAGGAGGGAAGCAACCTCTTGAAGATGTGTGAGAATCACCTGAAGGACGCCGAACTCAAAATTGAACTGCTGAGGAAGCGGAGGGATGGCGTGGCTGCCTTTGCGCCATTCGACGACGAACGCGCGGACACCGGGAATGACTCGTGAGCGCTCACGCCAGCAAATCACCCGCCGATGAATCCATCGCCTGCCGATAATCCGGCACCATCCTCACCACCGCTGCTCCCCGGAATCCGCAGTCCCCTGGACGTGAAGGGCCTCACGGCCGCCCAGCTTCCCTTGCTGGCCGCGGAGATCCGCGAGGAGATCATTTCAGTCACGGCGCAGAACGGTGGGCATGTCGGACCGAATCTGGGGGTGGTCGAACTGACCCTTGCACTCCACCGGGTGTTCGATTCGCCCAACGATCCCATCGTCTTCGACGTCGCCCACCAGGGCTACATCCACAAGCTTCTGACCGGGCGCGGCGGCGAATTCTTTCGCAGGCTGCGCCAGTCCGGGGGAGCCAGCGGGTTCCTCGCCCGCAGCGAAAGCCCCCACGATGCCTTCGGCGCGGGGCACGCGGGCACCGCGCTCAGTGCGGCCCTCGGCATGGCGAGTGCCCGGGACCTGAGGGGCACGGGTGAACATGTGATCGCGGTCTGCGGCGATGCGGCGTTCACCTGCGGCGTCACGCTCGAGGCCCTCAACAATGTCGTCTCCTCGACCCGCCGGCTGATCGTCATTCTCAACGACAACGAGTGGTCGATCGCCAAGAATGTCGGCGCAATCTCCAGGTACCTCAACCGCCTTTCGACCAATCCCACCTACAACCGGATCCACCACGACCTCGAAAAGTTCTTCACCTCGCTGCCCCGTGGCGCGGAGATGAACCGCGTCTACATGAAGTGGAAACGCGAAACGAAGGACTTTTTTGTCGAGTCCTCGCTCTTCGAGAAATTCGGGCTCCGATACCTTGGCCCAATCGACGGTCACAATCTCGATGAACTGATCAAGAATCTGGAGTTCGCCAAACAGGCCGAAAGCCCGGTGATACTCCATGTCCTTACAAAGAAGGGCCAGGGATTGAACGCCGCGATTGCCCACCCGGAACGTTTCCATGGTCTGGGTGCATTCGACCGGCTCACCGGGGAAAGCAGGAAGTCCGCCCCTGGCACCCCGCTCAACTATCAGGACGTCTTCGGCCAGGCGCTCGTGGGAATGGCAAGGGCCGACCAGCGGATAGTCGGGATCACGGGTGCCATGCCCAGCGGCACTGGACTCGCCTGTCTCGCCAAGGAATGCCCGCGCCAGTTTTTCGATGTCGGCATTGCGGAGGAGCACGCCGTGACTTTCGCCGCGGGTCTCGCCACCCGCGGCATCCGTCCCGTGGTTGCGATCTATTCGACCTTTCTTCAGCGCGGATACGACCAGATCATCCACGACGTCGCCCTGCAGAACCTCCCCGTGGTGTTTTGCCTGGACAGGGCGGGCCTCTCACCCAACGACGGCCCCACCCATCACGGTCTCTTCGATCTCGCCTACCTGCGCTGCATTCCGAATGTCACCGTCATGCAGCCGAAGGACGAGGATGAACTCGTCGACATGCTGCACACGAGTCTCTCCCTCGACGGTCCCGCATTCATCCGGTACCCGCGAGGAGCGGGACGTGGGGTCAGGATCAAGGAACGCCCCGCCGCCATTCCTGTCGGCCATGCCGAACTGCTCCGCGAAGGCTCCAATGTGATGATCTGGGCCCTCGGCAACCAGGTTCAGGACGCCATTGAACTCGCGGACCGGCTGACCCGCGAAGAGGGTTTGAGCGTGGGTGTGGTCAATGCCCGCTTTGCCAAGCCACTTGACCGGACGCTTCTGCTGAGCCACGCGGCCTGCATTCCCCTGCTGGTAACCATGGAGGACCACGTCCTCGCCGGCGGCTTCGGCAGCGCAATCCTGGAAGTGCTGCAGGAAGCCGAATGCCCAGCCGCCGTCGAACGCATCGGCTGGCCCGATCATTTCATCGAGCACGGCAGCAATGTCGCCGTGCTCCGCGAGGCCAACGGGCTTTCTCCCGAGTCCGTCTTCCAGCGCGTGCGTGCGCGATGGAGAAATCGCAACTCCGCCCCGGTGGAAACCTCCGCAGTCTGAAGCCCGGCTCCCCCGCCGTCCAGGATTCCTGACCACTCGCCACCGGTCCGATGGCCGGCTCAGCGCTTCAGCGGGTCGCGTTCCTGCGCCATGCGCAGCAGCAGCGGATCGTTGATTTCGCGCTGCCATGCATACAGCCGCTCCTGCAGCCCCGCCTTGATCTGCTCGATGTCCCGCCCCTCGGCGCGTTTGCCGGCCCGCTGCGGCCGGTAAAGATTGTACTGCTCGCCCGGATCATTCCTGAGGTCGTACAATTCGTCCAGTTCCAGCGAAAGGTAGTGCCTCACCATCTTCCATTCCGAAGTGCGGATCATGCGCATGTGCGCAATCCCGCCACTGATGAGATCGTACTGCCCGAACATCACGTCACGCCACGGAATGCTCTGGCCGCGCAGTCGCGGCGAAAAATCCGCGCCATGCTGGCGGGAGTCCGCGGGCACCGGCACGCCCATCAGCCCGAGGACGGTCGCAAAGGTGTCGACGCTCGAATAGGGCTCCGTTGCCTCCGAACCCGCCGGAACCCGGCCAGGCCAGCGCACGATGAACGGGATGCGGATGGCTTCTTCAAACATGTTCGGACGCTTGGTGTTCGGCGGAATCCCCGGAAACATCCACCAGGCATTCCCCTTCGAATGGAGCCCATGCTGGCCGATCATGTAGCCGTGATCGCTCGTGAAGACCACGATCGTGTTCTCCCGCAGCTTCAGTTCGTCAAGCCGCGCCATCAGCCGTCCGAGATTGCGGTCCACGGCATGCACCGAAATGAGGTAGTCGCGCGTGTACCCGTTCACCTCCTCCTGATCGAGCCCGGGAAACTCCGCGCCCTTGATCGCGCGTCCCTTGTACGCCTCCTGGTCAACCTCGGGCATGGGAGTGTACTTGAGGTGCGGCTCCCTGAAATGAAGGAGCAGCGCGAAGGGATGATCTCGGTTCTTCTCAATGAATCCAATCGCATGATCAGTCAGGATGTCGGAGATCGGCCCCTTGAATGTCCGCATCTGGCCGTCCTCCTCGAGCGGCGGGTTCATCGGCACATTGACGGCACCCATGTAGCCAAAGAACCAATCGAATCCCTGGCGCGTGGGATGGAACTGGGGCTGGGTGCCGAGATGCCATTTCCCCGAAAGTCCCGTCGTGTAGCCCTGTTGCTGCAGCACTTCGGGCCACGTGAGTACCTCGGGCGGAAGCCCGAAGCCAGCGGCCACCTCCGATCCCGCCAGGAAGTCGGTGATGCCGACCTCGGTTCCATAGAGCCCGGTGAGAAACGTCGCACGACTCGCCGAGCACACCGGCGAAGGAACAAAGGCATTGCGAAGGAGCACGCCCTCCCGGGCGAGCCGGTCGATGTTCGGCGTGACGACCTGCGGATTGCCATAGGCCCCCACCGACCAGACCGCCTGATCATCCGTCATGACAAAGACCAGGTTGGGTCTGGTCCTGCCTGAGGGATCTGCAGAGAGCACGCCGGCGGCCAGGATGGTAAGGGATAGGACAGCGAAGAGAGCGAGGGATTTTCGTTTCAACATGTCACGGGCGTGAATCCGCGGCGAAATGCCACAGGCTCATCCACGCCATCGTATCACGCCGTGCCCGCGGACGTCTTCGGCAGCAACGGAAATTTGCTTCATCGGCACGGAATACATTTCCCACGACAGGACCTCCTGCCGCAGAACCGGGCAGGGCCGACGCGTCTCATCCGCCTGAAGACAACCTGATGTCGCAGTCCCCCCCCCACCCGCGCAGCCGGGCAAGGGAGAGCCTGACGTGCCGTGTGACTCCACGACAACGCCTCGCCATCATCGCAGGCGCAGATCAGGTCTTGCGGACATTGATCGCTGCGCCGTCTCCGGGCAGCGGGACGCCTTCACCCGGCATGTCCACATCGGTGTTCCCCTCGTAATTCTCCGGAGCCGGAGCGAGGGACAGGTTGTAGTAGGGCGAAGCGGGTTCATCCATGAGTTCGCGCCAGCGAACCATCTTGCCGGTATAGGCGGAAATGCGTCCGAGGATTGCAGTCATCGTCGCCTCAGCGACCTCGCGCGCACGGTTCTCCGGCCGCCCGTGGAGGACCCCATTGATCAGGTCGACGTGCTCCTGCACGAGTGCGTTGTCGCTCAGGACTTCGATCGCGGGCGCCGAGACATCCCGGCCCGTCAGTTTGCCGCCGCCAAACACCTGGCCCTCGGTTCCTCGGAAGAATTCACCGACACGGTTGTAGCATCCGGAAATCTGCCGGCACTGGCTGTGGATGTGCACACCATCACCATAGTCGTAGTCGACGCTGAAAAAATCGTACTGGTTGCCTGTTTCCCTGCGCAGGCGAGCTCCGTAGCCGACTGCGGCGATCGGCACCCGCCCGATGAACCAGTTGGCAACATCGAGATTGTGGACGTGCTGCTCGCAGATGTGGTCGCCGGAGAGCTCGACATAGTTGAGCCAGTTCTCGGCGAGGTATTCGCGGTTCAGCAGGCCCGGTTTGCGCTGCACGATCCATGGAACCTTTCCATCCCAGGAAACCGTGCCTCCCAGGATCGTGCCAATGGCACCGGCCTCGATCTGTGCCTTGTTGGTCAGGTAGGCGATGTCGTGACGGCGCTGTGTGCCACCGACAAGGCAGAGCCCCTTTGCACGCGCAGCCTCCCCCACCTCGATCACCTTGCGGACCCCCACGGGATCGACGGCCACCGGCTTCTCGAAGAAAACATGTTTCCCGGCTGCAACTGCGGCGGCAAGGTGTAGGGGACGGAAGGCCGGCGGTGTCGCAAGGATCACATATTCGGCGTCCGACTCCATCACTTTCCGGTACGCGTCGAAGCCGTGAATCACCCGACTGCCGGGCAGCTTGTAACTGTCGGCAACCTTCCGCGCCTTGTGCTCAAAACAGTCGGCGACCGCAACAATGTCGACCTCGCGCCCCAGCAGTTTCGCCGCATCGGCAAAATTCTTCAGGGCGCCACCTGAACCATTGCCTGAACCGCGCCCGCCGCAGCCGATGAGCGCCACCTTCAGGGCTGGCCCGCTGGGCGCCGCGGTGGTCAGGTTGAAGAGCGAGGCGCCCGCGGCAAACACGGCACCCTGTTTTAGGAATTCACGTCGGGAGGAGGGGTTGTTCATGCGATTTTCAGGGGTTGAAGGGGATGTTCAGCGGGTCGATCCGACGGTCGTCTACGGTTTCGTGCCGGGCATCCAGGCACCCGTCTCGGTCCGCCAGCGCACGAGGCGGCTTCGCATATCGGAAACCCGCGCGGGTTCCCTGGATGCGAGATCGACCTGTTCGGAGGGATCATTGGCAAGATTGTAGAGCTCGGTTCTGCCATCTTCAAGGTATTCCAGCATTTTCCAGTCACCCGATCGTATGGCACTCACAGGATCCGTGGTCTGATAGTAATGGGGATAGTGAAAGAACAGATCCCTGCGCGGGAGATGTCCGGAGGGATTCTCAAGCAACGGCCCAAGATCCACTCCATCCACGGCAGTCGCGGATGCCGCCCTTCCAGCGAGGGTCGGGAAAAGATCCGCCAGCCATACCAGTTCATCACAAACCTTCCCGACTGCTGTCACTCCGGGCCAGCGCAGGATCAGCGGTACGCGGATGCCTCCTTCGTAAAGGGAGCCCTTGCCCGATCTCAGCGGTGCATTGCTGGTTACTGGCGCCCGCTGACCCCGCGGTTTTCCGATGTAACCGCCGTTGTCACTTGTGAAAATCACGACGGTATTCCGGTCAAGGCCACGCGCCTTCAGATGCGCGAGCACCCGCCCGACATTGGCGTCCAGGTTTGCGATCATGGCCGCATAGGTCGCGTTCTGGTGGTGCATGCCTGGCCGCACCTTTGCAGCGAAATGATCGATGTCAGGCGTCTTTGCCTCCAGCGGAATGTGAACGCCATGGTGTGCAAGGTAGACAAAGAAGGGCTGGCCCTTGGCACGATCGATCACGTTCAGCGCTTCATCCGTCAGGCGATCCGTGAGGTACTCACCTGGCTTTCCAAACTGAAGACCCGGTACGTAGCGGAATTCGGTCTTCCTGAGTTCCCCCGCGGGTGTGCGTGATTCCGTCATGCCTCGATAGGGCCACCAATAAGTCGGTGGCGCGCCCCAGTGCGTGCCGCCGATATTGATGTCGAATCCTTGCGTCTCGGGAGCGTGCGACCCGTCGCCCAGATGCCATTTGCCGACCAGCGCCGTCAGATATCCAGCATCGTGCAGCCGCTCGGCAAGCGTGACCTCCGACAGGTCGAGATCATGCCGCGATGGAGCCTCCAGCGGCCTCGCATTGGAAGGCCGGTTGAGGGCCTTTTCGATCCAAACGGTGATCCCGGTGCGGACGGCGTGACGGCCGGTAAGGAGCATGGCCCTGCTCGGCGAACACACGGACATCGCGTACGCCTGGTTAAAACGCACCCCTTCGCGTGCGAGGCGGTCGATGTTCGGCGTCTCAACCAAGTCACCACCCTGGCAGGCCAGATCGGACCAGCCCAGATCGTCGGCGAGGATCAGGACGATGTTGGGAGGAGATTTCTGCGCGGCAGCGTGAACCTGGCCGGACAGGAGCACTGCGAGGACAAAAGAAAGGATGCCAGGATTTCGGGGAACGCTCACACCTGAACCCTATCATGCAGGCACCCGCGCTGTCCTGCGTCCGTGCGGAAATTCAGTTGCCAGCCGCGGAATCGCGGTGGGCGCGGGCCCGGCGCCGGTGCTGTGGCTCCTGCCCGCCCATTTCCTCAAGGAAGGCGACAAGATCGCTCATGCCCTGCGCATCGATCGACGACTCCAGGCCCTCGGGCATGAGGGAATGCTCTGTCGCGGTGATGGATCGAATGTCCCCTCGCAGCAGCGTCTGGGTTGAGCCATCAAGCCCACCCAGCGTGAGGCTGTTTCCCGCCTCGCCCACCAGCATTCCCGCAAGGGTGCGCCCGTCGGCCATTTCGATCGTGTGAAGCTGGTAGCGACCTTCGACGACCCGATTGGGATCGAGCACATGGGTGACAACATAGGGGGCGCTGCGATCCGCGAGGCTCGCGAGATCCGGTCCGATTTCACCCCCTGGAATCTTTCCAAGCCGATGGCAGGCCGCGCAGATCCGCAGGAACTCCTCGCGGCCGTGTTTCGCATTTCCCGTGAGTCCCGACATCTCGCCGAGATAGGTGTCGATGACGCGCTGCCGATCCGGGTTGGAACTGGCATTCAGCACCCGGCGCGCACGCTCCGCCTGTGCCGGATCGGCCAATCCGGTCAGCATCAGCCGCTGGCCCGAGGCCAGTGCGCGCACCATCGTGGGATCCTTTTCCAGATGATCCAGAAGACGCACCGCCCATTCCGGCCGGTTGACCAGCCGATCCAGCATGACCTCCTGGATCTTGGGACTGCATTCCGGCAACATCTTCAGGAAAAGGTCGGCCACTTCGGAACCGGGAAGCTGCGCCAGCCGGTTTGCGGCCACCAACTGCACGGCAAAAGGGGTCTGCACACCGGCCATCAATCCGGCGAGCTTTGCCACATCGTCTTTCCGACGGGCCGGATCGCGTGCGAGCAGACCTGCGGCGGCGCTCCGCCGCGCGACATCCGCAGTCTCGTCCGAAACCGCCACTCGCGCCGCTTCGATCACACGCTGGACGTCGGAGGGGGCTGCCGCCAGGTCGTCCTTCAGCTTCCGCGATCGCACGTCGAGAAAGCGGCCCAGATCACGGAACTGCCCGCCCTGATCCTCCAGGGAACGCGTAGCCGTGAGCAGGCCACGCATCCGATCGGAGATGCCTTGATCCGCGCCCGCAGCGAGATCTATCAGCGCTGGCTCGAAGGATTGTCCAGGGGACAACGCCGCCACCATTTCCTGCAGGTGCGCCGGAGCGGAGCTCATCGCAGCCGCCTTGAGGTAGGCATCCCCTTTGTCCTCCACGAGCTTGAGCAGTGCCTCGCCGGCCCCTTTCTCTTTCCAGAAACCCAGGGAGTAGCCGAGTTGCTGCCGCACCAGCGGATTCGGATCTCCTGCAAGACCTATCAGGCGGGCCAGCATCGCGTTGTCCCCTGAGAACTGTTCGCTCAGCCGGATCGCCTGGCGCCGCACACCCGGGTGGGCATCGCCGAGCGCATGAATCACCTGCGATGGTGTCAGCCGATGCACGAGATCAAGGGTGCACAGGACCTGCACGCGCGTTTCCGGGCGCGCATCATCGAGCAGCCGCTCCAGGGCATCGGTAGGCCACTTCGACCCGCGCCACACCCATTGCTGTTGGGCGAGATCGCGCACGGTTCCGCTCGGACTGGCCAACGCCACGGCCAGTCCAGCCGCGTCCGCGAGGTCGAGTCTCTGCACCTCCCGGAGCGGCGCGTCCCGCCGGCGCACGCGATAGATGCGTCCCATCTGCCAGCCCTGCCTCAGGTCTCCGAGCAGCGCAAGCCATGCCTCGGGAATATACTGCGGATGCTCAATGACCCGCCGGTACATGTCGGGCAGGTAAATCGCGCCGTCGGGTCCGACTCGAATGCTTGTGAAACGCGACCAGTTGTCCGTCGACGCGAGGAATTCCGACTTCTCCTCGCCGGGTGCGCGGTGACTCCTGAATGTCGCTCCCAAGGGCGAAAGGATCTCGCGATGCACGAGATTGTGCACGGGTTCGCAGACAAAAACATTTCCGGTGTAGGCGGGCCCCAGCGCCTCGTCGCGCAGCACGGTCACCCCGCACGCCGAGGTGAAGGCGTTGAAGTGTCCGGCATTGTTGAATCGCGCAAGCGTTCGGCTTCGCGGATATACCGGTGCGGCACCCGGAATCTCGGGAACGGTGACCACGGGATTGGGCGGCACCAGACTCGGATTGCGCCGGAGGTACCGGTCCTCCAGCGCATAATTCCAGACCGGATTGGCATTGTTGCATCCAAACCAGCTGCCCCAGTCGTCGCGATTCCTGCCAAACTGCGAACGGCCCGTCAGCGGCTCGGCTTCACCATCGTCCGGCCGGATGCGGACATCCCGTGTCATATCGATCGAAACGCCGGTTGCCTTCGAGACAATGCTGCCGCGGGTGCCTCCGTTCGCAACATAGACCCAGCCATCAAGTCCCCACTGCAGCCCGTTGGCCTGGTGCTGCTGATTGCCCACGCCCAAACCGTCAAACAGCACCCGGCGTTCGTCCGCGCGCCCGTCACCATCGGTATCGCGCAGGAATAGCAGCTCCGGAGCCGCGATGACGAGCACGCCGTCGCGCCAGGGCATCACTGCTGTCGGGAAATGCAGTCCGTCAATGAATAGGGTCGACCGGTCAAAGCGGCCGTCGTGTTTCGTGGATTCGAGGACCCGGATGCGTCCACCGTTGCCGCCCTTACCGTCCACCCCCAGCGGATAATCTCCCATTTCAACAACCCACAGGCGCCCGTCCGCACCCCAGGCCAGATCAATCGGATCCTGCACCGCCGGTTCCGAGGCGACGAGTTCGACGACAAGATCGTCAGGCACATGAATGGCCGCAAGCGAAGCCTGCGGCGAAAGCGCGTCCGGAAATGTCACGTGTTCCTTGGGGGGCGCAAGCGGCTGCGCCCGGACAACGGGCAACAGCAGAAACGCGAGGACGGCCGCGATGCCAAAGGATCCTGCGCTCATCGCTGCCCTTCGCGGCGGCCCAACGATTCCACCTGGGCGTGCACTTCCGAAATAATCCTGTCCTCCGTGCCCGGAGCCAGCCTTCCGGACCAGCCGTACTTGAGCATCGACGAATCCACTTCGTAACCACCTTCCGGATACATGCGATGCGAGGCCACATAGCAGGGCACTGAATTGCTGTAGGCATTCACCCAAAGCCGCTCCGCATCCAGTTCGCGCCGCAGCCGCAGCGAATAGTCGGACGCCATTTCTCCGCCGAGAAATATCATCGTCAGTTCCTTTCCGAAGGCCCATGTCTGCACCGGCATCGGAACCTGCTCCAGAATCCCGTTCCTGTCGGGTTCATCCAGCGGCAGATTCACGACCCGATAGGTCGCGGCCGTCACACCGGGCAGCGGCTTCAGCCCCTTGCCCGCCAGATGCGCAACCTCCGCCGCCACCTCGCGCCCGTTGGTCCTTGCCGCTTCGATGCCGTTCTTCGGATACGGGCCCGCATCGCCCGCACATCCAAGCGCAACGAGCGCCACAGCCCCCGGGTTGTCGCTCTCGATCCGGGCGGAGGCCTCACCCGCCCAATCGGGATGGATGATCATGCCTCCGCCGTTTGCCGTGCAATGGCACGCATAGCTCGTCAGGACCGCCCTCGTCCTTCCATCGTCCCCCTTCGCAACGAGCACCGGCAGCGTGCGATCGGCCGGTCCGTTCGGCACCACGCCGAAACGTTTCCACTTTCCGTCCTTCAACTCGCGACGATTGACCGCGAATCCGGCATACCCCTGCGCCCATGCCAGATGAGCGGGACGGCGCTCAGCAAGCGCGGCTTCCGCCACCTCTCGAAGGCGGCCCTTCAGCCACGCGGTGTAGCGCGCCATCGCACCCCGCTCCTCCGCCGAAAGGTCGTGGCGTTCGGCGATCAGATACCCTTCGATTGCCGGGCCGCTATGGGTATGAACGGCGCAAACGACCACATGATCGCGTCTCAGTCCATGGCTGCGCGCCAACTCGGATGCCAGCGCATCGCTGACAGCCGAGGTGATGCCCACCAGTTCAACCGACACGAGCACGGCCGTATCGGTCCCCTCTCCGATTGCGAACGCCCTCGCATGAAGCGGCATTTCCACCTTCCAATCCGTTCCCCGGCGGTTGGCGTATCCCGCGAGGCGGATCGGCGACCGCGGCGTGATGTCGATCCTGGCCGCACCGACCGGCACCGATCCGGCGGGCGCCGGAATCATCGGAAGAGGCATCACGAGCAGAGCAGCAACGAGGACCATGGTCCTGCCGCAAATCGGGAGGGTAACGTTCATCGGGAACAAGGCGATGGCTCAATATCAGTTTTCCGGCTCTCCATTGCCACAGGATCCTAGCGCACCGAAACGCCGGCGTCTTGAGTTTCCGCGGAAAAGCATGTTGCGCCAGCGGAAAGCGCGCGCGCTCGCGCCTGGGTTTCCGTCTGCGCGCCCTCATTTTCCATCCGTACCGAAGACATTCTGAGCACCGCCGGATAGACTGACTGCCGTCGTCAGTTCATCACCATTTCCAAATTCCCTTCCTCATGCGCACCACCACCACGTTCCTGTTTTTACTTCTCTCACTCGCCACGGCGGCCCGGCTCTCGGCTTCAGAGTGGGTGTCTCTCTTCGACGGGAAGACGCTCGACAACTGGGTGAGAAAGGGCGGAACCGCCACCTACCGCGTGGAGAACGGCGAAATTGTGGGCACGACCGGGAGCAAGGGCTCCATCAACACGTTTCTCTGCACGACCCGCGACTACGGCGACTTCGAACTCGAACTCGAAGTGAAACTCGACGACCAGCTCAATTCAGGTGTGCAGATCCGCAGTCACACCTATGCCAAGGACACACCCCAGCCCTCCGGCGGAGATCGCATACGGATCAAGGGCGAGGTCTACGGCTATCAGTGCGAAATGGCCGCCAACGCCAAGGGCACCGCGGGGAACTTCTGGGACGAGGGCCGGTGGAACAAGTGGCACGATGACCTCTCCAACAAACCCGGCACTGCGACGGCGTTCAAGGCAGGCCAGTGGAACCACTACCGCATCGTCGCCAAGGGCGACCACATCCGCTCGTGGGTCAACGGCATCGCCTGCGCGGACTTTCACGACAGCGAGGATGCCAGCGGCTTCATCGGGCTCCAGGTGCACCGCATCCGTGCGGACGTGGGACCTTTCCACGCCCATTGGCGCAATATCAGAATTCGCGAGTTGTAGTCGCGCACGAACCTCTCCGAAAGCGCCGGCCGCATCCGCGCTTCAAGCGAGAAAGTCCGAAAAGCGCCTCGACCAGCGCTCCCTGAACCGGCCTTCCTCCTGACGCTCCACAAAGAGCGCTGCAAGATCCAGGGAATCCGCAAGCCGGATTCCCTCGCCGGGGCCGAGCAGGTAAAGCGCGGTGGCAAACGCGTCCGCCTCCATGCAGCTCGGGGCAAGCACAGTCACGCTATCAAGTCCCGCTGGCAGCACCCGCCCTGGCAGTGGGTTCACGATATGCCCGAGTTCACCCGAGGGAATCGGGCGATTGCGAAGCGCGTTTCCCGATGTCGCCAATGCAAGCCCGCACGCCGCGGCCACTGTGACCGGATAACCCGCTCCAGCGTGCGCAGGAGGCTCGATCCGGCACCACCACGGTTGTCCATCCGGCTTGCAGCCCACGCCGCGCGCCTCGCCTCCAATCTCAATGAAACTGTTGTCCGCTCCGGCTGCCGTGAGACGATCTATCGCAAGATCGACCGCATAGCCCTTCGCGATCGAACACAGGTCGAGTTCGAAGCCTCCCGGCTGGAAAACAGCCAAGGACGCGGGATCGAGCCGCACGCGCAGATAGCCGGTGAACGAGCGGGCCAGTTCCGCCGCGCCGGATTCCGGCTGGACCGCATTCGCTGGATCTGAAGGCCCAAATCCCAGGGCGTCCGTCAGCCGCCCGATTGTCGGATCGTACGCACCATGCGTGAGCGCGGCGACTTCAAGCGCGCGCTGCAGCACGGTGAAGGTGTGGCCGCAAACACGCACCCACGTGTTTGCGCCGGCGTTTCGATAGCGCCCGGGATCGGAATCAATCTCCCAGGGACTCATGCAGCGCACGACGCTCGCCAGGGCGTCGTGAATCAGCGCTTCCGCCTCGTGCGGGTCCAGCGCGTCGCATTCAACCACACGCGCGCGCCAATGGGTTCCCATCGTGGCGCCACTGAAATCCCAGATCCCGCGCGCGCCGACGGTTCCGCGCGTCGGCAGTGTCGCCGGCAGGTTCGGCGGCACAAGCACGCGCCGGTCCACGTCCTCTCTCACCAGGGTCACAGTTCGTGCGCTTGGGGTCCTCGAGTGACCCGGATCAGTCGGGCAGCACTTCGAACGTGGCAATGTAGGTGTACGACTTTTCAGAGGGCACACCGTGCAGTTTTCCGGCGGTCGTCGCACTCGCCTCAAGCCAGTAGCGTCCCGCCTGCGGCCACTTGACCTGCACGATGCCTTCCGAATCCGTGCGCAGGTTCATATCCCCGGCCTCGTCGCGGTATCGATCGTCGCCGCGCACCACCGTCACTTCCGCGTTGGCCGCGGGCCTGCCGTCGAGCAGCAGTCGAAACCGCGCGGATTCGCCGACAAACAGGTCATTGGGATGCGTCACGTACTCCATTTCGATTCCCTTGCCCGATGGCCTGAGAACCCCGTCACTCGGCTTGCCGCAGGTCACGAAGGTGACCACATGGCGGCCGCCCGACTCGCGTAGCTTGAAGCCGGGTTTCTTTGCCATGCCTTCGGCAACGAGCGACTCCGGCGTGCCACGCCAGCGCTCAGTTTTTCCATCCTTTTCGTAGCTTCCAAAAAGCGTGGGATCACCCGGGGATGTCGGACGACGCACGATGCCGGGCTTGAGGGAGATCGCGTACGTGCCCTGTTGCGTGAGCTGAAGCTCGAATGAACTGCGCACCTGGCCGCCAACTGCATTCTGGACGGCGACCGGTTTTCCATCAGGCCCGTGCACCTCTATGGCCTCGATCGGAACGGGCCGATGATTCGGGAAAAAAAGGTTGTTCGAGACCGCAGCCTCGAAGGAAACCCATTGGTCCGTCCCTGAAAGGACAGTCATGGAGGGCAGAATCCAGACCCGGTGGGCGTGCAGGGCGGACGTGCCAAGAAGCAGTCCGGCGGCGAGAAGAATGCGGTGCGATTTCATGAGTTGAAAGTCATCAGTCGATCTGGCGGAGCGTGACGGTGCCGAGTTCGCGTTCACCCTTCACGGAAACATCGACCCTGGAATTCCTGGAAACCGTGAAGGGCACGCGCACCACTTCACGCCCGCCCACTTCGCGGGCGGCCTCGACGTACATCGTGTACTCGCCGTCGCCGAGCTTCTCGGTGACACTGGACGGCAGCCTGACCTCATGCGTGCCCACGGGCCGGGTCGGACCGCTCAATCCATCGATGGGCAGATCGAGATCCCGTCCTGACTTGCGCCACCATTGGCGCAGGTCCTTGAGCCAGGTCTCGCCTTCATCGCCCTTCATGTCCACGTCGTACCAGACGCCCACATTGATCACCGAGCGGTCCGGCCCTTCGATCCACAACGCCACGTAGGGCCGGTGGTACTCGGAGACATCGAGCTGCGGGATCTCGACCGTCGCGGCGAGTTGTGCAGCCGCCGAGGTGGCGACAGTGCAGACAAGGCCCGGCGCCAGACGGGCCGTGAAATGTGAAAAGGAACGCGTTGTCATCAAAGGATAGGGCTACAGATGGAGGAAAAAAATGATGAGGACGAAGGGAAGCGCGATGCCCGCCACCACCACCGGCCAGGTCATTGGCCGCCGTCGGGCATGCACCACGAGCAAGGCGAGGCCGGTGACACAGAAAACAACCGATACAACCGAGAAAAAATCCATGAACAGGATCCACGGACTGCCGGTGTGGCGTCCCTTGTGGAGGTCGTTGAGCCAGGCGATGACTCCACGGGTGGTGACTTCCTTTTCAATCTCTCCGCTCGCACGATCAATGGTGAGCCAGCCGTCTCCCCCGGGCCGCGGGAGATCGATGTAGATCTCTTCCCCCGTCCACTCCACCCGCCGCGCTCCTGGATCGGAATCGATCTCGCTCCTCAGCCATTCCCGCACCTCTGGGGGCACGACCTGGCGTGACCTCGTCGGGCCGCTGGTGTCCGCTGAGATTCTTGAGAGCAGATGCGCCGGCAATTTTGCCTGGGTCCGCACAATCCGTGGCTTGGTCGTGAAACTTGCCGCGTGATTGAGCGTGATGCCCGTGGCTGCGAAAAAGATCATCGCCGCCAGCGCAAAGGCACCACTGACCCAGTGCCACAGGTAAAACTGCTTGATCCAGAACGAGCGACCGACGCTTTTGGGCGGCACCGCAGCCGGTGGCTTTTCCGCAGGATCGAGAACGGGTAATTCCTCTCTACTCATTGGAAATCAATAAACTGCCCAAATGGCACCGAAGCTTGCGGTGAATCGATAGCAGATGAAATGAGCCGAGAGATAGTCACAGAGATCGAGATGAGACTGAGGCTCATTATCTTCGTCAAGAATTTTGAGACTTCGTCTCACGAGCTTGGTTCCGTCGTCCCCCCGGCACCACCTGCCCGGCCACAACGGGGGTCAGTCGACCTTGACAGCGCCGGGGGTGACTGATTCCCCACAGAGTCTTCACGTGGTTCCACCACCCGGACGAGACGCGCCGTACCCGGATTCGCCAAGACGACGCAAGCCAAGCTCTCACTCGTCGCATGAAATCCTGGTTCATCCTGATCGCCGCCGGTCTGCTCGAAATCTGCTGGGCCTCCGCCCTCAAATCCACCGAAGGACTTTCCCGCCTCTGGCCCACGGTGTTCTTCATCACCACCCTGTCGGCCAGCATGCTGCTGCTCGCCATCGCGGTGAAACACATCCCCGTCGGCACCGCATATGCCGTCTGGGTCGGCATCGGCGCAGCAGGCACCGCAATCGTCGCGATCTTCCTTCAGGGAGAAACACTCTCGGCCGGTCGTGGGCTCTTCCTGGGACTGCTGATCGTCTCGATCATCGGCCTGAAGCTGACGACCACCGTCCACTGACACAAACAGGGCAATTCCGGCACTTGATCCGTACCGCGGAAGGTGACCCGCTCACCGCCACTCAATCCGCGGCTGCGGGCATTTTCCAAACCATGCTCTTCAATCTCACCCACCAGGAAAGAAAAATGCTCGGCTGGATCGCCGTCCTTCTCGCGCTCGGCGTATTGGGCATCTGGATACTGTAGCGCCCCGACTCAGCGCCGCCGCGGGGCGACGATCACCGAATCGCTCGCCGTCTTCAGTTTGCGCGGGAAATCCATGATCGCGTGCAGCCCACGGCTCTCTCTCCGCTTCAGCGCACTCGCCACGATCAGGTCCGCAACCTGGAGGAGGTTGCGCAGTTCAAGCAGCTTCGTGTCGACCGAGAAATTCCAGTAGTAGTCATGAATCTCCCTCGTGAGCGTGGCGATGCGCGTGTGCGCACGCTCCAGGCGCTTGGTCGTGCGCATGATGCCCACATAGTCCCAGAGGGTCCGGCGCAGTTCATCCCAATTGTGAGAGAGCACCACCCGTTCGTCCGGATCACCGCCGCCAAGATCGCGCCATGGCGGCAGTGAGCGGGGATCCGCCGGCCTGCTGCGCAGATAGGCATCGACCGCCTCTGAGCCCCGGTGCGACATCACAACCGCCTCAAGCAGTGAATTGCTCGCAAGGCGGTTCGCGCCGTGCAGCCCTGTGCTCGCCGCCTCACCCGAGGCATACAGTCCGGGCAGCGACGTTTCCGCCCTGAGATTCGTCATCACTCCACCGCAGGTGTAGTGGGCGGCCGGAACCACGGGCACCTGAACCTTCGCAAGATCGTAACCGAGGCGTTTGCAGGTGCGGTAAATCTGGGGAAAATGGCCGCGGATGAAATCGGGGCGCCGATGGGTGATGTCGAGCCACACATGGGGCGCACCGCTCTGCTTCATCTCGTTGTCGATCGCGCGCGCGACAATGTCGCGCGGCGCCAGGTCCGCGAGCGGGTGATATCGCTTCATGAACGCCTCGCCCTCGAAATTGCGCAGGACCGCACCCTCGCCGCGCACGGCTTCACTGATGAGGAATCGTTCGCCCGTGGTGGAATACAGCGTGGTCGGATGGAACTGGATGAACTCCATGTTCCTGATGGCCACTCCCGCACGGTACGCCATCGCTATGCCGTCGCCTGTCGCGATGTCCGGGTTTGTCGTGTAGAGGTAGACCTGCCCGGCCCCGCCGGAACTCAGCATTACGACGGGTGCACTGAAGGAGACGACCCGGCCGCTCTGCACATCGAGCGCATACAGACCGGCGACGCGCCTCCCGCTTCGTCCGCGGGCTCGGCCGATCCGGTCGGTCGTGATGACATCGATTGCAAAAAAGTGCTCCAGCAGGTCCACACGTTCCGCACGGGCCACCGCCTTGAGCAGCGCCTCCTCGATCGCCTTTCCCGTCGTGTCCTTCACATGCAGGATGCGCCGCTCGCCATGCCCCCCCTCGCGCCCAAGGTCATAGGCTCCCGCTTCGTTGCGCGAAAATCTCACACCCCAGTCGACCAGTTCGCGCACGCGCAACGGACCATCGCGCACGATTTCCCTGACGACGTTTTCATCGCACAGCCCGTCGCCGGCAACGAGCGTGTCGCGCACGTGTTTGTCGAAATCATCCGTCTGCGCGGTCACGACCGCGATGCCACCCTGCGCAAAATTCGTGTTTGAATCCGCCTTGTTCTTCTTTGTGAGAATGGCCACAGAGTGCCCTCGCGCCGCCGCCTTCAGCGCGAAGCTGAGTCCCGCAATCCCGCTGCCCACAACGAGGATGTCGTACCGGCCCCGCGGCGATTGCCGCGGCTTCAAGCGGGAGGCTGTCACAGGAGGATATTGTCGATCAACCGCACCTCATCCACCCAGGCGGCCACCGCCATCATCGACTTCCCGCTCACCGCCTCACGCACGGGCTCCATCGTCAGGCTGTCCGTCACCGCAACGTAGATGACCCGCACCCGGCGATGCTGCGAAAGAATGTGCGTCGCCTCGGCTATCAGGCGGTCCGGCCGGTGCTCCCCCTGGGCCACCATCTCCCGGGCCTTGCTCAACGCCTGGTGCAGCGCAACGGCCTCCTTCCTCTGGCTGGGACTGAGGTAACGGTTGCGCGAACTCATCGCCAGTCCGTCCGGTTCCCGCACCGTCGGCCCCACAATGACCTCCACCGGAATCAGTAGATCCCCGATCATCTTGCGGATCACCGCAACCTGCTGGGAATCCTTCTGGCCGAATACCACGATATCCGGCCCCACAATGTTCAGCAGCTTCGCCACCACGGTTGTCACCCCCCGGAAATGGGTCGGCCGCGAGGCCCCTTCAAGCGGCTTGCTCACGTGATCCTCAATCACGTAGGTCGAATATCCCTTCGGATACATCTCCTCCACGGTTGGCGCAAAGACCACATCCGCGCCCGCCTCCATGCAGGCCGCCTGGTCTGCGGCAAGATCGCGCGGATACTTTGCGAAGTCCTCGTTCGGGCCGAACTGCGCCGGGTTCACAAAGATCGAGACCACCACCGTGTCCGCATGCTCCGCGGCCAGTCGGATCAGGCTCCGGTGTCCGTCGTGAAGTGCGCCCAGGGTGGGCACCAGGGCAATGACATGATCCCCGGCGCGTCTGTCTCGAACCAGGGCCCGGAGGGCTGCAATGCTGTGGATCGTTTGCATGGAGAAGCGGTGTCAACGACACGCTTGACACGAACAAACGGTAGCAGGTCCGCTAGTTCAAGTTTTTCGCCCGCTTCTTTGCAGGCGGCCAACGCTCCTTTTCACAATGATCCGCATCAACGAAAATTACACCAAGCTCAAGGCTTCCTATCTCTTCAGCGATATCGCACGGCGTGTCTCCGCATACACGCAGGCCAACCCCTCGAAGCCGGTCATCCGGCTCGGCATCGGCGATGTCACCGAACCGCTGCCTGCGGTTTGCATCGACGCCTTGCACGCGGGCACGGACGAGATGTCTAGGCGCGCGACCTTCAAGGGCTATGGTCCTGAGCAGGGCTACGCCTTTCTGCGCGAGGCCATCGCCCAGAACGACTATGCCGCGCGCGGCTGCAGGATTGAAGCCGATGAGATCTTTGTTTCGGACGGATCGAAGTGCGACTGCGGAAACATCCAGGAGATCTTTGCAACCGACGGCCTGCGTCTCGCGATTCCCGATCCTGTCTACCCCGTTTACGTCGACACCAATGTCATGGCCGGTCGCACCGGCGGCGTCGTCGATGGACGGTATGAGGGCATCACCTATCTCGAAAGCACGCCCGCCAACGGTTATGTCCCATCGGTTCCATCCACGCCTGCGGACCTGATCTACCTGTGCTTCCCGAACAACCCCACAGGTGCCGTGGCGACACGCGAACAGTTGGCCGCCTGGGTCGCCTATGCGCGCGCCAACAGGGCGATCATTCTCTTCGACTCCGCGTACGAGGCCTACATTCGCGATCCGCGCATCCCCCACTCCATCTACGAAATCGAAGGCGCCCGCGAGGTCGCAATCGAGTTCCGCAGCTTCTCCAAGACCGCAGGCTTCACCGGCACCCGCTGCGCCTACACCGTCGTTCCGAAGGATCTGCTCGCGTTCGACCATGCAGGCAAGAGCCACTCCGTGCACGCACTCTGGAACAGGCGTCACACGACAAAGTTCAACGGTGTCTCCTACCCCGTGCAAAAGGCGGCCGCCGCAATCTTCACGGAAGCCGGCAAGCAGCAGGTGAAGGCCATGACGGACTTCTACCTCGCAAATGCCGCACTGATCCGCTCAGCCATGCTCAAGCTCGGGCTCTCCTGCGTCGGCGGCGACAACGCCCCCTACATCTGGATCAACACCGGCCGCGACTCCTGGGAATTCTTCGACCTCCTTCTCAATCAGGCCCAGGTGGTTTGCACGCCGGGCGCCGGCTTCGGCAAGTGCGGCGAGGGCCACGTGCGCATCAGCGCCTTCAATTCGCGCGAGAACGTGGAGGCCGCCCTCTCACGCATCGCCACCGCCCTGAAGGGATGAACCTGAATTTCCTCCGGGAAAAACGCGTGGGCACCTGCCGATGACACGGAGCAGCGTTGAGATTCGGCTGGCTTCGTCCCTGCGTTCACTGAGAGTTGGCGCATCGTGAGCCTGCCTCCCATCCTCGCTCCCTCGCTGCTCGCCGGCGATCACGCGCACCTTGCCGATTCCGTCCGATTGGCCGAGGCCGCTGGAGTCACGTGGCTGCACCTCGACATCATGGATGGTCACTTCGTGCCGAACCTTTCGTTCGGCCCCCAGGTGGTGGCCGCGCTTCGCCCGCTCTCAAGGCTCTTCTTCGACACGCACCTCATGCTCTCCGAGCCGCACCGCTATGTCGAAGCCTTCGCCAGGGCCGGATCGGATTCAATCAGCATCCATATCGAGCCGGACTACGATCACCACGGCACGCTCAAACACATCCGAGACCTGGGCTGCAAATGCGGCCTCGTGCTCAATCCCGGCACCCCCGCGACCGCCGTGGCCGGTTTCCTCGGCGAAGTGGACCTGATTCTGGTGATGACCGTCCAGCCCGGCTTTGGGGGACAGCCCTTCCGCGTCGAAATGCTCGAAAAGCTCCACCTGCTTTCCCGTTGGCGGGACGAGCGCGGTCTGCGCTTCCGCCTGGAGGTCGACGGAGGCATCGACCTTGAGACCGGCCTGCAATGCCGTCAGGCCGGAGCCGACACCTTCGTAGCCGGCACATCGTTCTTCGCTGCCGAGGACAGAGACGCATTTGGCCGCACCGTCGCCGCCTGGTAGATTCCGCGAGGGCCGCACCCCCCATGAAAGGCAATCCGCCGACTGCGCGGCACACCGCGCATTGACATCTTTCCACCCTGGAGGGGCACGCTCCGTCGTGCCCGGCACCGCCCAGCGCCTCCCAACGCCGGCCTTTTCGCCACCTACATCGTGATCATGTTTCAATATGACAATGACCGTAGTCGTCGCTCCAGAATCGCCCCTGTCGACCAACCGTCACGTTGCGCCCCTTCACCGCCACCACGGCATCCGTAGCAGCGGCTTTGAGGCGGGCGAAGCCCGGCATCAGGTGAATCAAGGCCGCTGACTTTGCAGTCCGAGCTTTTCGCGCACTCGTGCGACGGCTTCCTCGTGCTTCTTCGGGTCCATTTTCCGTAGATTGTAGAGCTTCCAGTGCGGCCCCGGCAACCGCCTCTGGTCTGCCAGCCGCAGCGGCCCTGAAACAGTCAACGCTTGAACGCGGTTCTCTCTCACTCATCCAAAGCACGCATCAAACGTGTTTACGCCTGACCCGTTTTGCTGCCCTGAAGAAAAGCCCCAACTCGAAGAGGAACGCCGGCAGTTCAGCCAGCCGGTTTTGGTTTTTCGATAGCTTCGTTTCTGTCGACCAGGCCTATCGGTCGGGGGAATACTCGCGAATACGTCCAATCTCCACGATCCAAAGCTGCCGGTCGAGGTTTCGATTGCGGAGCGCATTGAGCAAAGTGGTCAGCGCGAGATCCAAGTCTGTCGGCGCTGGTTTGCGGGGCACGCGCAACACGGCGACGCCTCGATGTTGCGCTGGCGGGAAGATCAACGGATTGGCGAAATCCAGGTCCAAAGTAACGAGAGCGCGACCCTCGGCCGTGCAACGAGCCAGGAGCTCCTGATCCGAGGCCGACTGCAAGCTCTGCATCGGGACAGTACAAACCTGGTGCCCGGCCGCCTCCAGCAGACCGCGTCCGCGCTCGCCCAGATTCTCGTCCAGCTTCAGCTTCACGCCCTGATTTCGAGCGGGATGTCCACGAACCGCTCGCGGCTCATTTCCGAACCATAGGCAATGCAGGCTTGGATATCCTCGCGGGTGATGCCAGGATAATTCTCCAGAATTGCCTCCACGCTCTCGCCGGCGGCGAGCATATCGAGGATCAGCGAGACCCAGATGCGATGTCCGCGAATGCACGGCTTCCCTCCGCAGCGGGCTGGGTCAATCCAGATGTGCTGAAGCAGTTCCTCACGGGTCATGGGCATAGCCTGCCGCATAGCCCCATTTCAGCAAGTATATCCTCCACCGGAGGGCCCGCTTGGACAGAAGTTACGGATCCGGGGAAGCCGTCACGTCATCGAGATAGTAGGTGGCGGTCGCTTCGGGCTCGTCGGCGCCGGGAAAATCCTCGCCGGGGGCCTTGGGATCGCGCAGGGTCGGATTGGGACGATAAACTCCAGTGCGGAAGGAGAGGCGTTCGAGAGAGTCCGCAGGGAAAAGCATCTCCGCGTCCTTCAGCAGCGCGCGTCCGTTGACAAGAATGGTGAAGAGCTCGGTTCCTACGTCGAAGTGTACCGCGATGTCATACCAGGCATTGGCAGCGTAATTGGTGAGGGTTTGGATATTCATGCGTTCGACGTCGAGGGCACGGATTTGAGCTTTGTCGTCGAGGAACAGGCGGATGGGTGGCCGATCGCCATGGCGGTCAAACAACTCGATTTCCAGGCGGCCGTGGTTGACTTGAGCCGCGAGCACCTTGAAGCGCACGGTGCCCTTTTTCATTCCGGGGAAAACACGCACGAACGGGCAAATAGGGTCAGGTTCTGTGGTTTGTATTTAACGACCGAAAAATGAGGCCATGTGTGCGAGGTTAGGAATGGAGCATTCTTCGGAGCTAAACGACTTTGTTTCGCCGTGGATTTCACGTTGTGATGGCTGAGTACAACATACATCCCCTACCCCCTTTTTGGCTGCCCCTCCGGATAAAGTGTTACCTATCACTCCGGATCGAACCTCTCGAATCGAACCGGGCACGACGAAGCGTGCCCCTCCCGGGTGATTGAGAAGTCAACCGCCTATTCGGACGAAATGCACCGTGCATGAGGCATTGGATTCTGTGCGCTCTGTGCAATCCGTGGTCATTTTGGATTGATGACTCCCTGACAAGAATACCTCCAGCATTGGTTCGATCCGCGGGTTTTGCCAATGTACGCCGATTCCGACTTCGATCCACTGGAAACCAATCTGCGTGAATCGGTGCGATCTGCGGATTCCATTTTCCTGGGTTGCACAGCGTTTTTTTTCAAACCGGGCACGACGAAGCGTGCCCCTCCAGGGTGGGCGATTGGGGTTACGCGGTCAAAAGGGCCGCTCTTAGCATTCCGGGGGCTAATGCGCTCCCGATAAACCGGCGTGCAAGCGGAGCTTCTGGAATCGCTCATGGGGCCGTTTGGGGTTTGGTGGAGCAGATGGGAATCAAACCCACGACCTCTTCATTGCGAACGAAGCGCTCTATCAACTGAGCTACTGCCCCAACCGGAAGGGACGTTTTGGGCGAGGGTCAGCGGGGAGTAAACAGAAATTTTTCATCCTCCGGCAATCATGACCGATGACTGGATCCAATCCGCGCGAAGATCATCTTGCCCCCGGCGGACGGCAGCACACTCGTGATCTCCGCCTGCACGGTCTGCCCCAGGTGCGAACGTCCGTCACTGACTACCACCATCGACCCATCCTCGAGGTAACCGACCCCTTGGTTGTCCTCCTTGCCCGGCTTGACCAGCTCGACTTCGACCGACTCCCCAAGGAGCAGCGCCGGTCTCAGCCCCTTGGCCAGGGCATTGAGGTTCAGCCAAGGCACGCCGTGAAACTCCGCCATCTTTGCGAGGTTGTAGTCCGTCGTCAGCAACTTCGCCCGCATCGATTGCGCAAGAAACACCAGTTTGGCTTCGATATCGCTCCGTTTTGCCTCGCTCTCGTGTATCCGCAGGTCCAGCCGCTTGATCTGCCGCAATTCGTTCAGCACCTCGAGACCACGACGTCCCCGCGCCTGCAGCAGCGGATCATGGGAATCCGCAATCGACTGCACTTCATTCAGGACAAATCTCGGAATGATGAGCGCCCCACTCATGAACCCCGCTTCGCAGACCCGCGCCACACGGCCATCGATCAGAGCACTCGTGTCCACCACCACGAGGGGAACATCCACCTCGTGCCGCACAAACCGTACATAGGGAATCACCAGATTGAACTCGTCCTTGCCCCGCAACGCGATGACCGCGCCCAGGTAACCGCACACCAGAAACAGCGCCAGCCGCACCAGGTGGATGATTTCCGGATCTCCCTGGTCGAAGAGTGGCGATGCCCCAAGGAGCTGCGCCATCAGCAAACCAATCGCAAGGCCGAACGTGACCGCGCTGAGACCGCGAAGCGAAAATCCGCGAAGCAGCAGGTCGACCAGCACCACCAAGACGCCGATCGAAAGCCCCACAAAGGTGGCCAGAGGCCGAAACCGGTCCCAGTCAGCAATCGTATAGCACACCAGCCATCCCGCAGCCGCGCAGAGGGCGATGAAAACGAGGCGGATCGGGACAAGGGTTCGATTCATCGGCTGATGCCCGGAGTTGACGTTTCGCAGCCGTGGAGGAAGAAGAACAGCAGCGGAAGGCTCACCCCCAGAATCATCACCAGGTAGAGCAGTCGCACCGTCCGCTGGGCTTTTGCCTTTTCATCTTCGCTCGGCTCCATTCTCTAGGCAGCGCATCGCTGTCACTCCTCCATGACAATCCAATACTGGCTGGTTAAGCAAGAACCTGAATCCTACCCGTGGTCCCAGTTTGTCGCGGATCGAAAGACCGAATGGACAGGCGTGCGCAACTTCCAGGCGCGAAACAATCTGAAGGCCATGCGAAAGGGCGATGCCGTGCTCTTCTATGTGAGCGGCGGACCGAAGGAGGTCGTAGGCCTTGCCCAGGTCTCAAGATCCGCATTTCCCGATCCAACAGCCGAAGCCGGCGAGGACTGGGTCGCCGTGGAACTCAAAGCCGGAAAGGTGCTTGCCCGGCCAGTGCCCCTCACCCGGATAAGGTCTGAACCCGAACTGAAATCGCTGCCGTTGATCCGGCATACCCGCCTCTCCGTCATGCCGGTGAGCAAGGCGGAGTTCGACGTCATCGTTCGTTTGGGATCCTGACCGCCATGATCGACACCCTCACCATCCTGGCCCCCGGCCTTCTCGGCGGATCCGTTGCGATGGCCGCCCGCACCCGCGCCGCCGCCCGCCGGATTGTTGTCTGGGCGCGCCGACCCGAAGTCGGTTTTGAGGTGGCGAAACAATCCTGGTGCGACGCTGCGGAGGCGACGCCCGAACTGGCGGTGCGGAACGCCGACCTGGTCATCCTCGCGGCCCCGGTCGACAGGATTGTCGAACTGGCGCAGCGGATCGCCCCCCATCTGAAGCAAGGGTGCACGGTCACCGATGTCGGCTCCACCAAGGGAGCACTCTCTCGCGCCTGCACCGCCGCATTGGGCAATAACGCCCACTTTGTCGGCTCCCACCCCATGGCCGGAAGCGAAAAGACCGGCTGGGAGAACGCGAGCCCGGATCTCTTTCAGGATCGAGTGTGTTTTGTCACTCCCTTGCCCGCGGGCGAACCTTCCGCCACGGAAATCGTCAGCCGCTTCTGGAGCGATCTCGGCGCCCATGTCGCCACGCTGCCGCCCGATGAGCACGACGAAATCGTCGCCCACATCAGCCACCTCCCGCAGGTGCTCGCGACAACCTTGTGCACCTTTCTGAGCCAGCGACCCTCACGCTGGAGAAATTTCTCGGGAGGCGGGCTGCGCGACACCACACGAATCGCAGCGAGCGATGCCACCATGTGGGTGGAAATCCTGCGCAACAACCGGGAGGAGGTTCTCCGGGCGCTCCGCGGGCTCCAGAGCGAATTGGAGGGGTTCCATGCCGCGCTTGCCAACTCCGACTGGCTGGAGGTCCAGGCGCGACTCGAACGCGGCAAGGCTTACCGCGACGCGTTTCGTCCCTGACGTAGAAACACCGTGGATTCGCTCTTGGCTCCGGCCGCGCCTGCGCCACGTTTGCCACCGCCCGTCGCATGATCCTGCCCGATCTTCTTCCCATCACGCCGTTCACCCATCCCGCAAGGGGCGAAGCCGTCCTCCCCGGATCCAAGAGCCTCACCAACCGCGCGCTGATGCTGGGTGCGCTGGGTTCGACACCCGTCAAACTCACGGGCGCATTGTTCAGCGAAGACACCGGGCTCATGGCGGACGCGCTCCGTTCGCTCGGATTCGAGGTGACCGCTGACGCCGCCAGCGGAACCGTGGAAATCGGTGGTCAGAACAAAGCCTGGCCGCTTCCCGGCGCCTCACAGGAACCGATCCTGCTTTTCGTCGGTCTGGCCGGCACGGCCGCGCGTTTCCTCACCGCACTCTGCGCCGCCGCGCCACGCGGCTTCTTCCGAATCGACGGGGTTCCACAGATGCGCAAGCGCCCCATGCGCCCACTGATCGAGGCGCTGCGTTCGCTCGGGGCAGACATCCGGTGCACCGGTGAGGAAGGGTTTTTCCCATTGGAGATCAAGGGAGGGGGACTTCGGGGCGGACGGGTCTCGCTCGATGCGAGCGAAAGCAGCCAGCTTCTCTCGGCCCTGCTGATGATTGCTCCGCGATCCCCGCAGCCGACCACCATCGAACTCGCCGGATCCGTCCGCTGGACCTTTGTGGAGATGTCCCTGCGTCTGATGGCCGAATTCGGTGTCCGCGTGCCCAAACCTGCGGACGGACGCACCTTCACGATTTTGCCGGCGCCCTATCTCGCCCCAGCGGTGCACGCCATCGAGCCGGATGCCACGGCTGCCAGCTATTTCCAGGCTCTCCCCCTTGTCGTGGGAGGTTCGCTCGCGCTTCCAGGTCTGCGTCCCCCGGGCGCGGGATTGCAGGGCGACTCCGCCTTTCTCGACGTGATGCAACGCGTGCGCCTGCGTCCCGAGGGGCAGCTCCTTTCAGAAAATTTCCACGAAATCTCCGACACGTTCCTCACGCTCGCAGCCATTTCCCCGCTGCTCAAGGGCCCCACCCATATCTCGGGCATCGCACACACGCGGAAGCAGGAGACGGATCGCGTAGCCGGAATGGCACGCGAATTGAGGCGACTGGGGCAGGACGTCATCGAGACAGAGGACACCCTCACCATCACGCCCCGTCCGCTGCGAACGGGGGAAATCATCGAGACCTACGGCGATCATCGTTTCGCCATGAGTTTTGGAATTCTCGGGTGCCGCGACCTGTCCGGCAATGGCGCGCCCTGGCTCACGATCCGAAACCCGGCCTGCTGCGCCAAGACCTTCCCCCACTTCTTCGATCTGCTCGCCACACTCCGTCAAAACTCGTTCCAAGCCTGATGGGCCAGCCCTCCTCCTTTCTCATCGTTGCCATCGACGGGGGTGCCGCCTCCGGAAAGTCCTCGACCGCCCGCGCGCTTGCGGCGCGATTTCCACTGCTGCACGTCGACACCGGCGCCCACTATCGCGCGATCACATCGGAACTGCTTCGAAGGCATGTCCCCTACTCCGATCCCGCCGCCGTGGCGTCGGCACTGCAGCATTTCACCCTTGGCACTTGCGTCTCGGGCAACGCCGCCCTGCTCGAAATCAACGGGAGGACTCCCGGCGACGAGATCCGCAGTCCCGAGGTCAATGCCGCCGTCTCCCACTTTGCCGCGCTTCCTTCCGTGCGCTCCACGCTGCTCCACTATCAGCGTGCACAGGCGGAGGTCGCCCGCGAACACGGCTTCCGCGGAGTCGTCATGGAAGGCCGCGACATCGGGTCCGTGGTTTTCCCCGGCGCGGACCTGCGTTTTTTCCTTCACGCGGATCCCGGCGAGCGCGCCCGTCGTCGCGCGGAGCAGGGCCAGCAGGATTCCGTGGCCGAGCGTGACCGTCTCGATTCCTCGCGCAAGACGGCACCACTGACCATTCCCGGCGGGGCGATCGCCATCGACTCCACCCACCTCACCCTCGACGAAGTGGTCTCCAAAGTCGCCGCCATCGTCGGGGAGAAACTCGCGAAGAACACCCGCTGACCACCCATGAGCCGCCGTTACGACCAGGTCAACATGGAGCCGATGTATGGATTTTTCCACTACCTCTGCATGCTCTTTTACGACATGCTTTTCCGCGGAGAGGTGAGCGGTACGGAAAACATCCCGACCCAGGGTCCGTTCATCGTGGCCTGCAACCATGCGAGTCACCTCGATCCGCCGATCGTCGGTTCCCAGATTCCGCGCCAGATGGCATTCTTTGCGCGCAAGACACTCTGGAAACCGGGAATTGCGAGCTGGTGGCTCGACGGTGTTGGCACCATTCCGGTCGATCGCGATGGAGGCACCGATGTCGCGGCCATCCGCCGCGTCCTGCAGACCCTTCAGTCCGGCAGGGCGTTGATCCTGTTTCCCGAGGGAACACGCTCGCCCGACGGAAACCTGCAGCCGGCGAAGGCGGGCGTGGGCCTGATCGCGTGCAAGACACAGGCACCGGTCCTGCCCGCGCGCATCTTCAACTCGCACCTCGCATTCGGCCGCGATGGAAAGGTGCGCCCTGGCACCCGGATTTCCGTGGCATTCGGACCCGTGCTCCAGCCTGCGGACTACGATGACCCTGGCCTCGGACGGGAGCGCTACCAGCGTGCGAGCGAGCTCATCATGGCAGCGATCGCACGACTGGAGGCTCCGAGCCACCCGGTGATCTGATCCCCTGCGGTGGAAAGCCTATTCGAGGCCGCACGCCTTGCGCGCCCGCCGCAGCACGTCCCGGCCCGTCGCACGGGCACGCCCCTCACCGTCGGCAAGCACCTTCTCGACAAAATCCATGTTGGCCGCGAGTTCGGACCGTTTCGCGCGATAGGGGGCAAAGTAGTTCCAGACCTGCTCGAACAACTGTTTTTTCAGATCGCCATATCCAAGTCCGCCTTCGCGCAGCCGCCGTTCCGTCTCCGCCGCCACGTCCGGCTGCGCCACCAGCTTCAGGAGCTGGATCGCGACGTTCCGATCCGCATCGGGTTTCGGTTCCTGCGGCGTGCGTGAATCCATCACGATCCCCATGATCCGCTTCCGCGTCGTTTTCTCGTCGCCGAAAATGTCGATGGTATTGCCGTAGCTCTTGCTCATCTTCTGCCCGTCCAGTCCGGGCACCACCGCAACCTCATCACGGATGACCGGCTCGGGAATCACAAACGTCTCGCCATAGGTCTGGTTGAACTTGATCGCGATGTCGCGTGTCATCTCCACATGTTGCTTCTGGTCCTTCCCGACCGGCACGCGGTGCGTGTCGTACAGCAGGATGTCGGCCGCCATCAGCACCGGGTAGGCAAAAAGCCCGAAGTTCGCCGCAATGCCCTTTGCCGTCTTGTCCTTGAAACTGTGCGCACGCTCAAGAAGCCCCATCGGCGTCAGGGTGCCGATGATCCAGGTCAGTTCGGTCACCTCGGGTGCATCACTCTGACGCCAGAAAACGCAGCGCTGCGGATCAAGCCCGCAGGCCAGCCAGTCCAGCGCCACATTGAGCGTGTTTATCCTGCGCTGCGCCGGATCCAGCAGCGTGGTCATCGAGTGATAGTCCGCGATGAAGTAGTAGCAGTCCCCGCTCACCTGCGCATCGATCGCGGGAAGCATCGCGCCAAAATAGTTGCCCATGTGCAGCGCACCGGAGGGCTGGATTCCTGTAAGGGTTCTGGGCATGGAAAAGGGACATGGAACCTGGGCGCCGTGAAAATCTCAAATTGGAAATTTTCAGGGACTCAGGAGAATCATCAATCCCGGCGCGGGATATGAACCACTGCGTCCCGGGAACGCGCAATCGTGTTTGCCGGAAGATAGCCTGAAAATGCGACCGTCGGCATAATCAGCGCCCGTTTCCCGAGCACCGAACCCGGGTTGAGCACGGCATTGCAGCCGACCTCGGCCGCATCCCCCACGATCGCCCCAAACTTGCGAAGTCCGGTCGAGTGCACGACGCCTTCGATCGCGACGGCGATCGGTTTCTGGTCGAGCCGCAGGTTGGAGAGAATCACCCCAGCGCCAAGGTGCGCCTTGTTGCCGAGAACCGAGTCCCCCACATAGCTGAAATGCGGCACCTGCACGCCATCGAGGAGCAGGCAGTTCTTGAACTCGCAGGAGTTTCCGAGAACGCAGCCACGACCGACAATGACATTCCCCCTGACAAAGGCGCCGGCACGTACCTCCGTGCCCGGCCCGATCCATGCGGGTCCGATCAGCGTGGCACTCGCGGGCAGCCTGACCGTCGGATCGATGAAGACATCGCCCTCCACATGGACGCCCGAAGGCAGATCCACCCGCCGCGCTCGACCCTGCGTCGCCCGGGCAACGGCCGGCCCGATCGCTCCGAGCCATTCCCAGGGCGGGACATCCGACGGGAAGTCCGCCGAGAAAAGGGAGAGCGAATCCGGCAGATCGAAAAACGCGGAGGCGTGCATGAAGGGAACGCGATCCAAATCGAAAAGCCCGCGGAGAACCAGCGGCTTTTTTCGCTCACCGGACCGGTCCAGCGCAATCTCCTGGCGGCGGTCTCAGGCGAGCCAGCGATCCAGGTGAGTCGCGACAAACTCCTCGTCGAGCAGCCACGGGTAGGCCTTCGAAACCCGATCCAGTTCCGCCGCCTGCCCTGGCGAAAGGCGCTCGTGCGGATTGAGGCAATGGATCGTTTCAAATATGCCCTGGCGGCGAAGGACCTCATGGATTCCAGGAATGCAGCCCGCAAACCGGTTGGCGGCGTCAAAGACCGCCGCGTTGGCATCAGTCAGCGCAGCATTACGATCAAGCCATCCCGCATCGAGACGCCCCTTCACACGGGCACGCTTGATCTCCTTCAGCATCGCGACCGCCTTCTCGGTCCAGACTCCCCACTGCCCCAGCAGACCACCAACAATGAAGCGCTCGCGACCTGCAAAATGAAACCGGGTGAGCAGGTCCACGAAGATGTTGTCGTCATTGCCCGTGTAGAGGGCGATGTCGTCACGTCCCGATTCCAGCACCGCCCGCACGACATCGAGTGTCTGGTAGCGGTTGAACGGCGCCATCTTGATGGCGACTACCCCGGGTATCTCGGCGAAGTCCCGCCAGAAACCGTGACTCAGCACCCGGCCGCCAACGGAGGGCTGCAGGTAAAAGCCCACGAGCGGAATCGTGCGGGCGACCTCGCGACAATGCCTGACGATGTCCTTCTCCTTCGCCTGTGCCCACGCCCCCAGGCTGAGCAGCCCGGCATGGTAGCCCAGTTCGCGGGCGGTGGCTGCCTCTGCGCATGCCTGGGGCGTCAGTCCGCATAGTCCCGCAATCTTGATGCGCGCCTGGCTGCGAAGAGGCTTCCAAGAATCGATGGTCTCGGAAGCGAGCGCCAGGACGGGGCGATAGAGACCGTGTTTCGCTTCGCGGATTTCGAATTGTGTCGAATGCACCCCCACCGCGATTCCGCCAACGCCCGCATCCAGGTAGTAGCGCATCACGGCGCGCTGGCGACGCTCGGACCAGCGGCGTCTCCTGTCCAGAGCGAGCGGCAGGGCCGGAATGACGTGCCCCTCTAGAAGATGTTTTCGGATGTCTGAAGTCGTGGTCATGGCTCAAAATTTTCCATCGCGCTTCTGAAACCCCGTCGGCTTTCCCCAGGTCGCACCATCGTTTGTCAGCCAGGCGGCAATCCATCGCTGCATGGTTTCAACCGGGATTGGCGGTGCGCCGAAAAGCCGGTGCGACCACGAGGCATCGCTCAGCCAGGCCGTCGCCGTTTCCTGGCCCGTGACATTCGCCTGAACCCCGAGCAATTCACCCGCGCGGTGCGCCAAATCCCGCACGCGCAGGACCTCTGCTCCGGTGATGTTCATGGGGACTGCCGGGCTGGACGCTACCGTGATCGACTGGATGATGTGATTCAGCGCATCCGGCTGCCAGATCAGGTTCACGTAGCCCATGGAGACATCGATCGGTTCGTTCTTCCTCACCTTGTCCGCAATATCGACCAGCACGCCGTAGCGGAATTCCACGGAGTAATTCAACCGGATCAGCACCACCTGCGTGCCCCATCGCCTGGAGACCTCCGCAAATGCCAGTTCGCGCTGGAGGCAGGACTTCGCGTAGTCGCCGGCCGGGCTGGCCGGGGTCGATTCGCGGGCGCCGCCGGCTGCCGGTTCCACGAAGGGATAGACGCACCCCGTTGAAAACGCGACAATACGTGCACCACGGTACCGCTCCGCGACGAGTCTGGGCATGGCGACGTTCATTTTCTCGAGGAGGCCCGGATCCGCAGCGGTCCCGAATTTGACGCCCGCAAGAAAGAACACCACCGGCGCATCCGGCAGACGTGCCACCTCCTCCGGAATCGATAGGTCGGCGGACACGGTTTCGATTCCCGCAGAGGCAAAGCTGTCACGGTCCCGGAGCGTTGAGAAACGCGAGACCGCGATGACCTTCAGTTTCGAACCCGCCGCATCCGCGGCCCGCTTCAGCATCCGGCACAGGTGCAGGCCCATCTTGCCGCCCGCGCCCAGGACCACGACGGGACCCTGCATCGTCGCCACCAGGGCGATCGTACTTTCGGACGGCACTGACAGAAAATCATCCGCCTCTTCGGGCCGGCAGGGCAATGCGAGCAATGGAGCGCTGTGGGCTGTCATAAGCAAAGGAACCGGCCCAGTCGGTTCGAGTTTGCGCGCGAGTTCAAGCCGTCTTTCACCCTCGACAGCGCGTTTCCCGCAAACCTCTGGAGCAACGTTTCTTAGCTGGTGATTCCAATAACTGATTGGTTACTTCACCCGCCGGCGCGACGTTTGCTCGGCAGCGTGTTGATGCCCTGCGGACAAAGGTCCCACCGCTTCGCAGTCGGGCCACCCGCGCTTGCAGATGGAGTCCGATCTTGATTCTCTCGGCTGATTGACTTCCCCGGCATTTGAAGAACTCGCGGGGCGCGCCAGCCGGCGCTACCGAAAATCGGGCGTCACCGCTTGGCGCTTCGCCCGCGGGAAACTCCTGCGCGACCCGCTTTACCGCGCCATCTGGGCGCAGGGTCTGGTCAGCCGTGGGGGCACGGTGCTGGATGTGGGTTGCGGACAGGGGCTCATGCTCGCGCTCCTTGCGGAGGACGCTGGCGTCCTTACCCCGGTGCCTTTGGCCGCTGGAGGCCCGTCCCATCGCCACGAGGCGCGCTCGCTCGTCGGCGTGGAAACACGCCCGCGCATCGCCCACATCGCCCGCGAAGCGCTGGGAAGTGACGCCGAAATCCTTGAAGCGGATGTGCGTCGTCTTTCTCTTCCGCCGAGCCGGACGATCCTCCTTTTCGATGTCCTTCACATGATGCCCGCATCCGATCAGGAGGATCTTCTGCTCGCACTGACCACCTCTCTGGAAAATGACGGGGCACTCCTGATCCGCGAAGCGGATGCCTCCGCAGGCTGGAAATTCGCCTGCGTGAATCTGGGCAACCGCATCAAGGGAATCGTCAACGGCTATTCCACTTCTGCGTTTCACTTTCGCAGCCGGCAGGAGTGGATCGCATTACTGGAAAAGCTCGGGCTCACCGCAAACGTGCAGCCGATGGGACATGGCACTCCCTTCGGCAATATCCTGCTCACCGCGGTCAAGCGGCGGCCGTGACTGAAACCGCCGTTCGACGGCATCTCCCTCACTGCGATGTTCCCTCAAGTGCTTCCGACTTGTTCTCCAAATAAAACACGCCGTTTTCACGCTTGTTTCATTGATCCGAGACTTGCGGCAACTCCTTGCGCATCGAGACTATCCCGCGGGTTCCCCGATTCCTCACGCATGTTGAAAAAGCAGTCGTTTGTTTTATTTCTCCTGATCGCAGGCCTGTTCCTTGGCGGATGCTCCGCGGAAAAGACCCAGATCGCCGCACAAGGGAAGGTCGATTTCAACCGCCAGATCCGGCCCATTTTCACTCAGAACTGCACCGGTTGCCATGGGGGCGTGAAGTCGGCAAGCGGGGTTTCCTTCGTCTATCGCGAGGGCGCGTTGCGCACGGGCGACTCCAAGAAGCGCACCATCGTACCCGGCCACCCCGAACAGTCGGAGATCATCGCACGCATCACTTCCACGGACCCTTTCTATCGCATGCCCAAGCCGGACCACGGTCCGCCGCTGTCAAAGGAACAGATCGCAGTCATCCGTCAGTGGATCAGCGAAGGCGCCGAATGGGCCGAACACTGGGCGTTCGTCGCCCCGAAGCCCGAAACCGTCCCCGAGATTTCCGACGAGGCCTGGAACAAGTCCCCGATCGATCGTTTCATCCGCGCGCGGCTGGACAGGGAAAAGCTCACACCGTCGCCCCAGGCTGACCGCGCCACCCTGCTGCGGCGCCTCTCCTTTGACCTGGTTGGCCTGCCACCGACCTCCAGTGAACTGGCGGATTTCATCGCCGACAGCCGGCCCGACGCCTACGAGCGCCAGGTCGACCGGCTGCTGGCCTCCCCTCACTACGGAGAGCGATGGGCCACCCTCTGGCTGGACCTTTCCCGCTACGCAGACACGCGCGGCTACGAGAAGGATTCCGAGCGCAGTGCCTGGAAGTACCGCGACTGGCTTATCACCGCCCTCAACGAAAACAAGCCCTACGACCAGTTCGGCATTGAGCAACTCGCAGGTGACCTGATCCCAAACGCCACGCTTGAGCAGCGCATTGCAACGACCTTCAGCCGCAACACGCAGACCAACGACGAGGGCGGGTCGGACGACGAGGAATTCCGCACCGCCTCCGTCATGGATCGCGTCGCCACCACCTGGTCGGTCTTCAACGGAGTGACCTTCTCCTGCGTGCAATGCCACGACCATCCCTACGACCCGATCCGGCAGGAGGAATACTATCGTTTCCTCGCGTTCTTCAACACAAGCAAGGATGCGGACTACACGAGCGAATACCCGAACCTTCGCATCCCGCTCGACCGCTCCCGCTATGCCGAGGCAAATGCGCTGCGCACCGAGGCGGACGAACTCACGCGGGCGCTAGCCGCACAGGTTCAGTCACTCGCCCGCTCTTCGGAATGGGCTCCCGCACCAATTGAGAAGGCGGAAGTAAAGCCCGCCGCGGGCCCCTTTCAGATCAAGGATGGCGAGGCATTTTCTCCCTCGACCGTCTCGACCGATGCCGCGTTCGACTACTGGGTCGATGTCGGCCGCACAAAGGCCCAAAGCGTGAGTGCGGTCCGCATGGAGGTCGCGCCTCTCGACGCAGCACGCGCCCGCTATTCGCCCGAGTTTGGTTTTGCCGTCAATCGAGTCGAAGCGTGGCGGGTCAGGCTCGACGGATCGCAGGTACCGCTCGCCTTCAGCCGCTTCGTCTCGGACCAGACCGACCCCATTGAAGAGACCTTCTTCGATCAACCTTTCGTTCCCGCGCCCCGACATGCCCCGCCCAAGAGAACCATGAAGGCGGCATCCGAGCGATACTCCCCACTCGGCAACGTCTTTGCCGCACCAGGAGTCCTCGCAAAACTATCGCGGTCCGGCCCTGCCAATCTGGCGCTGCCCAAACAGCCGCCGCCACCGGGCGAAATCCCAACCCGCTTCGGCGCGCTTCCCTCGCAGGACCGCACGCGCTGGGCCGTCGCAGTACTCCAGTCACCTGCAGAATTTGCACCAGGCGAAAGGCTCCGCATTCGAGTCTCACACGGTCGCATGATAGCCTCACGTCCCGCCCCCGCACGCCGGATGCGCCTCTCGCTGGCCACGGATGCGGCATGGACGGAATTCGGCGCCGCCCGCAAATTCCAGGCCGAAAGGGATCGCCTTCAGGAGGTCCAGCGCAGGCTCGCCGCCATCCCGGGCATTGATCAACCGGTGATGGAGGAACTGCCGGCATCGGAGACCCGGGAGACACGACTGTATGTCCGCGGCAACTGGATGGACAAGGGTGACAAGCCTCTGCAACCAGGTGTCCCCCACCTCTTCCCTCCTCTGCCCGAGGGGGCACCGCTGAATCGGCTCACCCTGGCAAAATGGTTTTTCTCGGACAAGCAGCCCCTCACCGCGCGCGCCGCCGTCAATCGATACTGGGAGCAGATTTTTGGCATCGGCATCGTCGAGACACTCGAAGATTACGGCAGTGTCGGCGAACCGCCCTCCCATCCAGAACTTCTCGATTGGCTCGCACGCCACTTCCAGTTTGACCTTGCCTGGAATGTCAAGGCGCTGCTCCGCGAGATCGTCACGAGCCAGGCTTACCGACAGAGCGCGCGAGTGTCCCCTGCCCTCTTCGAGCGCGACCCGCGCAACCGGCTTCTCGCCCGCGGCCCCCGCAACCGGCTCACTGCCGAGATGGTCAGGGACCAGGCGCTGCTCGCCAGCGGGCTGCTCAGTCCGAAAATGTACGGCGAACCCGTCATGCCCTACCAGCCCCCGGGCGTCTGGGCCAGCCCCTACAATGGCAAGGACTGGAAGGAATCCGAGGGAGCGAACACGCACCGAAGGGCGGTCTACACCTTCTGGAAACGCACAAGCGCCTATCCCAGCTTCCTGAGTTTCGACGCCTCCTCGCGCGACATCTGCACCCTGCGGCGCGTCTCGACCAACACTCCCCTGCAGGCCCTGGTCACCCTGAACGACCCTGTGTACGATGAGGCTGCGAAAGCTCTCGCCCGCTCGATGCGGGCACGGACCGCGGGCTCATCGGACATCGGCGAAGGTCTCGCTGAAGGCTGGCTGCGCGTGACCGATCGAAGGCCCACGGACCTCGAAATCGGCGCCCTTGTCCGTCTCTACGAAGATGCGCGCAAACTCACCGCGGGCGAACGCGATCCTGATTTCAGCGCGTTGACGGCCGTTGCCTCGGCCCTTCTCAACCTCGATGCAGCCCTGACCAAATAGCTCCATGAGAACCGACGACAATCGCCTGCTTCAGGAATTCGACATGCAACGCCTCGGCGCGCAGACGCGGCGCCTGTTTCTGCTCGATTGTGCCGCGGGACTTGGCGCCATGTTTCTCGGAACCATGGGTGCCTCCAGTCGCGCCTTGGGCGCCGGACTCGACTTCAGCCGGCCCGCGAGTTCCCCGCTAGGGGTCCTGCCACCCCAATTCGCACCAAAGGCAAAGCGCGTCATCTACCTGCACATGGCCGGCGCCCCGAGCCAGCTCGAACTCTTCGACTACAAGCCGGATCTCCAGAGGCTGGATGGACACGATTGCCCAGCGTCCTTCCTCGAGGGAAAACGTTTCGCCTTCATCAGCGGGGTCCCCAAGATGCTGGGACCTCAGTACCCGTTCCATCGGGCAGGCAAGAGCGGCACATGGATCTCCGACCGCCTGCCGAACATCGAGCGCCACATCGACGATCTCTGCGTGATCAAGTCGATGCGCACCGACCAGTTCAACCACGCTCCTGCGCAACTCCTCGTGCACACCGGTTCACCGCGACTCGGAGGTGGCGCATCCCTCGGATCGTGGGTGACCTACGGCCTCGGCACCGAGAACCAGAACCTCCCCGGTTTCATCGTTCTTGTTTCCGGAGGAAAGACACCCGATGGTGGAAAATCCCTCTGGGGCTCAGGCTTCCTTCCGAGCGTCTATCAGGGTGTGCAATGCCGCGCCAAGGGCGAACCCGTGCTCTTCATGTCCAACCCCAAGGGAGTAAGCCGCGACCTGCGCAGGCGCGTCCTGGACACGCTCGACGAAATCAACCGCCAGCAGTTCCAGGAGATTGGCGACCCGGAAATCGTCACGCGCGTCTCCCAGTACGAAATGGCGTTCCGCATGCAGATGAGCGCGAGCGATGCGATGGACCTGAGCAAGGAGTCACCGGAAACCCACGCCCGCTTCGGCACCGAGCCAGGCAGGGAAAGTTTCGCCAACAATTGCCTCCTCGCACGGCGCCTCGCCGAACGCGGCGTGCGTTTCGTACAGCTCTACGACTGGGGCTGGGACCATCACGGTACGGGAAGGGACAACGCGCTAAACTTCGGATTCGCCGACAAGTGCCGTGACATGGACCGCGCCATCGGCGCCCTGCTCGACGACCTCAAGGCGCGCGGCATGCTCGACGAAACCCTTGTCATCTGGGGCGGCGAATTTGGCCGCACGCCCATGCGCGAGAATCGCGGCGGCACCGAAATGGCCTGGGTGGGACGCGATCACAGCCCCGGTGCCTTCACGATCTGGATGGCCGGCGGCGGCGTGAAGCGCGGGTTCAGCTACGGCGATACCGATGCCATCGGCATGGAAGTCGCCAATCATCCCGTCGAATTGCGCGACCTGCACGCCACCATCGTGCACCTGCTGGGCTTCGACCACCACAAGCTCAACTACTCCTTCCAGGGGCTCGACCAGAAGATCACCGGCGTAAAGCCAGCCTACGTGGTCGAGGGCCTGCTCGCCTGAACCGGGCTACTTCGCCCCCTTCGCGATCGCCAGAAGGTCGCGGAGGTCCACGCGTTTCTCGTAAAGCGCCTTGCCGACAATCACGCCGTCCAGGTTCGCATGCTCACTGGCAAGTTCGGCGAGCTTGATGACGTCCTCGCGGCGGCTGACGCCGCCGCTTGCGATGACCTTCGCCTTCACCGCCCCAAGCATGGCCGTTTGTGCGACGAAATTGGGGCCGGTCAGCATGCCATCGGTCCCGATGTCCGTGTAGATCAGGGTCGCAACGCCAATGTCGCTCATGCGCCGCGCAAGCGACAGTGCGTTGGTCGTCGTCGTGTCCACCCAGCCCTTCACTGCCACCTGCCCGTGCTTTGCATCGATGCCCACCGCAATGCGGGCGCCAAATTCCCGCACCAGTTCAGCCACAAACACCTCGCTCTCCGCCGCGCGGGTTCCCACCACCACCCGGCTGACACCCCGATCGAGCGCCCGCTGTACCGCCGCATGCGTCCGCATGCCGCCACCGAGTTCAACCTTGAGTCCGAGGGCGACAATCTCCGCCACCGCCTTCAGGTTCCGCGGTTCCCCCTCAAAGGCACCATCGAGATCGACCACGTGGATCCAGTCGCTTCCAGCCTCCTTGAAGGACATCCCCATGTCCGCGGGATGATCCGAATACACGGTCTCCTGGTCGGCTTTTCCCTGGGTCAGCCGCACACAGCGGCCGCCGCGGATGTCAATGGCGGGATAAATGATCATGCGATGCAAAAGGAAAAATTTGAGTTTCGATTCGCGCCGTCTTTCAGGCAAACTTCGTTTTCAACAATCTCATGAGCAACTCCCATCAGCCACCCGCGTTTCTTGCCGACCTGCTTGCCGCACGCTCCCCCTCCGGCTACGAAGCCGAGGCCCAGGCCGCATTTGACAGGTACGTCAAGCCCGCAGCCGACGCCTATGCCAGCGATGCCCTCGGAAACAGGATCGCCACGCTCAATCCCAAGGGCGACCCCATTCTCATGCTGGCCGGACACATCGACGAACTCGGCCTGATCCTCACCTACGTCAACGAAAAGGGGTTCATCTATTTCGACACCATCGGCGGTCACGACCGCGTCATGATCCCCGGACGTCGCGTGGTCATCCAGACCGCCAAGGGACCGGTCAAGGGGGTCACGGGCAAACGGGCAATTCATCTGATGGACGAGGCTGATCGCAAGAAGGTGCCGGAAATCCACGAGATGTGGATCGATATCGGGGCACGTTCGAAAAAGGAGGCCCTCGAACGCGTCCGCATCGGGGATGTCGCCACCAGCGACCATGGCTTTGAACTTCTCCACGGTACCATCGGAGCCTCGCGCGCATTCGATGACAAGGTGGGTGCGTACATCGTCGGCGAAACCTTGATCAGGCTCGCCAAACGCCGCAGGAAACTCGCCGCCAAGGTCGTCAGCGTTGCCACCACCCAGGAGGAAATCGGGGTGCGTGGAGCAATGACTGCGGTGTATGGCGTGAATCCGCATATCGCAGTCGCCGTCGATGTCGGCCACGCCACGGACCATCCGGACTGCGACAACCGGAAGTACGGCGAGACGAGACTCGGGGGCGGGCCGATCCTATGCCGCGGTGCAAACATCAATCCCAGGATCTTCGATCGCCTGCTGGCGGCCGCCCAAAAACTGGAGATTCCCCACCAGATCGAAGCAGACCCCCGACCGACCGGGACCGATGCACGAGCCCTCCAGGTGGGACGTGCGGGTGTGGCGACGGGTCTGGTCAGCATTCCCCTTCGCTACATGCACACCCCGAGCGAACTCGTCGATCTCGAGGATGTGGAACGCTGCGTCGAGCTGCTGGTCGAATTCGCGTCCGGCCTGCAGAAGGGCGACTACGCCCACTGGTGACCGCGCCCGAGGCGGCGGGACCATCCTGTCGGCGCTCCCGCGGCGCCGGTCAGCTGTTTCCGGACTTCACGTTTCGCGGTTCTGCGCGTCGATCAACGACTCGAGGTCGGCCAGGACGTCGTCGATCGGACGTATCTCGCTCTCAGGCCAGAGTGAATTGATGCGTGTCACCACCTGCTGGATGATTCCATCGGGACAGGAGGCTCCGCCCGTGACCAGAACGCGCTTTGGGGAAAGGTCCTCCGCCGCCCACAGTCGGTGCGTTTCAATGTGCCCAATTTTGCCGGCGCTGGGCCCATTGGACGGAAAAACATAGTGCTCCACCGCCGCACGCGAGAGGATGCTTGTCTCGCTCTGGATGAAGAACGTCCTGCCGGGCAGGCTCTGCTCGCAGACGCGATAGAGTTGATACGTGTTCGAAGAGTTTTTCCCTCCAATCACAAACGCTGCGTCGAGCGTCTGATCGAGGGCGCGCGCCAGGGCATCCTGGTTGACCTGCGTCGCATAACAAAGGGTGTCATTCCGTCCACTGCCTCCAACCCGCGGCCGTTCCCCGGGCACATCCGGCCCATGGGCGCGACGGTAGACGTCCCTCAGGAACTGGATGATCTCCCGCGTCTCGTTCATCAGCAGCGTCGTCTGGTTTACGACCGCGACACGCTGCAGATCCCTGTCCACGTCAAACCCGGGGGTATGCTTGCCGGCGAAGGTGACATGGAACCGCGCCCGCACCGCCGGATCCCGGCTTTCAATGATTTCAGCGAGGAGGCGCGTTTCCTCCAGGTTCCTCACAATGACGGCCGGAGCATGGCGCCGCGTATTCGCAAACGTGGCCTTCGTCTCCTCGTGTTCATGCTTCCCGTGGATCACCACCGTGTATCCATCTCTCCCATACGCACGCGCCGCCTTCCACACCTTCTCGACCAGCATGCAGGTCGCATCGTGCGCGTACACGTCGATGCCTTTCCTGACCAGCCGCGCCTTGTCCTCATCGGTCGCCCCGAAGGCGGGAACTATCACGATGTCCTCCGACGTCAGCGTGTCCCAGAGCAGCCGCTCCGGACCTCCCGGAGCGGCCGGCCGCCCGTCGACAGAAAGGGGGACGCCCTTGTCGGTCTGCAGGTAGCGCAGTCCCCGCGCCAGGAGATCCTCGTTCACGAACGGATTGTGGATGAGCTCTGACAGCATGAAGACCCGCCGTCCGGGATTGGCGGCAAGCGTCTCGTAGGCGCGTTCAATGGCGTTCTTCACACCCAGACAGAAGCCGAAGTGACTCGGAATCACGTATTCGATCGGGCCAAAATTGAGCGTGACGGGGGTCGTCGCCGTCCGCTCATGCCGCCGCGTCAGCAGCTTGATCGCATCGCAGAGTTTGGACTGGTAGAGAGCGCTGGAGCGGCTGTCGCGCGCGTAGCTGCCGGGGTTGCGCTCCTTCTCGGGCCGAAACTTGTAGATGAAGTCAGCCTCTCCCAGGTTCAGGTAGGGAATCTGCACAAGGTGGGGATCGAGCCCCGCGAGGATCACGCCCAGCGAGGGAGCCAGCGAATCCGGTTTCGCCTGAAGGGTGTCGATGGACTCGAACGCTATCTCCCCGTCCCGTGACTCGCCCCTCACCTGGGCAAGGGACACCCGGTGGCGTCGTCCACCCGCCTCGACGGAAAAGCGCTCCACGGGAGCCGTGTGATCGGCGAACGCCGCGGCAAGGCGCTGCGTGGCCATCGGGAGGTCCGTGCCCGAGAAGGCCACGCCACACTTGTTCCCAAGGCGGCGCACCGCGACGCGGTTGTTCGAATCGAACGCCAGCACGGCGTGCAGGAGCGGCAGGTCGGACATGGCTTCAGCCCTTGCCGCCGAAACTCGCGTAGTCATCGAGGTCCAGCCGGTCAAAGGTCGTGCGAATGTCGTCGCGCCCGGGAGCGAGTCTGTCGATGTCGCCGGCAAAATTCTGATGTCGCTGCCGGTCGCCTGGCGCGAGATTCTCCATCCATCTCGACCAGGCCTCAATCTCGTGGGGAAGGCGCACGGGTTTCATGTTTTCCTGAACCCAGCCTGCCATTTCGGTGTCGCTCCTGCCCGCCTTGACGGCCTCCATGAAGGCCTGTGGTTCGATACCGGTGAACGAGAAGAAGCGTTTGTCGAGCGGACACGGGAAGGAATACTCCCCGATATTGCCAAAGGCATCGGCCCTGCATTTGTCGAGCAGGCGGCCGAGGTGGACAAAGCCGGCAATCCTCACACGCGGACTGCGCGGTGGATGCCGGGTAAGATCGGGAGCGCTGAAGGTAATCGTTGCCATGGTGAAACGGTCCTGTGCGGATCGTCTGCCAACACTACCGGCCGGCAGGCACATCTCAAGCGTCCGCACCACTTCATCACAGGATCATCGAATGAGCTGGAAATGATCGCGTGCCGGACGGATGCCATTGATCTGAAGCTCGACATCATGTCTCCCCGCATGATGACGCCGGGTCGAATGGTCGCGAATCTCCTGCTGTTTCGCAAGCACAAGCACCTCTCCCGGCCGCAGCATGACGACCTTCCACTTGAACACCTTCGGAAGGGGCCGCCCCGAGGCCTTCACGTAGTGCACAACATAGTCGACGATCACCTTCTGCGGGCGCCTCGACCGTGAGACGATCTCCGCCAAGAGCTTGATCCGGCCACCAAGTTTCACGCGGCGGGGACCCACCGAAAAACGCGCCACCTTGACCTTCGCATCCGTCCGTACGCCCATCAGGGCGAGGGCGCGCGGATCGCCATGCTTGACGAGGGTGCGCAGCGCATGCCGCACGATCCACGCGGTCTCCGGGATCGACCGGTCCCATCCGTCCACACGGTCCATCACCGTCTCGGGATGGTCCTTGGTGATGTCATTGAGGTGGTTCGCCACCGACTTTCTCACGTAAAGCGACGGATCGCACCGGAGTGTCTCCAGGATCGGCGACGTCGGCCGGGGATCCTTCACCAGCTCCGTCAGGCGCAGTCCCCAGGGCAGCCGCGGGCGGCTTCCTTCCGAGGCCAGTCGTCGCACATGCTCGTCGCTGTCATGCGCCCAGGTCTCCATGATCGCAAGCGTACCCGCAAGGTCGCGTTGCAGGAACGGCCTCACTGCAAATTCCGACGAGCCGTAGCGCGTGATCTCCCGCAGCGCATCGAGGGAATGTTTCGCATCGGCCAGTCCTTCACGCGCCACAAAATCGCCGATGGAGATCGCAACAAAGGCGTGATCCACCTTCGGGGCAAAGGCGCGCAGCACGTCGAGCTTGTCGCGAAATGAACCGGGAAGCGTCGCGTCATAGGCCAGCGCCGTCTGCCGGAGCCGTTCCATCAGGGAGCGCTCCGCAAGTCCCGCGAGCGTCAGGGCAAGGAATCGCCGTCGGTCAAATCCGGGCGACATTTCCGCCAGCTGTTCGGCGATTCGGCGGTATCTGGCCTCATCAAACCAGTGCTTGAAGGCGGAGCCGGGAGGTGGAGATTCGGCAGGCATGGAAACCCGGACTGAGGCTGCCGGCCGTCAGTGTCAGCGAAAGGCCTCCTCCAGCTTCGAAACATCCTTCCCGCCACCCATCGCAAAATCCGGCTTGCCGCCGCCCTTGCCGCCGAGTCTCGACGACAGCTCGGATATGATCTTTCCGGCCTGGTGGCCTGCCTTGATGGCGCCCGCAGAACAGAAGGCGACCACGGTTGCCTTCTCCCCAATCACCGCGCCCAGCCGGACTACACCCTCCCCCATGCGGGCGCTTATCTGCGAGCCGAGCGACCTCAAGGCATCCGGGCTTTCCGCAGAGATGACTTCGGAAATGAACGCGAGCCCGTCCTTGCGCACCGCCCTGCCGATCAGTTCGTCGGCCAGCCCCGCCGCCGCCTTCTGCTCAAAGGCCTTCACCTTGCGCTCCATCTCGGCCTTCGCGGAAAGCAGCGCGTCGAGTTTGGTCACGACGTCCTGCGGACCCGCATTGAGTTTCGTGCCTAGCGCCTTCAGCTGCGCCTCATGATGCGCTATGCTGTCGATGGCCGCCTGCCCGGCGACGGCCTCGATGCGCCGGGTGCCGGCGGCGATCGCCATCTCCGCAACGATCTTGATGATGCCGATCTCACCCGTCGTGGAGACATGCGTGCCGCCGCACAGTTCGCGGCTGAAGCCGCCGATGTCGACCACGCGGACCACCTTCCCGTACTTCTCGCCGAAAAACGCCAGCGTTCCCTCGGGCTTCTTGTCGAAATCCGTTTCGTACGTCTCGACCTTCGTATTGTCGATCACACGTTCGTTCACGAGGTGCTCCACCTCCCGCAACTGCTCCGGTGTCGTCGCCTCAAAATGGCTGAAGTCAAAGCGCATGCGGTCCGGCGTCTTCGATGTCCCCGCCTGCCGCACATGCGTGCCGAGCACCTTGCGCAGCGCCCAGTGGATCAGGTGCGCTGCGGAGTGGTGACGCGAGATCGCGCGCCGTCGCACGAGGTCGATCGAAAGCTCCCCGTGCGAGCCCTTCGTGAAATCCGGCACCGCTGGTTTTCCGTCGGCTGACGGGCCGACCTTGTGAAGAAATCGCCCGGCCTTGTCCTTCACCGTGTCCGCGACATGCACCAGCCGTCCGTCGATCAGCGCCGTGCCGGTGTCGCCCGCCTGGCCGCCCATCTCTGCGTAAAAGGGTGTGCGGTCAAACACCAGGAACGTATCCCCTCCGGAGTGCACGACGTCCTCAAGGGTCGCCCGCGCATGCGTCTCGGTGTACCCGAGAAACCGCGTGGGCCTCAGGTCCGTCGCCTCCGTGGCCGCAACCAGGATCTCCCTTTTCTGCGCCGCGCGACCCCGCTCGCGCTGCTTCTCCATCTCCGACTCGAATCCCGCGGCGTCGACGGCCAGCCCCCGCTCCGCAGCGAGCAGTTGCGTCATGTCGAGCGGAAATCCGTAGGTGTCGTACAGCCGGAAGGCATCCGCTCCGGAAACGCCCGATCCTGACGCCGCGCGATTGAACTCCACGAGGCCGCGCTCAAGTGTCCGCCCAAAGCTCTCCTCCTCGCTGCGAATCACACGGCGGATGACATCCTGCTGGGCGACGAGCTCCGGGAACACCCTGCCGAGGCTTTCAACGACCGGTTCCACCAATTGTTCGAAGAACCCGGTCTTCAGTCCGATTTTTGTCCCGTAGAGGATGCCACGGCGCAGGATCCGGCGGATGACATAGTTGCGGCCCTCATTGCCCGGCAGAATGCCGTCAGCGATCGCACAACTGATCGTGCGCGCATGGTCTGCGAGCACGCGGAAGGCGATGTCGGTGTTCTCCTGTTCGCTCAGGCCCTCGCGTTTCGAAGGCACGGTGCGCCCGTAGGTGCTGCCCGACAGCGCCGCAACCCTCGCGAAGAGCGGAGCAAAGACGTCCGCCTCGTAGTTCGACGGCTCCGCGGTGAAGTCCTTGAAGCCCTTTGTCGTCGCATGAATGCCGGCGACGCGCTCGAAGCCCATTCCGGTGTCGACATGCTTCGCGGCCAGCGGCGAAAAGCTGCCGTCGGCATTCGCGTTGAACTGGATGAAGACGTGATTCCAGATCTCGATGCAGCGGGGACTGGATTGGTTCACATTGGCACGCCCCGCCGCCTCATCGTCGCCCGGAAGCAGGTTGAAATGAATTTCCGAGCAGGGGCCGCAGGGGCCCGTGTCGCCCATCATCCAGAAATTGTCCTTCTTGTTGCCATGCACGATGTGCACCGCCGGGTCGAGCCCCTCCCCGCGAAACAGGCCGGCCCAGATGTCATAGGCCTCCTGATCGAATTCGGCAGGATCGCCCTTCGCCTTGTTCGGAGCGTAGACGGTGGCAAAAAGACGCTTGGCAGGAATGCCCCAGACCCTGGTCAGCAGATGCCAGCCCCAGGTCAGCGACTCCTTCTTGAAGTAATCACCGAACGACCAGTTGCCGAGCATCTCGAACATCGTGTGGTGATAGGTGTCAAACCCCACATCCTCCAGGTCGTTGTGCTTGCCTCCCGCGCGGATGCACTTCTGCGTGTCCGCCGCACGTGTGTTCAGTCCTGGCCTCACGCCCGCCCACGACGATACATCGGGTGCGCGGTCCCCGAGGAAGATCGGGACAAACTGGTTCATTCCGGCGTTGGTGAACAGCAGGCCGGGCGAGTCGGGGAGAAGCGACGACGACGGCACGATCGTGTGACCCTTGCTCGCAAAAAAATCGAGGAACGACTGGCGGATCTCGGCGGAAGTCATGGGAAAGTCAGTTGGATTCGGGAGAGTCTTGGCTCGCAACGACGGATCACTCCGCCGCTTCAGGACTTCAGGTTGGCGATGACGGCATCCGCCATCGCCTCGGTGCCCACGCTCGGACGGCCGAACGCAATGTCGCCGGTGCGCACGCCATCGATCGTGACGGTCCGGCGGACCGCCGCCTCGATGCGCGCAGCAACTGCATCCAGCCCGAAGCTGTAGCGAAGCATCAGTGCCGCGGAAAGAATCTGCGCGCAGGGATTGGCCACTCCCTTGCCTGCAATGTCCGGCGCCGTACCGCCGGCGGGCTCATAGAGTCCGAAGGGTTTCCCGAAACGGTTGGCCCCCACCCCGAGCGAGGCACTGCTCATCATGCCGAGTGATCCGCAGATCACCGCCATCTCGTCGGAAAGGATGTCGCCAAACATGTTCTCGGTGAACAGCACGTCGAACTGGTTCGGATCCCGCGCCAGCTGCATGGCCGCATTGTCGACGTACATGTGGGTGAGCGCCAGGTCGGGATGCCGCTTTGCGAAGTATTCCGTGACCGTCCTCCGCCAGAGCACCGAGGTCTCGAGCACATTGGCCTTGTCGACCGAAGTCACCCGCCTGCCCCGGGCGCGCGCAGTGACGGCGGCGATCTCTGCGATGCGCTCGATCTCGGAGGTCTTGTAGATCATCGTGTCGACCGCCTGCTGTTCGCCGTTCTCAAGGGTCGTCGTGGCCTTCGGCTGGCCGAAATAGATGCCCCCCGTCAGTTCGCGGATGCAGACGATGTCGATGCCATTGGGAATGCGCTCCACCTTCAGCGGCGAGGCATCGACAAGGTCCTTGTAGAGAAGGCCCGGGCGGATGTTCGCGAAAAGCGTGAACGCCTTGCGCAGCGGCAGCAGGGCCGCGCGCTCGGGCTGTTCCTTGGGTGGCAGTTTCTCCCATTTCGGCCCGCCCACCGAGCCGAACAGGATCGCGTCGCTCTTCCGGCACAACTCGAGCGTCGGGTCCGGCAAGGCCTTCCCATGATTGTCGATTCCGGCACCCCCGACATCCGCATACCGGTATTCGAGCGTGAGCCCCTCCTGTTTCGCCACATGCGAAAGCACGCGCATGGCGGCTTTCATCACCTCGGGGCCGATGTAGTCTCCGGGAAGAACTGCGAAGGTTAGCGTCGACATAAAGCCCGCCAGCCTTGCAAGCGCCCCCCGCAAGTGGCAAGTGGCGATTCGCGGCAACCCGCGACCTTTGGGATTGCCGATGCGCCCCGGACACATGTCATCAGCCCTGATGCAATTGCATATCCTGCCGGCCGGTCCGATCTCTACGAACGCTTACCTGCTGACGAACCCTCCGGGCGGGGAAGCCATCCTCATCGACGCGCCCGAAGGCATCTGGAAGCAGGTGCAACCCATTCTCTCCGGACAGAACCTGGCGCTCAGGGAATTGTGGCTCACGCACGGCCATTGGGATCACACCCAAGGCGGTGCCGAAGTCGTGCGCGAAACGGGCGCCCGGGTGCGTGCCCACCCTGATGACCGCGAACTGATCGAAAACCCGGAGGTCATGCGCCGATTCATGGGACAATCCTTCCGCATCGAGCCCATCCGCGTCGACGCATGGGTGAAGGACGGGGAGGCACTGCATGCACTGGGCGTGACGGCCGAGGTACGGCATGTGCCCGGCCATTGCCCCGGCAATGTCCTTTTCTACTTTCCGGACTACAAGTCCGCCTTCGTCGGCGATGCCCTGTTCGCCGGCAGCGTCGGGCGCACCGATCTCCCCGGCGGCAGCTCGAGTGTATTGAGGAATTCAATACGGACCCGGATCTATTCCCTGCCCGACGATACCGCGATCCATCCCGGACACGGACCGGCCACGACCGTCGCGGACGAAAAGTCCTCCAACCCCTTCGTGCGCGCATGAGCTCCGTGTCACCCCGCGACGAGGAATTCATGGCCCGCGCCCTGGCCCTGGCGCGGAACGCCTGGGGCCGCACGAGTCCGAATCCGATGGTCGGGGCGGTCATCGTCGAGGACGGCCGCATCGTGGCCGAGGGTTTCCACGCGCACGATGGCGGACCCCACGCCGAGCGCGTGGCCCTGCAGGCCTTGGGTCGACCGCCAGGGCCATCAGCCACGCTCTATGTCACGCTGGAGCCCTGCTCCACCCATGGACGCACCGGCGCGTGCTGCGACGCCATCCGCGAGGCGGGAATCAAGCGCGTCGTTGTGGGCGCCACCGATCCGTTTCCCGCCCATGCAGGCCGCGGTTTTGCGGTCCTCCGTGAAGCGGGCATTGAGGTCGTCAACGGCGTGCTCGCCGACACCTGCGCGGACCTGAACCTCATCTACCATCATTGGGCCTCCCGGAGGACCCCGCTCCTCGCGGGCAAGTCCGCGATGACACTCGACGGTCGCATTTCCACGCGAAGCGGCGACTCGCGCTGGATCACGAACGAACTTTCGCGCGCCGATGTCCATCGCTGGCGCCGTCTCTTTCCGGGAATCGCCGTGGGCGCCGGAACCATCGCCGCTGACAACCCCAGGCTCACCGCCCGCTGCGCGGGCAGCGACGAATGGTGCCCCTGGCGGTTTGTTTTCGACGGAAGACTGCGCCTGTGGAACGACCGTTCCCTGCCCGGGGTGTTCACGGATCGCTACCGCGAACGCACGATTGTCGTCACCACCCAGCACGGCGGCGTGGGTTATGTGCGAAAGCTGATGGATCTCGGCGTGAACGTCTGGACGCTCGAATCGCCGACCGTCCGCGTGAGCCTGGCCGCGTTTCGTGCGCGTTGCGCTGCGGAAAACATCACCGGCGTCTATGTCGAGGGGGGCGCCCAATTGCTCAGCGAACTCGTGCAGCTTCGCGAACTCGACTATCTTTTCATCTATCGCTCTTCGATGCTGCTCGCGGACGACCGCGCCAAGAGCGCGTTCAGCGGACTGCGAAGCGAAAAGCTGGCCCACTCCGTGAGGCTGGCCGATGTGCGACATGAAACCTTTGGAGATGATGCCCTCGTCAGAGGGAATGTCGTCTACCCCGCCCAACTGCAGGTCGATGAAGCTACATTTAGCCTCGGGTAACACCCACAAGGTCACCGAATTCCAGGCGCTCGCGCGCGCCTCGGGTCTGGCCGTCACCATCGTGTCGGCAAGGGAGGTCGGGGGAATGCCCGACGTGGTCGAGGACGCCGGCACCTTTCAGGGGAACGCCACAAAGAAGGCCCGCGCGCTCAGGGCGCGACTCCCAGGCGACGGCTGGGTTCTTGCGGATGACAGCGGGCTTTGCGTCGACGCACTGGGGGGCGCGCCGGGCGTGGAGTCCGCCTACTATGCCGGGCCCTCGGGCGATTCCGCCGCCAACCTGCGCAAACTTGTCGAGACGATGATTTCAGTTCCCCGCGAGAGGCGGGGCGCCCACTTCACCTGCGTGCTCGTGCTCGTCGGTCCCGATGGAATCGAGAGGACCTTTGAAGGGAGGACGTACGGGCACCTGCTGCTCACGCCGCGCGGCGGCCAGGGCTTCGGATACGATCCGCTCTTTG
>JAGOJU010000091.1 GCA_017994935.1 Opitutaceae bacterium
GGTGAAGTCAAACGTGGGGACTGCTGCTTCTCCAAAAGGACGATGAATTCCTTGGTGGAAACTCAATTCAAGTGGTGAAATACCTTTTCCAGTGAAGGGACTGGGGCGAAATCAATGGCGTTCCCGGTACGGAATCCCGGATTTGCGCTTTCCCTGTCGCCGGCTCAGACTGGTTCCTTTCAACTCATTTCTCCATGCGCAATGTCATTGTCCTGGCCGGTCTCGGTCTGATCCTCGCGAGCATCGCGATCGTTGTCCGCCAGGGCTGGCTGGCCCGTGAAGACCCGGGAACTCCCATCAACAGCGCGATGCGGGAAGCACTCGCGGCAAAACACCCGCAGTGGAGTCATGACGAGGCGGCCGTCCTAGCGCGTGATTTCGCAAACGCCCATGAAACCAAATCGGGCATGCGCTACATCATCCGCGATCCGGGGACCGGCGACGCCACCCCGAAGAAGGGTCAGTGGGTCACGGTGCACTACGAGGGGCGGCTTTTTGACGGCACCAAGTTCGACAGCAGCTATGATCGCGGCCAAGGGCCATTGAGAGTGCAGATCGGAATGGGACGCGTCATCGCGGGTTGGGACGAGGCCATCCAGACGATGCACCGCGGGGAAAAAAGGACCCTCGCCATCCCCTACTGGCTGGCCTACGGCGAGCGCGGCCAGGGCAAGTTGATCCCTCCGAAAGCAGGCCTCATCTTCCACGTCGAACTGATCGATTTCCAGTGACGGAATCCCCCTCTCCCACAACCTTTTCAATGATCACACCTCCCCTCACTGGCGCCGAAAAAAGCCGGCTTCGCGGCCGCGGCCAAACCCTCGAGGCTTCCCTGAAAATCGGGCGCGAGGGTGCGTCCGAGGCCGTCGTTCGATCCCTTGCCCGCCAGCTCGCCGCCCACGCCCTTGTCAAGGTGCGTTTCACCGCAGGTGACCGCCACGAACGGGCCGCGCTCACGGCAGCCCTCGCTCTCGCGAGCGAAAGCACCTGCGTCGGATCCGTCGGTGCCACCGCCCTCTTCTACCGCCCGGACGACGCGGACAACGCCTGAGGAGGCTTTCCCTGGCACTCCGGAATGGTTGCCCCGTCAAACAGCGCTGTTGCACTCACCCGCCTCCCGGCCGACGAGTGGGGTGCACGTCGACGCGCCCACGAAGTGCGCATGCGCACGTGGCTCGATCCGCATCAGGAACGCGCCGCACGTGGCGAAAAGCATCCGGTGTGGGATTTCCTCTTCAGCTACTACGCGTTCCGGCCCGCCTGGCTCCGCCAGTGGCATCCAGGTCCGGATGTCCTTCTGGAGGGCGAACCGGCACGGGAGTTTCTGCGCTGGCCCGAGTATCGGGAAAACGAAGAGGGTATTCTGCTCGATCCGTCGCGTCTTCCCGAAAAGCGCCGTGTTTTTGTCCGGTGGCTGCTTGACCTGCTCGAAGCGGTGAAGGCACGGCCGGCACTCTTCGGGTGCCACGGCCTGCACGAGTGGGCGATGGTGTACCATCAATCCCCGCAGGAAGTCCGTCACAACGCCTGGCCGCTCCGGTTCGACGCCGATGGCATTGCCACGGTGGTCGAACGCGCCGGCCTTTCCTGCACGCATTTCGACGCCTTTCGATTTTTTACCCCACCCGCCGCCCCGCTGAATCGCAATCCGCTCACCCGCGAAACCGTGCCCGCATGGGAGCAACGCGGCTGCCTGCACGCCAACATGGACCTCTACAAATGGGCCTTCAAGCTGGCGCCGTTCACCCCTTCCGATCTTCTCGCAGACTGTTTTGAGCTCGCACGTGAAATCCGCGAAATCGACATGCGGGCGAGCCCCTACGACCTGCGCGCCCTGGGTTTCGAGCCGATCACAATCGAAACCCCCACCGGTCGCAGCGAATTTGAAAAGTTCCAGCGCCAGTTTTCACTGCGGGCCGACACCCTCCGCGCCCACCTGAAGGACCTATGCCTGCGCCTCGTATCGGGTTAAAAGAGTCAGCCCCTAATGACTGTGGTCGGACCACAGCCATTAGGGGCTGACTTTCTCGAAATCAGGCGCTGACCTTCTTGGAGTGTTTCGCGATGTGGCTCTTCGCACGTGCGGCGGCATTACGATGTACGACGCCGGACTTGGTCGCGCGATCCATGGCCGAGGCATAGAGACTGCCGGCTGCCTTGATCCCCTCAAGTTCACCCTTGGCAACCGCCTGCTCAAACTTCTTGTGAAGCGTCTTCAAACGGGTCTGAACCGCACGGTTGCGGGTGGTGAGTCGGGCGGATTTACGGGCGGCCTTGATGGCGGATTTGGTATTGGCCATAGCAGAGTGAGATTGATAGCCGGCCAAAAACCCAGACCAAGCGACGGGAGTCAAGGGGGAAATGGGTTTGGTTTTGGGGCCGGTAAGCCGGATTCTGTTCCACGCCTCTCGGCGCTTCAGTCGTCATTTCTCTCGCCGGCTCGCGCCGACGCCCCGCTTTCGCAGGGTGCGGCATACCCGCAACTATCGGACGGGCAGCCCAGTTGCCTATTTTGCCTTGCACCCGACGGGGTTTTTCGTGCCGCCTCCATTGCTGTCGGCGCGGTGGGCTCTTACCCCACCTTTTCACCCTTGCCCGGGCAAAACCGAAGTTTCACCGGGCGGTTTGAGTTTCTGTGACACTTTCCGTCGCCACGCCTTGAAACGTGACGCCCGCACTTGCCGTGAAGCTCGTGCGGCATCGTGCCCTGCGGTGTCCGGACTTTCCTCTCCAGGACTGCATGTCAGCGGGCGGCATTACCCGCCCGCATGGGATCAAAGAACCTGGAGCGACGACTAGGCCCCAAAACCAAAACCGCGTTCGAGCCGCCAACCGCGGAAAAGCAGACATGATTCCGCGCGGCACGAAAGGCAAGCCACGGCTACGCTGAAAAATCAGCCATCTCCTCCGGGCGAACCTAGGCCCGACCCAAGGTGCCACCTCGGCCCTTCAGCCATCCCCTGGCCCGCCCCTACTCCACGTAGACGATCCGCCCGCACTGATCGCACACCGGCATCTGCCCATTGGGATCGGCCTTGAGTCGGATAGCCGATTCGACCTCGGAGGAAACCTTCAGGTGACAGCCGCCACATTTTCCACCGGACACCGGAACACACACCGGCATGTGCCTCATCGCAATCCGATCGTATACTCGCAGCATCTGGTCGCCAAGCGGAGTACGCGCCAAGGCGACCTCGCCACGCGCTGTTTCGAGTTCGGCGGTCAGCACGGCCTCGCGATCCCGGTGTGATCGGATGCGTGCCTCATACCCGGAGATATTGTTCTTCATCTCCTTCTCCGCAGCCGCAAACTTGGCTTTGGCCGCCTCAATCTCGTAAAGCACGCTCAATTCCGTTTCCTCAAGCGCCCCAATCTGCCCTTCGACCGTCTCGATTTCGTGCCCCAGCGCCCGAAACTCGTCATTCTTCCGGACCTCCATCTGCTGCGTGCGATATTTCGCCAGCTTCTGCTCCGCGATGGCGATTTCGTTCTCGAGGTCCTTCCTGCGGGATTCGAGCTTCTGCCAGTCGAGCTTGGCGGCCTCAATCGCGGATCGCTCCGCCTGAATTTTCCGCTCGATCGCTTCAATATCCCCCGGAACCGCCTTCAATTCCTTCTCCAACTCCAGCCGTCGACGATCGCGTCCCTGGAGGATCAGCAGTTTCTCAAGCAGGGGCGTCATGGCGCAATTGCGGTGTCGGGAATCATCTCATCAGGTGTTTGGGCATCCATCAGATGTAGTACATTTCGTCGGCAACCCTGGAGGCAAACTTGTCGAGCGTATAACGTCTGCAGTTTTCCTCCAACTTGGAGCGCACCTCACGCCAGATCTGGGTGACCCTGCGCCCAGACTGGCCAACGCTGGAGGTGTTGAGCTCAAGCAAATCGCCCTCAATGACTTTCACGATATCGTAGAGGTTGATTTCCTCGGGGGGGCGAGAGAGGGCATAGCCACCCTGTTTGCCACGGCGGCTGACGATGAGGCCGCCATTGCGCAGTTCTGTCAGGATCTGAACAAGGTAATTGGCCGGTACTGCCTCAATGCGAGCAAGTTGCTCAATGTGAGCCAGCGAGTTTGTCCCATGCAATCGGGCCATATGGGTCAGCACCCGACAGGCATAATCGACTTTCACCGATAGCTTCACCGAGCCGAGGCTTCTGCAAAATCTTGGGTTCGCAACCCAAAATGAGCACTTCGCGCCGGGATACCCTCCGTCCGAACCCGAAACAACCTCAAATCCAGATGGCAGAAACGGGAAAAAGACGTTGTCCCGGCCTTCGTTTTCAGATGCAATTTTCCACACCTGTTTTCACCTTTTCTCCGCCACATGTCCGATTCCCTAGACGATCAAAATATTTCCAAAGCACAGGCCGGCGCGGCTGACTACGATGCATCAAAAATCCAGAAGCTGGAGGGCCTGGAAGGGGTGCGAAAAAGGCCGGACATGTACATCGGCGACACCAACGAGCGCGGTCTCCACCACTGCGTCTTCGAGGTCGTGGACAACTCCATCGACGAGGCGCTCGCCGGGTTCGCAACGATCGTCAGGGTGACCGTTCATCTCGACGGCTCATGCTCGGTTGAAGACGACGGCCGCGGCATTCCGGTTGACATTCATCCGGTTTACAAGATCCCGGCCCTGGAACTCGTGCTCACAAACCTCCATGCCGGCGGCAAGTTCGGCAAGGGCGCCTATCAGGTTTCCGGGGGTCTTCACGGGGTAGGCGCCAAGTGCGTCAACGCCGTTTCCGAGTGGTTCGAGGCCGAGGTCCGCCGCAACGGCAAGGTTTACCAGATGCGTTTCGCCCAAGGCATCACGACGCAAAAGATGCAGGTCATCGGCGATACAAAGCGCACCGGGACAAAAATCACGTTCAAGCCCGACCCCGAAATCTTCAAGGTGACGCGGGAATTCCAGTACGACATCCTGGCCAAGCGCCTGCGCGAGCTGGCTTTTCTCAATCCCGGCATCCGCATCGAGCTGAACGACGAACGCGCGCAGAAGACCGACGCCTTTTTCTTCAAGGAAGGCATCACCGAATTCGTCCGCTTCCTGAACACCAACAAGAATGTCGTGCACGACAAGCCGATCACGTTCGGCGACAACGTGCCCAACGAGATCAATCCCAGCCTTCCGAACATCGTTGTCGATGTGGCGATGCAGTACAATGACAGCTACAACGACCAGGTCTTCGCCTACGCCAACTCCATCTACAACCTGGAGGGAGGCACCCATCTCAGCGGCTTTCGTACGGCGCTGACGCGCGTGATCAACACGTTCGCGCGATCCAACAATCTCATCAAGGAGAAGGACCCTTCCATCACGGGCGACGACGTTCGCGAGGGGCTCACCGCCGTCATCAGCGTAAAGGTCCCCGAGCCCCGCTTCGAGGGCCAGACGAAGACGAAGCTCTCCAACGGCGAAGTCGACGGCATCGTGCAACGAATTGTCGGCGAAAAGCTGAAGTTCTTCCTCGAGGCCAATCCCGCGGTCGGCAAACGCATCATCGACAAGACCCTCAACGCCGCCCGCGCCCGCGAGGCCGCCCGCAAGGCGCGTGAAACCGTGCGCAAGGGAGCGCTCTCCGGCGGCGGCCTGCCCGGCAAGCTCGCCGACTGTTCCGAACGCGATCCGGCGATGACCGAACTCTACATCGTCGAGGGCGATTCCGCCGGCGGCTCGGCCAAGCAGGGTCGTGATCGCCGTTTCCAGGCCATCCTCCCGCTGCGCGGAAAACTCATCAACACCGAGAAGGCCCGCATCGACAAGGTCCTCGCCAACGAGGAAATCCGCACGCTCATCACCGCCTGCGGCACGGGCATAGGGGAAGGCGATGAAGCCGTCGGCGGATTCAACGTCGAGCGTGCCCGCTACCACAAGATCATCATCATGACGGACGCGGATGTCGACGGTTCCCATATCCGCACGCTTCTGCTGACCTTTCTCTTCCGGCAGATGCGCGGGCTCATCGAGCGCGGCTACGTGTACATCGCCCAGCCACCCCTGTACAAGATCAAGCGCAAGAAACGCGAGCAATACGTCGACAATGACGAACAGCTCAACCGCATCCTCCTGGAACTGGGATCAGAGGACGTCACCCTCACCCGCCTGAAGGACCAGCACGTCTTTTCACCCGAGCAGATCGACAGGATCGTGGAATCCCTGGCCGCCCTGGAAAAGCTCGGTGCGGGCGTGACCCGCTACGGTGTCGACCTCGCCGAGTACCTCGGCAGCCACGATCCCGCCACACGCGCCCTGCCCCGGTACATCGCCCGCATCCGCGAGGGGAACAGGGAAAACCACGAATTCCTGAACGACGAGCATGCCCGCGCCCAGTTCGTGCAACAGCACGACCTCGACGCAGGTCTCTCCGATTCGACCGAGCCATCCCAAGGCAACGACCGGAAGGCAGGAGCGCCCGCACGACGCATCACCGTGCACGAGATCTTCGAGAGCACCGAAATGTCCAAGCTGTTGAACGCCGTTGCAGCCTCCGGACTGGACGTGCGGCGGTTTGGCAGGACGGAGGAGTCCCGTTTTCTCATGGTGGAGAACCCGGGACAGAAATCCGAAAATCGCATCGAACTGCACTCCCCGCTCGACATCGTCTCCCAGATCCGCGCCAACGGGCGCAAGGGCCTGAGCATCCAGCGGTACAAGGGCCTTGGGGAAATGAACCCGAAGCAGCTCTTCGAAACGACCATGGATCCGGAGAAACGCAGGCTGCTAAAGGTGTCCATCAACGACGCCGCCAAGTCCGACGCACTCTTCACCCTCCTCATGGGCGATGAGGTGCCCCCGCGCCGCCAGTTCATCGAGGACAACGCCCTCAACGTCCAGTATCTCGACGTCTGAGCGCAGGCGCAACCGCACGGGGACACGGAGACGCGAAGCCCAATCCTCCCTCGCTCCGCAGCCTCCTCTCCGCGCTCAACCTCCCTTCCACTTTTCATGTACGCGTCCAACGAGAAACTTTTCACGGCCAACATCACCGACATCATGCAGACGGCCTACATCGATTATTCGATGTCGGTCATCGTGGCCCGCGCCCTGCCGGATGCCCGGGACGGCCTCAAGCCGGTGCAGCGTCGCATCCTCTATGCGATGCTGCGTCTCGGCCTGCTCCACAACCGCAGCTTCAACAAGTGCGCAAAGGTGGTCGGAGAGGTGCTCGGCAACTATCACCCGCACGGCGATGCCTCCGTCTACGACACCCTCGTCCGCCTCGCCCAGACCTGGGTGGTCCGTTACCCGCTGATCGATCCCCAGGGAAATTTCGGTTCGGTCGACGGCGACATGCCCGCCGCCTACCGGTACACGGAGTCCAGGCTCGCCGCGATCGCCGAGGACCTGCTGCGTGATCTCGACGAGGAAACCGTCGACTTCGTCCCCAACTACAACGAGGAAACCACCGAGCCCACGGTCCTGCCCGCGGCCCTGCCCAACCTGCTGCTCAACGGCTCGACCGGCATCGCGGTCGGCATGGCGACCAACATCCCGCCGCACAATCTCAACGAGATCATCGACGCCACCTGCGCCATTATCGACCGCCCCGGCGTCTCGCTCGACGAGATTGTCCAGATCGTGCGCGGACCCGACTTTCCCACCGGCGGTGTCATCGCGGGCCGCGATGGCATCGACAGCTACCTGCGCACCGGCCGGGGCATCGTCCGCATCCGGGGCAAGGCGCACACCGAGGAACTGAAGGGTGGCATGGAGCAGATCGTGATCACGGAGATCCCGTACAACGTGAACCGCTCCAACCTCGTTTCCCGCATCGCCGAACTCGTCGGTGAGAAACAGATCGAGGGTATTCGCGACCTTCGCGACGAATCCGACGAAAACACCCGTATCGTCATCGAACTGAAGCGCGGCGAACAGAGCCGCGTCGTCATCAACCAGCTCTTTCAAAAGACCGCCCTCGAATCCTCGTTCGGCGTCAATCTGCTCGCGCTCGACCACAAGCGCCCGAAGCAGATGAACATCAAGGAACTGATCGAGTGCTATCTCGAGCACCGCCGCGAGGTCATCACCCGCCGCACCCAGTTCCGCCTGCGCGAAGCCGAGGATCGCGCCCACATTCTCGAGGGATACAAGATCGCCCTCGACAACCTCGATGACTTTGTCCGCATCATCCGCTCCTCCTCCAGCCGCGACGACGCCCGGGAGAAACTGATGGCGAAATACCCGCTCTCGGAACGCCAGGCCATCGCCATCCTGGAACTTCGCCTTTACCAGCTCACCGGGCTCGAGCGCGACAAGATCGAGGCCGAATACCTTGAACTCATCAAGCTGATCGAGGAGCTGCGCAGCATCCTCGAGTCGGCCGAGAAGCTGAACGCGATCCTCAAGGCGGAGCTGCTTGAGATGCGGGCAAAATACTCTTCGCCCCGCCGCACCGAGATCATTGGCGCCCTCGGCGATTTCCGCATGGAGGACGTCATTCCGAACCAGGGCTGCGTGATCACCGTTTCCCACCTCGGCTTCATCAAACGCACACCCGTCGCGGAGTACCGTTCGCAGAAGCGCGGCGGCAAGGGCGTCATCGGCACCGAGACCTACGAGGACGATTTTGTCGAACGGCTCTTCACCGCCAGCACTCACGACTACATCCTCTTCATCACCACCAAGGGACAATGCCTGGCCAACAAGGTCTACGACGTTCCCGAGGGCAACCGCACGTCGAAGGGCAAGTCGGTCTCCTCCTTTCTGCGGCTCGAGGAGGGCGAGAAGATCGCCTCCATGCTCTGCGTGCAGGATTTCTCCGCCGACCGCTACCTGGTGATGGCCACCAAGGGGGGGATAGTGAAGAAGAGCGCCTTGTCGGATTTCACCAACGCGACGCGCGAGAGCGGATTGATCGGAATCAACCTCGCGGAGGGCGACACCGTCATCGACACCGTGCTCACCACAGGCGACGACGAACTGATTCTCGTTTCCCATCAGGGCCTCGCAGTCCGCTTCCGCGAACGCGATCCTGAAACCGGCGACGATCTTTTCCGCCCCACGGGGCGCGCCACGGGGGGCGTCACCGGCATGCGTTTCAAGCTGGAGAGCGACTACCTCCAATGCATCGAAGTGGTCGATCACGCCGCCAAATTCCTGGTCGCCAGCGAAGCCGGTCTCGGCGTTCGCACACGTTTCGAGGACTACCGGCTCATCAATCGCGGCGGCAGCGGTGTGTGGGCCATCGACCTGCCGGAGGACGGATCCATCAAGCTCGCGGGTGCACTCAGCGTGAAGGACAACGACGAAATCATGCTCCTGACCGTCAAGGGACAGAGCATCCGCTGTCCGGTGAAGGACATCCGCGAAACCAATCGCGGCGCAAAGGGCGTGAAACTGCTCACCCTCGCGGAAGGCGACAGGCTTCTCAGCATTGCGCGCATTGTGGAAACCGAGGAGGAGCAGGATGCCCAAGGCGGCGGCTCCGTGGATGACCTGCCCGTGCCACCCGTTTCCTGACCTCGCCGGGCGGCACAATCCCCTCCACAAATTCCCGCGGACTCATGCGTTTCACGCCAGACCCCGCCGAAGCGCCAGTGACGCTTCCCATCACGGATGAACTGGACCTTCACACGTTTCGGCCTCGCGATCTCGGCGAACTGATTCCCGCCTACCTCGAAGCCTGCAGGACACGCAATATCCTAACCGTGCGTATCATTCATGGCAAAGGTACCGGCACCCTGCGCACCACCGTGCACGCCCTTCTGAAAAAATCCCCGCTTGTGTGTTCGTATCGTTCGGGCGATGACACCAGCGGCTCGTGGGGAGCCACCATCGTGAGCCTGTCGCCTCCCGGTTCCGCTTGAGCATGTTCCCCGTCATATGAATGACAGCGGACCACGGCACGTGAAACCGGCCACCTACTCCGTCGACTTTGGAAGCTTCTTCAGCTTCCGCAGCATGGAGTTGATTGGACGCGGCGAGGTCGAGATTCATCCGACGGAGCCCATCCTTGAACTCAGGGGCAAGACCAATGCCGTGTTTCCCCGCCAGACACAGAGGGTTTTCACGTCGTCCGAGATAAAAAATCTTCGCGGCGGCGCCCGCAGCATTGAATTCGATGCCGGTGACACACCGGATCCCCGCCGCCGCCGCACCCTTCGTTTCACGTGCGATTCCGCCGAAGACGCGGCCGCCATCCGCAATGCCCTTCCCGGAGATACGGACCACGCCTTCAAGGAACTCTCCCGGTTCCACGACAGCCTCGATTCCCTTCCGCAGGCCGCGAGCCCGTGGCACAGTGTCACGTCGATGCTGATCGCCCTGAATGTCCTCGCCTTTGTCGTCATGGGTTTTATGGGCGCCGGCTGGGTCGAGACCGCCAGCATGCGGCCGTACATCGAGTTCGCGGCGAACAATGGGGCCGCGACAACACAGGGGGAATGGTGGCGGCTCGTCACGGCGATGTTCGTGCATTACGGCCTCATCCACCTCGCATTCAACATGTGGGCGCTCCTCGACGCCGGCCGCGTGGTGGAACGTCTGCTTGGTCGCCTGCCGTTCGCCCTCGCCTACCTGTCGAGCGGGCTTCTCTCCGGCTTCTCCTCCCTGCTCTGGCACCAGGACCGGACCTGGAGCGCAGGGGCCTCCGGCGCCGTTTTCGGGGTCTACGGCATGCTTCTCGGATTCATGCTCAAGGAGAAGGCCTCCACGCCATCGGTCGTCCTCCGCCCGGTCCTGAGGAGTGTCCTCTTCTTCGCCGGCTACAACCTGCTGTACGGCCTTATTCAACCGCGCATCGACAACGCGGCCCATATCGGGGGCTTCGTGTCGGGATTCGGACTCGGCTGCATACTGGCACTTCCTCCAAATCCTAAAATCCGCGCCCTGCGCCAGAAAGGTCGGATGCTGATCGCGCTCGGCGCAACGACCGCACTCTGCGCCGCGGGGGTCGCCCTCGCTCCTCGCTACGACTACCTCTTTCGTGAACGCCTCGCCCTCGAGCGTGCCTACGGCCCCACCCTGCACGCGACCGAAGTGGCAATCCGCCGTCAGCAGGCGGTGCTCTTCGGTAAAATCAGGAAGGGCGGAAACACGACGGAGCTGGCCGACTGGATCGAGCAGTCTGCCCTGCCCTTCTACAGGTCGAGCGCCGAAAAGCTGGCAGCGCTCCAGCTCACGCCTGGCTACAGGACGGATGAGGAACGGAACGCGATGCTCTACGTCGCACACTCCAAGGTCGCAAACTACGAACGGCTGGTTTCCGACATCCGTCTCATGGATCCGACCGCCCTGATCCGCTTCGACGCCGCGGAAAATGCCGTTTCAAAGTCGGCACTGGAAAAGCTTTCTCCCAAGGGCAGGTAACCGGGCGGGCATCCGGGTTTCCGGGTTTCCGGATCCCACAGGAAAGGTTGCAAACGCAGTCGGGCAATCAGCGAAACCAACCGCGACGTCGCTCGCAGTAACAGGGCTGTTACCGTTGGCCGCTTTCGCAGGGACGGCCGATTGCGAAACTGCGCTCCGATGCCCTCGCCGCCATGTTTTTCCCGCCGGGCGATCCGGATTCGGAGCGCTTCGATCGTTTCCCTGGTCACGGGGCTGCATCTTGGCGTTGCACGTGCGGAGGATTCAATCAGCGCAAAATACCAGGACTATCGTGAATCCGACGGGCGCATCGCTGTCAGGGTAAGCGGTGTCGCCATCGAGAAAGCCTTCGGCGAATCCACCACGCTCAAGGCCTCCGCGGTGCTCGATGCCATATCGGGCGCCACACCGGACGGTCGCCCGCCCGCTGAACCCGGTGGCCCGGTGCCACTCTCCCATCTCGAGGAGGAACGCAGGGCATGGACCCTGGAACTGGGCCGGCAGTTTGGGCCGTGGCTTCTTGCCGCCGGCATGGCGC
>JAGOJU010000025.1 GCA_017994935.1 Opitutaceae bacterium
GGGAAAAGCTGTGTGATCAGATCGGCCATTTCCTTGGGGTCCGCATTGTGCAGCTTGAAAATCCGCATGGCGGCGTCGCTCTGTATCGAAAGATCCAGGGCGGAAACGATCTCGACGATGTGGCGGACGTTTAGATTGGTGTCGGTGACGACGAGGGAATTGCTGTCCTCGTTGGCCGTGACGGTGGCGCTGGAGGGAATGAGTGTGGCGATGTCCGTGGCAACCTTGGAGGCGGTGATGTACCGGAGGGGAATGACCTGCATGACCATTTCCGCATTTGCCGGGATTTCCCTGGGGTCGTTGCCTGTGCGTATGGGAAGATTCTTCTTTTTTGCCTCGTCCTTGGAGGCGATGATCAGGTTTCTGCCCTGCAGGGTTGCCGTGTAGCCGTTCTTGTTCAGCGCGAGATTTAGAAGCTGGATGGCCTCCGCTTTCGAAACCGGCTGGGCGCTCCACATGTCAACCGTGCCGCGGACTGGTGTCTCCAGGATGATGACGAACCCCGCGGCGTCGCTCATGTAGTTGAGCACGTTCTCGAGCGGAGCGCCTCGAAAATTGAATCGGAGCGTGCCGTCCTGAGGATAGGAGGGACCAGGAGGGACGTCCCCGGTACGCGTGGCGGCTGGAGCGGCGGCGGGTGTCGCCGGCGTCTGGCCGCCAACGCTGCACGCGAGGGCAAGGAGGAGGGTGGCGAGCCGGAGGCTCTGGGATGGGAGCGAAGTTTTCATTCCTTAAGCTGTTTTTGGCGCTGCTCCATGAGGCGGCGCAGGGTTGCGGAGGCGTCGCTGGGGACGACGTTTGGGTCGGGGCGGGAGGGAGCAGCTGCGGATGTGGCGGCGGCATCTCCGAGAGGCTGGGCGAGCATGCTCACGGACCAGTCTGAGCCTTCCCGCCGCCGGAGCGATTCCCCCATTCGCAGTGTGAGCAGTCGGTCCTTTGCAGAGAGGGAGACGCTCCGGGGCGCAATCTGGGTGATGGAAAATCCGGCGATGCCTCCTCCGATTGGAAGCGTCGTGCGGTAGCGTGGATCGCTCCCGTCGAAGAAGGCGAACAGGCCCTTTTCGTACTGAAGCGTGCCCACGAACGAGATCACCTCATCGGACGGCGTCGCAACGTCGGTGGAGGAATCGCGCCGGATGCGGGGCTGACGGTTGGGGTCGAAGATATTGCGTTCGCCGATGGTGCGAAAGGCGTCGAACGGGTCGGCGGGCTGGCTCGCTGCGCTTCGCGAGCGCCGGTCGGCGCGGGACTGTGCCGGAAGCCTGACGCCAGCGGCTGCCAGGAGCGCGACGGTGAGGATGAGCGCACGGGTCCAGGTTGCGGAACCTGTCTGGCGCGACGCGGAAGGAGGCCGGTGCGTTGTGCGGAAAAGGGGCATCATGGCTTTGCCTCCAGAGGAGCGAGCCGGAGCCCGCTCACCGTAAGCCCGAGGGAGAGGCGCTGCCCTTGGTCATCGCGGCTTGTGAACTCAACGGTGTCGATGCGCAGGGCGAGAGGAGATTTTTCCACCTCGTAGAGCAGGTGCACCAGGTTGGCCAGTGAGCCGCTGGCGTCCACGCGACATTCGAGCAGTGAGTAGCGGGAGTTTGCCCCGCGTTTCCACTGGGGTTTGATCGAGGAAATCTCGGTGCGACTCGCACGGCCCCATTGATCGAACGAGGTGAGCACGAGTTGTTCCGCGCTTGCGGCGTCCTTGGGAAGCGAGCCGTCCTGGATTTCCTTCCAGACCTGCTGTGTGCGGCTCGCCCGCTCTATCACGCCGGTACCGGATGCGATCGACTTTTTCAGCGTGGCGATCTCCTGGGTGCGTGCGTTCCAGTGTTGCGTCAATGGCGTGACCACAAGCCTGTCGAGCAGGAAGAGTCCCACCAGAGCGGCAGCCGCGATGATCAGGATGCGTTGGCGAGGAGGAGCGCTCATGATTCGGGTGTGCGCACGATATGGAACGTGAAGGTGAACTGTGCCGGAGACTTTCCCCGTATCTGCTCGACCTTGAGGCTGGACACCTCGGGCCGCTGGCGCAGTTTTTCGAGCGAGGCAAGAAGTGCGGTGTTGTCGCGTGTGACCCCCGTCACTGTCACGGACGATTGATTGCGGATCTCGAAGGATTTGGCGGTGACGGTTCCATTCTCCGGAAAAACATCGGTCACGAGGCGGAGAACGTTGAGGGTGCGATATGAGGTGTCATGCCAGGGACGAAACTCGCGGATTCTCGCCTGCAGGCCTTCGAGGTCGTCGACTTGCGGCTTGATTTGCATCCATTGGTCGCGGAGCCCCCACGCCTCGTACTCCCGCCAGGCGAACGCCGCGACAACCGCCATGAGCGCGGCCGCACCCAAGGCGGCGCCCAGCCGAAGCCGCCTTCCGTTGTAGCCTCGCGTAATTCGTTCCCACCGGCTGGGGGTGGGAGGCAGGAAGTTGGGTAGTGATGCGATTGCCTGCAGCCCCAACCGGGCGAGGGCTGCGGCGCTCTGTGCGGGGGACCATTCCTGGCTTTCGAGTGAAATGGACAGGCTTGATCCCCAGGTCGCCAGGTTCGACTCCACGGCCTGGCAATCTCGGGGGGATCCAAGGATGCGGATGCGGCGCAGGCTCGCTTTCACAGGATCCAGACTTTCCTCGAACGAGATGCGCACATCCCTGGCCACGGCAGCAGGTTCATCGAGCGTGGATGGCAGGGACCTCAGGGCGGAGATCCCGTTGCCGGCGCCCACGATCAGAGAGGGGGGTGTTTCCGAGAGCAGCAGGGAAAGGACTCCCTTGTCCGGTTCGGCAAGTGCCTCCGGCAGGGCTGCGGATTGAATGGTGTAGCGCAGAGGCCTCAGGCCCGCGGATGCGAGCAGGTCGGTCATGCGGCTGATGTCCGAGGTGCGCACGGCCAGTTGAGTCATCACGGTCCTGCCGCCGAGCGATTGTGTTGAGCGCACCGTATGCAGTTCGTCGCCTTCGCACGGGAATCCCCCCTCGGCCTCGATCTGAAGCAGGCTGTCCAGATCCGCCTGGGGCAGATCGGGCAGTGCGGTCGACACCGTCATGAACCACTCCGTGGGGAGAGCGACGATACATCGTTTTTCCCTGATCCCCGCCTGGTCCAAATGAGCTCCGAGCTGTTTACCCAGCGCGGTCGGATCGCCCGTCCTCAGGTCGATCGACAGCGGATCCACCGGGTGCGTTTCGATCTGATCCCGCACGAGGGATGCATGGGCGGCGTGGATTCCCGTCTGGTCGAAAACCAGACTGAGCAGGGAGGTCGTACGAGAGGGAAATCGTAACGTCATCTTGAAGCGTAGAGAGCGTGCCTCAGCTGGTCTCTCCAGGTTGGCCCGAGTGCCCAGCCGCAGGAAGTGAGATCCTGGCGGTAGAGAATGCGCGGAGAGGTCTTGCTGGTGTCGAAAACGAATCTGGCTCGCGAATAGCCGCGCCCGTGCGGGCCGGTACCTACGATGTCGGCGGAAAATTGGTACGATTGGTCCGTCAGGTAGCGGCCCGCCCGGATGATCGTTGCGCGATCGAGCACCTCGGGCAGCCAGGCAAAGGAGGTAAGGGTATCCGTGTGCGCCGAACGGTAGGCGGTGATCGCGCGCGCCTTGTCCCAATCGAGGCCGGGAATACAGGCGAGGACGGCTTCGGGAGCGGTGTTGACGTTGATCAGTCCAGTGGTGTCGTTCCCGGTGATGTCGGTGTGGATCTGCTGAAATTCGGCTGCCGTAAGCTGGCCCCGCAGCATGAATTCGGCGACACTGGTGAGGGCCGTTCCGCCGACCGCACTTAGGATGGCCTGGGCACGGGAATCGCCCAGCTTGGAAGCCAGCAACTGGGTCAGCCTCTGGCGCTGATTCGTCTGCTGGACGTTGATGCGGGGGCTGCCGTCGCTGCGAGTCCTGGGCTGACGCGACCAGACCGTGACATATTCGAGGATTCCCGGTGAGAGCACGCCGTCGTGGTCGTCGAAGGGTGCGGTGGCATCGCCGTCATCCTCGTTCGGATCGAGCGCACCATTGCGGTTGGAGTCCTCGCCCAGGAGGATGCGCATCGTGGCGCCGTAGACGAGCCGGAGCTCATCCACGCTTTCGAAGCGGGCATTCTTCGCCCGTCGCGGCGGATCGAGCCGCGCGTAGGTTTCGTCCTCGACCCCATTCTCGGTCGGCTCGAAATTGCTGTCGCGCCAGTCGATGATCGCAGCCGCGAGTTCAATGGTCATGCCTGGCAGTGCCTCGAGCATGGAACGTGTGGCGGTATTGAGATTCAGCTTGGAAGCCTCGTCGACGAGGTTGAAGACCGGCTCATCCGTATACGCGAGATCGGGATCCCGCCCGAGCAGCCAGAAGTTGGCGTCACCCACCGGTACCTCCTCGGCGTAGTAGTCGGAGGAAAGCGGCCGCGATCCGTTTGTCGCATAGTGCGTCAGCACATACTGCACATAACGGGCGCCGCCGTCGACCGCAGCCTCTGCGGAGATCGTGACGGCGCGGTTGTCGGAGCTGCGGAGTTCCGCGCTTGTGGACTGCGCGAAGTAGAGCACCAGCGCGGCCAGTCCGAAGCAGACCCAGAGCACGATGATCAAAACGGAGCCCTGTTCGCGGAGTGCGGCCTGCGAGGAGAAGGTCATGTGGCCGGGAGTCATTGCGCGGGCTCCAACGTGGCGGCTGTCGTGCCACCGAGGCTTACGTAGATGGGGAACACCATTTCGATCGGCGCGGGCGCAACCGACGCATTCGGTTCACCCGAGAGCTGGAGGGTCAGCCGAACGGCGGTGGGCAGGGACGAGGTGACGGAACTGTCCCATGTTTCCGTCCAGCTGCTTCCGTCAAAATATTCGAAGTAGGCCGATTCGACACCTTCGAGAAGGGGCTGGATCTCTGGGTTGTCCTCGACCGTTGGGAGCAGGTTGCGGCTGACGGTACGGACCAGTTCCTGCTGGTCCGAGTCGGGGGACGGTGACAGGTAGTAGGCGACCCGTTGGACGTCCGCGAATGGCGTGAAGGCATCGATCAGTCCCGAGTCGGTGAAAAACTCCGCGCTGATGCGCTCGCCTGAAACCGAGGAGTCGAGGCTGTAGGAGGTCTCGGTCTGGAAATCCGCGGCAAGCACCCCTCCCGGCAGCATCAGGCCCGCAAAATCCTTCTTCATCAGATCGAGCGCGCGATAAAGCGAAAGCTCCCTCTCAGTCCGCTGTTCCGAGGTGTTGCGCAGGCGGAGTGCGCCGAAGAAGACGCTCTGGATGGCGAGAATGACGATGGCACCCACAGCCATCGCGAGAATCACTTCCAGCAGTGTGAATCCGGAAGACGGGCGACCGCAGATTGTGGTGCATGTCCGTCTCATCAGAAAAGAACGGACGTTTCGTCGGACGTCGTGCCGGAGGTTGCGGGATCGTAGAGGGTGCTGACGCTCAGATCATGGGGGGTGCCCTGGACGTTGAAGGTGACCTGAACCGTGAGCAGTTCGAGGGCATCGACCTCCCATGCCTCGGTTTGCATGCGCCATTCATAGGTGCCTTCGCCTTCGACGGTCTGTCCCGAAGTAATCCCCACCTGCCCTGTCGCCACGGCTTCGTTCAGAAGGCGCTGGGCGATCCGCGCCGCCACGGCTTTCCGGTTTCCGACCGTGCCTGCGCGGCTGGCGATGCTCACGCCCTCCATGGCCACGGGAACAATCACCGCCATCAGCATGAGCGAGGCGAGGACCTCGGCCAAAGTGAACGCAGCAATCCGAGCCAAGCGGGAGGCCGCGGGTCGTGCGCCGAGGACCTGGTTGTGATCGGTCAACGGATGATTCCTCCAGGATTCTGTCGGGAGGCTGTTTCCTCAGGACGAGTGAGCTCGAAGCCCAGTCCATTTCGCATGAGCTGCAGGGCGATGGCTGGTTGATCGCCCTGACGAAGGATCACCTGCGAGAGGCTGGAGGAATCCACCAGGCCATCGGGTCTGAAGAGAATTCCCTCGGGGGCGTCTTGTTTTGCGACACCCTCGTCTTCGTAGGGTGCCGGAGCGGTGGAGGCCATGGTTTCCAGCGAGATGGTGGGATCGGCCTCGTAGTGGACGGCGCGATCGTCCTCGGAAACAAATCCGGACTGGATCTCGAGGCCGTACTGCCCGGACGAGGGGTCGATCCAAAGCAGCATCGGATAGCCTTCGGTCACGGCGCGGCTCTGGGCGTAGTGAGTCAGCGAAAGCAGCCGCCGTGCTTCCTGGTCGAGGGAGCGTCCCCGGAAGAACGATGCCATCTGCGGCGCCGCCAGGCTGGCGGCAATCGCTAGCAATGCCATGACGAGAATGAGCTCGATCAGTGTGAACCCGGCGATGCGTGCCCGCGAGGTGCGCCTAGCGGCCGGAAATCGTGCCGTTGACGATGTCATCCGCGGTGTTGATTTGTCCGTCGGGTCCGGCCGAACGGAGATCGTAGCCCGAGGGATTGTTTCTGCCCGGGAATTCGTAGATGTAGGCGTGCCCCCAGGGATCCATCGGAATATCGCTCTTCAGGTATGGACCGCGCCAGCCGGAGATGTCACCGGGTGCGACCACCAGGGATTGCAGCCCCCCCGTGCCAAGCGGGTAGGATCCCGTGTCGACCTCGAAGGCATCGAGCGCCGTTGCAAACGTGGCGATCTGGGTCTGGGTCGCGGTGATGCGTGCCTGCTCGGTCCGCCCTGTGAACTTGGGGAGGACGAGGGCGGCGAGGGTGCCGAGGATGACCAGCACGAGGAGCAGTTCGACCAGCGTGAAGGCGCGGACGGACCGAAGGGATGAGGAAGGGAAGGTACGCATGGAAGGAAATGAAATCATTTGATGTGATCCTGGAGTGAGAAAATGGGAATGAGCATGCCGATGAAGATGGTGCCGACAAAGGCGGCGATCAGGAAGAGCATCAGCGGTTCCGCCAGGGAAACCACCGTCTTCAGCTGGCGATCGAGGTCCGACTCGGTGGTGCTTGCGACGCGCACAAGTTCCTTGTCGAGCCGGCCGCTCTCTTCGGCGACGGAGATCATCTCGACCACTGCGCCCGGAAAGAGGGATCGGTTTTTTGCCAGGCTTGTGCCGAGCGGCTGGCCCTCCTTCACGCGGTCGATCGATTCGCTGACCGCATCGACGAGGATCTGGTTGCCGATGGAGCGGCGTGCGACGTTCAGCCCGTTGATCAGGGGGACACCCGCGCCGAGCAGGGTGCCCAGCATGCGGCAGAAGCGCGCCATGGCGTATTGGGCGATGAGCGGGCCGATCGCCGGAATCCGGAGCAGGGCGCCTTCCCAGGTGCGGCGACCGCGTTCCGACTTGAACCAGCCCCGGAGGACCAGTGCAAGTGCCGCAATGCCCCCCGCGACGAACACCCCGTATCCACGAATCACTCCGCTGATGCTGACAATGATCTGGGTGATCAGGGGCAACTCGGCGTTGAATCCCTGGAACACGAGCTGAAACCTCGGGATGAAGAAAACCAGGAGGAAGATGATGACGGCAATCGCCAGGACGAGAAGGACTGCGGGGTAGATGAGGGCGGCGACGACCTTGGATTTCAGTTCCTTTTCGCGGGCCTGGAAATCCGCGATCTGCGCGAGCACCAGGTCGAGGAATCCGCCGGTTTCGCCTGCTTCCACCATGGCGACGTAGACACGGGGAAATGTTTCCGGCGAGCGGGCCATCGCGGAGGATAGCGACATGCCGTCGACAACCAGATCGTGGAGTTCCTTCCATTTGGCCTTGGCGACCGGGGCTACCGCCTCGCGATGAAGAATGACCAGTGCGCGGCTGAAGGGAACCCCCGCTGCGAGCAGGCTAGAGAGAAGGCGGGTAAAGTTCTCCAGCATCCGCGGCGTGATTTTTCCCGGGCGGCCCCACGACAGCCCGGCCGGTTTCTCCACGGGAGACTCCGCGGTTGCCTTGCCGTCCCGCGCCGGCGCGGATCCGTTTGCGCCGTGCCGCGTTTGTTTCGCGCGGTGCGGTTCCGGAGCGGCCGTCTGTGCCATTTCTGTCAGGCGGACCGTCTTGAGCCCGCGTCCCTCGATCTGACGCAGTGCCTGCTGGCGTCCGCCCGCATCGAGCACGCCCTCAACGACGGCCCCATCCGACTGCAATGCCTTGTAGGTGAATGCGGGCATCAGGATGCGGCGGTTGCGCCGACGGCGGAAACCTCATTTGACGGTGATACGCTGAGAATCTCGTCGATGGTCGTCAGGCCGTCCTGGACAAGGCGACGTCCGTCTTCCGCAAGGGTGCGCATGCCGCTCCGCATGGCTGCTGCACGCAGGAGATCGCTGGAGGCGTTCTGCAGGATCAGCTGACGGATCTCGGCGTTGGTGTCCATCCACTCGAAAATGGCGCGGCGTCCATGGTAGCCGGTCTGGCGGCACTCGCGACAGCCGACAGCCTTGTAGACAGGGGCGTCGCTGGCGAGTCCCAGACTGACCTTGAAAGCCGTGGCCGTCGGCCCCGTGTCGGCCTGTCTGCAATGCGGACAGAGGAGGCGCACCAGACGTTGCGCCAGGACGGCTTCAAGGGAGGAGGCAACCAGATAGGGCTCGACGCCCATGTCGACCAGGCGCGTGATTGCGCCCGGGGCGTCATTGGTGTGCAGGGTCGAGAAGACCAGGTGACCCGTCAGCGAAGCCTGGACGGCGATCTGGGCGGTTTCCTGATCACGGATTTCACCGATCAGGATCACATCCGGATCGTGACGCAGGATCGATCGCAGGCCGCGGGCGAAGGTGAGACCCGATTTCTCGGAGACCTGTATCTGGTTGACGCCGCGCAACTGATATTCGATCGGATCCTCGATGGTGACGATCTTGCGTTCCGAGTCGTTGATTTCCTGGAGGGCGGTGTAGAGGGTGGACGTCTTGCCGCTTCCGGTCGGGCCGGTGACCAGCACGATGCCGTGGGGCAGTTGCAGCACCCGCTGGAGACAGGCCAGTTCACGTGCCGCCATGCCGAGTTCACGCGCGCCGCGCAGGGATGCATTCTGTCGCAGGAGCCGCATGACCACCGCTTCGCCGTGAAGCATCGGGATGATGGAGACGCGGATATCAACCTCGGCTGCGTCGATCCTCACCTTGATGCGTCCATCCTGGGGCAGGCGCTTTTCGGCGATGTTCAGATGACTGAGAATCTTTACGCGGGCGACAATTGCCGGCTGGAAACGTTTGATCTGGGCCGGCACCGGCACGTCCTGCAGAACGCCGTCGATCCGGTATCGGATGCGAAGCTCATTCTCGAAGGGCTCGAGGTGGACGTCCGAAGCGCGCAGTTCGATCGCGTCCTTGAGGACCTGGTTGACGAAGCGGATGATCGAGGCGTCCTCGGCTGCGTTGTCGAGGTTGCCGTCGCCGGTGCCGTCGTCATCCACCACCTGAACGGCCGTCTCGTCATCGAGAATTCCGATCGTGTCCGCGCCCACTCCCAGGCGCTTTTTCAATTCGCGCTGAATGACCTCGCCGGGGGCGAGCACCGGCGTGAGGCGGAGGCCGGTGATGGTCTTCAGGCCGTCCAGCCCTCGCGACGAGAAAAGGCGGGAGGTCGCGATTTCCACGGTTTCCCCATGACGCCGCAGTGGCAGAAGTTCGTCGCGCAACAGCAGGCGTGCGGGGAAAAGTGCCAGCAGGTCCTTTTCGGGTTGGACGTCCTCCAGGGAGCTGAACGCGAGGCCGTATTCGCCGGCAAGCCAGCGCAGAACGTTGTCCTCAGAGGCCGATGATGCGTCGCCTTTTGCTGCGAGGAAGGCGCGCGCGTCGGTTTCAGTCAGTTGGCGGGAAGCGATCATCCGGACCAAGACGTCCGGAATGACACGCGAGGTGTCGGCAGTGGGCATGGAGCGCGTGGCGGCTTCCTGCTAGGGCAGGAGGCCCATGAGGACCGCGATGGACTCCTGGCGAATGTCGAGGATCGCGCGGAGTTCATCCTGTGCGGCGGCAAGTTTGACTTCGTTCTGTTTTCTCACCTCCCGCAGCCTTTCGAGGCGGGCCTTGAGATCGGCAGACGTGGCGTTGTTGCGAATGGCCGCGGAAAGTGCGTCGACCTCTGGGCTGGACATTCCGGTCGGCATCGAACCGCGAGACCGGCTGGAATGGCTCTCGCCTCCAGAAGATGCCCCCATGAATCGTCCCATGAAGGCGCCGATTGGCATCGTGCTGCGACGAAGCTCCTGGACCTTCGTGATTCGGTCGTAGATCAGGGCCCACTCCTCATCATTGGTCACCTTGAACTGCTCCTTCAGGGCGGTCGACATGCGCTGACGGATTTCCTCCATTGAGAGATTGGAGCGACGCTCCCGGCGGGAGGTGCCGTCCTCCTGTGAGCCTCTTTCATTGGAGGACTGAGGAGGCTGCTGGGCGGAAGCGAACGAAAACAGTATGCTAAGCAAGCCGAGGGCGGAAAGGAGCCTGCGGCAGACAAGGGATGCGGGGGACATGGTCGGGAGTGTGTTGGAAAAGGTGGTTGGAGGATCAGTGTGGACCGGACGAACTTCTAGTAAGACGCTCGTGGACACTTGTTGGTAACCCGGGAATTGCAGGTAGCTGCATTCGAGGCCACCCGGTGTCCGGATGACTTCACGCCCTATCGGAAGCGGGCGTTTTTCGCCCAGTGATTACCGGATCCTGATCTCGACCGCAAAGCTCTGGCTTTGCCCGGGCTGGACCCAGTGGAGGCCGATTTTGTTTTCGATTGCGTTGGGTGGCCCCATCCACGGTTCGACGCAGTAGAAAGGAGCACTGTCGTCCGACGTCCATGTGACAAATGTCGCCTCGGGATCTGGCTTTTTCTCCTGGCCGATCCTGATCGTCACATCGCCAGGCGTTTCAACGGGCCCGAAGAGCACCTCATTGGTTTTGAGTCCCAGATGCTGGGTATCGATAAGCAAAGGCTGGCTGAGGCGCTCCTCCCGGTGCAGTTCGGGGCCTGGTTGCAGCTGACCGGTGGCGGTATCCTGTCTCAACCGTTTGGTTGCGGGGATGCGGATGGCGTAGTCGTTGCGGGTGAGACCCTCTGTCCAAGGGAGCGTAAAGTAGAAGTGATGTCCCGCGCTCCAGGGGATCGGGCGGGTGTCGTGATTGGAAAGCACAAACTCGCAGGTCAGTCCCAGGGAGGCGAAACGGTAGACGACGGCAAATTCGTAGTCGTAGGGATAGGCTGATCGGGCCTCTGCGTCGGGCAGGAGCACAGCGGTGAAACCCCGTTCGGTGGCGTGCCGCACATCAAATTTCCCTTGTCGCGCGATGCCGTGCATCGGCATGGGCCGGCGAACCTGGTCGGGAGCGCGCCAGAAATGGATGTCGCCCCGGTCGAAGGTCCGTCCGTTGAACGGGAAAAGGATGGGGTTTCCGCCACGCACCTTGTGAAAGTCATCGAGAGATGTGAGTTCCGGCCAGTAGAGGACATCCCGTACGGAGCCGTCGGCAAGTGTCACATTCCAGTTCATCAGGCGCGCCCCCCGTTCGGGCATCGCAAGAAACGTGGAGTTGCCAACACGCCACCGCGTCAGGTTTTCTCCGAGGTAGGGAACAGCTTCCATGGTGCCCATCAGTAAGGCGGGGAAATCCCGGGTGGCCAACGGATTTGTGGAAATTCCAGGTGATTTTCGTTCACCGTGGCACTTGCACAACGCGGTATCGTCGACCATGCTGGGCTCAATGCCGCGACTTCTTCGCAGTTTTTTCCCGGGCGCCTGTCTGACGGGCATTTTGGCCTTCGTTTTGGGAGCGATGGCGCAGGAGGCTGCGCCTGAAAATGCGTCTGCGAAGGAGATGGGCGCGGTTCAGCCGGCGGGTGAGGTGGTGCCGGCCCCCGCTTCCGCACCCCACGCTCAATCCGTGGTCGCCCCCAAACGTGTCGTGGTCATTCCGGTCCGTGAGGAGATTGCGAAGCCCATCCTGTATGTGATCCGACGTGGTTTGAAGGAGGCGATTGAGGAAGGGGCCGATGTCGTCGTGCTCGACATGAAGACTCCGGGGGGGGCGCTCGATGTGACGTTTGACATCATGGAGGCGCTGGAGCGGTTTTCCGGCAAGACAGTGACCTATGTGAATTCCGAGGCACTCTCTGCGGGGGCGTTCATTTCCGCGATGACGGACGAGATCTGGTTTGCGCCCACCGGTGTCATTGGTGCCGCGGCCCCCGTGCTGGCGACAGGCGGGGAGATCGATGCGTCGATGAAACAGAAAATCGTGAGTTATCTCCGGGCGCGCGTCCGGGCGATTTCGGAGGGCAAGGGATATCGCGGGCAGGTGATCTCTGCGATGATCGACTCGGATTATGAACTCAAGATTGGCGATGTGGTGCTCAAGCCGAAGGGCGAGCTGCTGTCGCTCACGGCGACGGAGTCGGTCAAGACCTACGGCGATCCGCCGCAGCCGCTCCTTGCGGCGGGCATCGCGAAGGACCTATCTACGCTGTTGAACGACGACCTCGGTGCCACGCCGGCCTCCACGGTCTATCTTGAAGCGAACTGGGCCGAACAGTTTGCGGTTCTGCTCAACAGCCTGTCGCCCGTACTGCTGGGGCTCGGTCTTCTTGCGGCGTTTATTGAGTTCAAGACGCCCGGTTTTGGCTTCTTTGGAGTTGCCGCGGGCATCCTGCTGACAGCCGTGTTCTTCGGACATTACATTGCTGGGTTCTCGGGACACGAGCCGATCCTGTTTTTCATCCTCGGTCTTGCGGCATTCCTCATTGAGCTCTTCTTTTTTCCGGGTGTCGTGGTGGTGGCGCTTGTCGGAATCGCATTGATGCTGGGCTCGCTCGTGTGGTCGATGGCAGACCTTTGGCCCAATGAGCCCGTCACTTTTTCTGCGGGCATCTTTCTCCAGCCGATCGTGAACCTCGGAGTGGGCATCGTCATCGCGATTGGTCTCGCGGTATTCCTCGCGCGTTTCCTGCCCAGGAGCTGGCTGTGGGACCGCATGGTGCTCAGCGCGAGCGTGGCGGGAGCCGCTCAGGCTGCAGGCGGTGACCCGGGTCGTTCTCCCGATGCAGGATCGCTGATCGGCAGGCGCGGCACGGCCGTGACCGGACTTTTTCCGAGTGGACAGATTGAGGTGGAAGGGCGGCGCTATGAGGCGCGTGTGGCGGTGGGCTCGATCGAACGGGGTGCGAAGATTGCCGTGACATCGCGATCGGAATTCGGATGGATTGTTGAGCGCAGCGAATCATGAATGCCATCGGCCTCCTTTTCCTCTCGGGTGTCACCCTGCTTGCCTTCGAGGTGATCGTGCCTGGCGCGATTCTCGGCATCTTCGGCTGTCTGGCGCTGCTGGCGGGTGTGATCCTATCCTTCACGACCTATGGAGCAGCCGGAGGCATGGCAGCGCTTGGCATCGCCCTCCTGCTCGTATCGATCATGCTTTTTGTGGAGTTCTACCTTCTCCCGAGAACCAGGATCGGACGCAGGATGTTCCTGCGGACTTCGATCGTTGCCAGCAGTCATGCCGTGCCCGAGGCCACGCTGGTCGGCGCGGACGCGACGGCGGAGACGCAGTTGACGCCGTCGGGATATGTCATGATTGGTGGGAAACGATACGATGCGTTCTCCCAGTCAGGACCGGTTTCTGCAGGCGAGGCACTTCGTGTTGTCGCCGTCGACAGTTTCAGAGTAATCGTCACCAAACCCTAGTCTCCCATCATGGAAATCCTTCGTCCCTCCGTCCTCTGGATCGCGGTGCCCGTGGGCATCGTCGTCATCATCATCCTCTTCATTGTGCTGTCCTTCTTCAGCGTGTGGCTGAGGGCGTGGCTTGCGGGTGCCTATGTCGGGTTCTCCGACCTCGTGGCCATGCGCCTTCGGCAGGTGCCCTACGGACTCATGGTGGACGCGCGCATCACCGCCAAGAAGGCCGGGATCGAGATCAGCATCGACGAATTCGAGGCACATTTCCTGGCGGGCGGAAACGTGGTTCCAACGGTGCACGCACTCATTGCCGCGCAGAAGGCCGGCATCGAACTGAGCTGGCAGAGGGCGTGCGCCATTGACCTTGCGACAAAGGGTTCGGGCAAGAGCGTCGTCGAAGCGGTGCGAACCTCCGTCGATCCCAAGGTCATCGACTGCCCCAATCCGGAGGGAGGGCGCATGACCATCGATGGTGTCGCGAAGGACGGAATCCAGGTGAAGGTCAAGGCGCGCGTGACGGTGCGCACCAATCTCGACCGCTTTGTCGGCGGCGCCAAGGAGGACACGATCATCGCGCGCGTGGGCGAGGGCATTGTCACGACCATCGGTACGGCCGAGAGCTACAAGGCGGTGCTTGAGTCGCCGGACAACATCTCAAAGACCGTGCTTCATCGCGGCCTCGATGTGGGCACCGCGTTTGAGATCCTTTCGATCGACATTGCAGACGTCGATGTGGGCGAGAACATCGGCGCCAAACTCCAGGTGGCGCAGGCCGAGGCCAACAAGAACATGGCCCAGGCGCAGGCGGAAATCCGCCGTGCGGCGGCTGTCGCGCTTGAGCAGGAAATGAAGGCGAAGGTTCAGGAGATGCAAGCCAAGGTGGTCGAGGCGCAGGCCCAGGTGCCGCAGGCGATGGCAGATGCGTTCCGCAACGGGCGCCTTGGGGTGATGGACTATTATCGCATGGACAACGTGCAGGCCGACACCTCGATGCGCCAGAGCATCGCCGATCCGGACCAGAAGTCCTGAGGCGCGGACCTTCCCTCAACCCGACTGAACCGTACCGGCTGTGGATTGGATCTTCGAACACATTCAGGTCATCGCCATTGTGGCGGGTGTGATCGCGTATTGGATCAACCAGAGGAAGCGTCACAAGGCGGGCGAAAGTGCGGACTACGATGGCGACGGCATCCCTGATGTGCCGCAGACGCGGAAACTGGGGGACAGGGAAAACCCGGACGCCGCGCAATCCGAACGGGAGAGGCAGATTCGGGAGGAGATGCTCAGGAAGATTGCCGAGCGGCGCGGAGGCGGATCCCCGCCCGCGCTGCCCCCTGATCTGCCCGCACCGGCGCGGCGCGCGCCGGCCCAGCCGCTGGAGGCTCCGCGGCCCGCCTCATCGAGTCCGCTTGAGGAAATGCTTCGGCGCGCCGCGGATGCGTTGCGCCGGAACGAGGAGGCAGCCAGGGCGGAAGCCGCTGCGGCGGAGAAGGCCGAACGCAGGCGCCTCCGCAGGCTCAGGGAGCAGGCACTTGCCCTTGAGGAGGCGCGTCGTCAGGAGACTGCGAAGGCGGCTGCAATCGCCGCGCATGAGTCCCCCTTGATCGAGTTCAGGCGTGAAAATCTCATCCGTCGGGCGCTGTTGCAGGACCTTCGAGGGGCGGGGAATCTTCGGCGAGCGATCGTGCTTCGGGAGGTGATTGGACCTCCGGTCGGACTCAGCCGCAGATAGTCGGTGTGCGTCCTCAGCGTCCCGAGGGCGTGTTGGAGCGCGAGGCGGGAGCCTTGAGGTCAGCGGCGCGGTCCGGCATCGGATAGCGAATGCCGTTGATCTCCAGTTCAACCGCCCGATGCGGATCGGCCTCGATCCGGAGCGCGGTGCGATAGGGCAGCACTCTTGAGTCGCCGCGGGACATCGCCCCGCTGAACAGCACGAGATTGTCGTTGAGCTGGCGGACGGTCAGGAACGTGTTGTCCATTGCGAACACCGTGATGACAGCCTCGCCGGGCCGTGGCGCCACGGCTGCCGGGCTGCCTCCGGAGGCGGTGGACGGTCTGGTGGGATCGCTGCTGAAGAGTTTGACGAGCACGACGATGAGCACGATCAGCACACCGATTCCTGCAAGTGCGAGCAGGCCCTTGATGACGAGAGCCTGATCGATTTGCGGACCCGAGGCGCGCGGACGGAACGTTGCAGGATTGTTGTCCGGCGCAGGCGCGGCCTCCTGAACGACCTCGGCACTTGCAGGAGTTGAAGGAGGCACGTCACGGCTGGGTCCCTTTGCCGAGGAAACCGACAGTTCCATCCGACCGAAACTCTCGCGATTCAGCCCACGGGTCTTCGATTCCCCCATGCCCAATGCCTTGTAGTCATTGATGATCTTGTCGCCCGGGAGCTTGAGGAACGTGGCATACGAACGCAGGAAGCCGCGCACGTAGATCTCGGGCAGCGATAGATCGAACTGATTGTTCTCGAATTTGTGCAGGTAGTCGCCGCGGATCTTGGTCGCCTCCGCGACTTCGCGGATGGAGACCCCTTTTCGCTTGCGCGCTTCCTCAAGGCGTTCGCCGATCGTCTGCATGGGGCTCAGTAGGATGAAGTTGAAATGGCGGAAGGAGGGAAGACGGAAGTGCGCGCGGTGACCAGTCTTTCCGACGTGGCCCCCTGCTTTTCTTCATGACTCATGAACCTGTCGGACTCAGATCGAGTCCAGGTCGATGAGAATTTCGCGGGGACTCGATCCGTTGTCAGGACCCACCACACCCTTCTCCTCCATCAGGTCCATGATGCGCGCGGCCCGGTTGTAGCCGATGCGCAGGCGGCGCTGGATCATGGAAGTCGAGGCGCGACGCGTGGAGCGGAGGACGTCGAGAGCCTGCTGGTAGAGTTCGGCGTCATCGCCCAGGTCCTCGCCGTCGGGATCCCCGTCGTCGGATTCGTCGCGGGCGTCGCGATCGATCTGGGCCTGCACCTCGCTCGCGAAGACCGGAGGGCCGTTCTTCTTGAGGAAATCCACGACACTGTTGACCTCGTCGTCGGATACGAAGGCGCCCTGTGCGCGGACCAGCCGGGAGCTACCGGGAGGGGAGAATAGCATGTCACCCCGCCCGATCAGCGTGTCCGCCCCCTTGGTGTCGAGGATGGTGCGGGAGTCGACCTGGGAGGCCACCTGGAAGGCGATGCGTGAAGGCAGGTTGGCCTTGATCACACCGGTGATGACATTCACGGAGGGGCGCTGGGTGGCGATGATGAGATGGATGCCGGCGGCGCGCGCGAGTTGTGCAAGGCGCGCGATGCTCGTTTCGATCTCGGCCGGGGCGACCATCATGAGATCGGCAAGCTCGTCGATGATGGCGACGATGTAGGGGAGGCGTTCCGGAACCTCCAGTTCGTCGTCCAGCGCGGGATCTAATCCCTCGAGTCCGGCCTGCTCGGGAACCGATGGATCCCTGGGGGCTTTTTCAGTCGAACGCTTGCGGTGGTTGAAACCGACGATGTTGCGGACGCCCACCTTGGCAAAAATCTGATAGCGCTGATCCATTTCCCCGAGCAGCCATTTCAGAGCGGCGGGCACCTTCTTTGGCTCCGTCACCACGGGAATCAGCATGTGCGGAAGCGTATTGAAGATCTTCAGTTCAACGATCTTCGGGTCGACCATGATCATCCTGAGATCCTTGGGACTCTTGGAGTACAGGATTGAGGCGACGATCGAGTTGAGGCACACGGACTTGCCCGAGCCGGTGGCTCCCGCGATGAGGAGGTGGGGCATCTTTGTCAGATCCGAGACGATGGGTTTTCCGGAAACGTCCTTGCCGAGTGCCACCGGGATTTCCCCTTTGCCCAGTGCAGTTCCCCAGTCCTCGCTCTCGAGGATTTCCCGCATGCCGACCGGCGTCGGATGCTGGTTCGGCACCTCAACCCCCACCGCGGCTTTTCCTGGAATCGGGGCGAGGATACGCACCGATTGCGCCCGCATGCCCAGGGCGATGTTCTTGTCGAGTCCTGCAATCTTTTCCACGCGGACACCGGGAGCAGGCACGATCTCGTAGCGGGTGATGACGGGGCCGACATGGATCTCGCCCAGGGTGACCTGAACGCCGAATTCCCCCAGGATGCGTAGAAGGTTTTCTGCGTTCCGGCGGTGCTCCTCTTCGGAATTCTCGGGGGCGACGGGCGTCTGTTCGCGCAGCAGGGAGAGGGGAGGAAACTGATAATCCGAATCGGTCAGGGTGGGGGAGACCACCCGCGCCCGTTTCGTTTCCTCGGGCTTCACGATGTTGAGTTCGAAGCGCCCACCTGCCTGCGATTCGAGTTCGCTTGCCGGTGTGGCCGTGGCGCCCGGTCCGGTCCGCCCCTTTCGGGATGAGGGGGGCTTGCTGTCGTTCAAGGACAAATCCTCCGCGTCGCGCGCTTCGGCTGCGTCTTCTGGAACGATGGCGTCAACCAGACCCTCCTTCATCAACTCGGCGGAAACGGTGCCGGCGGAGGACTTTTTCTGCACCGCGGAGGCGTCCTCCTGGGCGCGCGCCTCCGCCTGCAGCGCCTTCTTGGCCGCCAGCGCTTTTGCAGCGGCGGCTGCTGCTGCGGCGGTCGCCTGTTTTTGCTCGAGTGCGGTCCGTTCAGCGGCGCGTTGCCGGGCCTGCATGTCGTCGAGTTCGCGTTTCAGTGCGGCGGCTTCGGCGCGTCGCTCACGTCGCTTCTCGATCCATCCGTGCACTGCCGCGGCGATCCGCTCGAGTTCGGTGGTGATGTCCTTTGAAAAAATGAACAGCAGGCTGAGTGCGTAGAGTGATCCCATCAGCACGATGGACCCGAATACCCCGAGGGTTTCCTTGAAGGCATCCTCGTAGACGAGGCGTCCGAGGCGTCCTCCCGGGCCTTCGGTGAAATACTGGCTGACCCCGAAGCTTTCCCACATCGACCAGAGGCCTGAGAAAGCACCGATACAAAGCAGCATCGCGACCAGACGGGTGATGGCCAGACGGCGGGCATTGCGAAGCGATACGACTCCGAACCAGACAAGAAAGATGGGCACCAGCCAGGTGCTGACCCCCAGCCAATTCAGCGTCAGGTAGGACATCTCGGCGCCGAACAAACCCACCCAGTTCTTATCGGTGGGATTGGTCGTGATCCAGCGACTCTGCGACGGAGAGTAGTCGAGGAAGGCGACTGCCAGAAGAATCCCGAGAACGAACAGGATGATTGCCGCCGGCCAATTGGGACGGTGGCGCACCCCTGCGAGGGCGCTTCTTGGGTTTGAGTTTGAACTTGCTGCTTTGGCCATCTGATCTGAGTGCGTATCGGCACCCTCCTGTGCGTATTTCCGAATCATCGGATTCTGCGGATTGGGTTGTCCATCATTAACCCATCCGCATCCTTGGCAGGTATTGTTCCCGATGAGTGATATTCTGCATTTTACACCTCTTTACCAGGATCGCGTGTGGGGCGGTCGCGCCCTCGAACGCAGGCTCGGTCGAACCCTTCCGCCCGGTCGACCGGTTGGCGAAAGCTGGGAGGTCGTGGACCGCCCCGAGGCCCAATCCGTTGTCAGCCACGGTCCGTGGAAGGGTTTGACTCTGCGGCAGGTGCTAGAACGGCACGGTTCGGCGGTCATGGGGCCGCGATATGATCCGGCCCGCCCGTTCCCGCTGCTCGTCAAATGGCTCGATTGCCGCGAGCGCCTCAGCCTGCAGGTGCACCCCCCGGCGGAGATCGCCCCGGCGTTGCGCGGTGAACCCAAGACTGAAAACTGGTTCATTGCCGCCGCGGAACCAGGGTCGGGACTGCTGGTGGGATTGCAACGCTCCACGACCCGGGCCCAGTTTGCCAAGGCCCTGGTGGAACAAACACTTGAGGCCTGCGTGCACCGTTTTGAGGTGTCTGCCGGCGACTCCATTCTGGTGCGAAGCGGCACCGTTCATGCCATTGATGGAGGCAATCTCATTCTGGAAATTCAGCAGAATTCAGACACGACCTACCGTGTCTACGACTGGGGGAGGGTCGGACTTGATGGGAAGGCGCGCCAACTACATGTGGCGGAATCGCTTGCGTCGATTGACTGGGGCGTCGTTGAGCCCGTGCCCGTGCGTGCTGCGGCGCATCCTGCGGTGATAGCGGATGCCGAGGAATTCCGCATTCGTCGGGTGCCGCTTGGTGGGGATGAGAGTTTGCACATTGGGGCCTACGAGCAGCCGCGACTTCTCAGTGTTGTATCGGGAGCCCTTACGGCAGCATCCGGAGATGCATTGCCGACCGGCTCAAATGTTGTTTTGCCCTATGACACAGCCTTCCGCTTTTCAGCGAAAGGACCCACGCTGGTTCTCGTTACCGAGAATTTTATATAGGTTGGTTTTCCCGATTCGGCCATGACTACGATTTACCCTTCCTTCAAAAGCCTGCGCCAGTGCCGCGGGGGGGCGCTCTTCAAGCTCCTCCTGTTTTTCGTTGTACTCTTTGCGCTCATCGCGGTCGCCTGGATGCTCTTTCTTCCCTCGATCCTCAAGAGTGTCGTCCAGAAGCGCACCGGTTTTGAAGTGCAGATTGCGAAAATGGCGGTGAACCCCTTCAGGGGCGATGTCAGTGTTACCGGCCTCGTCATCAACAATCCCGCGGGCTGGCCGTCGCGTGACTTCATTCAGGTGCGTGAGTTCAAGGCCAATACGGATCTCTGGTCCCTGATCGGGGGAAAACGCCCGATCGTTGACGAGGCGGTTGTTGATGTCGCCTTGGTCGCAGTGGTCACGGACAGCCAGAAACGGACGAATCTCCAGTTGTTTCAGGAGCGGATGGCGGGGCCAAAGGACGAGAAGCAGAAAAAGCCGGAGCCTGCGGAGAAGTTGGAATTCCTTATCCGGAAACTGCACCTGAAATTTTCCAAGGTACAGCTCGCCGACTATTCGGGTGGAAAAGCCACGCCATCGATCCGGGAGATGAACCTGAACATCGATCGGCGCTATACCGACGTCACGAGCGCAAGACAGATTGTCACCGGAGCCATTCCAGGAATCGGCGCCATTGGCAGCGCGCTGTCCGCGCTTGTGCCGGGCGCCTTGGGCAAGGCGATCGGCGGTGCCATGAATGAGCCCGTGGAGTTGCTCAAGGGCACGGGCAAGAAGGCTGGAGACTTTTTCAAGGGTATGATTGAGAAACTTGAAGAAAACCCCAAGAAGTAGTTGAATGGTCGTTTTCCCATGAACGAGAACGATCCGTCGGCCAAAACGGCCGAGCCCACACCCAATCCCGAACCCATCGATTCCGAAGTCGCCTCCCCCGAGCAGGGCGCCGAAGGCGTCATCGAGCAATTGGAAGCCGAACTGGTTGCGGCTCGAAAGAGCGGGACTGAGAACTACGAGCGTTACTTGCGTGCAGTCGCTGACTTGGAGAATTTCCGCAGGCGTGCCATCCGTGAGAAGGATGACCTGCGCCAGTTTGCGGCGTCGCGTGTTCTGGAGGATCTCATCCCGGTGCTGGATAGCCTGAGCCTGGGGCTGTCGGCGGCAAAGGCGCCCAATGCAGACATCCAGGCAGTGGTGGGCGGTGTTGAAATGGTTTTGACGCAGGCCAAGTCCGCCCTGGCCCAGCATGGCTTCAAGGAAATCAACCCTGCCGGCCAGGCATTTGATCCCAATTTGCATGAGTCGCTTTCGGCCCAGCCGAGCAAGGAGTTCGCTGAAGGGACCGTGATTTCGGTGGTGCGCATTGGTTACAGTCTCAACGGGCGTGTACTTCGCCCTGCCAGCGTCGTGATTTCGAGTGGGGCGTCGGCAAAGAAGTCGGAGGCGTCGAGCTGACCCTTCGGCTCCGACGCGAGGGCGCGGCGGAGCGTTGCAGGACCTCCGCCTGAATCGGCCAACCAAGACCCATGTCGAAACAAGATTACTACGAGTTGCTGGGCGTCACCAAGGGAGCCTCTGAAGAGGACCTCAAGAAGGCGTATCGCAAGAAGGCGGTGCAGTACCACCCGGACAAGAATCCGGGCAACAAGGAGGCGGAGGAGATGTTCAAGAAGATCTCCCATGCCTACGAGGTGCTTAAGGACCCCGACAAGCGGGCGGCGTACGACCGATTCGGTCATGCGGCTTTTGAGGGCGCGGGTGCAGGCGGACCGCGCGGCGGTGGAGGAGGCTTTCACGACCCGTTCGATATTTTCCGTGAGGTGTTCGGAGGTGGCGGAGGTGGCGGCGGTGTGTTCGACGAGATGTTCGGCGGCGGCTCGAGGGATGGCAGCCGAGACGGAGCGGACCTTCGCTACGACCTGGAGATCACGCTCGAGGAGGCTGCGGGTGGAGTGGAAAAGGAAATCGCCTTCCGGAAAAATATGGTCTGCGAGCGCTGCGAGGGCAGCGGCGCCGAGCCTGGCTCGAAACGCAGCACCTGCCCGACCTGCCGCGGATCGGGACAGATCCGGCGTAGTGGAGGAATCATTACATTCACCCAGACCTGTCCGACGTGCGGCGGGGCGGGCACAAAGATCGAAAAGCCCTGCGGTCAGTGCCGCGGTGAAGGACGGGTGCCGAAGACGGCCAAGATCAATGTCCGCATCCCTGCCGGTGTGGACACCGGCTCGCGCCTGCGGTCCATGGGGAATGGCGAGGCGGGCGTCGCGGGAGGAGGATCCGGGGACCTCTACATCGTGCTGTCCGTGCGCGATCACGAATTGTTCGAGCGCCAGGGCGACGACCTTTTCTGCGAGATCCCCATCAAGTTCACGCTTGCGACACTCGGTGGGAACATCGAGGTGCCGACACTCTTCGGCAAGGCATCGCTGAAACTTCCGGCCGGCACGCAGAGCGGCACCACCTTCCGGCTCAGGGGCAAGGGCATGCCGTCGCTCCGGAATCGCGGGGACCAGGGTGATCAGCTCGTGCGTGTCCATGTGGAAGTGCCGCAGTCGCTGAATGCTGAACAGCGCAAGCTGCTCGAGCAGTTTGCGCTGGTGAGCGGCGACGCGGAGAATCCCACCGCGCGCAGCTGGTTCGAGAAGGCGAAAAAATTTTTCTAGGCGCGAATGAAGCGTGAGCCGATTCGCTATTTTGACCGGCGTACCAGGACCGTCTGCAGCGAGGCCATCTACGGCGAAGGCTGGCTGCGCTGGGCCTATGAAAATCCGCTCGGCCGGTTCACCACCTGGCTCTTTGCGCGACGCTGGCTGATGTCCGCCTACTTCGGCTGGCGCATGAGTCGCCGCTACAGCGCGCAAAAAATCCTGCCGTTCATCGCGACTTACAATCTCGATGTGGACGAGTTCGCAAAGTCACCCTTTCGATTCCGCACCTTCAACGAGTTCTTCACCCGCGCCCTGAAACCGGAGGCGCGGCCAATTTTCGAACCTGGCAATGAACACATCGCGATCTTCCCGGCGGATGGCCGTCATCTGGCGTTTGCCAATGTCGACGAGACGGATGGCTTCTATGTCAAGGGCGCCCGGTTCTCCCTGGCTGATCTGCTCCAGGATCCGACACAGACGGCGATGTTTGCCGGGGGCGCGATGGTCATCTCGCGGCTCTGTCCGACCGACTATCATCGTTTTCATTTTCCGGTCTCGGGTGTGCCGGACGCCGGTCGGCTGATCAACGGGTGGCTTTACTCCGTCAGCCCGGTCGCGCTTCGCATCAATGTCCGGAGGCTCGTGCAGAACAAGCGACGCGTCACCCTCCTTCGGGATACGGCGTTCGGAACCGTGGCCATGATTGCCGTGGGCGCGACGAATGTGGGATCGATCGTCGAAACGTATGTCGAGGATCGGAGAGTTGGGAAGGGTGAGGAAAAGGGGATGTTCAAGTTTGGCGGATCGTGCGTGATCACCCTTTTCCAGAAGGGGAGGATTCGTATCGACGGGGACCTTCTCGAGCAGAGCAGTGGGCACCTGGAGACGTATGCCCGCATGGGGGATCGTTTGGGAGAGGCGACCTGATTTCAGTCATTGCGGGCGTCCGTAAGAAAAAGCGCCCGTATACTTGAGTTTGTTGCTGGACTAGCCAAGGTATTGCCTTCTCCCATGAACACAAAATTCTCCGCCTACTCGAATCCCGATGTGCTGGTCGACGGGGCCTGGCTGCAGGCCCATCTCAATGATCCGTCGTTGCGGATCGTGGAAAGCAATGAGGACGTGTTGCTTTACGATACCGGGCATATTCCCGGTGCGGTGCACATCGATTGGCGGGGTGATCTCCAGGACAATACCGAGCGTGACTATATCTCGCCCGAGAAGTTCGCCGAGCTCTGTGCGCGCAATGGCATTTCGCCGGAGACGACGGTCGTCTTTTACGGTGACAAGTCCAACTGGTGGTCCGCCTATGCGCTGTGGGCGTTTCGTCTCTACGGGCATCGGAAGGTGAAGCTGCTCGATGGAGGCAGCGCCAAATGGAAGGCCGATGGCCGGCCGATCACGCGGGACAAGCCTGTGGTCAAACGCTCCAGCTATCCCGTACCCTCCCGGCGGCACGATGATGAGATCCGTGCGTTTTTCGACGACACGCTGGCTCATGCGAAGGCGCACCTGCCGCTCATCGACGTTCGTTCTCCCGGCGAATACCGCGGAGAGATCACACACATGCCGGAGTACCCGCAGGAAGGCGTGCTGCGGGGCGGGCATGTCCCCGGGGCGCGCAGCGTTCCGTGGAAGACGGCGGCCAACGATGACGGGACGTTCAAGACCTTCGAGGAGCTGCGGAAGATCTATACAGAGAACCTCGGCCTCAAACCTGATGACGACATTGTCGCCTATTGCCGCATTGGCGAGCGATCGAGTCACACCTGGTTCGTCCTCACCTATCTGCTCGGCTACAGGAAGGTGCGCAACTACGATGGCTCCTGGACCGAGTGGGGCAACCGCGTGCGTGCGCCGATCGCAAAAGGCGAGCAGCCTGGTTGATTCCGGAGTGGAGGCTGGACCCGGCCGCTCCCTTTGGCACCCTGCTGTGATGCCCGAATATCCGCCCGCACTCGGAGAGATTGTCGATCTGTTCGAGCATCTCCCTGACGACGAAAAGCGGGAAAACCTGATCGTGTTTGCGGATCAGGCCGCGGCGTGTGCGCCCCGCCCGGGTGAAGTGTTCGATCTCGAGGATGTGCGCAAGGACGAGGAGTGCACCGACACCGTCGGGGTTTTCATGAAGGTGGATCGGGCAACCCGTGCCGTCCACGTCCGGATCACGCTCGGCCGCCAGGTCCAGACCCTCACGCGGGCCATGACGGCGATCCTCTGCAAGGGTTTCGAAGGTGCGACGCCCGAGGCGATTCTCGAGGTGTCCCAGGATTTTGTGCCGAAGATCGTCGGTGGACAGCTTGTCCGCCTGCGCAGCCAGACCGTCTACTATCTCCTCACGCGCATCAAGAGCGCCGCCAAGGTCTGGCTGAACCGCGAACGCGCAGCCGGCTAGGCTCCGCATCCGTCGCGTTCCGCTGGAGTGGCTGGGGCATTTTCAGTGATCCTATAGCCGGACCGGAGAACTGTGTAGGACAGCTGTGATCAAGCGCGCAGCCGCGCGTGATGTTGCCGGCGACGCAGGTTACCAGGATGGGACGGTCCGCGGCGAGCGGCTCGACCCCGTCCGGCTCCTACCGGATGAAGTCGTCCTCGTGCAGCTTCACGAGGACGGTGCCTCGCATGGTGGTTATCCAGAGCTCGCCCGGCCGGTGTTCGAATACGTAGGGGTAGGACGTGTCCTTCTTCTTCGATCTCAGGATAACCGTGGGTCGCGACCAGTGCTTGCCGTCGTCATCGGAAAATGTGATCGATAGTTCATCCCGTTGCCTGGTCGTAGGCACTGCGGTCGCCTGTTTGTCGGCACGCCGGGGATAGTCGGTCCGTCCCTCCGGGTAGAGACGGTTCCAGACGAGCACGAGTCGACCGCTCGCGAGGCGTTGAAGCATCCCGGGCGCCGTGCTGGCATCGATGGTGGTGGGACCGACCTCCCGCCAGGTGCGGCCATCGTCGGCCGACCAGGCTTCGTAGAAAAAATCGTGGGTGGTGCGGATGAGCATCCACAGCCGACCATCGCGAAGCTGGACAAGCGTCGGCTCCATCGCGCCGTCATGGTGGCCGTGTCCGCCCAGATCAATGAGATTGCTGGGCTGCCAAGTTGCCCCTTCGTCGATGGAACGGTAGGTAAGGCAGGCGTGCCGGCCCGGCTCACGGAGAACTTTCATCGTGGTGAAGACGATGCTGCCGTCATCGGTTTCCACGATGTCCCGGATGGCGCCAGTCCAGTCGTCGTGGAGTTTCAGTGGAGTCTGCCAAGTCCGGCCACCGTCCAGACTGCGCGTCACGTAAGTGGGGAGGCGGATATCCGGCCTGGGCTCGCGCCGTGCGTTGTCCCAGAAATGCGGCGATTTTTCCCGATCATTGGCGAATGCCAGGATGAGCGTGTTCCGCCGGGTGCGGATCAGGGCGCGCTCCATGCGGATGACGTATTTGTCGGGATCCGTGAAAAGCGGTGATCGTTGCCAGGTCCGGCCGTCGTCACGGCTGGCGAGCACGTCAGTGCCATCGACCGTGAGCAGACTGCCGTCTTCCAGCTTGATGAATGGCCCGACGGGCAGGGTATCCATCCAGACCAGACGCGGATCGAGCACGATCCCCGTTTCGGAAACATCCGGGGACAGCGGAGATCGCGACGGCTGGACAGCCGCTGCGAGGACTGACGACAGCAGCAGCACCGAGAGGAGTCGTGTGCCGCGAGGGAAGGGTGGAAGCGCAGCACGCATACGAACACACAACGCCTCTCGATGCTGAACGGCAAGGATTGGGCAGTGGGCAATTAAGGTCACCACTTACCGAATGGCATTGCTGTTGGACTGGTCAGCGGATGTGACCGTGACGAGTGTGTTGCCTGAACTGAAAAAAGTCCAACTGGACGAGTTTTTTTCCCAGTGGTTTTAAGTGGGAGCCAGATGGCTGGGTGTCCATTGGTGGCTGCGCTGTCTGTTGTTTTTTTCTTCAGCCAACCGTAACCTTCCCCTCGTCGTATGAAACTGTTTTCTGTTGCCTTTGCCCGTTGCGTGATTGCCGCAACATTCGGTCTCTTGAGTTGTTCTCTTCCCGTTTTTGCCCAGTCCACCGGAGTGGTCGAGGGGCGCATCGTCAACCAGGCCAGCGGCGATGCGCTCGGTAGGGCGCAGGTGAGAATCCAGGGTACGAATCTCGAAACTCTCACCAACGAGGCGGGTGAATATCGTTTTCCCAGTGTCCCCGTGGGCACGGTGCAGGTGTCGGCGATATATAGCGGATTCGAGACCGCGACAAAACCCGCGGAGGTCATGGCGGGCCGGACCATCACACTGGACTATCCGCTGCAACTGGTGGGTTCCACCCGCGGGGAAACGATCCAGTTGGAGAAGTTCACGGTCACCGAGCAAGCCCTGACCGCGGAGGCGCTCGCGATCAACGAGCAGCGCGTGGCGGACAACATCAAGAACGTGGTCGCCTTCGAGGAATTCGGCAACATGGGCGAGGGCAATCCTGGGGAGTTCTTGAAGTACGTGCCCGGTGTTTCGGTCACCTTTGGACCGTTTATTGCGACATCAGCCACGATCCGTGGCATGCCACCTCACGGTACGCTGGTGCTCGAGGAAGGCAACGAGATCGCCTCCTCCACGGGCGACCGGAGTTTCGAGCTTACGGGTGCGGCCACCGGCAATATCGAGCGCATCGAGATCACCAAGTCGCCGACACCGGACATGCCGGCCAACGCCATCGGCGGAACGATGAATATCATCGGCAAGAGCGGGTTTTCGAGTAGCAAGCCGCAATTGACCTACAGCGTCTACTACACGGTCAATACCCTGCAGGACAATCCCAACACCGAAACGCTATCGTTCAAACGGCGAATGACCAACACGCCGCACGCCTCCGTGCGTCCGATCCAGCCCGGCATCGATCTCACCTACAAACTCCCGATCAACAAATCGTTTGCCCTCACGGCCAGTGCGTCCGCCAGCAAGCGCTACTACGACATGGACTACAACACCACGACGTGGAATCACAACAAGATGTTGGTGCAGAGCTATGTGAAAAACAATACGATTCAGCTCTACGACAAGAAACTGCTCTCGCTCGCCGCCGATTGGAAGCTGTCGAAGAACGACACGCTGCGCGCCAAGGTCCAGCGTTCCTCGGAGGACTCCTTTACCACGCAGAGTCCCTTTACGATCAATTTCAACACGGGCGTCACCGGTGACCTCGATTCCATTCAGACCACCGGTGCGACCGGTGTCATCACTCCCGGCGCGGCTAATTTCAATTTCTACCGTACCACCATCAACTCCTCGCTCAGATATGTCCACGCGGGCGACGTGTGGAAGGTCGACGCCAGCGCCTCTTACTCGCAAAGCGGACGTGAGCGTAAGGACATGGAAGACGGCTTTTTCAATACCATCACGCAAAGCAATACCGCCGTAACCATGCAGGCCACGGGAATCCGCCTCATTCACGACGGTCTCCTGCCGCGTCTGGTGGCGAGCAAGGGTGGGGCGGTGATCAATCCTTACGATGCCGGCGCAGTGCCGGTGACCGGTGCTACGTCGACCACCTTGGATATCGACACCGCCCTAGCGTCATTCCAATTCAATGCCGGACGCAAGCTCAACGCCCGATTCCCGCTGGAACTGAAGGTGGGTGGAAGTGTTTCAGAGAATTCGAGCGATTCGAAGGGAGAGACGCGCACGTACGCGCTGGCGGTGCCGGCGTCGGCCGGGAACAATCTGGCCCGAAACCTGGGCCTGCTCAACGAGGCATACTCCGCCAACACGACTTACCGCTTTTACGATGATCGCAGCGTGGTGCCGGTGTTCCGTAACAGCGCCTCGCGTCTTTACGACCTGTACCTTCAGAACCCCGGCTGGTTCACGCTCAACGAAGCGGCCAACTACACCACTCGGGTGAATGGCTCGAAAGAGATGACCGAAACCATCTTTGCGACCTATCTCCGCCTGGATGGGCGTTTCATCGACAATCGTCTTCGCATCACCACCGGCGTGCGCTACGAGCACACCGAGGACGACGGTTCCGGGCCCTTGAACGACATTGTTGCCACCTACCAGCGCGACACCAACGGCAATATCGTGCGCAATGCCGCAAACGCACCGGTGCTGATTGTCGGTTCCGCGCTCGCACGTGCCCAGTTGCAGTACATAGAACGCGGCTCGCGTGCCAAGCGCTCTTACGATGGCTATTATCCGAGCCTGAACGCGTCCTACAACATCGCGCCGAATCTTATCTCTCGCTTTTCGTACGCCCGCACCATCGGCCGCCCTCCGATTTCGGTCATCGCGCCTGGTGTCAGCGTGGCGGCCCCGACGTTTGCCGCGGGTGACCCGACACCGAACTCCACGGTGACCGTCGGCAATCCCGGACTGCGCCCCTGGAACTCGAACAGTTTTGACCTGACACTGGAGTATTATCAAAGCAAGGGCACAACGATCACGGCCGGAGTGTTCCACAAGGCAATCCGCGACTTTTATGCATTGAGGACATCGGAGGCGACACCACAACTGCTCGCCGAGTACGGCCTGTCGCCGGAGTTCATCAATTCTGACATCCGCACCTATTCGAATTTCGGTGCGGCCGACATCACCGGCTTCGAGTGGAGCATCCGCCATCAGCTTAGCTTTCTCCCGTCGTGGGGCCGCGGGCTGAGCCTTTTCGTCAATGGCACGCACCTGAAACTGGGCGGTGAGAACCAGGACGATTTCGATAATTTCTCCCGCCAGAATATCAATTGGGGGATCAGCTTTGTCCGTCCGAAATTCCAGGCGAAGATCAACGTCGCCATGGTCGAGGAGGTGAAGCTCAACCGCGTTGCGGTCAGCGCCAACGTGCTGGAGAACATGTTCCGCTATGTGGCACCGCAGACGCTCGTGGACCTGTCGTTCGAGTATCAGTTCTCGAAAAAAATCTCCCTCTACAGCAGCATCCGCAACGCTCTGCAGAGCGACAAGCGCACCCTGTTAATGGGCGATTTTACCCCGGACTTTGCCCGCATCAGCGTGTCACAGCGGGCAGGCAGCCTGGTGACGCTCGGGGTCAAGGGCGTGTTTTGATTCGAGCGGTTTCCACGGTCATCATGCGTTCCATGACTTTTTCCAAAATTCCGGATGGTGTCTGGCCGTTTCTTGCCGGTGTCGTTTTGACACTGGGCGCGAGCGTTTCGAATGCGAATCCGGCCACGGTCGTTTACGTGGCCAATGCGGAGAACTACACGGCTCCGCAGGTGCGTTACACCGGAAGACCCTGGGTGGTCAGCCAGTCGGGCTACCTCGAAGGGACGGGCAAGGGGCATCGCCTTCTCGGGCAGCCCGCGCCGGGCGTAGGGGATTTTGTCGCGAGCTTCGACCTGGGATTACCCCGCGAGAAGAGAGAAAGCTTGGTCGTAATTGATTCTGTGAGCGAAATTGTGATGCGCGCAGAGACAGGGATGTGGGAATTGCGCGGCCGCTTTTTTCGTGCTGGCGAAAAACCGATTTCGGTGAAAGCGCCGCAGTTCAAGCCCGGGAAAGAGTTTACTCTCTCGGTTGAGCGAGCGGGCAGCCGAGTTCGTGTGGTCGTGGCTGGGAAGGAGATTTATTCGGGCGTGTGCGGCACCGAGGCGTTGTCGAGCCTCGGTCTTGATCCGGGAACGGGTGCGGTGCGTCTCAATACCTTTACCGCCTCCGGCAATGTCGCCCAAGGCACCAGACGGCTGTTCGACAACGGCTTTGGACTGCAACTGCGGCCCAGGCCGGCCAGTGCCCGAGAGGTGTTCGCTCCGGTCATCGTACGCGAGGCTCCGACGAATGAATGCTCCCTGGTCACGCGGCACGATGGCACCATGGAAATCTATTATGTGACCAAACCTGCCAGCGATTCCATTTCCGTGATCGCCTCGAACGACGGCGGGCTCTCGTGGGGAGAACCTCACATTGCCTTCCCCCTTCCTGGAAAGGCCTATTATGCAGTGAAGGCGGTGGAGGACCGAAATCGCGATGTACAGCTGGTGTATCACCTTTTTGGTCAGGGCGAAGGGGGCTACAACGGCAGGCTTTACGAGGTCTATCACACGACGAAGAAGTCGGGTGGCAACGAGTGGACGAAACCGCAACGGGTCGTTCCCGGTTACGTAGGATCGATTCGTGGACTGACGGCGATGAAGAGCGGCCGTTTGTTGCTGGGGGTGGGCAAGGCGATACCGGGACGGGAAAAAGCGCCCGCCGAGGGTCCGGACTTCGGGCTGCACGACACGCTGGTCTACTATTCGGACGACGGGGGTGGAACTTGGTTGCGTTCTCCCGACGCGCTCAAGGTGGAGCTCAGGAAAAAATTCCTGACGCGTTATGGCGCGGTGGAGCCGGTCATGATCGAGCGTTTGAGCGGCGAGGTGTGGATGCTGGTGCGTGATCGAGGCGGATGGTTATGGGAATCGCGCTCGGCGGATGGCGCGCGCTGGTCTGCCTTGCAGCCAACGCGATTGCTTTCGTCGGACTCACCGGCGGAACTGCTGCGGTTGCGAGATGGACGAATGGTGCTGCTGGTCAATGCGTGTCAAAACTGGGGCGATCCGCTCAGCTATGCCGCGGGCGGGCGCGAAGTGCTGCAGGCCGCGATCAGTTCCGATGATGGAAAAACGTGGCGGGGCTTTCGCGAAGTCCTGCATGAAACCAATCTGGTGGGTGGCGGGGACCGGGGTACCGCGTATCCTTCCGCTGCGGAAACTCCGGATGGCAAGGTGGCCGTGGTGAGCGGACAGGGGCATGGCAAGCACGCGATTTTCCTGTTCGATCCTGATTGGCTGGAGCAGACGGCGGTGACGGATGATCTGTCCGCCGGACCCATTGGCTGGACGCAGTATGGAGACGAGCATGTGCGAGTGAAAGCCCTGGAGGACGGCACGCGGGCGCTGGCGATTCCCGTCAAGTCATCGGGTCTGTGCGGAGCGTCCTGGAATTTTCCTATGATGGCAGCTGGCGAAATGGTTCTGAAGCTTCGCGTGCCGGCAGGAGTGACGTCGCTGATACTCAGCTTGAACGATCACTTCACCCGAATTGACGATGCCAAGGCAGCCGACCATGCCGTCTACACCTGGATGCTGCCGGTGAACAAGACGCCGGACTCGGACTGGAAAGAGGTTCGACTGAGCTGGAAAGAAGCCGGTCAGGGAGCAGCTCTTGCGGCGAGGGTCTTAGGAAGCCCGACGATTTCGCTGCCGGCGAACCGCAACGCGGTCTTCGGTGTCAATTACCTGCGTGTCGAGTTCACCGGCAACGTGGATTCCGGTGAAGTGTTGATCGCGGGAGTCAGCGTGAGAAAGTAGCGCAGGTTTCCGGCCTGCCTCATTCTCCCACCGTCCAGTGACCCATTCCCAACGATGAAAAGCTTCCTTTGTCTGGTAGTGCTCCTCATTTTCAGCGTGCTTCCCGGCACGTTCGCTGCGGACGGCATGCGCCGGCCGATCCCTGCCTTTGGAGTGATCTACAACGACGACGCGGACCTCGCGTATGTGGTGCCGGATCGCGCGCGTTCCGAAGCCCTGTTGCAGGAGAACATTGCTGCGCTGGCGGACACGCCGGTGAAGACTCTGGTCTATTGCCTCGGCATGGGGGGCGACCTGATGCTCTATGACACCAAGGTCGCGAGCCAGGTTGGCTGGCGCAAGGCTCCGGACGAAAAGCGGGATTCCTTCATGGCTATGCGCATGGAAAACGCCCGGGTGTGCATCGGACAAGGAGCCGATGCGGTCAGGACCGCGGGTGAAGAGGCGAAAAGAATCGGACTGTTTTTCATCCCGAGCCTGCGGATGAATGATGCTCATTTCATGGTGCGTCCGGAGGAGCATTCGATGACCGGTGCGTTCTGGTTCAAGCATCGGGACCAGTACACCATCAAGGACTCGCCGCTGTCCTTCCAGCCTGCGTATGGTAATCTACTCGATTATTCACATGCAGAAGTGCGGCAGCATCGTCTCGACACGGCGTTCGAGGCCATCGAGCGCAATCGGGACCTGATCGACGGATTCGAACTCGATTTCAATCGTTTCCAGGTATTTTTTCCAAAAGGAAAAGCTGCGGAGGGCGCCCCGAAAATCACTGAGATGGTCCGGCAGGTGCGAGCGCGGCTGGACCGCGTGGCACAGCAGCAGAAGCGGCCGCTTTATCTCTTTGTCCGCATTCCTCCCTCGCTGGCCGACTCCAGGTTTGCAGGGCTGGAGGTGGACACGTGGATCCGCGAAGGACTGGTGGATGTCGTGTCACCGGCGCAGATCATGACCCTTGCCGGGGATATGCCGATCCGGGATTTGCTGGAGTTGGGCAAACGGCACGGCGTAAAGGTTTATCCCTCGCTTTATCCGCGTACGAGTTGGCGACTGCCCTTTCCGGAAACGAACTCGGCAAATCGCTACCAAGACGCGCAAGTGAGTCGGGAGGCTACTTTGGATGAAATTCGAGGCGCCGCGGCTAACTACTTCGCATTGCAGGCAGACGGATTCTATCTGTTCAATTTCTACAATGCGTTCGGTTCGCTCCGTCCGCAGAGCGAGTCGCTTTACCGGGTATTTCGCGACCTGGCGCGTCCGGAAAACCTTCGGGGGCAGCCAAAGGTGTACGTCGTGACCAAGTCCTACTACAACGATGGCCCGGGCTCCTATGCCTACGGCAAGCAACTGCCGTCCAGCCTGGCGGGATCCGCGCCGCTGGTGTTGACCCTGCCGGTCGCGGAGAACCCGGCTGACACGGCGTTCCCCTTGAAGCAGTGCGAGCTAAGGCTGGGGTTGCGAGGTGTTTTGGCCGATGCCGTCATGGTGGTCACGCTGAACGGAAAGGAAGTCCTTTCCGGCGCCCTGCCGCGGGAAAACACTTGGTCAACCCGCGAAATCCTCGGCGCGGCGCCCAAGCAAAAGGATGCGGCCGAGCTTTACGTGCATGTGCCGCTCAGCAGCCCGAAGCTGGTGAGGATTGGGGAGAACGTGATCAGAGTGATTTTACGCGGAACCTCAAAAGGGACGATGCTGACGGACTTCGAACTGCGCTACGCCTATCATAACGACCTGGATGCATTGTGGCTGAGGAAGCCGACGCCCTTCAACGCCTCCGAGCCGAACCCCTGACGCACACGGACAGCTATCGCGGATTGGGCTGCGACCGCACGGTGTTGCCCTCAAAAAATTTCGGGAAAAACAGGTTGGGTTCCTTGGGCTGGATATGTTCTCGGGCAGTTTCATGGCTTACAGGCCGGCCAGCAATCCCGCCAAATCCCGGGCGAGCACGGTGGTGAATTCGAGGCCGCGGTGATTGCGGCTCGCCATGAACGCCTGAAACAGGCCGCCGTCCTCCAGTATCGGCCCCAGCTCCTCAAATTCCCGCCGCAATTCCGAGGCCTGGAGCATCGGGCTGAGCTGCGGGTTGTCGAGGATCGCCAGCAGCCGCTCCTGCACGTGGAAGAACCGCGGCCAGTCAATCCAGCGCGGAAAGCCCGCCGGCTTTAGCCAGGTGCGCAGGAACCGCCAGTCGTCCGGTGTGAGCCAATACTTCTTCTCCCGGCCGGATTGCGTGAAATGCACCAAGCCGGATCCTGCGAGTTCGCGCAGGGTGTCTTCGACGGTGCGGGAGAAGTAGTAGGTCGCCCGGGCGATCTCCGCCGGGTGACCACTCTCATGCGTGAGCAGCCACTGGATGAATTCGCAGCGGGCCTGCACGCCGAACAAGCTGCGCAGCTTCCACGACAGCGCCGCCGCGCCGCGCGGATTCGGAGGTCGGCTCATTTCCCGGCGCTCAATCGGGCCCCGGGCGTAGCCGTGCTTGAGGAACACGGGGTCGAGTTTGCCATACATCGCCTGGGCCTTGCCTTCTTGGACTGCAAAAAACGGCTCTGGGTATTCGTTCGTTCCGGTCGTCACGGCTGCCAGCGGCTTCCATTTGCTCAGGGTCGTCCGGCTGCTGAGCCATTCGGCGATGGCCGCGAGCGAACGTGCATCGCCCAGCGGAAAGCGTTTGCGGATGTTGCGCAGGCGCTGGACATTGACCCACTGGGCATTGGCCCACAGCCAGTCGAGCATCTCGTCGAACATGCGGGGCTCGATCCGGCCCAGTGACGTGGTGACGAGCACGAGGGCCTCGATGTCCACGATCCAGTCCGGCTCCCGGTTGCGGTGGCCAGCCACGCCGAGCAGGGCCCATTGATGCCAAAGCAGGTCGAGCAGGTCTTCGCGGAGCTTAGAGTTGGGCAGCGACGGCGTCATGATTGATTTCCTTCAGTAACATGCGGAGGAGTTCCTTGAATCCCTCGGATACATCGTGAGTCATGGCCCACTTCGCCGCCGCGAGCAGTTCGTCGGCAGTGGGATTGAGGGTGAGGAGATCCTTGAGGTGGCGGCCCGGCCCCTGGTCGGCCGCGGCGTATAGCTTGAAGTGAATCTGGTCGAGTCGCCCGATATACCAGACCGTGAGGTGGGTCCCGTAGGCTTTCGATTGCAGGCGGTCGAGGAATCCGACGGGCATGCCCATTTCGAACAAGTCGACCGGGCCGCTGTTCAGCCAGTGGGTGGGCAGGCCCAAGTCGGCCGCCACGCGAGTCGCGGCGGCAACAAAGACCTCGGGCATGACTCGCGCGCTGACAAATTCCGTGCCGGTGGTCCGGCGGGCCAGCACGTCCACGTCGCGGGTGGCTCGCGACACAAAGCCACGGGCGATCAGCGAGGTTCCCCCGCACACAATCAGTTCCTGCGGGGGCTCCCCAGCGAGGCCAAGGCGCTCGCCAAGAAGGGTCAGGGCCTCTTCAAGTTGTGTAATGTTCAGCTGGTCCTTCATGGTTAAAAACACGTCTATTGCGTGTTTTAAGTATCCCATAGGTAGGATGGAAAATCAAGTGACTCCCTGCGAAAACCATTTATAGCGCTACAAACCAGTGTGTTGTCACTATTTCAAACTGGCTTAGCAGCTTTAACTTCGCCACGGCGGACCCATTTGACCCCCAGGCCCTCGCCGGGCTTGCGGTAGGCGATCGGGCTTGCCAATCCCAGTCCCTGAGCCCCGCCCACTGCTATCGTGAATTGGGCAGCGACTGCACGGTGTTGCCCTCGAAAAATTTCGGGAAAAACAGGTTGGGTTCAGGCGGCAGCGAGCCTTGGTTCACGAATCGGATCATCAGGCGCGAGAGCCGGTGCCCATAGGAGTCGCCCGAGAATCGATAGTGCGTGATCGTGAGGTGGACGGTTTCAAACACGTATTCGTGATCGCGCGCGATCAGCGAAACCGTGTCGGGCACGGAGAGGCCGCGTTTCAGCAGGTAGATGATGACCGCGAAGACGAAGTGCGGTTTGGCGACCAACAATGCGGTGGGCGGGGTGTCCGACTTGAAGAGGATCGAGTTTGGCGGAGATATTGAGCGCGCTGCCATTGTAGCGCACCACCGTGGCCCTGGCCTCGCCGCGGGCGACACGCGTGTCCATCGCCTCGAGAAAACCCTGTTCGCTCGCGAGGTCGCCGGCTGCGCCAGAGTTGGGAACAATGAAGGCGATGTTGCGATGTCCCTTCTGCAGAAAGATACCAGCGGCATGACGGCAGACGGCGCGGTAATCTACGCCGGCGGAGTGCTGCGTGACGCCAACGTCAATGTCGTGTGCGTGTTCCAGTTCGGCGGCCTGAGTTTCTTTGTGTCGCTGGCGATTCTTTTCTTTTTGCGCCCGGGGAAAGGCACGCCGGAGCCCCTGGCGGGGAAGAGCCGTTGAGGACGAGGGTCTCGCGAAGCCGGGGAAGGAGCAGGCAGAAGGTTTCAGTCCAAGATCGTGGATCTTGAAACCCGGCGATGGCTACAAACGACATGACGCGAACCACTCTGTGTATTCCGTGCATTCTGTGGTCCAACCTCCGGAGATGAACCAGTGAGTGCATGGACTGTTACCGATATTTTATTATTGCTTATCTTTGTTTTATAGACATAAAAGATAACATGATATCGCTTCAAAGCCCCACCCAAATAGCCGAGCATCTGGCGCGGCGTGTGCGGGAGCGTCGCTTGGAGAAAGGCTGGAGCCAGAAGGAGCTGTCGGAACGGGCGGGGATAAAGCTTCCCACGTATGTCCAGTTCGAACGCAGCGGAAAGATAGCGTTTCTGCGGCTGATCAAGGTTCTCGACGTGCTGGGTCTGGCGCAGCAGATCGATACGCTGGCCGCCGCGGACAACTTCAGCACGCGCACGCTGGATGACGTTTTGAAACCGAAGAGGCAGCGGGGACGACGTGCGCCATGAGCCGGCTGAAGGTCAGCTATCAGGGAATGCAGGTGGGAGAATTGGCGTCCGTTCCCGTGGGCGTGCGGACGTGCCTGTTTTTCGAATACGCGCCAGAATTCCTTCGCACCGGCCTCCGCCTTTCGCCGCTACGTCTGCCGCTGCGTTCCGGACTTATTTCCCGGGATGACGCCACGCCTGGCGAATGCCTGCCCGGGTTGTTTGAAGATTCGGTGCCTGATCGCTGGGGATTGCGGATATTGCACGATTGGTTTGGGAAGAAAGGCATTTCCGAGCACGAGGTCACGCCTCTCATGATGTTGAGCTATGTCGGTGATCGTGGAATGGGCGCCTTGATCTATGAACCTGACGAAGGTCCTCCGGAGGCTGGACGTATCGATTTGGCGGCCGTGTATCAAGAGTCCGTCGCTCAGGATGCCGACGGGCCGCACTTATTGAGCGAGGTGCTGGCCGACATCGGTTCCCCGCCCGGCGGCGCGCAGCCGAAAGCGTTGATTGCACTGCCGACGGATGGACGACTGGATGTGTGCTGGGGTGGTTCTCGAAAGATACCCTTGGGTTTTGATGCCTGGTTGGTAAAATTCAGCCCCAGGCGAATTTCACACGGAAATCTTGGTTCCGATGGACGAATGGAGGAAGCTTACGCCCGGATGGCGAGGGCCTCCGGCATAGAGGTGCCGCCCACGCGTCTGCTGCCCACTGCACAGGAAAGCGACGCGCGGCTTCATTTTGCGACGAAGCGCTTTGACCGGGCCGGCAACGAACGCATTCACCATCACACTCTTGCCGGTATGACGCACAGGCGAGGAGGCGATTTGGACTATGAGACTCTGTTGGCCGTGACCCGCGCCGTCACCCAGGATGAACGTGAGGTGTTGAAAGCGTTTCGTCGCGCCGTTTTCAATGTGCTGGCGTGCAATGACGACGACCATGGAAGAAACCACGGATTTCTGTATCGTTCGGGGGAGTGGCGCCTGGGACCAGCCTACGATGTGACTTTCCGCCGGTTACGTGAACGAGGATTGGCGGTGGGCGGCACCCGCAGCGGAGTGGGACTTTTGCATCTGCGGGACCTCGGTACTCGGTTGGCGCTCGATCGACATGAAGTGAATGCGATCATTGAGGAAGTTCGCTCGGTCCTCGGGAGCTGGAAGCGCTTTGCGAACGAGTCGGGCGTTCCGGCTGACTTTGCGACCTACGTTGCCGCGGCTCTTCGCATCTGATGCAGTCCCCTTGTTCAGACGGGGAGGTCCGCCGTCTGCGATGAAGGGAGGGCTCTGTCGAGCCCGGAACGGCCTGAAGGCCGGACTCCAAGCGTAGAACACATTATCCGTAGCGGAACGAACCCCGGGGGGTGGAGGCGCCTTGTTGGCTGGATTGTGCCTTTGCTGAGAATTGCCAACTTGAAGCCGGAACTCCCGGGGTTCGTACAGCGTCGCCTGGCCGTTCGACTCCGCAGACGTTTCGATCCGGTCACGACGGAGCGTGCCCCTCCAGGTACGTCGTGACCAAGTCCTACTACAACGATGGCCTGGGCTCCTATGCCTACGGCAAGCAACTGCCGTCCAGCCTGGCGGGATCCGCGCCGCTGGTGTTGACCCTGCCGGTCGCGGAGAATCCGGCTGACACGGCGTTTCCCCTGAAGCAGTGCGAGCTGAGGCTGGGACTGCGGGGTATCTCGGTCGATGCGGCTCTGGTGGTTACCTTGAACGGGAAGGAAATCCTTTCCGGCTAATTTTCCCCGGGAAACCACCTGGTCTGCCCGAGAAATCCTGGGTGAGGAACCCAAGCAGAAGGATGCCGCCCAGTTTTACATTCATCTGCCGCTCAGCAGCCCAAAGCTGGTTCGGATCGGGGATAATACGATCACTGTTGCCATGCGCGGAGCCACAAAAGGAGCGATCCTGACGGACTGCGAACTGCGCTATGCCTATCATAACGACCTGGAGACATCGTGGCTACGAAACCCGGTGCCGCTCAATGCGTCCAAGCCCAGTCCCTGGGCCTCGCCCGCTGCTATCGCGAATTGGGCAGCGACTGCACGGTGTTGCCCTCGAAAAATTTCGGGAAAAACAGGTTGGGTTCAGGCGGCAGCGAGCTTTGGTTCACGAATCGAATCATCAGGCGCGAGAGCCGGTGCCCATAGGAGTCGCCCGAGAATCGATAGTGCGTGATCGTGGGGTGGACGGTTTCAAACACGTATTCGTGATCGCGCGCGATCAGCGAAACCGTGTCGGGCACGGAGAGGCCGCGTTTCAGCAGGTAGATGATGACCGCGAAGACGAAGTGCGGTTTGGCGACCAACAATGCGGTGGGCGGGGTGTCCGACTTGAAGAGGATATCGAGTTTGGCGGAGATATTGAGCGCGCTGCCATTGTGGCGGACCACGGTGGCCCTGGCCTCGCCGCGGGCCACGCGCGCCTCCATCGCCTCTAGGAAACCCTGTTCGCTCGCGAGGTCGCCGGCTGCGCCAGAGTTGGGAACAATGAAGGCGATGTGGCGGTGGCCCTTCCGCAGAAAGATGCCGGCGGCATGGCGGCAGACGGCGCGATAGTCGACATCGAGCGAGGGAAGGTTGACGTCGGGATGACAGGAGCCCAGCACCAGCGTGGGTACGGGCTGCTTTGAGCACCATTGTTGAAGTTCTTTGCTGACGGAGAGCAGCACGCAGCAGAAGATGCGGTTTTCACGCATGAACGTTTCCAGCTTGCGCTGCTGGGTGCGGGGACTGCGGGATTGGCAGACGAGAACCTCCGTCGCGAAACCATGCTCCGCCAGGTGCGTCCGCATGTCGCCGATTCCCTGGTAAGCGGTCTGCCCGGTGCGGGTGACCGGCTCCGGGGTGACCAGGAGGACAAGCTGGCTTTGATGATCGACGATCTGTTGCGGCTGGACGAGAAGGCGATTGCGCCGACCTTGGTGAATCTCGATCAAGCCTTCTTTGGCCAACAGATGGAGGGCGGTGCGGATGGTTGGCCGGCTGATTTGAAACGTTTCGCAAAGGCGGCGTTCGCTCGGAAGGTATTTTTCCCAGGCGCGCTCAGCAATAGCTTTGCGGATAGCCGCGGCCGTCTGGGCGGACAGAGAAAGCCGCTTCGGAATCACGAAGGGGGGCAGGGAGCTGCTCATAAGAAATGACCAGTGGTTGTTTCTGGTGTTGCTGTGGCGGAAGGGTTGCTTGAAAGCGATGAAACTTTGCTCCTTTGTGCAACTCTGGTCTGCGGTGCCAACACCGCTGACACCGGATTTCAGCGTCGACATCCCTTCAGTTGAAAGAATGGTTCATCAGTCGGTGGATGAAGGCATGCGAGGCATTTTTCTCGCGGGTACCTGTGGAGAGGGGCCCTGGCTTCAGGATCGGGAAAGAGGCAGGTTGGTGCAGGCGGCGGCTGCGGCGGCTGGGGGAAGACTTAAGATTGCGGCCCAGGTCTCAGACAACTCGATCCCGCGCATTCTCGACAATGTTCGGCTCGTGGCGGAGGCCGGCGCCGATTACGGCATAATCGCAGCTCCGACGACGATGATGAATGCGACGCCGGACCGCATTGCGGCGTTCTTTGAGGAGGCTGCTACCAGGAGCCCGTTGCCGGTGGGCATCTATGATCTCGGCCGGCATCGCCAGGTCATGATTCCCGAAAATCGATTGAAGGCCCTGTACCTGCTTCCCAACGTACACCTGGTAAAGGACAGTTCCGGCTCACCGGAACGGCGCGCCCAGGCTCTGGCCGCACAGCAAGAGAAGCCCTCGCTGGACCTATTCAATGGAGATGAGTTTCGCTGTTTCGAATATCTCCAGGCTGGTTACAATGGCTGCATGTTTGGCGGCGCAGTGGCGGTCGGCCGCCAGCTTGGCCGGATCGTGGCGTTGTTCGAGGCCGGTCGTGTCGATGAAGCGCGGGTGCTCGACGCGGAGATGAAATCCGTCCTTTACGGAATTTACGGCGGAGAGAAGATCGCCTGCTGGATGAGCGGGCTGAAATATTACCTGGTACGCCGAGGTGTGTTTTCAACGGCAACCAATTTCCTTGACTATCCTCTCACTGAGCAGTGCCGGGCTTTCATTGAGGAATATCTTGCGTTGCGCATGCCGCAAGCGATGCCGGTTGACTGAGCGTCGCTGCCGACATCCGGTCCATCTGCTTTGGCCTCAGAGGGCTCCGACTCTCAGCTCTCGCGAGTATGCTCCAGCTTCCTGACGCTGATCGCGCGGTCTGCAGGGGCGGATGCGCGGTTGCAGTCTGACGGCGTGGGCCGGCATCATGGCGCTGGGATAGTCATGCAGATGAGGTTGACGGCGAGATTCTGACGCAGGCGGGCGCGGGCAAGAGAGGTACGCATGGAGGGGAAAAAGGGGAGTCGACGTCCAGCTGAACGAACGAGCGCGTGCATGACACCTATGAGCTTTGGGAAAATGAGATGACCAGTTGCCACATGGATAGAAAGCAGAGGCTCGGAAAGTGGGCCTTCGCGGGACCCATTCCGGTTCTTGGTCATCAGAATTGCCCAGTTTTCCTGGTTTGCGGAGGATCAGGACCACAGCTGAAACTGGCCTTGACGGGAAAGCCCCTGCGCCCCCGCACCAAGAAATGCGCTTTTTTACCCTCTTGTTTCTTTTCGGTTGTTTAGCCGCGTACGGGCAGTCCTCTTCGCCGGCGCGGATCGTGGCTTTTGGCGATTCCACGACGGCTCCACGGGCATCCCTGACGGTCTACCCGGCCCTGCTGGAAAAGGAATTGAGTGCCCGTCTCGCCGTACCGTGCCAGATCGTCAATGCCGGCATACCCGGAAATACCACCGCGATGGCACGGCAGCGTTTTGAAGCCGACGTCCTCGCGGTCCGTCCGGCACTGGTGATTATACAGTTCGGAATCAACGACTCGGCCTTTGATGTATGGAAGAGTCCCCCGGCGACGACCCCCCGGGTTACGGTCGAGGATTATCGAAGGAATTTGCGTCATTTTGTGGAGGCGTCGCGCGCGACAGGCGCAGCGGTGATCCTCATGACTCCCAATCCTCTGAGATGGACGCCCGCCATGCAGAAAAAGTATGGCAAGCCGCCCTACGATCCGGCCCGGAGCGATGGCTTCAACCTGACGCTGGTTGCCTATGTCGACGCCATGCGCGCTCTGGCGAAGGAAATGAACGTGCCGCTGCTGGATGTGGCGAAAGTGTATGCTGCGCTCCCATGCCAGTCGGTCGACGCGTTGTTGCCGGATGGCATGCATCCCAGCCAGCGCGGCCACGACCTGGTGGCGCAGTTGCTGGCCGATGTGATATTGGGTACTCCGGAACTGGCTGTATGCTTGAAGTGAGTTTCATACGTTTTCGTTTCAGCCGTTTTCGAGTCCTGTTCGGTTTCGCCGCCGGCGCGGTGATGTTGTTCAACGCCCCGCTCATCGGGGGAAAACCCTCGGAGTCTTCCACCACCTTCATGTCTTTCTCCACAACATCTCAGCCTTCCGCGCATTCTTCTCCGAATGCAGTGTCACCCTCGTGGGAGCAGCTGCCCTCATATCCCCGAACACGTGGCGTCGCGGGAATCCTCGCCGGGATGCATCGCGGCGTTTTGATCGCCGCGGGTGGAGCCAATTTTCCGGAGCTGCCCCCGTGGGAAGGTGGGAAAAAGGCCTACTACGACGACATTCACGTGCTGCTGCCGGGAGCGAAGGAATGGCGTGCCGCCGGACAATTGCCGGAAGCCCGTGGATATTCCGCGGGGGTGTCGCTGCCCGACGGCGTGCTGCTGATCGGAGGAGAAGACGCGAACCGGGTGTTTGCCGACTCGCTATGGCTGCGCTGGGAAGGGGATCGCGTGGAGGTGACTCCTGGACCGGGCCTGCCAGCGGCGACGACCAGTCCGGTGGCGGCAGTTTTGGATGGATCGGTTTACGTGGCGGCTGGACATGCGGACGGTACCCCGCGATTGAGCCGGGCGGGCTTCTGGCGATGGGATCCGCGCCGTCCGACGGAAGGCTGGGTTCAACTGCCAGCATGGCCGGGGCCCTCACGAGGGATGGCGGTGATGGCCGTGGCTGCCGGGAGCCTCTATTTGTTCACAGGCGGGGAACTCGCCAACGCCGAGGAGGGAAAGCCCCAGCTCACCTATCTATTGGACGCCTATCGTTACCAGGTGGTCTCCGGCTGGGAGAAACTTGCGGACATGCCGCATTCCGCCCTGGCCGCGCCATCGCCGGCGCCGGTGTCCGCGGATGGGAAACGGATTTTTCTGCTTGGCGGTGTCGACAACCGGCTCGCAGGCAAACAGCCGCGCGACACCCGCGTGCCCGATGGCATTCTCGTTTTCGATGTGACGACGGGCACCTGGCACGAGTCGGCGGAACGGTGGCCGGACCCGGTGGTGACGACACCGGCGGTGAAATCGGGCGACCATTGGGTTTTTGTTTCCGGTGAAATCATGGCCGGCGTGCGCACGCCGCATGTCTGGCGCTGGCGCATTCCGCAGGAGGAGTAGACGGCGCCATGAACGCGGCGAACGTATTGCCACGACGGGCCTGGCTGATTGTCGGGCTTCTTTGGTTTGTCGGCTGCCTCAACTACCTCGACCGCGTGATGATCACCACCATGCGCGAGTCGATCCTGGCGGAAATCCCGATGACGGATGCGCAGTTCGGGCTGCTCACCACGGTTTTTCTGCTCGTGTACGCTGTCTTCAGTCCCTTCGCGGGGTTCGTCGCCGACCGCTTCAACCGGAGCAGGGTGATCATCGTCAGCTTCATCACCTGGTCCGGCGTCACCTGGCTGACCGCACACGCGAAGAGTTACGAGCAGTTGCTGGCCACACGCGCGCTGATGGGCATCAGCGAGGCCTGTTACATCCCGGCCGCGCTTGCGTTGATCGCCGATTATCATCGCACCACCACCCGTTCGTTCGCGAACGGACTGCACCTCAGCGGCGTGATGGTTGGCAGCGGACTCGGCGGCTTGGGAGGATGGATTGCCGAGCGACAGGGCTGGGGCCATGCCTTTATGCTTTTTGGCCAGATCGGCATCGCGTTGGCGCTGGTACTGATCTTGTTTCTGCGTGACCGGCCCGCTGATCAGATGGGAGCCTCAAGCGGCGGCTCTATCCCTGCCGAGGCACCACCGGTACGGCTGGGGGAGGCGATGCAGAGCCTGCTGGGCAATACGAATTTCCTGCTCGCGCTGCTGTACTGGGGCCTGATGGGCGCGAGCGCGTGGGCGGTCGTGGGGTGGATGTCGACCTATCTCAATGAACAATTCAAGCTTGGGCAGGGGGTGGCGGGACTTTCGGCCACCGGCTATTACCAGACTGCGGCGCTTGCGGGCGTCCTCGTTGGC
>JAGOJU010000092.1 GCA_017994935.1 Opitutaceae bacterium
GTTCGACGGCCGCGGCAATGCCTACACGTCCCTGTTCATCGAGTCCGTGGTCGCCAAGTGGAAACTGCCGCCATGGACCGCGGAGGAGAAGGCCGATCTCAACAAGGTCGTCCTGGACAAGATCGATGTGCATTACAACATCGGGCACCTCGTGGTTGGCGGCAGCGACACCACCAAGCCCTATGGCGACTACCTTGTCGCCATGAACAAGCTTTCCAAGGGCCGGCACATCTCGGTGGGGCCGTCCCAGCCGGAGTCGAGCCAGCTCATCGATGTCACGGGTGACAAGATGACGATGCTCTATGAGACGTTCACCGAGCCGGAGCCTCATTTCGCGCAGATCATCCGCACGGATGCGATCAAGGCGATCGAGGTGTATCCCAGGGCTGAGAACACGCATCCTCATGCGGTCTGGGACGCAAAGGACACAGGCGTGGTACGCAAGGGCAACCAGGTCGAGGTGAAGATGATCGCGATCCGGAGCCGTTTCATTCCCGACCGCATTGATGCCCGGGAAGGTGACGAACTGATCGTCCACGTGACCAACGTGGAGCAGACCACCGACATGATCCATGGCTTCGCAATCGTGGAGCAGGACATGAATGTGGTGATTGATCCGGGTGAAACAAAGACCATCCGCCTCAAGCTGAACAAGGCGGGCGTGTTCCCGTTCTATTGCACGAACTTCTGTTCTGCGCTCCACCAGGAGATGCAGGGCTACCTCGCGGTGAAACCCGCGAACGAGATCGCTTCCCGATAGTCCATCCAGGCAGTTCCGCCTGATCCTTCCGTTTGCGCGCGGCCGGTCCGAGCCCTTCCGCGCGCTCCTCCTGACGTTTGCCATGAAAGACTTCCTTCGCCGTGAAATTTTTTTCCTCCGCCGCCCGCTGAACCTGATGTCGCGGCTGCTTCTCCTGCTCGCCGCAGGCACCCTTGTGGCAGCGGCATTCCTTCCCCTGTGGAAGATCCATCTGGTCGCACCGCAGTACCGGGAAGGGCTGGCGCTCAACATCTACAGTTACCAGCTCATCGGCGGAAACAGCGGCCAGGACCTGCATGAGATCAACACGCTGAATCACTACATCGGCATGAAGACGCTGTCGGAGGCGGACTTTGCCGAGATGAAATGGATGCCCTTCGCCCTCGGCGTCTTTGTGATCCTTGCGCTGCGCGCTGCGGTCATCGGACGCATGGCGAGCCTGATCGATCTGGGCGTGATGTTCCTGTACTTCACGCTCTTTTCACTCGGGAATTTCTACTACCGGCTTCACACGTATGGACACTCGCTGGATCCCACTGCTCCGATGACCATCAAGCCATTCACGCCTGTGGTGCTTGGCAGCCAGAAGATCGCCAACTTTATTCAGACCAGTCTGCCCCAGTCGGGCGGCTACCTTCTGGCGATCTTCCTCCTTCTTATCCTGGCCGCGGGCTGGAACTCGCGCAGGGAGACGCCGTGAGCATCCCGGTATCAATGCTTTTCTGCCTGCTCGGCGCCATGAGCGTGTTCGGGGTCACCGCGGGCGACACCCTGCGTGCGCGGCTTGCAGAGGCTTCGCCTGGTGAACGCATTGTCGTCCAACCTGGCGTGTACGAGGGGCCATTCACGATCGAGAAGTCGGTGCACCTCATGGGGGAAGCTGGTGCAATCCTCCAGGGCGATCACCAGACGCACATTGTCGCGGTGCGTTCCTCGGATGTCGAGATAGCCGGCTTCACCCTGCGAGGTTCCGGGCGTTCCCTGGGGCGGGACGACGCGGCGATTCACATCACCGGCGCGCGGGCGATCATACGGGACAACCGCATTATCGACAGCCTGCATGGAATCTACGTGAGACGGGCGGACGACTGCCGCATCACGAACAACACGATCATCGGTGACGGCATTCTTTCAGGCAGTGTGGCGGATCCCGCCGTTGCCCCATTGAAGCCTGGGGAGGCCGAGCTTTGCGATGTCGACAGCCTTCAGGATCGACGGGGCAATGGCATCCACCTCTGGAATTCGCGCGGTCACGTGATCGATGGAAACCATATTGAAGGCACGCGCGACGGCATCTACTTTTCCTTCGCCGACGCCACCGCGGTGCGCCGCAATACGATTGTGCGCGTCCGATACGGGCTGCACTACATGTACTCCGACGACAACACCTTCGAGGAAAATACGTTCTCCGGGAATGGTGCGGGTTCGGCCCTGATGTATTCGAAGGGAATTGTGCTCCGTCGAAACCGCTTTCACGCCAACCGGAGTCATCGTGCCTATGGCATCCTGTTTCAATCGGTGGACAACACTCTCGTGGAAGGCAACGTGATCGACGGCAATACGCTTGGCTTCTATCTGGAGAACTCGAATGACGTCGTTGTCCGCGACAACAGGATTGCCAGGAACTATGTCGGTCTGCGAGTGAGCGACAGCACGTCCGGGAGCACCTTTGCGGGCAACCATTTCAGCGGAAATGTGCATGCCGTGGAGACGACCGGTTTCAACCAGGCGAACCGTTGGTCGGTCGAGGGTCGCGGCAACTTTTGGGAAGGTGTGCTGGCGCTCGATCTGAATCGCGATGGCGTGGGTGATGTGCCGCACCGCGAGTCCGATCTTTTCGGCCAGTGGCGTCGCACGTTCCCTGAGATCGGGCTTCTTTCCGCCGCGCCCGGCGAGCGGCTCCTCCGATTTGTGCACAGTCGCATCGCGTTGCCCGGAGTGCCGGGAGTCACTGATCCCCGTCCTCTGCTTTCACCAAAGGCCTCGCCATGATCCTCGCGCTCAATCTTAGGAAATCATTCGGGAAACGCCAGGTCTTGACCGGGCTCACCCTGGAGGTGCAGCCGGGTGGTGTCACCCTGATCGTGGGTGCCAATGGCGCCGGGAAGACCACGGCGCTTCGCCTGATCGCCGGCCTCTCGCGACCCGACGGCGGCACGGTCTCCCTTTCGGGCCGGGATCTGGCGCGGCAGCGTCGGGAGGCGCTTGCGCTGCTTTCCTTTCTGCCGCAATCCCCGCGGTTTCATCCGCGCCTCACCGTGAGGCAGACGACTGAATTCTATGCGCGGCTGAGAGGCTGTCCGGTGGCACGGGTTCCTTCCGCTCTCGATGCCTGGGGCGTACGCGAGTTTGAGGATGTGCCCACCGGAAAACTCTCGGGTGGTTTGCGGCAGCGCCTCGCGCTTGCGATCTTTGCCCTCCCGGATGCGCCGGTGCTTCTGCTCGATGAGCCGGGGCTAAGCCTGGATCCCGTGTGGCGCGAACGGCTCCAGCAGTTTCTTCACACACAGGCTGCTCGTGGACGCACGGTGCTCGTCGCCACCCATCTGCTTGGCGAATGGGAAGGACGCGTGGATCGCTGCCTCCTGGTGGAGCAGGGCAGGGTGACGGGCGAACTGCCGCCTGACCGCCTGCGTGAGTCATTTCCTCATTTGCACGATACTGGGCTTTCCCAGGGGCGCGTGCGGATCTGTGCCTGAGAAGTCGTTTCATCCCCTTTGCCGACCATGAATTCTGTCGCAACCCTTCCTGCCTTTGGCGATGTCGCCGGAGCCGCGCTGCGTCGCGAATGGCTCAGTCACCGGCTCAATCGTTTTCTTCATGCGCATCTCCTGCTGATCCTCGCCGCGGGATTGCTCCCGCTCCTGACTCCTGATGGCGGACTCGCCCGCGGTGCGGCGTGGTGGTTGCTGCACGCGGTGCTGTATGCGGTTTCCCTTTCGGCCCTGTTGCTCGGTCTCAGTTCCGCCCATGCGGAGTCGGAGGAGTTTGTCTGGCTGCTTGGGCAGCCGGCGGGAGTCGGACCCTGGCTTGCCGGCAAGGTTCTCGGCCTGGTCGCTCTCGGGGGTGGGTCAGCGCTGCTTCTCGGACTGCCCGTCACGTTGCTGGGTGGGGGATCGCAGGCATTGCTGCTCGCGACCCTGGGTGCCGCGGGAGTCGCGAGCCTTTGCGCGCTGATTGGACTGGCGATCGGCTTCTGGGTGCGCGACAGCGTGAGAGGATTGATCGCAGCCATCGCTGCCTGGCTGCTGCTCCTGTTTGGGGTGGACCTCCTGCTGCTCGCAACCGCGGGGGCGCCATGGGTGCAGCAACATCCTGATCTCTGGGTGGCTGGGCTGATGCTCAATCCGCTCGACGCCTACCGGGTCACTATCCTGTTCGCGGTCGAGAACGCAGCCTTTGGCAGCCTTCAGGCCGGCAGGCTGACATCGTGGTGGATTGCAAACGCGGGATTGTGGCTGACGTTTGCCACCCTGACCGGATGCGCGCTGGCATGGATTGCGAGCTGGTGCGGCGCGCGTCGCCGCCTGGACGGCTGAGAATCAGGTTTCGCTGTCCTTATACCGGTGGAGACCCGCGGGATTGAGGACATCGATCCGCCTGCCTGCGACCTCGATGATGTCTTCGGAGCGGAAGCGCGCAAAGGTGCGGGAGAGTGTTTCGCTCGTCACACCGAGCTGTCCCGCCAGCACTTTCTTGCTTACGGGAAGTTCAAAGCTCGTTTGTTCCCCAGCGGTCTGAAGGATCCAGTCGGAGAGCCTCGCTTCGATCTGGCGACCCTTGAGGTCGTGCAGGCTTTGCACCAGATGTTTCAGGTGCAGGCTCATTGACGCCAGCATGTGCAGGGCAAGTTCCGGTTTGCGGCAAACCAGTTCGCGGAAGTGTGCGCGGCGCACCATGACGACCTGGGATGTTTCCAAGGCGACCGCGTTTGCCGGGTAGGCTTCGAGCGTGGCGAGCGTGACCTCGGCAAAGCTTTCGGAGGGCTGGAACACGCAAATGATCTGCTCGCGTCCGTCTGAAGTGAGACGGTAAACGCAGATGCGGCCGGTTTGAACGACATAGAATCCCTCCGACTTGTCGCCCTGGCGAAAGAGCATTTCGTCCTTTTCGAGGGAACGCAGCGTGCAGCCGGCCGCGATGGTGGCGATGTCCTCCTGAGTCAGCACTGCAAACATGCGACTTTTCCGGAGGGTTGCTATGATGGCTGCAGTTCGCAGTCCTTGAAGGTCAGAAGTTGGCACAGCCATGCCGGAGAGCTTCGGTGCTTTCCTTGAGATGAATCAAGGTGATAAGGCTGTCGAACGGTTATTCTCAATCCATGCAGCCCCAAAAACCGCTTCCGCTCGACGTCCGCCCGATCTGTGCCCGGCGCCAGCCTCCCATGTCGGCGATACTCGACGCGCTGGCGCGGCTTGAGCCAGGGCAGTCGCTCGAGCTGACCGCACCCTTTGAACCGGTGCCCTTGTATGACTTTCTGGGTGCCCGCGGCTTTTCGCACGAAACCCGTGAGGCAGAGCCCGGAGTGTGGGTGATTCTTTTTACGCCCGGCGCAGCTGGCTGATCGGCGCGGAGCTGACCCTCTGTTCGACTCTCTATTCGGGCAGGAACTTCATTGCGCGCAGCCAGTCTTCGGCGCGCTTTGGCCAGTGACTCACGGGATTCGCGCTGGGGCGGAGGCCGTAGCCATGGCCGCCCTTGGTGTAGATATGCAGTTCGCTTGGGACCCCCGCCTTCTTGAGCTCAATGTAGAAGTTGGCCGCGTTCACTCCGCGCAGCACATCATCGTCGGTGACGGCGACGAATGCCGGCGGGGTATCGCGGGTGACAGTTACCAGCGGGCTGAGCGGTCCCGCCTTTTTCTCATCCCCGAGGTAGGCGGGATAGATTGGCAGCACAAAGTCAGGACGGCAACTGAGGGCGTCCGCCGCATCCTGGGTCGGATACGTGGTATCGGAAAAATGCGTTGCAGCCATCACCGCCAGGTTTCCCCCTGCGGAAAACCCGATCAATCCCACCTTGTCCACCGGCAGGCCCCATTTCTTTGCGTTCGCCCTGACCACGCGCAATGCGCGCTGCGCGTCCTGAAGCGGCGCCTTGTGGGGCGCATCCTTGTCTCGACGTGGCACACGGTATTTCAGCACCGCTGCGCTCACTCCAAGCGAATTCAGCCAGGCGGCCACCTCGGTGCCTTCCTTGTCCCAGGCCAGGATGTTGTAGCCTCCTCCCGGGAAAACAAGGACGGTCACCGGCTGCGCCGAAGGCCCTGTGACCGGAAAAAGCGTGAGTGTGGGATCGGACACCCAGCCGATACGAAGGGTGTCGCCCCTGGAATCAGGTTCCTTGAAGTTTGCCGGCTTCCTGAAGCCTTCCTCACCCGGAACCGCACCGGGCCAGATTTTTTTCTCGAGTGGAATTGCTGCCTGCAGGCAGACGTCACCAATTGTCAACGTCGCACACAAGAGGAGAGCAGCCATGGGTTTCACGGGAATCATGCGATCAGGTTAGTGCGGGGCGGAAGACGCCTCAATTCTGTTTTTGGTTGCTTCTCAGATCACGCGGAACCGTGCGATCCTGGGAGTGATTGAAGACATTTGGGCGCGCGCAAGGAGCCTTGTGTTGTCTCCAGCGTGACGAGGCCGCACGGCGGGATTCAATCTGCCGATGGATGAACTCGTGCGAACGGAGAGTGAGATACCGTCCTCGCTCCCCAAAGGAACGCGTCATCCTGTCGGCTGACCTGCTACGCCGGCTCCGGTGTCCGTCGGCGTACGGAAACTGGCGACAATTTCGCGGAGACGATCGCCGATCAGTTCAGCGCGTTGGATCAGCTCCGCAGCCTCTGCCTCGGACAGGTGCGCCCGACAATGGCGTCGCCAGAGATCGAGCCAGGCCTGAAAATGGGGCTCCTGAAGTCCGAGCGGCACATGTTTCCACGGCATGGGCCCGCTGTAGAGCATGGGCCCGCCCGTCACCCCGGACCAGAAGTCGGCTATCTTCGCGATGTGTGAGGGCCAGTCCTCGATCTGAGCGTTGAAGATCGGACCGATTTCCCGGTGCTGGCGGACGTCGGCGTAGAAGTAGCGCAGCAGCTTCAACAACGGCTCGCGTCCGCCGATGCGGGCGAAGAGTGAGGATGGCAAGGGATCGCTCATGGAGGTGAAAGACGTAGGGGATCCCTTGAAAAACACAATCACGGGACCCTGTCCGTGCTACCACTTGCAATCAAGTTTCGCCCATAGCATGCGGCCTGGTTCGTTCACTCGCAATGTGGGAGCGGGAAAACCCGACACCTGTGTCCCGCCTCGGCTGAGGTGCTCCGCGTAGGCATGATTCAAGGCATTGTCGACGCCGGCGCTTAGCTGCCAATGGGGATCGGGTTTCCATGCGGCATTGAAGGAGAGGACTGCAAATCCGGAAGAGGGACCCAGGTCCTGTCCGACAATGTTTCCCTGATTGAGTGCGAAGCGGTTCTGACGGGCGACCGCGCGCACGAGCGAACCCACGCTCCAGGTTTGTGTGGCGTAGCTCAATCCCAGCCGGCCTTCGAGCGGTGGCTGCTGGGCGAGCGGCCGGGAATCCGTGCGGTTGTCACCCCGCACCATTGAGACGGATGCATCCAGGGTCCATCCTTCGGAGAAGAACCAGCTCAAGCTGGCCTCCGACCCGTGGCTGCCGGCATCGACATTGCGCGCAATGGTGGCGCGCCGCGTGCCCATCATTCCGGATGGTTTTGGGAACGCGGTTTCGATCAGTATGAAGTCGTCGATCCGGTTTGCGAAGACAGCAATCGATGCCTGCAACGTGCGCGAACGGAAAGTGACTCCTCCATCGAACTGGGTGGTGCGCTCGGGGCGCGTTTCAAACGCACTGACGGAAAGTGCGCTTTCCTTGCTGAAGAGTTCCCAATAGTCGGGAAAACGCTGCGCATGTCCGATGCCGGCGTAGACAGAGACACCGGGCCTCCAGTCGTTCTCGTAGCGCAGGAAATACGACGGCAGGCGGGTGTTGCGGGAGTGTTCCGCGGTGGGATTGACCGCCGATCCCATCATGCCCGTTGCGACGACCTGGCGGTGGTCTGTGGCCCTCCATGCGTCCACCCGGGCACCCGCGACGATTCTATGGGTTTCCGAAAGGTGTCGCGTGGCTTCAGCGAATAGGCCCGCAACTGAGAAGGTGGCGTCCTTCTCCCGTGCCTTGGCCCGGTAGGGATCTGAGGGATTGTCGGCCGTGTTGCGCACCCGATGCCTGTTGGACTGATAGTCGGTCCCTGCGGAGAGCTTCCAGTCGCCAGCGGAGTCCGGCGAAAGTTTTGCGAGGACGCGGCCCCCGATTGTCTGCCTGTCGGGATTCGAGACAGCGCGGCCGGGCATCATGGCGGTGGGTGTGAATGCACGCAGCGAGTAGTTGTCCATCACATGGTCGACGGCATTGAAAAACACGTTCGCATCGACCTGTTCGATGATCCCTGCTCCGGCGATTTTCCGGGCGCGCAGGCTGAGGTTGCGGCGCGCAAACTTCGAGCCGTCCATTGCACGGTCCGCATAAGCGGCGTCACCGTCGCTGGCGAGCGAGGACAGTTCGACGAGCGTCCCTGAGTCCGGGGTCCAGCCGAGTGCCGCTCGGGCGCTCCAACGTTCATAAGCCGAAGCGACGGCCCTTCCTTCTCCGTCATCGTAGTCATCCGAGGCCGTGCGTGTGCCTGCGAGTTCCGCATAGACGCGTGGCTCCCCGGAGCGCACCTCGAGGAACTGGTCGTTGCGGCCGAAGGATCCAAGCGTCAGCGCGCCAGTGACCTTTGTCTCCGGCTCCGAATAGCGGGGCGTGTTGCGCTCGAACAGCACGATACCCGCGGAATTTCCGGGACCGTGGAGCACGGATTGCGGGCCCTTCAGAAGGGTGATGCGATCATAGGATGACGGGAAAACATACGCGGTTGGCGGGTCCATGCGGTTGCCGCAGCCGCCGAGAATGTTTTCGCCGTCGAGCAGGATGCCGAGCCGGGAGCCCGCCATGCCGCGCAGCACGGGATCGCCGTCGGTGCCACCTTTGCGGATGACATGGATGCCTGCGATTCCCCGCAATGCCTCGGCGCCGTCCTGGGCGGGGATCGGCTGGGCCGGAGCACGCGGATCGGTGACGATTGCGAGCGGACGCTCGCTGGGTCGTGCGGTGATGATCACGCGTTCGAGTTCGACGGCGTGGTCATGTTCGTTTGGATTGGCGTGAAGCCATGGCGTCACTGCCAGCGTGGAGAGGGCTGCGTTTGTGCGCAGAAGAAAAGGAAATGTGTACGGACGGAAATTCATGGTAATCGGGTTCGTGCTGCCGCGGACGCCTGCGAACGACATTTTTCTGTCGAACGGCGATGTCCGTCGGAATTGCGCCGCGCAGTGGCGGCGAGTGCCTGGGTGCGGGGAGTGCCCCGCCAACAACTCAGGCGACAACCCGCGGTGGAGGCACCGGAGGGGCCTCTCCGCTCATTTGCAAGGGCAGCGCATCGGTCAGCCGCTGACGGGCCTGCACGAGCGGTGCGGATACCATGACGGGATGAAATGCGGGAATGATAAGGGGCGACTTGATGAACCAGGCCGCGGAATCGGAGCCATCGGAAGTCTCGGTCTTGACGTCACTCACGACGCGGCAGATGTCGCAGCGCTTCTCCGGGGAGAACAGGGTGGAGAGCGCTTCGGCGGGTGATTCATTTTCGAGGCTGATGGCGAACATCCGGCCCCAGGCAAAGACCTGGAGGGCGTCCCAGTGTGCACCCGTGGCGAGCACCCCTCCGAAAAGCAGGACAATCACGCGCCAATGGCCAAGGCGGCGCGCCAGGTGCGCCCGCATTTGGCTGGAGAGGAACGGCGTGATCATGTCGGCAGGTTACACCATCCTTGGTGGACGCACCTTGATGCAGGTCAAAATAAATGCGCGCCTCCATCGCCTTCCGGCGCCTTGGGCGATGCGGGTGCCTCTCAACGCGGAAGTGCGAATGCGACGTAGGCGTCCCCCTGGGGGCCTCCCACTTTTCCTCCGCCTGTGGCTGCGACGACAACGAACTGCCGTCCATCAACCTCATACACGGCGGGTGCGGCGTAGCCGGCAAAGGGAAGCTTCGCCTTCCAGAGTTCCTCGCCCGTTTCCGTCGAGAATGCACGAATCATTTCATCGGGTGTGCCCGCGCAGAAGATGAGTCCACCCGCGGTGACCGTCGCCCCTCCGAGATTTTGTGCGCCGGTGCCGGTGATGCCCTGCTTGGCGAGTTCGGGATAGTTTCCAAGCGGCACGCGCCAGAGGATCCGCCCCGTGTTGAGATCATAACAATTCAGGAGACCCCATGGCGGATTGATCCCGGGGTAGCCTTCGTGATCGACGAGAAAATTGAAACCGTCGAACGCATAGTTTGCCTGCCGCGCATCGAGACGCGTCGGTGGTTGATTCTTGCGGAAGAGGTAGTCGAGCAGATCCTGGCGTTCCTTGGTGCTCATCGGCGGCGCGGGCGGCATGGCTCCTTTTCCGCTGAGGAGAAGCGCAGTGACTTCACTTTCGTTCATCCGGTTTCTCAGTCCGACAAGGGGAGGGATCATCCCGGTGCCCAGCCTGTCCTCGCCATGACAGGCCATGCAGGTCTGGTGATAGAGTTTTTCTCCATTTGACGGGGGATATCGCGGATCCCGTTTTCCCTCTGCGGACGAGAAGACCATCACTTTCGAGATCACCCGGTTCGAGGTCACATAGAGATGCCCCGTCGACAGATCGACCGCCGTTCCCGACCACTCACCTCCGCCGCGGGTGCCGTGAAACAGCGTGGGTTTTCCGTCGCTGAACGGCTCGAACCAGCCATAGTTGGCGCGTTGCACCTGGGCGAGAACGAAAGCGTGGGCTTCGGGACTGCGCTGGGTGATTTCGGATAGTTTGAAATCGGGCGGCGAGAGCGGTTCAGGCAGAAGAGGGTCGGGCTGGTATTCGGCGGTCAGCTCCCCGGGCAGCGGCGACTTGGGCGCTCGCCTCAGGCGAAACGGGAAAATCGGTTTGCCGCTCGTGCGGTCGAGCAGGAGCAGCAGTCCGCCCTTGGTGGCGCAGGTCACCGCATCGATCCGCCGGCCGTCGCGATTCAAAGTGACCAGTGTGGGAGGCGTCGCATTGTCGAGGTCCCAGATGTCGTGGCGAATCGCCTGGAAATGCCAGAGTCGCTTTCCTGTTTGTGCGTCGAGTGCGAGCACACAATTGCTGAAGAGGTTGTCGCCATGTCGGTCGATTCCGATGAAGTTGGGCTGTGCCGCTCCGATGGCGGCGAAGATGATGCCGCGCGATACGTCGAGAGACAGCCCGGCCCAGCAGTTTGCCTGGTAGACACTGCGATTGACGCCCTTCCATGTGTCCGCGCCAAACTCGCCTTCGTGCGGCACCGTGTGGAATCTCCAGAGTTCAGCGCCGCTGCGGACATCATATCCGTAGATGTCGCCGTAGAGTCCGGCGGTGACAAAAACGTGTTCGTGCACAACTCCCGAGACCGTGGCTCCGGTGGGGATGGGCGTGCGACCCTTGTTACCAAATTCGGCAAGTGGAGAGCCGGTCCGGGGATCGAGCGCATAGATCCAATTGCCGCTGCCGAAGAGCAATCGTGCAGGGTGGCTATCCTGTCCCCGCCAATGAACAAGACCGCGGCGTGCGGGTTCATCCTCAAGCCTTGGGCGGTTCACGCGTTCGATCTTGAAGCGCCAGAGCTCCTGCCCGGTTGCTGCATTGATGGCGACGATATTGCGGCCCGCGGTGGGGCCGTAGAGCACGCCGTCGACAATGATCGGCGTTGCCTGGATATTGCGCGCGCCATCGTGCGAATGGTAAGTCCAGGCCGGGACGAGCTGTGCGACATTGGCCTGCGTGATCTGTTTGAGCGCCGAGTATCTCCGCGAGCCCATGTCGCCCTGCGAGCGCGTCCAAGTGGTGAATTTCGAGGTGTCAACAGGAAGTGACGGCGTGAGCTCGTCGGGTCCGGCGGCGGGTATCGTCAGATACTCGGGTGGTGGGCCACCTGTTTCTTGCTCGGCCTGCAA
>JAGOJU010000002.1:0-132662 GCA_017994935.1 Opitutaceae bacterium
CGCACTCATGCCCGCATTGTTCTCCCGCGCCTGGCAAAATATGTTCCTTGAGCTTTTCCCCACCACCGCCTCCAGGGTGGTCGTTACATCAGAAATTTGCAGAACAACGACGATCCTGTCCTGCAGGTCCCCGGCATTCGCGCCTGTAACTAGCCTGTCGTCCATGGTCTCCACCGCCAGGTGGAGCGAACCACCGTGCCGCTGCAGGGCGAAGCGGAACGATCCGTCCCGGGCACCATGCCAGTCCCAACTTTCCTTGATGAACATGGGCTGGGTGACTGTCGTGAACAACATCGGTGCCCATTCCCTGGTGTCCAGTGGACCGGGAAAGGTAACGGGACCGGAGGAGCGCGGGACGCTATGCCTCCAATCCACCTGGATAGGGCGCTCTGCGGGTATATTCACAGGGCCGCCTTGCATTTCATAGGAGCCGACAAGCCTTATGAAAGGCGCCGCTTCGTTGAGCGCATGAACCGAAAGCCTGGCCGGGGATCCAGAATCCTTGCGCACTTGTGAGGCCGCGGTGAAGGGCGTCCCGTTGCTTTCTCGCGAAGCGTCCTTCCCTCCCGCATACGCCACGACAGACACGGTGCTGATCCCACCCGGAAGCACCGTCGCGTTGAAGGTATCCGGTTCAAAATGCAGTCCGGCCTGCGGTGCCACGGTGCCGGTCACCTTCAGGGGGGAAGGTTCCGGATTGCGCAATCTCACAGGGATTTCAATCCGCGAAAAGGATTCTGAATCGATCACCACGGGAGCAACGTCGAGCCAGCTCCCGTTGCGCAGGGCGCCAGCACGACCTTCGTATTCCTCCGCAAGCACATCGGGTGGCATCGTGCGGGACCCATCGACGGCATGGTTCATAATCTCCGGATGTTCGCCAGGTCGCAGCGTTACGGTTGTGACGTGATCAAACTCTCCGACGCCCTCCCCGCGCAGTTGGCTGTCGCCGCCGGAAGTTGCGAGCACGAAATGCTCCATGCCCCGGCGTCTCGCGCTGATGTAGTGATGCAGGTGACCCGTGAAAACGGTGTAACTCCTGCCGCGCAGGGCGTCTGCAACCTGCTCGAAGCCGTTTTCGTTTTCATCAAGCCAGAGGGGACGGTGGAAAAATACAAAGGTCCAGCGCACGTCTGCGTGCTCGGCGATTGCGCGGCGGGCAAAAGCGATCTGAGCGGGGCCGAAGCCGCCCCCGCTCACGTCCTCACTGTCGAGCACAAGAAAGAGCACGTTTTTCCTCACAAACGCATAGTGTGCGGGACCACGCCGCTGCATCCATGCGTCGCGCATCTTCGGATTGCTGATGTCGTGGTTGCCAACAACCGCATGGAAGGGCGCCTTGAAGGCCTTGATGATTGCGTCGAGTTCATCCCACTGCGCGGTCCAGACCGCAGGCGTCTCGGTGTAGCCGTCGATAAGATCGCCGACTGACATGACAAACTCCGGATCCAATGAGTTGATTTTCTCAACGGCACGCTCGAACACGCCGGCTCGCATGCCCCCGGTTCTGTCGCAGATGATCGCAAACCGGAGCGTGCCATCCCCGGAAGCCCCGGCGGCACGAAGCGCCGGCATCGCAGGAAGCGCAAGAGCGATCAGGACCAGGACGTATCTCATGATTGCTGCCTCTCCAGAATGACCGCGGCGTGACGTCTTATCCCAGGAGTTTGCAGGCGCAGCGTTCCGCCGCCGTGGCTGAAGGAATCAACTGACGCAGGACCTCCCTCCGACATGTTCCACCATGTGGCGCGCCAGCGGCCGGCTGGCAGGTCCTCAACGAGAACCGCCCCGGACGCGTCCGGTCCATATCTTTCGCTTTCGTCAAAAATGTTGGCTCGATGCCAGAGGTATACGAGCACCACCTGCAAGTCGGGCATGCGCAGCCCGCAGGCAGCCAGTGCGGGTTCCGTGCCCGTGAGGTCGAGGGTGCCGAGGCGGAAGCTTGCCACGCGCCCCGTCCTCGGATCGCCCGTGTTTTCAAGCGTCAGGGTATGTCTCCCCTCAGAGACAGGCACTGTGATCCGCTGCGGCAGCAGCACCACGGACGCCTGGCGCTGATTCCAGGTGATCTCGTGCACACTCTTTCCGTCAACAAGGACGCGCATCGAGCCGCCTTCGTAGCCGAGGTCGGTGAGCTCAAGCGTCAGCGGCTTGTCCGTGCCTGTCGTCTTGGTGAACGTGATGTCAAAGGAGCGCCGCAGCCCGAGAGCCAGGTATCTGGGATCGGCGGTGTAGTAGCGGGGAATATCAGAAAGGGTGATGTCTTCCCGTCCGTCGTCGGGAATGTTGACGGATGTCGCGGCGGTAACGGCCCAGGAGTGACCGGCGGTGATGATCCGGGGAACGGTGCCGTCACATATGACTGAGGGAGTGAACGCAACCATCATCGCATTCCGTTGCGGGAGGCGCGCAGCGGCTATGTAGGCGCTGATCGCACGCATCTCGCCAAGACGCGGTGTACCGAGAAGCTTCTCCCACGACCAGGTCTGGCCGGGAAATGCGCCCCCCCCCGCATAAAGCGATGGCCATACGAGAGCGGTGAGGACCTCGCCGGATGCTTTCTGGGCGTCGCTCGCGAGGATGTGATCCTCGCCAATTTCACCGTAGAAAATCGGGCGCACAGGCATGACCGGCACCTGCGAAAAGCGGCGCGTGTGGGCCTGCATGTTCACCGCGTAAAGGTGCGGCTGGAGGAAATCCATCCGGGCGTGCACCGAACTGCGCAGGTCATCGTGGCTCGTGGTGACAAGATGCCCATAGACGTCATGCGCACGGAGGTACGCCGCCATATCGGCATGCCACGCTCCAACAATGTCATCCCGACCCAGCGTTGCGGGAACCGTCCACTGCACTTCGTTGAAAAGTTCCCATGCAAGAATCGCCGGCGAGTGACCGTACCGTGCGACGATGTAGCGGTATTTGGCCTTCGTGTACCGGATCGCCTCGGGCGAAGTGAAAAATTCCTCGGGCGCATCGAGAAATCCTCCGTTCGCCCTGCTCCAGGGATTGATGTCCCAATTTGAATTATTGGTGAGACTGTACTGCCCATGGTGCTGCAGCACCATCTGGAGATGAACCCCGTGCTTTTCCGCAAGGGCAAGAACCCTGTCCCAGTTTTCTGCAGGTTCCCGATCAACATTGCCCGGCCTGGGTGAAGGGCGCCCCGCATGTTGCGGAAGCCAGTCAAGGTTCATCATGTCCCAGTGCGCCATCCAAATCCGTGTCCAATTCAGCCCGGCGGATTCCAATTCAGAAAAAATCCTCGGCCACGGCAATCCATCGCTACTCCAGCCAACATTCATCCCAAACGGATAGTAGGGCTTTCCATCCGTGAAGGCGAAACCACGGGCATCCCGGGGATTGATTCCGACGACGTCCTCAACTCTGGAGAGGTTTTCGCGCGTAACGACAAGTGATTCCGGCCCCTTCGGAAGGTACTCCAGCGTCTTCTGGCTACCCGCCCCAGCCTCGGGGACTTCAAGCATTGCGTCGAGCGTCCATTTGCCAAGAAGCGACGGGCGCACACGGACCTTCCACTCTCCACCTTCGTGGTGAAAGGCCGGATACAAGGCCTTGGTGCCGTCGGGTGCGAGGATGCGGGCGCGAATGTCCCGCAGCAGGGGTGCGGTGGGACTCGGGCCGGCGTCAGGCAGGCCAACGGTAAACTCTATGAAATCTGCCCGAAGGAGCCATGCCGTGCAAAACAGCCCGAGAAACCGAAGAGTCTTCAGAGGACTCCTCATAGCGTCAGGGTGAAATCGTGCTCGGGGGAGGTAATCCAGCGGTCATACCAAGGCGAATAGGTCTTAATTTCGACCGTTTTTGTCTTGTCGTGGAAACGCAGGAGACGCATGAAACCTCCTCCTCCAAATCCGCGATCCGGCTTAACGCCCCCCTGGTAGTTCGCAAGGATCTGGTGCACCGGGCGGCCATCCTTGCCCTGGCTGACGAGATGGCCGGTTCCATTGTTGAGAACGTGGCCGCTGAGGACCAGCCGGATGTTTGCGTGGCGGGAAATGAACTTATCCCAGATCTCCTGTCCGTCATTGACGTCTCCGTCCTTTGCGAGGGGATACCCATGGGGATTCCACTTTTGCGATCGCCCATGCTTCGACCAGTCGTAGCGCGTGCTATCGGAATACAGGTAGGCATGCGTGACGATGATGGTATCGAGCGACGCATTCTCGGAGACTATGGCGTTCGCCCATTCAAGCACGCTGTTGCGCGGACCAAATTCGAGCGAGACGAGAAGCTTTTCTCCGTCCGCCGTCTTGAAACGATGCCAGCTGTTTTCGAGCCTTTGTTTCTGGTGGAGTCCGAAACCCGCGCTGTTCCGATAGTGACGGTCAGTCAGGTAATCGTTTAGCAGCGTGTGGCGGCTCGAAGAATCTCCCCAGGGACCCAGGTCATGATTGCCCGGCAGCAGGCTGAAGGGAATGCCATGCTTGAAAAGAATGTCATGCGCATTCTTCGCGACGAGCCATTCCGCGTGGGTATTGCCGTGGACGATGTCACCTTCATGCGCAACGAAACAGAGATTGAGGCGCTCCCGATTTGCGGCGAGCCAGGCTGTCTGACGGGGGTAGACATCCTGATATTCGATCGAATAGATCTGTGTGTCCGGGAGAAGGGCGAGCGTCCAGCCCCCCCCGTCCGTGAAAGACGCCGGCAGCGGGGTGCCCACCGGAATCTGGGGGACTGGCGGCGGCACACTCCAGATTTCAGGGCCTGAAGTGCGTACGAAGGAGTTCGGGGCTGCAACGGCAGGTTCCGCATCTCCGGAACCTGCCGCGCGAACGAGCGCCGGGGCAACCGCAGCGCTCGCGGTGATCTTCAAGAATTCTTTGCGATTCATGACATGGGGAGGAAAACTGTCAGCAATGGCTAGTATCGGGCGAAGCCATCCGCAATCCTTTCGGCAGGCAGTTTTGTCGGCGCACGCCGCAGCGAGCCGGCGCGGATCGCAAACGGCACTACCGAACTTCCATTCTGCCAGCGCCGGGATGTTCGTCGCCGGATGGGCTATGCGCCCGCCGCAAGGATGTTCTCAACAATTTCGTTGGCGTCACAGAAACAAAGTGCCGAAACGGTATCGGCGGCGCCATAGTATATTGCCACACGGCCCGTGGGAGCATCACAGAGGCAGCCGACCGGGAAACACACTCCCGGAACGAGACCCGCCAGTTCATATGGGGCTTCGGCAGTGAGGATCGCCTCCTTCATGCGCGCACGGAGCACCCAGGGCCGCTCGAGATCGAGCAGGGCCGCCCCCATCGAATAGATGAAGCCGTTGCAGGTGGTGATGACACCGTGATAAAAAAGCAGCCAGCCCTCGCTTGTTTCGATGGGCGAAGGGCCTGCGCCAATCTTGGTGCCCTGCCACCATTCGCCCCCCTTCCCCATGACGTGCCGGTGCCTGCCCCAATAGGTCATATCGGGCGATTCGCTGTAGAAAATGTCGCCAAAGGGCGTGTGGCCCGTGTCGCTGGGCCGCGACAGCATGGCAAACCTGCCGCTGATCTTGCGCGGGAAAAGCACGCCATTGCGATTGTAGGGGAGAAACGCGTTTTCGAGCTGATGGAACTTCTTGAAATCCTTCGTGGTGGCAATGCCGATCGTGGGACCATGGTAGCCGTTGCACCAAGTGACATAGTAAGTGCCGTCGATAAGCGTCACGCGCGGATCATAGCCGTACTCGTGGCGCGTAACTTCCGGATCCTTGTTGATAAACTCGATGCGCTTCGGACTGAATGCCCATTGGATGCCGTCAGGGCTGTGTCCGACGTGAAGATGTGGCATCCGGTCCATGCCTTCGGTGCGGAAGACGCCGGCAAACCTGCCCTTGAACGGCACGACGGCACTATTGTAGATGCCGGTGACACGCGGGAGCGGACGGCGTCCAATAACGGGGTTGGCGTCGAAGCGCCACACAAGGTCTTCATTGCCGTTCGGACGTGGCTGCCAGGGAATGTTGGGAAGCGAGGGAGCCTTGATGGACAGTTTCATGGAGAGGATCAATCTGTGCAAAGCTGCGGATCGATCTTGGCTGAAGGGCCGAAGCCAAATGCACGCGAACGATTTGAAGTGCCGCAGTTGACAGACACATCCTACCATCCGCCACGGACTGCGTCGATTTGATCGAGCCGTTCGGACTTTAGATACTTTGCCGGACGACCCAATCGGGCGCCGGGTCAATTCGCCGTGACGGTCTTGAGCCGCTTGTGACTGCGATACGCACCGGGAGACATGCCGGTGAATCGCTTGAAGACCACGCTCATATAGGCGATGTGCTCGAAGCCGGCCAGATCGGCGATGACCTTGAGAGGGTAGTCGGTCTCCAGGAGGAGCTCCTTGATTTTCGCGACTTGCGTCCGGCGAATTTCCACCTGCGGGGAACGTCCGAAGCAGCGAGAAAACGCTTCTCCAGCTGGCTGCGCGAAGCCGACACCTGCTTGAGCACTCCGTCAACGGTGAGTCCCCGACACGCCTGCTGCCGGATGAGGCTGAGCGCGCCGGCCACATGGCGGTCTTCGATCGCCAGGATGTCAGTCGAGAGACGTGTCGTCACTCCGATGGGATCGATGCGGGCGTCCATCGTGTCGATACTTTCCCCCGCTATCAGGCGGGAGAGGGTATCCGCAGCGCGATAGCCGGATTGCTCGGCATTTGATGCGATGCTGGAGAGCGGCGGCGAGGCAAGTTCGCAGCGGCGCTTGTCATTATTGGCGCCGAGCACCGCGACTTCCTCCGGAACCAGCAGGCCCGCCGCCTTGGCGGCGTGGGTAACCTGCAGGGCCCGCAAATCATTGCACGCCATCACGCCGATGGGCTTCGGCAGGGAAAGGAGCCATCTTGTCAAGGCACGTGTCTGCCTCGCATCCCAGATGGGGGTGAGCTTGCCCGGATAATCGACGTCAAGCGGGACAACGTTGTGCCCGGCGAGGCTGACCGCCTCAATGAAACCATCCCTCCGTTCGCATGCCCATCCCTCGTTGCTGAATCCGCAGAAAGCAAAATACCGGTGCCCGCGTTCCAGGAAATGTTCCGCCCCCATGTGCCCGATGGCCCTGTTGTCCGGGCGGATCTTCGGTATCCCTTCGATGGGCGGCGTGTCATTCAGGTCGACCAAGGGGATTCCCAGCTTTCGACAACGCGCCACAAAGCCGGGAGTGGCATGACGGCTGATAACACCATTCCACTTGTTCTGTCCGAGCCATCTGGGGTTGGACTCCGCGTGAGCCTGATCGTCCAGGAACATATCCCATGCATTGTGCAAACGTACGTAACGGGCTATGCCGTCAAGCATGAGCGCGCTCTCCTCGAAACGCGTGAAAAAGACGAGCAGGATCCTCGGCGCCATTGCTGTGCAAGATGCGACTTGCGTCTGCGGCTTCAAGCAAGTTGTGGGGGTCGATTCACCCAACAGGCTTCCGGGAGGAAGGATAAACAATCTAAACAACCTGCCTCGCGAACTAATCGTGCTGAAGCGGGGTACCTGTTAGGCTGACCGCCAGCCTGTGAGTCGGGAATTCCACCGCACAAGCGGCATTCTCCCCGAAGCCAGGACCCATTACCTCCCCCTAAGACCATGCCTTCATTGTTCGGCTCCTCGGCCCGCAAGATCAACAGGGACTACGTCATCGCACCCGGCGATCGAGTACCCGCACGCCAGAAGGTCGGTTATGGTCTGGGCACGTTCATCGACATGTGGGGTCACTGGCTCTATCCCAACATTGCGCTGCAGGTCTTCGTGTTCCATATGGGCATCGCACCCACCCTCGTGGGCATCGCGCTCTTCCTGAACCGTGCAATCGACGCGTTTTCGGATCCATTCTTCGGCTGGCTCTCGGACAACGCGCGCACGCGCATCGGGCGTCGCCGTCCCTTCATGTACGTCGGTTCCGTGCTTGCAGGCATCGGCCTTCCCTTCCTGGTTGCGGTCAGCGCGGGCTGGGGATCCACGTTTGGCATATCAAACTACCTCTGGTTCATGGTGCTCTCATCGGCGCTCTACCTTCCCATGGTGAGCTGTTTCAACATGCCCTATCAGAGCCTGGGCAATGAGCTGACACCTGACTACCACGAGCGCACCTCACTGTTCTCCTACAAGAACGTCATCCAGAAACTGCCCGAGGCCGGCCTGTTTTTCGCCGGCCTGTTTTTTACCCGGAATGCCTGGGTTGACGCGACGCCCGGGAACGCGTTCTCGCGATTGAAATCCCTCTTCACCTCCCTCGATGCGTGGAAGGACGCACCCGACGGAGTGCAGCCCAACATCCTCCTCGGCTCACAGGTTTTTCTGATCATCGCCGGTGCAATCATCATCGTCATGGGTCTCTCCTGCACCGCGCTGGTCCGCGAGCGCTACTACAGCACATTGATAGCGGCGAACACCGCAAAGATCCCGTTCCTCGAAACAATCCGAAAAACCTTCGCGTGCCGCCCATTTCGGATCCAGCTCGTCATCCAGGTCGCCTATCAGATGGGCCTGAGCATGGTCAATGCACTCGGTGCGACATTGACCGTGTTTTATGTGAGCGCGGGCAATCAGTCCGAAGGCAACACGTACAACTTCAAGATGGGACTCGCCTACATGGTCGTGGGACTGCTGGGTGTCCCGGTGTTCGCGACCATCTCCCGCAGGCTGGGGAAACGTCAGAGCATGATGTACGTCTTCGCGACGGGAATCGCGGTGTTTGCGTCAACGTGGTGGCTCTACACTCCGCACGTGAAGTGGCTGCAGATCCTTGCATCGGGGCTCATTTCATTCTGCAGCGCAGGGTTCTGGATGATGATAGCCTCGATTGGCGCAGACGTGATCGACTACGATGAACTGCAGACTGGAAAGCGACGTGAGGGCGCGTTTGCATCCTGCGGCTCGTGGGTGATGAAGGTAGGCATGGCTCTCGGTGCGCTTGTCTCGACCTCGGTTCTTGACTGGGTCGGATTCGACAAGAACCTAGGCGCGAATCAACCGCCCGGCACGATGCTGACGATACGCATTCTGCTTGCCGCATTGCCCATCGTCGGACTGATCGTCGGACTGTTCGCGCTTGCAAGATTTCCGCTCACCCAGGAAAAGGCCATGGACATCCGCACCCAGCTCGAAGCACGCAGGGGCAAGGTGTGACCGGGGCAAAGATGCATGGCGGTTCACCACGCCCCCCTGGGCGGTGAATCCGCAGGCCGTCGAACCTGCCGGAGGCCGGGCCGTCTACATGCGGCAGATAAGCAGCTCGCGTTCGTAGATCAGTTCCTTGGGAAGGTGATCGTGAAGGTCGATGAAGAGCTCCTCGTGTCCGATGATCTCTGCACGCCATGCCGTCCGATCGACCGACTGCAGCTGCTCAAATTTCTCCCTGGGAAATTCCATGTCTTTCCACTCGATATCCTCATAGCGCGGCTGCCAGCCGATCGGGGTCTCCTTGCCAACGGTGCGCCCGCGTGCCCGGTCGACGATCCATTTCAGGATCCGCATATTTTCCCCGAAGCCGGGCCAGATGAATTTTCCGTCCGCATCCTTGCGGAACCAGTTTACGTGGAAAATGCGCGGTGTCTCGCTCAGCGAACGCTGCATCTTGATCCAGTGACGGAAATAGTCGCCCATGTGGTAGCCGCAAAAGGGCAGCATGGCGAAGGGGTCGCGTCGCACCTTGCCGACAGTGCCGGCGGCAGCCGCGGTCATTTCCGAGCCCATCGTCGCCCCGGTGTACACGCCGGCGCTCCAGTTGAACGCCTGATAGACAAGAGGCATGGTCGTCGCCCGGCGGCCGCCAAAGATGAATGCCTTGATCGGCACTCCCGTGGGTTTCTCCCAGTCCGGATCGATGGTCGGGCACTGCGACGCAGGCGCGGTGAAACGCGCGTTGGGATGCGCCGCCTTGGCCCCGGTGGCGCGCCCGATCTCGGGTGTCCATCGCCTGCCCTGCCAGTCGAGACACTCGGCGGGCGGGGTGTCCGTCATCCCCTCCCACCAGACCCCGCCGTCGGGGGTGAGGGCGACATTCGTAAAGATTGTGTTCCTGGCCAGCGCAGCCATGGCATTCGGATTCGTCTTCACAGAGGTGCCGGGAGCGACACCGAAGAATCCGGCCTCCGGATTGATGGCGTGAAGCCGTCCATGCTCATCGGGCTTGATCCAGGCGATATCGTCGCCGACGGTCCACACCTTCCATCCCTCGAACGCCGGCGGCGGGATCATCATGGCAAAGTTGGTTTTCCCGCAGGCGCTGGGAAATGCCGCCGCCACGTAGGTCTTTTCTCCCTGCGGGTTCTCCACCCCCAGGATCAGCATGTGCTCCGCCATCCAACCCTCGTCACGCGCGAGATTCGAGGCGATGCGGAGGGCGAAACATTTCTTCCCGAGCAGCGCATTGCCGCCGTACCCCGAGCCGTACGACCAGATCTCCCGGGTCTCGGGAAAGTGCACGATATACTTCTCCGGATTGCAGGGCCAAGGCACGTCCTTCTGTCCCGGGCCCAGCGGCGCTCCCACGGAATGCATGCAGGGCACCACCCGTTTCTCGGCCTTGTCGATCTCCTTGAACACCGCCAGGCCGATGCGCGCCATGATACGCATGTTGACCACGACATAGGGGGAATCCGTCAGCTGCATCCCGATCTGCGCCATCGGTGATCCCACCGGCCCCATGCTGAAAGGCAGCACGTAGAGCGTCCTGCCCTGCATCGACCCCGCAAAGAGCCTTTTCAGCTTCTTGCGCATCTCGAACGGATCCTCCCAATTGTTGGTCGGACCCGCCGTGTCCTTCGACAGCGAACATATGAAGGTGCGGTCCTCGACACGCGCGACATCGCCCGCGTCCGAGCGTGCATAGTGGCAACCGGGCCAGATGGACTGGTTCAGCCTGATGAAGGTGCCCTTCTCGACCATCTGCGCGCAAAGATGGTCATATTCCTCCTTGGAACCATCCACCCAGTGAATGGCGGCCGGCTGGGTCAGCTCGGCCATCTTGGCCACCCATTTCAGCAGGTTGGGATTCGAACTAATGGGCCGGGTAACATCGCGTTTCATGACTCCAGTCCTAAACGAGCATCCTCACTCCCGCAAATCCGAAAGCCCATGGCGCACCATTTGCACGCCGTCGAATACGGAGCAGAACGGAACTGAATGCACCTTCGACCTCACTGCCCTTCCGTGGACTGAGCCCCAAATCCTCGAATTCCGGAACCGCGAACCGTCCGCAGCGCCTTGGATTGACCAGCCCGTCCAGTCCCGGCAGGCTGGATTCCCAGATCCATGGACGTCACCACTTCAACGACAAGCGACCCGGTCAAACAGTTTTCGGTATTCGCAGAGAACCGTGTGGGGCGCCTGCACGACCTCATCGCATTGCTGAGGTCGAACCAGGTCCATGTGGTGGCCCTGACTGTCCTCGACACCACGGACAGCGCGATCGTTCGCCTGATCGTCGATGACCCCGACAAGGCGCGAGAACTGATGATCAACAATGATTTTCCCTTCGGGGAGAGCGATGTGCTCGCCGTCGAGATCAACGATGAAGGCGACCTCGCCTCCGTGCTGAAGGCGCTGCTCATGGCGGAAATCAACATCCACTATGTCTATTCCTTCATCAAGCGTCCGGGCGACCGGGCCGCGCTCGCGCTGAATGTCGAGGACTCCGACGTGGCGGCGCAGTCCCTGAATCAGCAGGGATTCAAGGTACTGACGCAAAGGGACATTTCGCGATAGCCCTTGCCGCTTCGCGAAACGCTGACCGGCATCACAGGCCAGGCGCACCTTGCGGCGGAGGCGAATCCGAGCCGCTACTCCTGGACTTCTCCCATCCGCTCGCAGTCCAGCAGATAGATCCCCGTCATGTAGCCGTTCTCGAACATCGCGCCGACCTTGAGATCGCCGTAAAAGGATACCGGCACATCCTGGATGGGCTTCACGCCGCCCTTCTTCATCCTGACGACAATCCACTGGTTCATTTCCGGAACCGCCCCGTAGCAGCACATCATGGGGTCGCTGAGCAGGAGGAATTCGGTGACAAGGCTGTTCTCGAGCTTGGTCGGGAGCATGAAGCCCGTGACCTTTGCCTTTCGTCCGTTCAAGGATTTCAGCCAGCCGGGGATCTGTTCCTCTCCCGTGGGCGGTGCCACGTTTGGATTCGCAACCGGATCGAAATCGGGAACCTTGAACGTATAGCTGGATAGACGATCGAACCCGACTTTCAGATAGCCGCCCTCCTGTTCGAGTTCGGGATTCGCCGCCGCGCCAGTCGCCGATGCTGTCGCGGTGCCTGAAGCAGCTGCCGCCACGACGGCGAGCGTCAGCGAAGATCGCGCCGGAGGATCACTCAGCGGATGAAGGGCTGCCCTGACACCCGTGCCACAGCAAAGCGTGTGATCCAATAGTGTCTGCGAAGGAAACAGGGCGGCGTGAACGGGGAAGGCCGGCAGACAGGCGACGATTGCGGAAACAGCCAGCAGCTTCAAGAGGCGGGAATTCATGTCAGGAGGGAAACTGCACAGAGGAGCAAGTTCGTCAAAAACGCAATTCGGAGTGCCTGGCACAGGGACCGTCTTTCAAGACACGTCAATTTCCCGTGACAAAGGCCAGATCAATCCCGGCACGGGCCCGCTTTCCCGAGGATGAAAGCAACTCCACCCCGCCTTCGATGGCACAAACGGTCGCCACGCTGTCAAAACGCGCCGGAATCGGCACGACCGCAAGGATGGTTGCGACCCGCAGGAGTGCCTTGGGAGAAAGGGTGACCGACGTGGGGATGCCCGCCTTGGACAGCGGATTCGGGCGCACCGATTCGGCCAGCCCAAGGTGGAAATACGATGTGACCTCCTCGACTCCCAGTACGTTGATGTGCCGGCCGTTCCAGGGCGCATAATGGCGACCACCGTTCGAAAGCCACAGGATGGTGTGACGAAGCATCCGCGGGTTCTTCAATTGGAGGAGCACGTATCGCTCGTCGGGGAATGTCACCGCACTCCACCCGAAGTCCGCCCGGCCATCGCCGACCAACATCACGAGGTCCTCGAAGCCTCGCCGGGCCGGATAGGCAGACAGGTCCGTGAAGCCGCCCCGGGCCAAGGGCACCTTGGCCAAAGAGCGGAATCTGGCGCCTTGCCTGAGGCTCGAGTATCCTTTCGATGCCGGGCTTTCAAATTCGACCGGCAATACCTGGCCCCAGCGCCAGTTTCCGACAGAGATGCGGGCCGCTCCCTCTCGATCGGGAAACTGCACACAGGGATGCGTTCCGATCGCCATTCGTCCGGAATAGCCCTGCAGGACATGTTCGCAGTACACGGCAGTCTGTCCCTTCCGAAGGGTCACCCGCTTGTCGATGCGTCCTTTCCGTATGCTCGTTTTCATGTGGGCGTGCAGGGTCACCGCATCCCCTGCATGCGTCGTGGCATCGAGTGTCCAGCGAAGATTGGCGGACTCGCCATGCGGAGGATGTTTCTCCCCGCGAAACGGCGTGCTGTTTCCCCCAAATGGCGCACAGAAGAAATCTCCCCGCAGGTTCTGCAGCAGGGGGGGCAATCCGTCCGGAAGCGCTTCTCCGGTCCAGGGCGCGACAGCCAGCGGCGAGACCGAGCCCCCCCCGGGCATCCGGAATCTGACCGGCGCAAGCATGCCGCCGATTTCTGTCATCGCGGCATCCACGCAGTCGTTCCGCAGGGTCCATGTCTGAACCGGACGCGGAGTCAGGGCCGGCGTTTTTCTTTTCATTTGCCCAACATTGCCACTGGGGCCGGGGCCTGCGCCAGATCAATGTTGCGATGGATTGTCGCGTGCCCTGCCTGCGCATCGGGAGTTGCCATGCCTCGCCGGGCCCCCCGAAACTCCATCCCTTCCATTGCATGCCCTTCACACCTCTCCCGCTCGGCCAACGCATTCCCGACAGCCTGCATGGTGTTTCCTGCAGTCTGCCAACCATGCGCGCAGTGATCGGCTATGAGGAGAAGGATCCAGCGATCACAAGCCGGATGACATCCGGTTACCCGAGGTTTGTCCAACATCCGCTCCTGAGACAGGCAGCCGCCCATCTCCTGCGCACACACCAACTGGGTGAACATCAGCTCTGGCTGACCGCATCGCCGCGGGCAGCCCAGCAGCTTGCCCGATGGCTCGCACCCGCCGATTGCCGAGTGGTTTCAGGCGACGGCTTGCAGGGGGTGGCATTCCCCGCAAACCCCGACACATTTGCCCGCGCCAAGACCTGGCTGCAGCATGCCGGCGCGCTTCCGTCCAGCCGGGCCGCGGAGGACTACCTGATTCGTGTCGGTGAAAAATCCTTCCCAGAACCGGAACAGATCCGGCAGGAGGAAGCGGAGCTGCGGGTTCGTCACTACCTTCGCGGCGCCTTTGCGCCTGCGGGAGACCGGGACATTTTCCTGGCCAACAGCGGCATGAACGCGATCTGGGCGGCCTATCATGCGATCTCAAAACTCCAGGCGACCCGGGGACGCAGGCTCTGGATCCAGCTTGGCTGGCTGTACCTCGACACGATAGCGATCCTCCAGAAATTCAGCGGGGGGCCGGAATACCACCACTTTCACGGCGACGTTTTTGACCTCGATGGTCTGCGCAGACTGTTCGCCACGAAAGGCGCCTCGATCGCAGGCATCATCACGGAGGTCCCCACCAATCCGCTCATCCAGACGCCTGATCTCCCCGCGGTTCACCAGCTATGCAAGACGGCCGGCGCCTTTCTGGTTGTCGATCCGACGGTCGCGTCGCCGCTCAACATCGATGTGCTGCCGCACGCGGATGTGGTCGCCAACTCGCTGACCAAGTACGCGTCGAGCGAAGGGGACATCCTTTTTGGTGCCGCCATTGTGAACCCCGCTGCGGCCGATGCAGGTGAACTTCGCAGATCGATAGCTGCGGAGCTTGAGCCTGTCTATCCGAGGGACCTTCACCGCCTCGCCGCGCAGATTGACGACACCGCCGCCGTTGTGGGGACAACTAACCGGAATGCCGCGAAGGTCATCCGTTTTCTTGAGGGCCACCCGCGCGTGACCTCGCTCTATTGGACGCTGAAGGAAGAATCCCGCGCCAACTACCTCGCCCTCTCGCGGGGCCCAGGCAGCATCGGCAGCGTGCTCAGCTTCACGGTCGCCGGAGACTTTGCCGGCTTCTACGACCGGCTGAGCCTTCCCAAGGGCCCCAGCTTCGGCATGAAGACAACGCTGATCTGTCCTTTCATTTACCTGGCACACTACGATCTCGTGAGCACGCCGGAAGGGAGAAGGATTCTCAGCGAGAACAACCTCTCCCCGGATCTGATGCGTCTTTCCGTCGGCTGTGAGCCCGCTGAGGAGATCATTTCCGCCCTTCGGGAGGCGCTGGAGTAGTCCGCTGCCCACGATGTCAGCACCCGTCTGCCGACTCAGCATCCGGGCTGTGCCCAACGCGAGCCGCGACGAGATCGCGGGATGGATGGTCGATTCACTGAAGGTGAAGCTGAGGGCACCCGCCCTCGATGGACGCGCGAATGAGGCGCTTTGCCGGTTTCTGTCCGAGCGGCTCCGTCTGCCGCTCCGTCAGGTGACCCTTCTGCGAGGGGAGAAATCCCGTCAGAAACTGGTTGAAATCAGCGGCCTCACGATCGAGGAGACCAAGGCCCGTCTGTCACCCTGACCTCCGAATCACCCTCCCGGCAGGTCCCCGCCCTTCCGGGCATCTTTGATGCCACCGAGGAGGAATCAGAAATGCTTCACGTAGCCGTTCCGTCGGAGACGCTCCAGCCAGCGTTCCTGGGAGGCTCGGGCGCTCTGCTGAATCAGGATCCGCTCGATCTGTTCGCGCACTTCGTCGATCGGCTGGATACCGGCGTACTTGCGATCGTCCACGTGGAGCAGAAAAGCACCTTCCGGGGTGACGATGATGCCGCTGGTTTCGCCCTTCTTTAGGCTGAACAGGGGATCGCTGAATTCCGGCCGCAGGTCGGACCGCTTCTGCCAGTCCCAGTCGCCGCCTTTCGCGCGACGGGATTCCTGGGAAACATCGCGGGCAACATCCTCAAATTTCTCCCCGCTGTGAATGCGGTCCAGCGCGGCCTGCGCCAGCGCGCGTAGCTCGGCGTCGGTCTGGCCTTGTTTGCGCGTGAACTGGATCAGGCGCATATGGGCCTGGTCCTCCTGGAAGAAGCGATCCTTGTTCTCGTTGTAGAAGGTCTCGATCTTCACGGGACTGACCGTGCTCTGGGACTTGCGCTGCTGCTGGCGCATGTAGCCGAAAATGATGTTCTCCTCCACTTCACGGCGATAATCCCGGAGCGTCTGGCCGCGCCCGCGCAGGTACGCGAGGAATTTGGAGCGGTCCCCTTCAAACTGCGTGATCTGCGTCTCGGCGACCTCGTTGTCCACATAGCTCTCCGGAATCCGTTTCTTCTCGTCCTTGCGAAATTCCTTCACGATCAGCTCGCGATCAATAATGCCCTGGATGATTTCATCCTGGGCCGCCTCCAGCTTCTGGTTGAACTCCTGCTCGTTCTTGGAATCACGGCGGATTTCCGGGACCAGCGGTGCAATGTCACGGCGGATATCCTCCACGGTGATGATTTTGCTCTCGACGATCGCGGCAATGCCGTTTGCGAACTGATAGTCATCCTTCGCGTCGGGCGCCGCGGTCTGTCCCGGAACCGACATGGGAACGCTTGCAAGGACCGCCACGGATGCGGATCGGAGCCAGGAGGATTTTTGATTGCGGCGAAGATCGCTCATTCGGGTTTGGGCAGATTGTTCAGAAATGTGGCTATTTCCCTCAAACGTAGAAGCGGTTTTGACGCGGTCAATCGCGGAAAACGCGCGCCGAGCATGACGAAGTCATCCCGACGACCGTTCGCCCGCAGACACTTCAGGCGGGTCGATTCTGTTTCGACGGAGACGATTCCCTTTTGTTCCGCACAAATCCGGATCTCGGTCACAAGCATGAGCGCCTTGACCTCCGGCCCATACCTGCCAAACCGATCCCGCAGTTCGCTTTCAATGCGTTTCAATTGCGCGGCGTCCTCGGCAAGGGCCAGTTTGCGATAGAAATCAATTCGCAAGCGGGTTTCCGAAAGGTAGGCAACAGGTATCCGGGCCTGGATGAGCTCCACCGGCACCGCGCCATCCGCCTCGTGCTCCGCCTGCTTGAGTGCCGAATAACCCGTGCCGTGTCCCCGGGTGCGCGCCCCTTCGCCCATGGATGGATCACCGTCGCCGACAAAAACAAAGTCGAGTTTGACGTTCGCGCGAATCGAGGCCGCATGTTTCTCGCCGCGCAGCCGCGCGACGGATTGTCGCAACAGCTGGCAATAGAGCTCAAATCCCACACCGACAATGTGACCGCTCTGTTCGGAACCCAGCAGGTTCCCCGCTCCGCGCAGTTCGAGATCACGCATTGCGATGCGAAATCCCGCGCCGAGTTGATTGTGCGTGCGTAGCGCGTTCAGCCGCTGGCGGGCTACCTCCAGCAGACGGGTGTGACGGTGTAGCAGCAGGTAGGCGTAGGCCTGGTGTTTGAAGCGCCCCACCCGCCCGCGCAATTGGTAGAGCTGCGACAATCCAAAACGGTCCGCACCTTCTATGATGATCGTATTGCAGTTTGGAATATCGAGCCCGCTCTCGATGATCGTCGTGCAGACGAGCACCTGATGGCGGCCCGCGACGAACTCCGTCATGAGTTTTTCAAGTTCGTCGGACTCCATCTGCCCATGTCCGACGCCAATCGCGAGATCGGGCATCAGGCTCCGCAGCCGCTGGGCCACGAGATCAATCGTCTGGACCCTGTTGTGGAGATAGAAGACCTGCCCGCCCCGCCGGATTTCGTGTCGCACGGCTTCGATCACGAGTTTCTCGTCGTAGGTCCGGACGATGGTCTGGATGGGATGCCGGTTGGTGGGTGCGGTCTCAATCACGCTGATGTCGCGCGCCCCGGTCATCGCCATGTACAGTGTCCGGGGAATCGGAGTCGCGCTCATCGAGAGCACGTCGACCGTCGAACGCATTGTCTTGAAGCGCTCCTTGTGGCGCACGCCGAACCGCTGCTCCTCGTCGATCACCACGAACCCGAGGTCCTTGAACACCACATCCCGCTGAAGCAGTCGATGCGTGCCCACCAGGACGTCCACCTGGCCTGCGGCGGTTGCCGCGACAATTTTCGTGATCTCCGAGCGGGTGCGGAACCGGCTGATCATCTCAACGGCGATGGGATATCCCGCCATGCGCTCGCGAAACGTATTGAGGTGCTGCTGCGCAAGCACGGTGGTCGGAACAAGCACTGCCACCTGCCGGCCTCCCTGCACCGCCTTGAACGCAGCGCGCAAAGCCACCTCGGTCTTTCCAAAACCCACATCACCGCAGATGAGCCTGTCCATGGGGCGTGTCTTCTCCATGTCGGCCTTCGTCTCCTCGATCGCCTTCAATTGATCGCGTGTTTCCGCATGGGGAAATGAGGACTCAAACTCCTTCTGCCAATCGGTATCCTGCGGAAAGGCATGTCCGGGCTGGGCCTCACGCGCGGCCTGTATGCGAAGGAGTTCCGCAGCGAGATCAAGCGTCGCCCGCTCCGCCGATTGCCGCGTCTTTTCCCAGCGTCCCGAACCCACTCTTCCGAGTTGCGGACGCGTCTTCGACAGCCCGACATAGCGGCTGATCAGATGAGCCTCCTGGAGCGGCACGTGCAGCGTCACACGCTCGTCAAACTCCAGCGAAATCACCTCACGCACGCCCTGGGCTGTGTCGATCTTCGCCAGTCCGCGATAGACCGCGATGCCATGCTGGAGATGAACGACGAAATCACCCTCCACCAGTTCTGAAAAATCGAGCAGCTGATCGACCTGGGCGCGTTGCACGAGCGCCCGCTTCGAGCCACCCACACGCCGCACGCGCTGCCGCCCGAAGAGTTCGGTTTCAGTGACAACGACGAGACCCCGTCTCCCCGTGCCCTTCACCCAGTCGAGGTGCGCGCCCGGATCACTCCCCAGAGCGACCGGATCCTGACGCGCCTCACGGAACGTGACCCGGAAGCCCTCATTCAATCCACCCCTGAGCCACACCGGCTGGAGTTTCCGGCCCATCTCCCCCTCCTCGAGGATCTCCCGCGCGCGCTGCTCCTCCCCGGCCTTTGAAACGACAAAAACAAGCCCGTAGCCGAGCTTCTGCCAGCCGCCCAGCGTCGTGAGAAATTCCGTGCGCGCATCGGCCTCGCCCTGCAGGCGTTCCTGCGCGACCAGCGAATCAGCCGGATACGAACGATGCTGCGCCAGGCTATCCGCGTCCCAGGTCACCTCCTCCACGCCCTCCCCGTCGAGCAATGCCGACGCCTCATCCAACTCACTGATCCCGAATAGACCCGAGACGCGCTCCAGGAGCGGATTGAGGGAAAAGTCCGATTCCCGCGCCAAGGCGCTCAATTCCTGTTCGACCGCCGCGGGTTCGACAAGGACCAGGTGACTCGAAAGCGGAAGGTAATCGGCAAGTCCCACGCTGGAGGTCGCCATCTTGAGACGCGGCGACGCCGACAGGGTAATTGCGGGAAAACTCGCCCCGGAGCGCTGCGTCACGGGATCAAACGCCCGGATCTCCTCAATTTCGTCCCCGAAGAAATCGAGCCGATACGGCTCCGTCGCCGTGACGGGATAGACATCGATGATGCCTCCACGAATCGCGTAGTGTCCCGGCGATTCACAAACCGCCTCGCAGTCATAGTCGAGTTCTGAAAGTGTTTCCAGCAGGGCCTTGAATGGCTGCACCTGCCCCCGGGCAAGCGTCATCTCGCGCTTCGCAAATGCCTCGAGGGCGGGAACAGGCTGTGCAAGGGCAGCGGGCGTTGTCACAACCATCAGGCTCGAAGCCCTTTCGGAAACGCCATTCGACTCCGGAAGGCGCATCGAACGCAGGCGCGAAAGCACCGTCTGCCGGTCCGCAGATGCTGCGAATGCCTCGCGCATCTCCCGGGCGTCCGGTCGTGCCTCGGGAAACAGGACGACTTCCAGCACGCGCGCATCTCCACTTCCTGCATGGAAGAGATCCATGTCCTCGACAAGCTGCTCCGCCGCCCTGACATCCGAAACAGCCACCAGCCAGACTGCAGAGGGTCGGTTGCGCGTCAACTGATCGACCACCGCGCCGCGGGCGGACGGACAGATCCCGACATGCTTCTCGCGGTGCAGCGCGCTGATTGGCGACATGGGAAACCGCCGACGAATACGCAGAAACCGCGTTGACGCAATCCCGTCGCTCCGCGACACGGCTCCTCTCCCGCAAATCTCTGCAACACGCGTTGACTGTTCGATCAGTTGCCTGAAGTGCCCGCACATTCGCCGCCCCTACCGCCGGCCACATTCGCCGGCGAAGAAATTTTCCTCTCCCTTGAACGAAAACCAGGACGCCGCGTCTCTCCCTGTGGTGGTGCTTCCTGCCCTGCCCGTTCTTTCTGCTTCGTATATGTTGTTGTTTTTTAGTCGGCGAAGGCGTCGGGCGTGCAAGCTCCCGACGCCTTCTCTGTTTCCAGCCAGGCGCGCCTATCAAAAACATGAATCCGACTCGCCGCTTGCGTGTACGGCCTGCTTTCCCACGCTCCAATTGCGTTCATGTCCGATTTCCGCGTCCACTGCCGGCCCTTAGACCCTCTCGCTGCCAATTTCGTCCTTTCGCCGGAGGAGTCCCACCATCTCGTCGTGGTCAACCGTGCTCAACTGGGTGCATCGGTGGTGGCATTTGATGGCCAGGGAAACGAATGGCACACGGAACTCGTCAGGTCTGACAAACGCGCAGCCACGCTCCATGTCCGTGCCCGGCGTACCGCACCGCCACTGCCGTTTGACATCTCGCTTGCCCAGGCGCTGCCAAAAGGAACGCTCATGGATTCCATTGTCCAGAAAGCCACCGAGTTGGGCGTGCGGCACGTCTTTCCTCTCTTCAGCGAGCGTTGCCAGGTCCAATTGGACGGCGACCGGCGGGATCGCAAATCCGGACGATGGCGGACCGCGGCCCTGGAGGCAGCCAAACAATGCGGCAATCCATGGGTGCCCGAAATCGCTCCAGTGGAATCGCTCCTTGAATTCGTTGCTCGGAAATCCAGTTTCGATCTCGCCCTCGTGGCATCCCTTCAGCCTGTCGCGCGCCCCCTGAAATCAATCCTCGCCGAGCATGAGCGTCATCACGGCAGCCTGCCGAAACGCGCGCTTTGGCTGATTGGGCCTGAAGGCGACTTCAGCCCCGGCGAACTGGACGCCGCGCTCTCAGCAGGTTTCCAGGCAGTTACGCTGGGACCGCTCGTCCTTCGTTGTGAAACGGCAGCAACCGTTGCTGTCGGCATTCTTGCCCATGAGCTTCAGCACGTGCGCCTGCAGGATGGATAAAACGAGAAGGGCGACCCCTCAGGGTCGCCCTTCGGCATATGAAAACAAATGGCTGACAAAATATCTTCAGGAGCGACGCCTGCGGATGCGCTGGAGTCCCGCAAGCCCCGCAATACCAAGACCGAGGAGAGCCAAAGTAGAGCCCGCATCCGGAACTGAAACATAGAGCTGGGACTGCTTGTTGCGACCGCTCTTGTCCGTAAGATTGAGCACCTGTACGCCGTAGGCTCCATTGGCGGCAGCCTTCGCGGCGGCTTCAGATCCGAAGTGGGTTACTGCAGCATCCAGAAATGCATTTCCATCTCCAAAGCCATACGATGGGCCATAGCCTGAAATGCTCGGGGTCTCGTCTTCGAAGAACCAGAATGCGAGTTGCAGGAAATTATTCGAAGTCTTGCGACCCGAACCATAATCGAAGCCGCTGAGTGTGCCATTCGCGAACTGCGAGTAGAGCCAGGCCGTTCCCACCGAAACAGGATCCTGACCCCCTACCGCGCCGCCTGCGCCCGCCACGGCAGCATTGCCGATAGTGTAGTTGTAGGTCGATCCGGGACTGAAGTACTCGGTGTACTCGAGGCAGAATGACTCGAACGTACCTGCTGCACCCACGAGGCTGATCGGCGCGTAGGCGGAAGTGTCCAGGCCTGAGCCGCTTATGGTGTAGGAGCCCCCGCCGAGGCCGTTGCCATTGGAGCTCGCATTCGTTGAGATCGTCAGCGTTGCCGCGACTCCGCTGGATGCCAGTGCTGCGGTGCCGACGAGTATCGCGAAGATCCGTGAGATATGAAGTTGGGACATGGTTTATGTTGTTAGGTGAAGTTGGAGTTTCTGCTTGCCTTCCCTGTAGCCTCGCTAATGCCACTTTTTACCTCCACTGCCTCCCAACTGAAATTCGCGACGCATCGATCTATTGATTAGTCACTTGCGTGATTACTTAGCGAGGCTACGAAGAATTACCCTGGCATGGCGCAACTCCCTGTTGACCCCTGCATTGTCACACATTCCGACAATTCCTCGATGTTCGGTAAAAAACGCGTAAAGCAACGCGACACGTACTTCCACGCCTCCTCCGCCACTTCGCCTACGCAGTTCCCTTAAAAGATTTTCTCGGTCGTCCCTCCCGCCCCCCTTCGCGCGAAGGGCTCCGTCGAGCGAACGCCGATCCGTCGGTGCTACCAGACCAAAAGTCCGCCCGCAAACGTCAGCCCGGCGCCCACGCTGCAGAAGATGATCCTGTCACCCGGCTGGAAGATCCCCTCCTGGGCGGCCCATCCCAGCGCCATCGAAACCGACGCCCCACTGGTATTGCCGTAACGAGAAATCGTCATGACCACTTTTTCGAATGGGATGCCGATTCGTTTGCTGACCGCCCGCAGGATACGCTCGTTCGCCTGATGCGGCACGACCCAGGCGATGTCCTCCGGCGCAAGATTGTGACGCTTGAGTGTGGCTTCGATCTGATCCGCGAAACCGACCACGGCACTCTTGAAAACCAGGGCGCCGTTCATCTGAAGATAGAAATCCGCCTGATCGGCTCCCCCCGGCGCCAGGAAGGGACGCGTCGCCCCGCCACCCCGCCTCTGGATGGCGGCAAACTGGGTGGCGTCCCCGGAAAGCGCCATACGATGCAAGCGATGTCCCCCGGGCGAATCCGTGAGAATCGCGGCGCCGGCTCCATCGCCGAAAAGAAAAGCCGTCTCGTGATCCTTCGGATTCGTGATCCTTGAAAGCAGTTCAGCCGTCACCACAACAAGGTTGCGCGCCGTACCGCCACGGATGAAGGAGCGCCCCACCTCCAGCGCATAGAGCCATCCCGAACACGCAGCATTCAGGTCAAACGCCAATGCCTTCGGGATACCCAGATGCAGGGCCAGCGCGGAGGCCATCGCGGGTACCGGCTGGTCGGGAATGATGGTTGCGAGAATGATTCCGTCGATCTGATCGACCGACATCCCCGCCTGCGCCAAGGCGCGTCTCACCGCCGTGGCTGCAAGGCTGGTCGCGGTTTCATCGCCCGAGGCGTAGCGCCGCTCCTTGATGCCCGTGAGTTTGAGCATTTCCTCCTCGGTACGATCTGGAAAGGCCCGCAGAATCTCACTCGTCGGGCGAATATTCTGCGGAACAGCATATCCCACCCCTGCAATGCGAACCGTCTCGGTGGAACAGGAGGACGTCGATTCAGCCATGACGGCGGGACTCGCAACGCGCGAATCCGCATGCTGCTCCAGGTAGCGCGCAACATCATCGCCAGAAACCCGCCCTCCCGGACCCGTCGCCGAAACACCCGTCAGCGTCTCCGGGGTCAGCCCCGCCTCCTGCACCAGTTTCAAGGCACGGGGTGTCCACAAGAGCCCCCCCGATGGGGGCACCGGCGATACCGCTCGAACCTGTCTCTGGGGCGCGGAAGGCGCTGCCACGGGGGTCGCTCGGACTGCTGGTGGCGAAATCGCAGCCCTCGCCTGCGGCGAGGATGTTGCCTTTGATGCCGCGGCGGACTCCAGCACTTCCTGAGCCGGCGACACTTCAAGGTGCTTCAACGCGATGTCTGCCGTCGCAATGCGCAGGAATGGGCCATTGCTCGGAACGATGTCGCCTGCCCGGCAGCGCACGGCAACGATCTGTCCGTCACACGGCGCCTCATATTCGAAGACCGATTTGTCACTCTCCAGCTCCGCGATCTTTTCGCCCTTGGCGATGGTGGCTCCCGGTGCCACCTTGATGTCGATTACGGTGAGTTCGCTGACGGTGGCCCCCATGGAGGGCATCGGGACATCGATAAGGAATGTTTCCATGCGCACTGAAGAGAGAGGTAACGTGACCGAACTGGAGCACCGGTCAATTCCGGTCGCCAGACCGGTCGACGGCCTGCTTTTTAGTTTCGAACCGTGCGCCAAACCGCGATGCAGCGCGAGATCAAATCCGGCAATTGCTTGATCTGAATCATGTTCGGACCATCACTGATCGCCCTGTCGGGATCGGGATGGGTTTCGATGAAAAGCCCGTCCGCCCCGGCCGCCAGCGCGGCACGGGCAAGCGGAGGCACAAACTCGCGCTGGCCATCGCTTTTCCCTCCCCCGGCGCCCGGCAACTGCACCGCGTGCGTCGCATCGAAGATCACGGGGAACCCATTCCTCTTCAGGATGCCAAAGGACCGCATGTCCACGACGAGATTCTGATAGCCAAAGGTGGTGCCGCGCTCCGTTTGCCATATCTCCCGGGCTCCGCCTTCCTTCAGCTTGCCCACCACATGAACCATTTCCTGCGGTGAAAGGAACTGGCCCTTCTTGACATTGACCACACGCCCCGTCCGGGCCGCCGCAAGCAGGAGATCCGTTTGACGGCAAAGGAAGGCCGGGATTTGCACGACATCGCACACCGCCGCCACCTGGGTCACCTGGTGCGACTCATGCACATCAGTGATCACCGGGAACCCGTAGTCGCTCCGCATCAACGCCAGCAGCCTCAACCCTTCGTCGATGCCCGTGCCGCGTTCGCCTCCGAGGGAGGTGCGGTTGGCCTTGTCGTAGGAGCCCTTGAAAATGATTTTCAGCTCGGGATGCGACTCCCGGAGGCGCACGAGGACCTCGGCGACCGCAAGGCAGACGGACTCGTTTTCCAGCGAGCACGGACCCGCAATCAGGAGCAGACGCTCGGGATCAAACAGCATGGGGGTCACTTGCGACGCTTCACCGAGCCGCGTTTCTTCCGGCCCTTGAGTGCCGCGCCGATAAATGCGGCGAAAAGGGGATGGGGCGCACTCGGTTTGGATTGGAACTCCGGATGGAACTGCACGCCGACAAACCAGGGATGCTTCTCGATCTCGACGATTTCGACGAGGTTGCGGCGCGGATTGATTCCGCTGACAACGAGGCCTGCTCGCTGAAGCTGTCCGACATAGGCATTGTTCACCTCATAACGGTGACGATGGCGTTCGCGGACGGAGGCCTTCCCGTAGGCCTTGTGCGCAAGGGTTCCCGGAGTCAGCGCACATTCATAGGAGCCAAGGCGCATCGTCGCTCCCTTGTCGATGATCTTCTTCTGCTCCTCCATCATGTTGATCACAGGGTGCACGGATTTTTCATCGAACTCCGTCGAATTCGCTTCGGCAAGCTTGAGAACGTTTCGCGCATACTCAATGACCGCAATCTGAAGTCCCAGGCGGAGTCCGTAGTAGGGCACCTTGTTCACGCGGGCGTATTTCGCAGCCGCGATCTTTCCTTCCGTTCCGCGGTCTCCAAAGCCGCCGGGAACCAGGATACCGTCCAGTTCCTTGAGTTGGGCCAGTCCGCCTTTCCTCTCCAGGTCCTCCGCATCGATCCTCAGAACATTGACACGGCAGTTGTTCGCGATGCCGGCATGGGCGAGGGATTCGTAGACCGACTTGTAGGCATCCTGGAGCTCAATGTACTTCCCGACAACGCCGATGCAGACTTCATGGGCGGGCTGGACCACCCGCCGGACAATCTCCTCCCAGACATTTTTTTTGGGAGGTGGAATCTTCAGCCCGAAGAGATCGAGGACCAGGTCGTCCATGCCCTCCTTCTGCAGCGCAAGCGGAAGCTCATAGATCGAATGCGGAACATCGCGACACTCGATGACCGCCTTGACCGGCACGTTGCAGAACATCGAAAGCTTGTCCCTCAGCGAATTGTCGAGCGGATGGTCGCAACGGCACACGAGAACGTCCGGCTGGATGCCGATCTCGCGCAGCTTGGCCACCGACTGCTGCGTGGGTTTGGTCTTCAACTCCCCGGCCGCCTTCAGGTACGGGACAAGCGTGACATGGATGAAAATCGTGTCGTTGACACCCACCTCGAGGGCAAACTGCCGCATCGCCTCAAGAAACGGCAGGCCTTCAATGTCGCCCGTGGTCCCGCCGATCTCCGTGATCAGGACGTCGACATCCTTGCCCCCTGCATGGATCCGTTCCTTGATCTCGTTGGTCACATGCGGGATCACCTGGACCGTTTTTCCGAGGTAGTCACCGTGACGCTCCTTCTGGATGACGCTTTCGTACACCTGGCCGGAGGTCAGGTTGTTCAGCCGGGAGAGCTTGCCGCTCGTGAAACGCTCGTAGTGCCCGAGGTCGAGATCAGTCTCGGCGCCATCCTCGAGTACATAGACCTCGCCATGCTGGAAGGGACTCATCGTTCCCGGATCCACGTTGAGATACGGATCAAACTTCTGGATGCGGACCTTCAGCCCGCGCAATTCGAGCAGGGCGCCCAGCGCCGCGGCGGTCAGCCCCTTGCCCAACGAAGATACCACCCCTCCTGTCACGAAGACATACTTCATCGCAATGGGTTAACCGGGCGAAAGCGAATGGAGCAAGAAAAAGTCCGGAAATCCATGATGGGAATCAAACGCACCTTCAAGCCCCGCGCCTCCAACGCATCGCGGAACCCCGGGTCCTACCCCATCCACGCCGCAATCAGTACGAAACCGACACCGATCACCGCTGCCGCCGCAAGGGTCCAGAGGCTCCATTTCAAGACCTTGGCCAGAAACCAGAGCACGCCCAGCCCCGCCAGGATCAAGCAGGGGACAACAAACCAGCGCGGGTACGCCGAAAGCGCCTCCAGCTTCGCCACCATCCAGGTCATCCGGTCGATATGGCGGAGGGAATCCCACTCTGCGAGCCAAATGGATGCATCATTCGCCGCTTGCGCACCGGCGGCCCTGCCAGCCACGCTGTGGGTAATGCAATCGTCTGGTTCCGCCAAGCCACGCTTCGATCTCATCGGAGTCGGCTCACCCATCATGGATCTGCTGGCACCCATCCCCGAGGCGTTTCTCAAAAGGGTCGCGGGCGACAAGGGAGGCATGCTGCTCGTGAACCAGGAGGAGATGCAGGAGATCATCCGCATGCTGCCCTCCGCTCCCGCACAATCCACGGGAGGTTCCGCTGCGAATGTCATCTTCAACGCGAGCAGGCTCGGTCTGCGCACGACCTTTCTCGGAAAGCTGGGCAATGACGACGTCGCCCGCCGCTACCGCAGCGAATTTGAAGTCGCGGGAGTCGACGCCTCCCGCTTCAAGCACGGCGAGCAGGCCAACGCGCGCTGCCTCGCGATGGTGACACCCGATGCCCAGCGCACGCTGCGCACCGATCTCGGTGCAGCCATGACGCTTTCACCCGAAGAGGTGCGGCGCTCGGACTTTGCAGGCTGCAGGCACGCGCACATTGAAGGCTATCTCGCCTTCAATCGCGCACTCGCGGAAAGTGCCCTGGCTGCGGCGAGGGAGGCCGGCGCCACCGTCAGTTTCGATCTGTCCTCCTTCGAAGTGGTGGGAGCAACGCGCGACTGGCTCTTTTCCCAGTTCAGGCGCGGCATCGACGTGGTGTTTGCCAACGAGGACGAGATCCGGGCGCTATTCCCGTCGCGAGCGACCGCATCCTACGGGGACCTTGCGCGGGAGCTGGGAGCCTTCGGTGTGCTGGCTGCCGTAAAGGTCGGCGCGGACGGTGCATGGCTCGCGCAGAACGGATCGATCGAACGCATCACGCCGGTGCACGTGCACGACGTTGTCGACACGAATGGCGCCGGCGATGCCTGGGCCGCGGGTTTTCTCTACGGCTACCTGCATCGCTGGCCTCTGCAGAAGAGCGGCGCCCTCGCTTCGCACCTGGGCGCCGAAACGGTCCGCCACATGGGACCGATCATTCCGTCAGCGCATTGGGAACGGGTGCAGGCTCGCGGCCTGTCAGCGGCCCAACCCTCCGTCCCTCCGGGCTGAACGGGATCAGGAGCTTTCACTCCACCCCTCCATGCTTGTCATTGACCAGGTCACCAAACGCTACGGCAATCTCGCCGCTCTCCAGGGAGTTTCACTCGACCTGAAGGCAGGGGAATTCTTCGGACTCCTCGGACCGAACGGAGCGGGCAAGAGCACGCTGATGGCTCTCATTGCCGGTCTTCGCAGGCCCGATTCCGGCAGCATCACCCTGGAGGGGCAGGCCTTGACTCCGGAGAATCGCGGGCTGCGCAACAGCCTGGGATTCGTTCCCCAGACTATCGCACTCTACGAGGACCTGACCGCAGAGGAAAATCTGTGGATCTTTGGCCGCCTCTACGGCCTGGGTGGCGCGCACCTTCGCGAGCGCATCGACCATGCCCTGGAGACCGCCCACCTTCAGGACCGGCGCAGGCACCGCGTGAAAACATTCTCCGGCGGCATGCAGCGACGGCTCAACATCGTCGCCGCCCTTCTGCATCGTCCCAAGCTGCTCCTCTGCGACGAACCGACGGTCGGTGTCGATCCGCAGTCACGAAATGCGATCTTCGAGTTCCTTCAGACGCTCAATCGCGACGGGCTCGCCGTCATCTATTCGACCCACTACATGGAGGAGGCGTCCAAGCTGTGCTCGCGGATCGCCATCATCGACCATGGCAGGCTGCTCGCCATCGGATCCCTCCCCCAGTTGATGACCCGATTGCCGTTCCAGGAGTCGCTCCGGATCGAAGGCCAGAATCTGTCCCGCGATTCACTCGCGCCTCTCCTGGGGTTCGGCGAACTGGCCGCGGACGCGGAGGCACATGTTCTCACGCTTAACGCCGGCACCCGGCTTTCCGAAGTGTTCCGCGCCGCGGAGGCCGCCCATCTTCCCACCTCTTCCTTCCAGCTCAGCCGTCCCGACCTCGAAGACCTTTTCCTTCACCTCACGGGCAAGTCGCTGCGCGACACCTGATCCCGGCCATGAATCCGATCCTCACCCTCTTCCTCAAGGATGTTGCCCACTTCCGCCGCGATCGCATCTCGCTACTTCTGACCTTCGTGGTTCCAACGGTTCTCATCTATATTTTCGGGAACGTCTTCGGAGTGAATCGCGAATCGACGGGACCCGTCGGGATTCCACTCGCCGTGGTCAATCAGTCCGCTGGCGCCCGGTCTGCGGATGCAATCATCGCCGCGCTCCGGCAGGAAAAGACCTTTCGCCTCCTGACGACCACCAAGGACACCCAAGGCACCGAGGTGCCTCTCACCGAGGAAGGGGTGCGCACCCTTTTTCGCGAAAACCGGATACGGTTCGCACTGATCTTTCCGCCGGACACCGAGAGCGACGGCGAATTCGGGCTCAAGGTGAAATATCTCAACAATCCGCGAAACGAGATCGAAACGCAGACCGTAAACGGCATCCTGCAAAAGACCATTTTCACCGCAGCGCCCTCCGTCCTGATGGACGCGCTCCGGAAACGCGCCACGCAGGCAATTGGTGCCGCGGGCACGGAGACCTTCTATCGCGGCATCGCCCGTTCCGTGGGAGAGAGCTTCAACACCGATCCCGAAAAAATCTTCGGCGAGATGATGCGTGGCGACCTCCTGACTTCCCCCATCTCTTCTGAAAGCACCTCAGGAGGGACCCAGGCTGGCGCCGGTTTTCTTGAGCGGATGATCAAGATCGAGTCGGAGCAGGTCGCGGGGAAGCAGGTGAAAAATGCCGCCGCGACGCGAAGTGTCGGCGGCTGGGCAGTGATGTTCATGCTCTTCTCCGTGAGTGGTGCGGCCACTTCGCTTTTCGAGGAGAAGAAGGCGGGGCTCTTCCAGCGGGTTCTCGCCGCCCCGGTCAAGCGCTCGCACATCCTTTGGAGCAAGTATCTGTTCTGCATCGCACTGGGCATGGTGCAGCTCACCGCTCTTTTTGCCGCCGGATGGCTGTTCTTCAGGATCGACGTCACCAGCAATCTCCCCAATCTGATCCTGATCTGCCTCGCAGCGTCATCGGCCTGCACCGCCTTCGGCATGCTACTTGCGGCAATTGCGCGGTCGCCGGCAGCCGCAAATGGCATTGCCACCTTCCTCATCCTGGCGATGAGCGCGCTTGGCGGCGCATGGTTTCCCATATCGATGATGCCAGATTTCATCCAGTCACTTTCCAGGCTCACGATCGTCTATTGGGCCATGGAGGGCTTTCTCCAGGTGCTCTGGGCGAACTGCACCCTTGTCGACCTGCTTCCCATCCTGGGCGTGCTCGTCGGCATCGCGGCCATCATCAATGCCGTCAGCGTCTGGCGGTACTCCCGCGGCCAGATGTTCGAATAGATGATCGCCCGCTTCATGGCAGGCTGCAGGCCTGAAATCGGGTTGAGCTTTTCCCGACCTTGGCTGATCGTGGCCATTCATGTCCGCAGATCTCGCCGAACTCGTCACCTCGATCGCCCGTCGCGCCCGCACGGCCTCGCTTGTCCTTGCGACGGCGACCACGGAAAAGAAGAACCGGGCACTGTTGATCCTCGCGGACCTGCTTCCCGCTGCGCAGCGCGAGATCCTTGAGGCCAACGCGCAGGACCTTGCCGCAGCACACTCCAACGGGCTTTCGAAACCTCAGATCGACCGCCTGACCCTCACGCCGGCGCGTCTCGCCGCCCTCGCCGAATCCGTCCGTCAGGTGGCCGCCCTGCCCGACCCGGTGGGAGAGGTCCTCGAATCCTGGACGCGGCCCAACGGCCTCAGATTCCGCAAAGTTCGGGTTCCCATTGGCGTCATCGGAATCATCTATGAGGCGCGGCCCAACGTGACCATTGACTGCGCCATTCTCTGCCTGAAATCAGGCAACGCCGCGATACTGAGGGGCGGCAGGGAAATCTTCCACACGAACACCGCCCTGGCGGCACTGCTTGCAAAGGCCCTGCTCGCTGCGGACCTGCCCGCCGACGCCCTGCAGCTCATTCCCACAACCGAACGCGCCGCACTGAACACTTTGCTCAAACTCGATGCCTACGTCCACTGCATCATCCCGCGCGGAGGCGAGGGCCTGATTCGTTTTGTCGCGGAAAACAGCTCCATCCCGGTCATCAAGCATTACACGGGCGTCTGCTTCATCTACCTCGACAAGGATGCCGATGCGGCCCTTTCGGAAGAGGTGATCGTGAATGCGAAGACGTCGCGCCCCGGAGTCTGCAACGCCGTCGAACAATTGCTCGTCCATCGCGGCGTCGCAGATTCACTCCTGCCTCGCATCGCCCGCGCACTCGCGGCCCGCGGCGTGCAGATGCGTTGCGACGCATCCGCCATGGAGATACTGCGGCGCACCTCCGGCATCGACGCGGCGTCCCTGGCTGAAGCTTCGCCCTCCGACTACACATCGGAGTTCCTCGACCTCATACTCGGCGTACGAATCGTCGACTCCTCTGATGAAGCCATTACGCTGATCAACCGGGATGGATCGGCACATACCGACGTGATCATCACCGCCTCGGAATCGGCAGCCCGGCATTTCCAGGCCGGGGTCGACAGCGCGGTTGTCGGCTGGAACGCGAGCACGCGCTTCAATGACGGTTTTGAATTCGGGTTCGGTGCCGAAATCGGCATCAGCACCGACCGCCTGCACGCGCGCGGACCCATGGGCCTGCGAGAGCTTTGCACCTACAAATACCTGATGGATGGCACGGGACATATCCGCACCTGAGCAGGGTTGCGGAAACCTCCGTTGCAATTACCCTTCGCCGCAATGAACATTTGCGCGTCGGAGCCGTCTATGTGTTTGCCATGAAACCCTCCTCCCTGGCACTCGCTCTCGCTGTTTTCCCGCTGTTTGTTCTGCCCGCCTCCGCCCAGGCGGAGAAGGACGGTCCCGAACGGACCGTGACGGTGTCTGGTCCCACGGACAAGCTTTCGCGGACAACAACGAACGCCGTATCCTCAGGCATCCCGTTCAATGCGCCGCAGCCGCCGAAGAAGGAGCCGGAGCCCGCACCGGTGATCGATCTGAACGACGCCGACCGGCCTGCGAATGAAATCATCCGGCTGCCAGCCTACATTGTCAGGGAGCCGCGCCCGCCCGTGTTTCGGGAGAGGGATATCCATACGAAAAAGGGCTTGGGCGAACTGGCCGTGAATCGCTACTTTTCCGAAACTGCCAAGGCGCTCAACAAGTACACGCTGCCATTTGTCGGCATGGGCTCGGAGTCGTATGCAATGATGATGCTGGAGGAGGATGAGCGATTGAAGAACATGGAGGATGCGAAACAGAAGATCACGCTCCTGCGCGAAACCGACCCCGTCGCTGCCGAGCAGCTCAAGCGCGAAGTCGACCAGACTTTCATCCGCCGCTCGCCCTTTTCGGAACCCCCCGGCGGAGCTGCGAAGTAGGCGACGTTTTTCCCGGACTTCCGGATGCAGTGACCCGCTCGGACAGGGTCACACCCTCGGCCGGATGCGGCCCGCGGCGATCGCACAGTGCTCCGCTCGGGGCCATGGCCTGCCTGGGCATCCGCCCGGTCCTCGACGGAAGTCCGGTGGAGGACGCCTACGCTGGCCAGTACTGACCGGATTCCTTCGGGCTCAGGGATTCAAGATCAGCCCCTCCCCGGTCATTTCCGGCGGTTTGGGCAACCCCATCATCTGAAGCACCGTCGGCGCAACGTCGGCGAGCCTGCCTCTAGCCCGCAGCCGGGTCTGGCCAGGCCTGTAGTCTCTCCCCACCACGAACGCCTCCACGAGATTCAGCGTGTGGGCCGTGTGGGGCAGATTGTGGTCGGGATCCCACATCTGTTCGCAGTTGCCGTGATCCGCGCAGATCAACGCACGCCCGTTCATCGTTTCGAGCGCGGACAGGAGTTCGCCCACTCCCTTGTCCGTCGCCTCGACCGCCTTGATTGCCGCAGGCAGCGAGCCGGTGTGACCCACCATGTCGGGATTGGCATAGTTGACCACAATCAGCCCGTACCTGCCTGAAAGAACCGCCTCTTTCGCCAAACGCGTGACCTCGTGCGCCGACATTTCCGGTTGCAGATCGTAAGTGGACACCTTCGGGCTCGGGGGACAGGCGCGCACCTCGCCGGGAAACGGATCCTTCCGGTAGTTGTTGAAGAAAAAAGTGACATGCGGATTCTTTTCCGTTTCCGCGCAACGGAACTGGCCGATGCCCGCATCGGAAACCACCTGCCCGAGAATGTTCCGCAGGGGTGGAGGCTTGGGAGAGAGCACGTGCACGGGAAGTCCCGCCTCATATTCCGTGAGGGTCGCGTAGTAGAGATCCCGCTTTGCGCCACGGTCGAAGCCATCGAAACCGTCGAGGACAAACGCCTTGGTCAGCTCGCGCGGACGATCCCCGCGGTAATTGTAGAACAGGACGGCATCGCCATCGGAAATGGGAGCCAATGGTTTTCCCGCGGCGTCCACCACCCAGGTGGCCGGCACAAATTCGTCCCCCTTCTGATTCTCGCTGGCCGGATGATCGTAGTAGGCGCGCACCGCTTCAGCTGCCGCGCGCACACTGCCCTGCGCCGCCTGGCCCGTGAGCATGCGGTAGGCCTTCTCCACACGATCCCAGCGGTTGTCGCGGTCCATCGCCCAGAAGCGGCCGCACACCGAGGCGATCTTCCCCACTCCGATCTCGCGGCACCTGGCTTCCACCTGTTCAACATAGGAGAGTCCGCTTGTAGGCGGCGTGTCGCGCCCGTCGGTGAACGCATGGATGAAAACCTGCGACAGCCCGTCCTCCTTTGCCTGCCGCAGGATCCCATACAGGTGATCAAGCATGCCATGCACACCCGCATCGGACACGATGCCCATCAGGTGCAGCCGCGACCCGCGGGATTTCACGCGTTCAACCAGACCCCGCCAGACGCGGTTGCCCGCGAGTTGTTTCTCGGAAAACAGCTTGTTTAGCCGCACCAGTTCCTGGTCGACGATCCGCCCGGCACCGATGTTCTCATGCCCGACCTCGCTGTTGCCCATCACGCCATCCGGAAGACCGACATCAAGTCCAGAGGCCGCCAGAACCGTTCCCGGATAGCTGGCGTGCAGCCGGTCATCGGCATCCTTCCTTGCCAGGTAAACGGCATTGAATTTGTTCTGCTCCGGATGGGGATTCTTGCCCCAGCCGTCGCGAATGATGAGAAGGACAGGCGGATGTGTGGTGCTCATGCTGGCGAAATAGGATGTCGGGATCTACCGATGAAGATGCCCGGGCACCAGCAAAAGGCTAATCTTTCGGCTCGTTTCTGCCCGCTGGCTGTCAAGAAATTGCTCTGTCGAGCCGTTATTGGCGGTGGACCCGCCGCCTCATTTTCACGATGACCCTGATCATACGGGACCTTCTGGTGAATCCGCCCACGTGGTTTCTTTCGTTTCGCGATCTGACACTGTACTGCAACGTCTTTCTCAAAACCGAAATCGTCATCGAGTCCGATGATCCCGACCTGTACTATCGCTGGATCAAGCCAAGGGGAGGCATGGACTTCGTCGAGGATTTCGTCCGCCCCGGCTCCGAGGACGGGCTGCGCCTCGACATCGAGCCCAATTTTCCCCGATCACTCATCACCGATCGAATCGCCCCCGAAAATGTTCACAACCTGATCGCCCGCATCCGCGGCTTTCGGGGTTGATCCCAGTCATTGGCATTGCATGCACCGCGGTCCATTTTCCCTCCAGGGAAGCTCGTTTGACCTGGCCGCAAAAACCTGCCCCTTTTGGCTGCACGCATGCCTTCACGCGCCGTCCTGCTCGTCAATCTCGGTTCACCCGACTCCACTTCCGTTTCCGATGTTCGTCGCTATCTGGCGGAATTCCTCGGCGACGAACGAGTGATTGATCGTCCCTCCCAGCCCTGGCGCGCACTGATCCTGCATGGTATCATCCTCCGTAGCCGCCCGAAGAAATCAGCGCACGCCTACGAACAGATCTGGCAGCCCGGCGGCTCGCCACTGATCATCACGTCGAACAAGGTCCGGGACGACCTTGCATCCGCCCTGGAGCCGGACGTTCCCGTCTACCTGGCCATGCGTTACGGGCAGCCTTCGATCGCAAGCGTCGTGGGAAAGATGGCCCGGGACGGCATCACCGAGCTGCTCCTTTTCCCGCAGTATCCCCACTACGCCATGTCTTCCTGGGAAACCGTGGTCGTGCGGGTTTACCATGAACTCGCCTCACAGGCGCCCCGGATTCGTGTGCAGTGTGTCCAGCCTTTCTTTGCCGACGCGGATTACATCGAGGCCCTGCACGAAGTATCCGCGCCCTATTTTGCGAAACCGCACGATCACGTGCTGTTTTCCTTTCACGGCATCCCCGAGCGCCACCTCGGCAAGGCCGACTCCTCGAAGGCCCACTGCCTCGCGAAGTCGGATTGCTGCAGCACCTGCTCGCCCGCACATGCCACCTGCTACCGGGCCCAGTGTCTCGCCACCACGCGCGCCCTCGCCGCACGTTCAGGGCTCCATGCGGACCGCCATTCCGTATCCTACCAGTCGCGTCTCGTGGGGGAACCCTGGCTCACACCCTACACCGACTTCGAATTGAAACGACTGGCGACGGACGGGAAGAAACGGTTGCTGGTCATCACGCCGGCTTTCGTGACCGATTGCCTGGAGACGTTGGAGGAGATCGCCCAGCAGGGCCGGGCCGATTTCCTTGCCGCAGGCGGCACCCACTTCGAGCACATCCCCTGCCTCAATGACCAGCCATCCTATATCCGTTTTCTCAAGGGGCGGGTGCAACGCTGGATCGACGGAGAATCGCCCGGCGATACCCATGCAAGGCAAACCGCGGCACTGGGCCGCTGACGTTGCAAGGCCCTGCAATCAACACATGCGGACAATCACGACATCCCGACTCAACCCGAATGATCAGCGGTAGTTCCCATTCGACGACACCAAGGAATTCCTTCCGGGCCTCCAACGTCGCATTGCTGTGGCTCGATCCCGACGGACGCATTCGTTCGGCCAACGCCACCGCGGCCGCGCTCTGGCGCACCTCATCCGAATCCCTGGCGGGCAGCCTGTTTGTCAGCATCCTGGCATGGGAGGTCACTTCGACGGATCCCGATTGGAGGCAATCCCAGTGGGAGGTGCTGCAATCAGCCGCCCGCGCAGGGGCCGTGCAGGTGCACGCCCAGCCGCATGGCGGGGGCGACGCGATTCCGGTAAGCGTCGCGCTGGACGAGGCCACGGGACGGGATCCTGGATTTTTTGCAGCGGTACTCGTAGACGACCTTCCAGCGGGAGCGGCATCGTCCAGATCCACGGAGCCTGGCGACGGCACGACGGGGCAACCATCCGCAGTCGCCGGCCAGTCAGCGGGTGCCGACTCGCTGCCCGCGGGATCCGCCTTGAACTGGCTCATCACTGAGGCACCCGTGGGATTCTTCGACCTGGATTTTGTCCTCGGCTACGCCCACTACTCGCCCACCTGGAAAAGGATGCTCGGGTACGAGGATTCGGATCTGCCCAACACTTTCGAAACCTGGCACCATCTCCTCCACCCGGACGACTCCGCCGCCGCGCCGGACCGCATCGCCCGCAATCCAGGGCACGAATCCATCCGGACATTCGCACTCGATTTCCGCATGCAGCACCGGCGCGGCCACTATGTGTGGATGCATGGCATCGGTCAGCAGCGGTTTGGACCGGACTCCCGACTCGAGCGGGTGATCGGTATCCAGATTGACATTACGGACCGAAAGGAACTGGAGGAGGAGACGCTTGGCGCGGAGGAACGCCTCCGCCACCTGACCTCCCACGGACTGATCGGGGCGTTTGATCTCGATTTCCTCAAACAAAGCCACTGGTTCTCAGCGGGCTGGCGCACCCTCTTCTCCCTGCCGGAAACTGATCCTTCGAGGCTGCACGACCCGCTCTGGCCGCTTTTGGATGTCCTGCCTCCCGATCAGGCGAAGTCGGGTCCCGCATGGCTTGCCGAATACCGAGCAGGAGACAATCCCGTGCTGGAAGCCATCACCCTGCAACGCCGGGATGGGCTTGCGATCCCCGTCCTGCTCGGACTCACCCGCCACTTCTCCCGCAAGCAGGAACTCATGCGTGTGATGGGCTTTGCCATTCCGCTGGCAGCCGACGCGGCGTCGGTTCGCATCGGGCGAGCCCTGCCTCCGGTCAATCTTCTTGCACCCGCACTCGACACGCTCGCCGAGGCCGTCATTGTCGCCGACGCGAACGGAAACATCACCTACCTGAACGCGCGTGCCGAGCAGATCACCGGACATACGGCGCGCGGAGATGGCCTCCTCACGCTGGTGCAGGTCCTGCCTCTCGTGCGGCGGTCGGACTTTCAGCCGGCGCACGACGCCCTTGCCAACCAGCTCGCATCGGCGGATCCCCTGGCGCTTTGCCAGGAGCATGCCCTGGCGCCCTCCGGCGAACGGACCGAACCGCTTCCGATCGTCTGGAATGCCAGGCAGATCTGGGACTCAAAGGGGCGCATCGCCGGAGTCGTTGTCATTGTTCGTGATCCACGCGAACTTTCGCTGGGGCGTGAGGAACTGATACGCACGAACCGGCTGGAAACCCTGGCGCGCCTTTCGCGGGGAATTGCCGCCGATTACAACAACCAGCTGACCACGATCCTCGGGGCAATTTCGCAGGCGAAGGAAAACCGCGACCTCACCCATCTTGCCAGCGCCGAAAAGGCGTGCCTGGAGGCATCGGATCTTTCCAGGCAGCTGGCGTCGCTTTCAAGCCACCGCGCTCCCACCGGGAGAACCGCCTGCCCGGTTGCCGAGATCGCGCGCGATGCCGCGCGGCTTGCAGCCACCGGCTGCCCGACCCGGATCGAGCTGGATATTCCGGATGACCTGCCTTCCGTTCATGGGGAACGCGCCGAACTGGTGCAGGCGGTGGAGAATCTCGTCCTCAACGCCCTTGACGCCTTGCAGACCGACCCGGCTCATGGACACATTCGGATTCGCGGCAAACGCGTGCGCCTCGAAGACAATGAAGTGCCGCCGCTGCAAGCGGGGGATTACGTGCAGATCGAGGTGCAGGACAACGGCACGGGTATCGCCGCAGATGATCTTGAGCGCGTCTTCGAACCGTTCTTCACGACTCGTCCGAACCGGACGGGACTCGGCCTGGCAACGGTTCGCTCCATCCTCCATCGCCATGGGGGACAGGTCTGGGCGACCTCCCTCCCCAATGCCGGTGCCACCTTCACCCTTTGCCTCCCGGCAAACGCTCCCGCACCGGAGGCACCGGCCAGACCCCCACCGACGCTCCGCTTCGGAACCGGCCGCGTGCTTTTCATGGATGATGATGCGGCAATCTGCGCTCTGACCGCAGGCATGCTCACCAGCCTCGACTACACCTACGATCTCGCCCGCAACGGCGAAGAGGCGATCGCTCTTTACCGTCGCTACCTCAATGTCGGACGCCCCTACGATGCCGTGATTCTCGACCTCAATGTCATTGGTGGCATGGGAGGCGACACCTGTTTTCAGGAACTCCTGCAGATGCATCCCGACGTGCGGGCGATCATCGCCTCCGGTTACGACGATCCCGAACTCCGGGAGCGATTCCTCGCCATGGGTTTCGCGGCCTATCTGACCAAACCCTATCGCCTCGCAGACCTCAGCAACGCTCTTGGATCCGTCCTCGGCCCCTCGGACGATCGATTCCGCCTGTAATCCTGACCGTCTCGACAGCTTTCAACCTCTTTCGCACGGAAGGGAGGAAAGCACCTGATCGATCGCTTCCTGGGCGGCAGCGAAGCCGAAACTGCCCGTGACCCATACGCCCGCACCAAAGCCATCCGCGCAGTCCATGCGCAGGCTTTCACCACGTCGAGGTTCGAGGCCGCAGGTGCCGTCCCCCCTCGGATAGACGCGCTGCTCCCCCGACCACACGCAGCGAACCCCAAACTTCGCCTTCCCCTTCGCCTCGCCGGGTGCAAAGCCATGATCCCGGCGCAGGCGTTTGCGAACCTGACGGAGCAATTCATCACTGAAGGCTTCCCCCAGATCCCCCCGCTCGATGCGTCCGACATCCCTCTTCCCCCCCGCCCCTCCGATGGTCACAACCGGAAATCCGCGTCTCCGGGCGGAATCGATGAGAAGGCACTTGTTGGACAGATGGTCGATCGCATCGATCACACAATCGAATCTCCCCGCCAGCAGTCGCTCAGCCGATTGTGCGGTGAAAAATTCACCGATCGCGCTTACCCGGCAGGCGGGATTGATCTGACGCACCCGGTCGGCAAGGACATCGACCTTTGGCCGACCCAGGGTCGTCTCGAGAGCGGGAAGCTGGCGGTTCGTATTTGTGATGCACACGTCGTCGAGGTCGACCAGTGTGAGATTGCCCACCCCGCTCCGAGCCAGCGCCTCCACCACCCATGAACCCACCCCACCGATGCCCACGACCGCCACATGGGATTCCAACAGGCGCTCCAACGCCCGCACTCCCAGCAGGCGCGCCACCCCTCCAAAACGGTCCATGTAGTCGGCATCCATCGTCAACCGACATTCAGGACCGACTCCACCGCCGTGCAAGCCCGCCTGAAGCGAGCCTCTCCGTCACCCGCAATCTCCATGTAGCGGAGGCCCCGGTCTTCCAGCGTGCGACGCCACAGTCGCATACACGTCGCCCGATCGTCCTCGTCGGGAAACGAACGCTGCGGATCGGGCTGAAACGGGAGGTCGGTGAGACAGAGCAGGTAGATCGCGTAATTTCGACTCCGGGTCTCCGCCGCCTTCCGAACCCAGTCCGCGCATCTTCCCGGAAAAAGCAGATCGGCCCAGAGGACGTTAGTGAGCAGCTCCGTGTCGCAAAAAACCGTACGTTTGGCTTTCGCCGCCGCCGCCTCCTCGTTCGCGATCTGACCGCATGCGATGGTCTCCAGATCCGCCGCGGTCACGATTCCGAGATTCCGATCCCAGAACTCGCGCACGTATTCAGGCGACCACGGTTCGTGGAAATACGCCGCCAGGGACTCCGCGAGTTGGGATTTTCCCGTCGACTCTGGACCAAAAAGCGCAATTCGAAGCGGCGGCACCTTCATGACCCGCCTCCCATCCGGTGGCGCCGCCACGACACATGGCCGGCCACGGCAAGCCCGAGAAACACCGCGTAAAGGACCGCGGTGAAATACAGGTCCTTGGAAAGATATACGCCAACGGCCACCGTGTTCACGACGATCCAGACAGCCCAGTTCTCGATCTTCTTTCGTGCCTGCATCCATTGCGCAATCATGCTGAAGGCCAGGATGAACGCATCCCAATGGGGCAGCGCCGCGTCCGTATGACGTCGCATGAACTCCCCCCATCCGGCGGTTGCCAGCAAGCCCAGCACCACGCAGAACAGCCGCCCTCCGGGCGAGAGCGAAGTCACCGGAAGCTCATGACGCTCATGGCCCGACTCGACGCCCCTCCACCACCGCCACCATCCATACACGAGCAAGACAAAAAAGATGATCTGGAGAAGCGCATCCGAATAGAGCTTTGCCGTGAAGAAGATCCATGCGTAGATCGCAACCTGCACCAGACCGACCGGCCAGGCCAGCAGGTGCTGCCGGATCATCAGCACAACGCCGATGATGCCGAGAATCGAACCTGCCGCCTCCCACGCGGAAATCGTCCAGCCGTTCATCCGCGGATCACACCCAACGACTGTTCAGCAGATCGCTCACGTCAAACGAGCCGGTGGTTTTCCGCCCTCATCCGGATGCCTTGGCCACAAAGGCCTCCAGCGACTCACGCGTGATCTTGTGCCTCGCCCCGCACCGCGGGCAGTGCATCTCGAGCACCTCATTTCCGACAAACAGTCCCTCGGGGTCCGTGCGGAACGCCGGAGCGAGCACCTCCATCATCCGGGCCTGGTTGCAGCCGCAATGCCAGCGAAAGATGCGGCGCTCGAGCAGCGAGAGCGTTTCCGATGTCTCCAGCGATCTTGCCTTTTCCGGATCGAGGCCTGCCAGCCAGTCCGCATCACAGTCCGGATGCTCCACGGCCAGACAGAACTCCTCCTCGCCGGTCTGAAAGAACCTGCCGCGACGCTGTTCGCTCTTTGAATAGAATGCCTCCGCGGCTGCGAGCGGGTCGTCACCGCTGAACGTGACCGCGCTGCGGCGGGCGGGTTCGCGATCGCGCACGACATCGCAGTAGAAGACCGGTTCGGGCAGTTCCTTGACGTTTTCGTCGAATACCCGGCCGGTCACGCTTCCGTCGTGGTTGTCTCCCGTGATGAACAGGTTCACGAGCGGCTTCTGGAAGTTGATCGTCCATGCAATCGTCTCATTCCATGGCCGCGATGCCGCGTGCAGCACAAACCCGGCAAGCGCCCGCTTGAACATGCGAACGTGCACCGGGTCCAGATGGATCGCCTGATCGGAAAGATGGAGATAGTAGTCGACGTACAGCTGACCGAAATCCGCCCGTGCAACGAGCACATTGCGCTTGCGCACAAAATGCGTGCGCACTTCCAGTCCGGGATCTGCAGCATTTACAGGAGTCGATTCTGGCATCTGCGCCAACGATTGCCGGCATCGCCTCTTTGTCGACTCAAAGCACCGGAATCCTCAAGGTACCGGACCTGCCGGACAGTGCGCTATGCCGTCGGCGGCGGTGAATTGCTGTGCGAGACCTGGATGCTCGTCACCGCAAGCTGGATCGCCGGAACCTTCGCCAGTTCCTCGATAAGCCGGAGTTCAATGCGGTCACGCAGGCGCGAGGCAGTCCGGAAATGGGCGACATAGAACAGGGAGAAAATGACGTCATTTCCCGTTATCGCAGAAGTGACCCGGGGCTCGTAGGCCGCATCGGCAACTCCGTAACGCCGGCGCATGCGCTGGGATGCCGTGCGCGCCGAGATGAATTCCGATGCCGTCTCCTCGGTCAGCACACGGAGAAACAAGACTCCGGCCTTGGCGGCACAGTCGAAGGAAACGGTCACGTTGATCTTTCCCCAGATGTACGGATGCGCGTGGCTGTAATTGAAGAACTTTGACTTGAAGATGAAATTGTTCGGAACCAGGACCACGCGTCCCGTGGGCTCGTCGCACCCCATCCAGCCATTCACTTCGAGCAGCGTCGTCCGCAGGAGCTGGATGTCGATCACATCGCCACAGCACTCTTCCACCTGCAGGCGGTCACCGATTCCAAACTTCGAGCCGATCATGATGACCACCCAGCCAAACGCCGAGGAACACGCGTCCTGCAGCGAAATCACCAGCGCCGCGCTTACGATGCCCATCGTCGCAGCAACCATCGACAGGTCGTCGAACAGGAAACTGGCGATCGCGCCGATGGCCATGACCACCAGCACGTACCGCGTAAGACGTTTTGCGAGAAACAGGCTCTCGTTCTTGTAGACGAACGGAAGCACGATCAGGGAGATGACCAGGTAAAGGACGACAAACCCGATCAGGGTCAGCACCGGCCACCACAGGCGATCGAGATACGCCGCGGTGTCCGCCTTGAACTGGTCCTCCGCCACGGCGAGATTCAGCGTGTCGAGGGAACGCTGCCGCTCCAGGGTTTCCCGGGAATTCTTGAGTGCATCGACCTGCGCGGACGCGTAGGTCAGCCGCTCGGCAATCGCTTTTTTCTGATTCTTCTGCGTCGCCAGCAAACGCTCCACCTTGGGATTGCTTGAGAAAAAGCTCGTTTGTTTGTCGAGCAGCGCAACCTCCTCGTCGAACTTCGCGAGCTTCTGCTGTCCGAGGGCAAGCGCACTCTCGCTGATCTGCAGATTCTGATTCACATTGACGAACACGGGGGAAAGCCGTTCGCCGGTCTTGCGGGCCTCCGCCAGGTACGTGTAGCTTTCGTACAGGGCCCGAAGCGTCGGATGCGCGCTTCGTTCGATCGTCTTGATGCGTTCCCGCAGCTGCGTCGCCTCCCGCGCCAGATCGACCCCGAGTTCCGCAGCCTCGCGCTGAAATGCAAGCGAGCGCATTTCCTCTCCGCGGGTGTAGATCTGTTCGGCAAGGTCGGCCTCGCGCACCGGGTCGGGCTCCGAACGGGCTTTCATCGCGGCCAACTGGGACGACAGCGCGTCGCGCGATTCGCTCACGGCTTTCCGTCGCGCAATCAGGTCACCTACCTTCTTTTCCGCATCCTCCACCGTCAGATCGATGCTTCGCAACTCCTCGCGCAGCGATCCGAGCGGGCTCGTGTAGGTTTTCCGCCCAAGCGCCTTCTGGCGGGTCTCGATCGCCAACCGGTCCTCGAGGATCTTCAACTCTTCGCGCAACCGCTGGAGTTTGACCTCCAGCTTTGATTTTTCCGAAGCGTTCTTCGCGGCCTGGACCACGCCGTCCATCGCCTGGACCTGCTCCTTCAACTCCGCGATGCGATCCTCATCCCGCATCTGGGCCATCGCGATTGAACAAAACGCGAAAGCGACAACAACAACTCGGAACAACTTGAGGTGCACAGATAAGGGGCTGGGGCGGCTCACGCCGCGAAAGCACAATCAGAAGTCCCACAAAGGACAAGGACAGAGGCGTGCTCCGCGAAGGATGGGTGCCGATCGGGGAGCGCTACTTCCTGCGATCCGTTAGGTACCTGGTCAATGATAGCAGAAAGCTCGTGTCGCCTTCAACCCTTCCCCAGGCCGACTCCGCCGCCGCGGAAGCGTCTCGGGCGAGTTCACGCGCCTGTTCGAGTCCATGAAGCCGGACATAGGTCGCCTTGCCGGACCTGGCATCTTTCCCGGCGGTCTTCCCAATGGTCGCCGTGTCCCCCGTGGCATCCAGGATGTCATCGAGTATCTGAAACGCCAGTCCCAGGTGCCGCCCCGCTTCACGCAGGCCTTCCACCTGACCGGAGGCAGCCCCTCCGATTTGCGCACCCATGACCAGGGCCGCTTCGATCATCGCCGCTGTCTTGTTCAGATGAATGTACGTCAAGCCCGCCGCATCGATGTCCCCTTTCTTCTCCGCGAGCAGGTCCTCGACCTGCCCGCCGATGAGCCTCCCACTCCCCGCCGCTTCTGCCAGGGTTCCCACGAGCGCAGTGGCAAGCGCGGGACTGCTGGCATAACATGATGATAGCAAATGGAATGAGTATGTGAGCAGGGCATCTCCCGCGAGCAGCGCCGTGGCTTCATCGTAGGCCTTGTGGGCCGTCGGGCGACCCCGTCGCAGGTCATCGTTGTCCAGGCACGGCAGGTCGTCGTGAATCAGGGAATACGTGTGCACGCATTCGATCGCCACTGCCGCAGGCAGGGGATCGCGGGCGCCCAACGGATCACAGAGTTCGGCGGCCGCGAGGACAAGGACCGGCCTCAGTCGTTTACCTCCCGCCTGCAGGGTGTAACGCATCGCTTCATGCAGACGGGGCGGCCGCGCTGCAGCCGGTGGCAGATGCCGGTCGATTCCCATCTCGACCCGCGAGACCCATGTGTTGAATTTGGTTGTGAAGTCCATAGACAAGGAGCCACCCTCCTGACACGTTACCCGCCGAAATGCCGACGCTCGAACTCGTTTGCAAACGCCTTTTCAGCGACAAGTCCTGGTTCGTTAAATGCCTGGTCGGCGCGATCTTGATGTTGGTCCCGATCGCGCACTTCTTTGCATTCGGATATCTTTATGAGATGATTGCGCAGGCCCGCCGGGGCGAATCGTTCTCCTGGCCCGCCTGGGACAACTGGCGCCGACTTTTCACCCAAGGGGTATCCGCTTTCATCATTTTTGCGGTACTGGCCATCCTGCCTGTGCTCCTCGCATGGATTCTCACATGGCCACTGCGATGGTTGGCCTACGGTGTGGTCGTCTACGTGCCGATAATCCCGGCCATCATGGTTGCCGGCCCTCTCACTGCCGCGGGAATCTACCGGTATCAAAAACGAGAGGATTTCCGCGATGCCTTTCGCATCTATGTCCTCGGCGCGATGTTGCGCTCGACCCGCGCGCGTTTCTTCATACCGACGCTTGCACTGGTCGGGTTCCTCGTCGCCGGTTATCCCCTCATGACGTTCACCGTCTTCACCGGTCTTGCCGCGAGTTTCACCTTCTACGCCGCCTATTTCCGATTCGTCGAAGAGTCTCGCAAACCGTCCGGTCGATAGCTTTTATAGCAGCATAATTTCATTATGGACCGCAAACAACAGCGCGCACTCCACGGGCCCGGATGGACGGAAGTAATCCTGGGGGCTGGATTAAGTCTGATCGCGGGCATGGTGCTCGCCTTCGCCTGGCTGGTTTTCAAACCTGTTGTCGTTGCAAAGGAACTCGCCGAAACCGCTCCGCCCGGCTCCGTTTTCTACTATCCGGGCGCGACCGGGTCCACCGCCTCCCGCGCATGGATGCGGAAGCGGCAGATTTTCCTCGAAGGTCTGCCCGGCAATCTTGTTCTGACGGAAGAGGAACTCAACGCCTGGGCCTCGGATGCCATGAAACCGGCCTCCCCTGAGACCGCCGGCCTGATCGTTCCGGGCCAGATCAATTTCCGCGTGGCCGACAGCACGCTTCAGATCGCTTCTCCCACCACCGTGAATCTCCTGGGCGTTGCCTTCCCCGTCATCATCCAGGCGCGCGGCACCTTCGTGCAGGAATCGAACGTATTCACGTTTGAACCTCAGGTGCTCTACCTGGGCTCGCTTGCGACACACCGGCTGCCCGGCTTCGCCGCGCGCACGCTCCGCTACCTCGCGCAATCCCACCCGATGCCGCAGGAAATCAGTGCTGCCTGGAAAAAGTTGTCCGCAGTTTCGATCGAAGGGAAGGAACTCCGCCTCACGCTGCCCTGACGCGGCGCCGCCTGCTCAACTCCGGCGCCGGCATCAAGGGCACTAGACGCTCGCGAGCAGGCGTTTCAGGTCCACGTGGTCGAGAACCATCTGTTTGATCACCGGAAACTTGTCCGTGTCCTCGGGCAGGGTCTTGACAGTCATGCCGTGGATCTTGGACGTGATCGTGAAACACTCGTCCGCCGCAAGAATCACCGGGATGTCGGTCTGCTTCAGCAGGTCCATCAGTGTGGAATGCGGAGTGATGTCATCGGTGAGCACCACACCCGCGATGGTACGCCTGCCCGCCATCCGCCCACTCAGCAGCGCGGCAAGGATGATGTCGTCGCGATCACCAGGTGTGATCACCAGCGTGCCGGGCGCAAGATTGTCGATGACGCCCTTGGCCGTACCCGCGCCGACAATCACATTCTGAATACGATGGAGCGTTTTTGCCGCCGGGGCATTGAGCCAGCGTCCTCCAATCTCCTCCGCCACCTGTGAAAGATTGGGCGACGTCAGCAGATTCTGCTTCGGAATGATTCCCAGCAGGGGCACTCCGAAACGCGCCAGCCCCTTTCCTGCGTACTCGGCCACAAGCGGTATCTTGTCCGCCTCCACCTTGTTCAGGATCACGCCAACAACCTCGACCCCTTCCCGGTCGAACAGGGCCTTGTTGATCGCAATCTCGTCGATCGGCCGGCCGATGCCTCCGGGTGTGATCATCAACGCCTTGGCCTGAAGGAGCTTTGCCACTCGGGCATTCGAGAGGTCGAACACACTCCCGACGCCCGCATGCCCGGTGCCTTCGATCAGCGTGAAGTCCTTTTCCCAGGAAACCCGGTCAAACGCCCGGCAGATGCGGTCCTGCAGTTCCGCCAGCATCGGTTCCGGATCCCTCAGGAAGCGGCGCGTGAAAGTGCCATCCACCGCAACCGGACTCATGCTCTCGATCGGCACGTGCACGTCGTAAATCGTGTCGAGCAGGACAGAATCCTCGTCGATCTGGTGCCCTTCCACCGTGACGAAGCGCTGGCCGATGGGCTTGATGAATCCCACCCGCGGGTAGATCCCCTGCATCGCCGCATACAGGCCGAGACACGTCGTCGTCTTGCCGTCATTCATCCGCGTCGCGGCCACAAACAGCCTCTTCGTCACGGAATTGGTCGGCGTAGTCTGCAGCGGCAACGCCGGAGCCGTGAAGGGATTCCGTATCGCGCCCTCTGGCGGCGCGGCGGCTTGGCCGGCCGGCAGGGAAGGTTCGGGCCTGGCGCGTGATTCAGGAGCCGCCATAAAGAAGTCGCTGATCGATGGCCTGGCAGCCGACAACGGCCGCAGCACCAAAGACATCGTGGGCACTCGCGCCCCGGCTGATTTCCGCCGCCGGCCGGCTGAGGCCCGTGATGATCTGCCCGAATGCATTTCCTCCCGCGAGGCTCTGCACCAGTTTGAAGGCAATGTTACCGGAGTTCAGGTCGGGAAAAATCAGGACGTTGGCGCGGCCTGCGACGGGACTCGTGACGCCCTTCATCGCCGCGGCAGCAGCATCGAGAGCCGCGTCCGCCTGCAGTTCGCCGTCGATTTCCATCGAAAGCGAGGTCTCCCTGGCCTTCGCCCGGGCCAGCTCTGTCGCCTCCCGCATCTTGACGACTGATGGCTGCTGCGACGTGCCGTGGGAGGCCCAGCTCAGCATCGCCACTCGGGGCTGGGAATTCGTCAGGTGGCGCGCAATCATCGCCGTCGAAATCGCAATGTCCGCAAGCTGCGCCGCCGTCGGTTCAGGAATAACGCCGCAATCAGCGAGGAAAAGCGTGCCCTCGCTGCCCACCTGTTTCTCCTCGAAATCGAGGATCATGAGCGACGACGCTGTCTGCACGTGCTCAAGTTTGGGAATGATCTGAAACATGGGTCGTAGTGCGCTCGACGCACTCACCGTGGCACCCGACACCAGCCCGTCCACCTGGCCACCCACGAGCATCATGGTGGCGAAGTAACTGGTGTCACGCATCAGCGACCTGGCATCCGCGAGCGTCATGCCTTTCGCCCGGCGGATATTCTCCAACTGTACGGCAAACGTCTCGAAATCCTCGCTTCTTTCGGGATCGATGATCCTCATCCCCTTGAGGTTCAGATCCAGTCGGGACGCAGAATCCTTGATGGCCGTGCGATCCCCCAGCAGGACCGGTGCACCCAGCCGACGCGTCACCCACTGGCGAGCGGCTTGCAACACACGGGGATCATTCCCTTCGGTAAACGCAACGCGCTTCGGATGGCGCTGGATGCGATCGATCAGTGTGGGAAGAAGCGGCATGTCGACGTTCCACGCTGCGTGCCGAAGTTGGAAGCGTCAACGCTTGAGCCGCCCGGATGAGTTTGCGCAATTTTCACTCCGGAATTGCCAGCCTCCCTTCCCCTTCCGACAACAGATTGTTGTCCAGGAATCTCAAGAACATCAGTCTCGTCTCCGCGTTGACCATGGTATCGCGCGTGCTGGGACTGATGCGCGACTCGCTGATCGCCGCCGTTTTCGGAACCTCCGCACTCGCCAGCGCCTTCACGACCGCCTTCACACTCCCCAACCTCTTTCGCCGGCTTCTGGGCGAGGGCGCACTGACGGCGGCATTCGTCCCGACGCTGCACGATGAACTCAACGAACGGCAGCGAACGGGCGCGTTTCAGCTGCTCAGCCAGGTCTTCACCTGGCTCCTGGTCATCACCTCCGGCATTGTCCTCCTGTCGACCGCCGCCCTTCTTGCCGCAACATGGCTGGCGCACCAAGGCCATGTCTGGGGGGCGCGACCGGAAACCGTCGCCCGCTGGCTGCAGGCCGCGGAGCTGGCGATCTGGCTCTTCCCCTACCTCGTGCTCGTATGCCTCGCCGCGGCGCTGGGCGCAGCTCTCCAGACCCTGCAGCGTTTTCTCGAACCGGCCCTGTCCCCCATCTGGCTGAACCTGTCCATCCTCGCGCTTCTCGGCGGGGCGGTGGCCTTCGCATGGGGCGATGGCGATTCCGGCCGGATGCGCTGGCTCTGCGCCGGGGTCCTTGTCGGCGGTGCCTTCCAATTGCTGGTGCCCGCCGTCGCACTGGCACGTCTGGGATGGCGTCCCCGTTTCGACCTGCACCTCAGTCCCCAGGTCGCAGCAATCGCCCGCCTGATGGCTCCCACGATCTTCGGCTCGGCAATCTACCTCGTGAACATGGCGGTTTCGCGCTTCATCGGACTCTCCCTCGACGATGCATCCGCGACCATCCTCAACCTCGCATCGCGGCTGATGGAACTTCCCATCGGGCTCTTCGCCGTTGCGGTGACCACCGTGATTTTCCCGCTCATCTCGCGCTATGCCGCGCAAGGGGACTGGACCAACATGGCCGCCGCCTATGGCAAGGGCATGCGGCTGATTCTCGTCATGAACATCCCCGCAGCCGCAGGTCTGGCCCTGCTGGCGACGCCGATCGTGCGGGTGCTCTTCGAACGCGGGGAATTCTCGGCGAGTGACACTGCGCTCACCATGCCGGTGGTGGCGGTCTACGCGCTCGGACTGCCGTTCTTCTCCTTCGTCAATCTCCTCCTGCGCGCATTCTATGCTCAAAAGGACACGCTCACCCCGGTGCATGCCGCGTTCTTCAGCTTCTTCATCAACCTTGTCCTCAGCCTGCTCCTGATGCGGAGATTCGGGACCGTCGGACTCGCCCTCGCGGGCAACCTTGCGATCGTGTTTCAAGCGGTCTACCTGCAACGAAAGCTCTCACGGCGCCGACATGAACTCCGTTTTGCTCCCCTGGCTCCGGACCTCCTCAAGATCCTCGCCGCCACCGCGCTGATGAGCGGCGCCGTCTACGGCGCGCAGCATCTTTCCGATTCCTTCATGTCCTCCCGCACACTGCATGATCTCCTGCGAATCGGTGTGGTCATCGCTGTCGGCGTCATCGTCTATGGCATCGCCCTCGCTTTCATGAGGATCGAAGGCTCGGCCGATCTGATCCGGTTGGTACGGCGACGGAAGGACGCCACACCGGCGGCCTGAGGCGGCCGGCGATTTGCGGGCGCGCTTCATGAAACTCAAGGTCGACTGGTTCCTCGGCGGCATGGCTGTCGCCGTGGCGCTCGCATGGTTTTTCCCGGATCCCGGAGCGCGCGGAGGATGGCTGTATCCGGAAATCCTCACAAAGGCCGGGATCTCGCTGATCTTTTTCCTTCATGGGCTCACGCTTTCCTTTGCCGCGCTGAAGGCGGGTACGCTTCGCTGGAAGCTCCACCTGGTCGTGCAGGTGACCACGTTTCTCGTGTTTCCGCTTCTGGGGCTTGCGATACTGCGAGCCACAGGCGACACGCTCTCGCCGGCTTTGAAGACGGGGGTGTTTTTCCTGTGCGCGCTGCCCTCGACCGTTTCATCGTCCGTCGCCATGACGGCGGTCGCCCGGGGCAATGTGGCCGGCGCCGTCTTCAACGCCACGCTTTCCAGCCTTATTGGAATCTTCCTCACTCCCCTCTGGATCGGCCTTCTCCTGTCCGCGGGAGGGCAACGACTGCCTCTGGGACAGGTGATCCTCGACCTGATCCTATGGCTTCTGCTTCCGCTCCTGCTGGGACAGGCGCTCCGACCCGTTCTCGGTGCTCTTGCCGGGCGGCACCGGAAGCACATCAGCCTGGTCGATCGATGCACCATTCTGCTCCTCGTCTACACGTCGTTCTGCGACTCCGTGAAGCAGGGAATATGGGCGAACCAGGGATCGATGATGCTCCTCGGCATCGCGCTGGGGTCCTGCGCGCTCTTTTTCCTGGTCATGAGCATGGTCAATGCAGTGGCGAAAGCCCTTCATTTCCCCGAAGAGGATCGAATTGCCGCCGTTTTCTGTGGCTCCAAGAAGACCCTCGCTTCGGGCGTGCCGATGGCCCAGCTGATCTTCGGCAGCCACCCGGGAATCGGCCTGATCCTGCTGCCTATCATGATCTATCACCAGCTCCAGCTCATCATCTGCGCCGCCCTTGCCGGCAAATGGGCCGGGCGTCCCTCCTCCTGAAGAAGGCCGACTTCAAACCCGCTTCGGGCGCAGGCATCCTCGTGGCCGATTAACAGGCGACACCCGCAATTGCTCCTTCAAAGCCAAGACTTGCTCCAATGTCCCCGGTAAAAGGGCTTACCTCCAAGAAGACGATTTCCAGATCAGCGCGATTTCATCCGGCTGCAACGGCCGCCATTCCCCTGGATCCAGATCGAGCGCACGAAAATCAAGCGACCCAATCGCCGCACGAAAAAGCCTCAGCGTCGGAAGCCCAACAGCGGCGGTCATCCTCCTTACCTGCCGGCTCTTTCCTTCAGTCAGTCGCAACGCGATCCACGCATCAGGCACGCTCTTTCTGACACGGATCGGCGGATTACGCGGCGGCAGGTCAATCTCATCAGGCGCGAGCACACGCGCGTGGCAAGGGCGTGTGCGATGCCCGCCGATGGACAATCCACCCGCAGTCAGTCGCGCCAGTGCGGAAGAGGTCGGAACACCCTCCACCTGCGCCCAGTATTCGCGCACGTGTCCCTGTCCGGGCGAGAGAAGCCGGGCGTTGAGCGCCGCCTCATCCGTCAGGAGCAGCAGCCCCTCCGAGTCCGCATCAAGGCGCCCAAGCGGATATACGCCTTTTGGAAAACCGCACGACGCCAGTGTTGCCCAGCGTGAGCCCGGCTCCGGAGTGAACTGGGACAGCATGCCATAGGGTTTGTTGAAAACGATTACCACGGATCAGTTCTGTTTCGAAGCAAAGGCAAATTCAGGAATGCGTCTTCAGACACATGAGACAATCCCCAAACCCGGCGATTGACATCTCCCTCCCCATTGAGGGTTACGCTTCGTCGTGACCGGTTCGATCTGAGATGCGCCCCCCAATCTTACGCAGGGTCATTTTCGCAATGGAACACGATCACGATAAAATGCCCTTGGGCTGGCGTTGAGACATGCTGGGCGATTCTGGGCACGACGATGCGTGCCCCTCCAGATTCGGAAAGTTTTCAATCGCAGCTTCTGCAATTGGACCAATTTTCTACTCAGTTGATTCGAGTATGGCCTCAGGACAATTGATCGTCCGGCAATGACTGGGCTCCAGCCGGTTGCCACCCGTTGGGACGCACTATGGGTCCTTGGGGGTGACCAGCCGCACCTTCGGGAAATACGTCCGGTATCGTGACACGTCTCGGGTCACCAGGCTAAAACCTGCGTATTCCGCGTGCGCTCCGATATAAAAATCGGGCAGCGGTGAGTTCTTTTCCCCTCCGGACCGCCGATAGGCGAGAAAGGCTCTGCTGGCGGAAAAGGCCGCTTCATAGGGCAGGGGCAGGCGTTTAAAAAGCGACGGGCGCAGAAAATGATCAAGGTCATCGCTCCGCGGAAAATGAGCCGCGAGCTCTGCGAAGAGAATCGGATTGATGACAATCCCCTCGGCCTGGGCGCGTCGGAACTGGTGTGAAGACCATTCAGCCCACTTCGGATCGCTCGTCAGGATGTCAAGGAGGACGTTGGTGTCGAGGAACCAGGGCATCACGTCCCTTCTCGGGTGAGCCGCATCAGTTCATCGGTCGTCTTTGTCGTCCGTAGAAACCCTCTCGCTTCGGCCAGCCACTGGTTTGCCATGCTGGTCCTGCGTTTCTTTGGCTTGAGCATGACCTTGCCGCCCTCCGCCACGAATTCCACCTGGGTTCCAGGCTTGAGCCCAAACTGGTTCCGGATCCGCTGTGGGATCGTGACCTGGCCCTTGCTTGTAATGTTCATGCCGGTAGTATTACCGCATCCGGTATTACATCAAGAAAAACCTGCCCGCGGCTTGGTCATGGCAATGAACAGGGTTCGATTCGGTTTGATTGGGAGAGATACGTAACACTTCATCCGGAGAGGAGGCAACAAAGGGGCGGGTCGTGTGATTTGTACTCTGATCAAGCTCAACTCACGTTGATGCCAAGCAATGTTTCCCCATTTGGAAAGCAGCAGGCCAAGTGCCGGGATAGGTTCTGTTCTCAGGGGAGCTCGCTTGATCATGGCACTCTTGCAGAGCGTTGTGAAAAACCGAATAGATCCTTGAGTCAGGCTTTGGAGCTCCGAATGCGCTCAGGGAAAATCTGTTCGATGAACCAACGGAGGCGTTTGTTCGATTCGTACTCCGTCTTCCGATCCGACCAAACTTTTTTGGCGGTAGCGACGTCGCCAGGCTCCTGACGTTTGGGGTGAGCCCCTCGGATCGATTCGCGGTCAACCGGGATAGCTCGTCGACCGATCGAATACAGGACTTGCCTGCACGTGATTCAGAATGTCGCCGTGTAGCTGACATTCAGCGTGCGCTGCTGCCCGGGTCTCGCCAGCAGCGCCACAAGATCGCGATCAAAGAGATTGCGCACGCTCAGACCGACGCTCTGGCTGAGTTTGCTCTTGGGTGCGGACCACGAATAGCCGGCGCCTGCCGTGAAGAGCAGATAGTCGGGAAACTCCAGGTACTCGTGATTCCTGTCCTCGTAGCTGAAGACATAGTTTCCGACATAGGTGGCCGACAGCGAGGCGTACGCCCCCTTGAGCCTGCCGGCACTGAAGCTGTAACGCGCGCTCATCACGGCGGTGCGCGCAGGCAGACGGCTCAGCTGGCGTCCGACCTCCGAAGGCAGGTCCGGGGACGCTGTCGTCAACGCCCTCGTATAGGTCATCAAGCTGGAAAAAATCCACCCCGGCGCCGGCGCATAACGAAGGTTGAGCGACGCTCCCGTGAACTGCTCCTCCCCCGCGGCCACGAGTTGCGGCTGCGTCTGGTTCGCATCGGCAATGGGATCGTCGAGCAGCGGATTCCGCCTCGAAATGTTCTGGTTCGTGTACTGGAAGCCCAGCAGCGTCGCCGTCAGTGTTTTTGACCGAAGGAGCGCCTTGATCCCCGCCTCGATGCCGCTCGTGGTTTCGTTCCCCTGGATTCGGTTGGTGCGCGCATCCACCCGCGTGGACGGCTCGAAGGCGGTGCTCGCATTCGCGAAAACCAGGTAACGCCCCGGCACGAGCTGGTAGTTCAACCCGCCGAGCCAGGTGAGTTCCCGTGTGCTGTCCGCGAGGTGGGGACGCGACACCCCGACCCGGCGGTCGTCCACCTTCAGGTCGACCATGTCATAGCGCAATCCCAGCGCCACAACCGTGCGGCCACGATTCAGCGCCATGCGTTCCGTGACGACCGCAGAGGTGTACCCCGTGGTTTCAGTGCGGTCCGCGATCACCCGGCGATACGTATCCGGGCCGAACTCCGGCCGCGAGTAGTCAGGATTGAACGGATCGAACCGCCTCACCGTGAGCGGCAGGGCCGTCTTTTCTTCCGCATCGAGTCCGCGATGGACGCGGTCATAGACGACATTGGAAGACTCCAGCGAAGCCAGCAACTTATGGTCCGCACCGAAGGCGAACATCCGCGCCGTCATATCAACCTGCGCCACCAGGACGTTGACATCCTGCTCCTGTCTCTGCGCCTCGCGCGTCCCCGCAAAAATTCCGCTGTCGAGCAGGTACTCCCCCTTGGTGAACCGGTCGTCATTCACCGCCCGCCAGAACCACTGCCCGCCCGCCCGAAGGCTGATGGCCTTTGTCGGCTGCCCCTCGAACTGCACGCTCGCACTCGCCACACGCTTGTCGATCACGGCGTCAGGTCCGTTGACGTGGAAATACGCCAGCGGACGGTAGGGTCCGATCACCTTGCTTGTGCGCGAAAGCCGGTATTCAGGAACACCCGAACCGGGATTGGCTTTCACGTCCGCATAGTCGAACTGAAACAGCGTGCTCGCCGCGCGCGAATGGCGCACGGTGACCGCGCCGCTGACCGAACGCGTGCGATTGTAGGAGAACGTTTCGGGCCCCTTCTTCTCCCTGAACCCCACCTCAAGCCGCTGCCAGGCCTTCTTTGGAACCAGGGGCGTGTTGATTTCGAAATCGGCGTAGCGGTCCCGCGCGCTCGACGCCGAGACCACGAGTCGTTTGAGCGGATTCGCCCTCGGACGCGCCGTCATCAGGTTTTCAATGCCCCCCGGCGCAGCTTTTCCCAGCACGGGTGTAAGGGGGCCCTGGATACGATCCCCACCGCGACCGTTGACCACCTCGGGCACACCACTCTGCGAAAACCCGTTGCGCAGTCGCGGGGTGGGAAAGCCGCGAAGGTTGAGGCGCGAAACCCCTGCAACAAGATCCGCGGGGGACGTCGCCGCAATCAGTCCCAGTTCGAGATTGATTTCCCCGACGTTTTCCGAGTCCTCCGGACTCGCCATGATCATGTCGTTTGAAAACGGCGGCTCGGTCATCTCGGCCTCCATGGCCCCCATGCCCGTGGCATCGTAACTTGTGTCCTCGCCCTCGGCGGCGACAAGCAGCGGATCCAGACGCACCGTCTCCTCTTCCCTCGACCGCCTCTGCCCCCAAAGGCTGGTTTCAGCAAGTCCGGACATCCAGAGCATGCCGGCAAGGATGAAAATGCCAGTCGATCGAACCATGAAAACCGAAAATCAAGAACTCCAACCTGCACAAAGCCGAGGAGGATTTCGGGGTCGATCGCAAAAAGCCGTGAATTTCAGCGCCGCACCCGTTTGCACACCCATCAAAAATCCCTGTTGACGGCATCGTATCCCGCCCTTTCCTCTCCCCCCTCACGGATCTGGCAAGATAGCTCAGTTGGTAGAGCAGAGGACTGAAAATCCTTGTGTCCCCGGTTCGATTCCGGGTCTTGCCACCATTCCGCACTCCAATGCAACGGCCTGGACGCAAGCCGGCAACGGCGGGAGCGAATGGTGCTTCCAGCCTATTCCCCAATCGCCGGTGGCCCCAGCATTGCCCGCTTCAAACCATGAACCCGGTCGAAATCCCCGTCCATGTAGAGGAGAATGGCCGAATAGAGCAGAGCGGTGGCCGCGATCCAATTGTCGTTCTCGCCCAGGCGCGAACCGACCTGCATCAGCCGCTTGTCCAGTTCGCCCGCCCGGTAGGCCAGCGCTTCCGAAACCGGGATTTTGCGCAGATGGCGTAGGAACGCGCGCGTGGCGATCTCGGAAGCACCGGAGGCCAGTTCACCCACCGTGACCGTGCTGCAGGCAAGCGCCTCACTCTTGCGACGACCCAGGTACGCGCGCACCGGACCGACTTTGCGCTCGGCCAGTTCGCGTTCGAGGCCGATCAAGGCGCTGGTAAAATGCATTATCCTTTGGAGGGGTCAAGGCGTCGGGAGGGCACACCGAAAATCGATCCCGCTCGCGCTGGCATTCGCCAGATCTGAACTGCTGCACCGCACCCCGCACCGCGACCGCTCAGGCTGACGGAATTTCTCCCAGGGACTCTTCAGTGGCCCTCGCCAGCGACTAACGCAATCAATTGCAGAAGCATGCCGTAATTTCATCTCAAAAACCTTGTGTAGGCGCGGGAATGAACCCGCCCGGGTGCGATTCCCGGTCTCACCGCCATTCCGGGCCCATTCCATCAATGGGGACGACCGAGTCGCCGGTATGAACCCACCTGCCGCTGCCCCGGTTTCCGCCTTTGCGAAGTGACATTCCACGGTCGCCAAAGACCATGAATCAGGAACAGCGTACAATGAGGGCTCACTTCGGCCTTCGTCTACAACCCGGCAACCCCCTCACATTCGCATGCTCGCAGTCGTCAAGACCCAACCCGGTGACGGACATGTCGAATTACGGGATGTCCCGGAGCCCGAGCCGGGCGCCCATCAGGTCAAACTGGAGATCTCCCACTGCGGCATCTGCGGGACGGACCTGCACGTGCTCCATGACACCTTCAGAAATTTCCCTCCGGTCATCCTCGGTCATGAGTTCGTCGGAAGGGTGGTGAAGGAAGGCAGCGACGTGCAGGGCTCCACCTCCCCCGAGGCACGCTATGCGGTGCTGGGTGCCACGGCAGTCACCTGCGGGAAATGCGAGCACTGCCTCAGCGGCGAGTTCATGTTCTGCCGGGAACGGCGGGGTATGGGACACGGCGTCAACGGCGCGTTTGCCCGCCATGCCTGTGTTCGCCCCGATCAGCTCTTCCGCCTTGCTGACACCCTGCCCGAGGAGGAAGGTGCCCTTGTCGAGCCGCTCGCTGCGGCGGTGCATGCGGTGCTTGAGCGCACGGAGGTCCGGCGAGGGGATGTCGCACTTGTTTCGGGTCCCGGCCCCATCGGACTTCTCTGCCTGATGGTGCTCGTCCACTCAGGCGTGCGAACCCTCGTTGCCGGAACGACCGCCGATGCGCGGCGCCTTCAGCTCGCGCGGGACCTCGGAGCGGCGCGGGTCATCGATGTCCAGAAGGAGAACCTTGCGGAAGTGATCCGAAACGAAACCCGGGGCCGCGGGGTGGATCTTTCTTTCGAGGTCGCAGGCGTTGCGGCCTCAGCTCGTGCCTGTCTTGAGGCGTTGCGCCCGGGCGGTTCGTACACGCAGGTGGGACACTTCGGCCGCGACATCACCCTTCCCTTCGACCTCGTCGGTTTTCGCCAGCTGCGTGTCACGGGGTCCGTCGGATACACCGTGCGCACCTGGGAGCGCACGCTGCAGCTGATGACCGAGGGATTGCGCCCCAGCCGGATCGTCACCCATCGGCTCCCCCTCGCGCGCTGGCGCGAGGGTTTTGAACTTTTCGAATGCAAGGAAGCCCTCAAGGTTCTTCTCCTTCCCTACTCCTGAATGAGACTCGTCGGAAAAACCATCCTCATCACGGGCGCCAGCAAGGGCATCGGCCGTGCGCTCGCCGTCGGCTGTGCCCGTGAAGGCGCCCATGTCATCATCAACTACCACCAGGACCGCAAAGGCGCCGAAGCCTGCGCCACCGAGGTGGAGGAACTGGGAAGGTCCGCACTCATCGTTCGGGCCGACATCGCACGCGTCGGCCAGATCGAACGCATGTTCGCGCGCGTCCGGAAGACTTTTCCCCGTCTCGACGTCCTGATCAACAACGCCGCGATCACGGGATGGTCCGAGCTTCTTTCCACCACCGAGGAGAAATGGGACCAGGTGCTCGACACCAATCTGAAGGGCTCCTTTTTTTGCGCGCTCGCAGCAGCCCGGTGGATGCGCGACACAAAGACCGCCGGTTCAATCGTCAATCTCTCGACGAATTGCGCCGCGCTTGGAGTGCCCAATCTGGCCGCCTACGGCACCAGCAAGGCCGGCCTGCACGGACTCACACGCCAACTCGCCATCGAACTCGCCCCCTTCCGCATTCGCGTGAACACCTTCGCACCGGGTCCGGTCAACGTGGAACGCAATCTCGCGGATGATCCGGACTACCGGAGAGTATGGGGCGGCGTGATTCCCCTGGGCCGCACGGCAGACCCCGAGGAAATGATCGGTCCCGCCGTGTTTCTCGCTTCCGACGAATCCTCCTACGTCACCGGCCAGACACTTTATGTCGACGGCGGCTGGTCGGTCCAGGGCCGCATCCCGCTCTCCAATCTCAAGCGCGCAGCACGAAAACACCGCTGATCCGGAAAGACCTCCGGCTGCTCCCACTTGAAATGAAACCATCGTGCATCCTGGGTCCCGGTCTCTGTCTCGCACAATTCGCAAGCGACCATCCACCGTACCATTCCCTTGAATCCATCTGCCGATGGGCGGCGTCCCTCGGCTATTCCGGCGTACAGGTCCCCGCATGGGAAGATCCACGCTTCATCGATCTTGCGCTGGCTTCCGAATCACCCGCCTATTGCGATGACTGGACGGCCCGGATCAATTCCGCGGGCGTGACACTGACCGAACTGAACGCCGCGCTCGCCGGTCAGGTGCTCGCGCTTCACCCCGCCTACGTCGACGCCTTTCGAGCCTTCTTTCCTCAGGGTCTCGATGACCGGGCGCGCATCACCTGGGCGACCAGGCAGCTCCTCCAATCCGTGCGCGCCGCCGCGCGGCTCGGCACGCGCTGCCTCCCGGTCCTTTCAGGAGGGTTCGCCTGGCATCTCGCCTATCCCTGGCCCCAGCGTCCGCCAGGCCTGATCGACGAGGCCTTCCGCGAACTCGCACGCCGGTGGCGACCCATCCTCGACCTGGCCGCGGAACTGGGCGTCACCCTCGCCTACGAACTCCATCCTGGTTCGGATCTCTTCGACGGCCATACCTTCGAACGCTTTCTGGCGGAGGTGGGTGATCATCCCGCCGCAGGTCTCAACTACGATCCAAGCCATCTGCTTCTGCAGCAACTCGACTACGCCGCGTTCATCCGCCTCTACGGCCCGCGAATTGCGGGTTTCCACGTGAAGGACGCCGAATTTCGCCCCGATGGTCGCGGCGGTGTCTACGGGGGCTATCAATCCTGGGCGGGGCGGCCGGGCCGCTTTCGTTCGCTCGGCGACGGGCAGATCGATTTCAAACGCGTGTTCACCCTTCTCACCGAGGCCGGCTACCGCGGTTGGGCAGTCATGGAATGGGAGTGTTGTGTAAAGTCCCCGGAACAGGGTGCGCGGGAGGGCGCTCCCTTCATCACGCGTCACCTCATCGAGGCCACATCGCTCGCATTCGACAACTTCGCCGGCGGCACTGGCGATGATGCCTTCAATCGCCGTCTGCTCGGACTCGACTGAAACTTTCCTTCATGCCTTCGAACGACACGACTGGAAAATCCCGTACCCCTGTCCGCGATTCCGAACCGCGCCGGCGCAAACTGCGCATGGGCATGGTCGGCGGTGGCGAGGGCGCTTTCATCGGCGGGGTCCACCGCATGGCAGCCGCCCTTGACCAGCAGATCGAACTCGTGGCCGGCTGCTTTTCGCGTGATCCGGCCAATACCGCGTCCACAGGCCGGCGTCTTCACCTCGATCCGGACCGCTGTTATGCGACCTTTGAATCCATGGCGGAAAAGGAGGCCGCTCTGCCAAGCGAACGCCGCATCGATTTCGTTTCAATCGTCACACCCAACCATCTGCATTTTCCGATCGCACTCACGTTCCTCGAGCACGGCTTCCACGTCGTCTGCGACAAACCCATGACCCTCGATTCCGTCGAAGCCCGCCGGCTGGTCGCAGTGGTTGAAGGCAGCGGACGTGTGTTCGCCCTCACGCACAACTACACCGGGCACCCCCTCGTCCGCCACGCGCGCGACCTTTTCCGCGGCGGTCAGATGGGACAGATCCGCAAGGTCATCGTGGAATACCTGCAGGATTTTCTCGTGCATCCTCACGAAAAGGAGGGACAGAAGCAGGCATTGTGGCGTGTCGATCCGGCGCAATCCGGTTTGGGTGGAGCGCTTGCCGACGTCGGATGCCATGCCTTCAATCTGCTCGAGTTCGTCATCGGGCCGGAGGTTGCGGCGATCTGTGCGGACAAGAGCACCTTTCTTCCGGGCCGCAGGCTTGACGAGGATGCCAACCTCCTTCTCCGCCTCCAAGGCGGCGGGAAGGGAGTCCTCACCATCAGCCAGGTTGCCACCGGTGAGGAAAACGCGCTTTCGTTGCGCATCTATGCCGAGCACGGGGCCGTAAAGTGGTCCCAGGAAAATCCCAACTATCTCGAGGTGTATCGCTACGGCCAGGAACGCAGGACTCTCACACGTGGCAGCGGCTACCTGTCAGGCGCCGCCTCACAGGTCACGCGCGTTCCCCCGGGTCACCCCGAGGGCTACCTCGAAGCCTTCGCCACCCTCTATCGCGACTTTGCCGAAGCCGTGCACGCCCATCTCGTGGGGAAGCCCCTGCGCATCGCGGACTATCCGTTTCCCAGCGTGCACGATGGATTGCGCGGCATGGAGTTCATCGAATCCGCCGTCGCGTCGGCCTCCGCGGGCTCGCGCTGGGTCGATCTGCCTCCCTCAACTGCGCCGCGTGGGTGAACCACCGTTCAACTGACCGCCGGGCCGGTGGTGGTCAGTGCCGGTCACGCGAATTGCGCCACGAAGGTGGAACAAGCGTCGCATTCCACGCAGCCCAATCAGCCGCCATGGAGGCCGCCCGCTCCGGCTCCGCCGATGCGAGGTCGTGCGTTTCGCCAATGTCCTTGCCCAGATGATAGAGCTTGAAATCCGTCGCCGGCTGGTTCGGCCCGAGCTCTGTGTCCGCATTGCTGTCGTAGCGCACGAGCTTGTAGTCGCCCCGACGGATCGCGGCCTGATCCCCCAGGCGCCAGTAAAGCACTTCATGCGGAATGCCGGATCTCTCTTTGAGCAGGAAAGGCAACAGATCGACTCCATCGGTCTGCCGAAATTCAGAGGAAGGCACACCCGCGGCAGTCATGAGTGTGGCGGTGACGTCGGTGAGGATCACAGGAGTTTGCCATACCGAGGGCTTCAGGTGCCCGGGCCAGGCGAGCACCAGCGGCACCCGGATGCCACCTTCGAGGAGCGTGCGTTTCGATCCACGCAGCGGTGCGTTGCTGGACGCGTTCTGCGTGGTGCCGGGAAGCGTGGGGCCGCCATTGTCGTTCGCGAAAACCACCAGCGTGTTCTCCGCCTGTCCGGATTCCTTGAGCGCCTGCAGCACCCTTCCGACCGCCTCGTCCATTGCCACTGTCATCGCCGCATAGATTCGCCGCTGGTCATTTCCGATGTTCGGGAATCGCGCGAGCCGATCCTTCGTCGCTTCCATGGGATCATGCACGGCATTGAAGGAAACAAACAGAAACCAAGGTTTCCCACGATGGCGTTCAACGAAGGACACCGCCTCCCGGGCAAACGCATCGGTCAGATATTCCGGCTCCTTCACCTCTTCGTTCCCGCGCCAGAGGGGCGCCTCAAAATAGGTGCTGTGACCTTCGAGGAAACCAAAGAACTCGTCGAAGCCCCGTCTCAATGGACGCATTGCCTCTGTTGAGCCCAGATGCCATTTGCCCAGCAGGCCCGTGACATAGCCCATGGCGTGCAGACGGTCGGAGACCAGCTTTTCCACAACCGGCAACCCCTGCTCGCGACGGGGATTGAATTCGAATCCGAACCGCTGCTGATAGCGTCCGGTCAGCAGACCCGCACGGCTCGGAGCACATATCGGCGCTGTCGCATAGGCATCGGTGAATCGCACGCCGCGTGCCGCCAAGGCGTCGATGTTCGGCGTCGGAATATCGCGGCATCCGTGATAGCCAACATCCCCATAACCCATGTCGTCCGCCAGCAGCACCAACAGATTCGGCGGCCGCGCGCCCGACGGTATGGCTCCAGTGGAGCTGCACGTACCGAAGGCAGCGACAAGAAGAGCCGGTATGCCGATCCGTCGCACAAGGCCTTGCAGGCGCTGCATCAACCGACCCTCCACCGCGGACTGTCGCACATTCGTCTTGAGCATCGTGGATGCGAGTCTACCCGCTTCGAGCGAAGTCCGTCTTTGGCGAACATGGAAAATGCCTTGGTCCGAATGGAATCGCATGACACAGGCCCTTTACCCGAGCCCGCCGATATGCCATTCCCTCGGGTGCTCCTCACAGGCAGTGCCCGCATGATCGCAGGCTCTCCAAGGATCCCGGACCCGCATCCCCACTTCCTCCATGCTGCCTCAACTCATTTCCTTGCGTACGCTCTCGGCATCGACGAGCACCACCTACGACTGGCACTCCCACACCTTCGAGGAATTCACGCTCGTGACCGACGACTCCTGCCTCATCGGCTATCCTCCGGGTTGGCTCCACGCAAACAACGGGACGCTTCTCCACTACCATCCGGGCGAACGTCACGGGGCCTGGGTGTCACCCCAGCAGCGTCCCCGCTTCTGGGTGCTGCACTTCAAGGCCGACCAGGACCTCTATCCCACGCTCGCACCGCTCAATGTCTCCGAACCGGCGCGGCGCGTATGGACTCTCACGGCCGAGCAGCGCGAGATGTTCCAGTGGCTCTTTCTGCAGATGCTCAATGAGCAGTCCGCCGAGCGTTCCCACCGGCAGGGCTCGATCTCCGCGTGGCTTCAGCTCCTGCTCATTTCCGTGACCCGCTGGGCGGGGCGTCTTGCCGACACCACCACTGTCCTTCCCTCGCAGACACGTCCCGAAGTCATCCGCCTGTGGCACCGCGTCAATGAGGCCGTGAGCAAACCCAACGATGAACTCGCGGACCTGTATTCAACACCCAACTACGACTCCGTCCGGCACGCCTTCCGCAAGACCTTCGGGCATTCGCCCCGCGAAATGCTGCAGCGGCTGCGAATGGAACACGCGAAGACGCTCCTTCTCGAGTCCTCGTTGAGCATCAAGGAAATCGCAATCCGGGTCGGCTACGTCGAGCAGCACAACTTCAACCGCATGTTTCACCGCTATGCCGGCGTCGCCCCCTCCGTGTGGCGGACAAATCCCTTCAGCCGTTCCGTAAAGGCCTGACATTTTTCCGCGGAGACTAAAGACGCTCCGGCCCGTTTCGGTCACTCTTGCCGCTGATGACAGCAACACCGCATCGGAGCCGCAGGGCCCGCCTCATCACGCCCGCCCAACGCCCGGAACCCACGCACCGCTGCGTCCCGTGCCTGCCCGAGCCCCGCCCTGGAGGTGTGTGATGCTTGATGCCTCCCAACGCCGGTTTCTGCAGGAGAAGGCCCGTCATGTGCGACGCGAAATCGTGACGATGGTCTATCAGGCCCGCTCCGGTCACATCGGCGGCAGCCTCAGCTCCACCGAGGTGGTGGTCGCACTCTACCATCACCTCATGCGACACGATCCGAGGAATCCGCGCCTGCCGGATCGGGACCGTTTTGTCCTGTCCAAGGGGCATTGTTCGCCGGTTCTCTACGCCACGTTGGCGGACTGCGGCTACTTCCCGGCCAGCGACCTCAAGACCTTTCGACGTCCGGGTTCCCATCTGCAGGGGCACCCGTTCCAGCCCAAGACCCCCGGACTGGACGCCTCCACAGGCACGCTCGGCTTGGGACTGTCCACGGCCTGCGGTCTCGCGCTCGCGGGGATGCTGAGGAATGCCTCCCACAACGTCTTCGCCCTCTGTGGCGACGGCGAACAACAGGAGGGCCAGATCTGGGAGGCAGCCCTGTTTGCGCACAAGTACCGTCTCTCGCGGCTGATCGCGTTCACCGATCGCAACCGCCTGCAGACCGACGGCTCCACCGAGTCGGTAATGCCTCTCGATCCGCTTCCCGACAAGTGGCGCGCATTCGGCTGGAACGTCAGCGTCATCGACGGCCACGATTTTGACCAGATCGACAAGGCCGTCGTCCAGGCCAGGGCACAGGTCAGCCGCCCCACGATGATCATCGCCAATACGATCAAGGGCCGCGGTGTCTCCTTCATGGAAAATGTCGCGGAATGGCATGGAAACCCGCCCAACGCCGAGCAGTTCTCCCGCGCCTCCGCTGAACTCGGTCGTGACGAATCTCCCGCCTGAACCACTTCTCCACCGCTGCCATGCCATCGCGACAACAAACCCGCCAGGGATATGCCGACGCCCTCATCGAGCTTGCCACCACACGACCGGAGATCGTCGTGCTCGACGCCGATGTCGCCAAGGCCACCAAGACCTGCGATTTTGAGCGCCTCCATCCCGGCCGTTTCTTCAACTGCGGCACCCAGGAGCAAAACCTTCTTTGCGTCGCCGCAGGGCTTGCCCTCGAGGCATGGATCCCTTTTGCCACGACATTTGCCATATTTGCGACGACCCGCGCCGCCGACCAGCTCCGCAACGCCATCGCCTACCCGAATCTCAACGTCAAGGTCGTCGGCACGCACGGCGGCATCAGCACCGGAGGAGACGGCGCCTCCCACCAGGCCTGCGAGGACATCGCCATGGCCCGTGCTCTCCCCAACATGACCGTGCTCGTCCCAGGCGACTACGAGGAGGCCCGCCAGGCGACCTTCGCCGCCGCACGGCATTCCGGACCCGTCTACCTGCGTCTCGGACGCGACTCGTACCCCGTCGTGCCGCAGCTGCACGGCGAATTTGTCATAGGCAGGGCCAAATACCTGCGCAGCGGCAACGATCTCACAATCTGCACTACAGGCATCATGGCGCACGAGGGACTTGTCGCAGCCCGCGAACTCGAAGGTCACGGTTATCAGGCACGCGTCCTGCATTTTCCGACGATCAAACCGTTCGACACCGACGCCCTGCTTCTCGCCGCGCGCGAAACGCGTGCCTTCGTCACCGCAGAGGAACACTCCATCATCGGTGGCCTCGGAGAGGCGGTCGCCGGTGTCCTTGCGGAAAATCATCCGGCTCCTCTGCGTCGCGTGGGGGTACGTGACCTCTTCGGACAATCGGGCCATGGAAACGAGTTGCTCGATCTCTACGGCCTGCGCGCGCGGGACATCGTCTCCCAATCGCTTACCCTGCTGCAATCCCGGGCTGTCGCATGATTCCGTTCACACGCGCCTCGAAGGAGTTTCGAATCGGCCGTTTTGCCTTCGGAAAAATAATCCCGTGGTTCAGTCTGTCGTGGACCGCACTTTCCGGAGCAGCCCCGGTCGGCGGAACCGCTCCAGAAATCGACATCTGGTACGGAGAACGCCAGCGCGTTGGTCACCTTGGCACCGCACAGGAGGACTTCAATCTGCTCGGTCACATCGACTCCTGGCGCGAACTCGACACCCTGGAGTGGTCACTCAATGAGCGGGCACCTGTGCCGCTGAACTTTCGAGTCTACCGGCGCCTCGCAGCCGAGGGCGACTTCAATGCCGACATTCCCCTCGGCCGCCTCAGAGCGGGTGAGAACTCTATCAATCTCACCGCGCGCTGGCGCGACGGTCGCACCGTCTCTCGCATGGTCACGATCTCTCGCGAGCAAGGGTCAACTCCCCTGCCCCGTTTCATTCACTGGGCATCGGTGCCGAATCCGCAGGACGCCGGCCAGATTGTCGACGGTCTCTGGAGCGTCACGCCGGACGGGCTGCGCACGGTGCTCACCGGCTACGACCGCATCTTTCTCATCGGTGAAAACAACTGGCGTGACTACGATGTCCGCACGTCCATCCGGGTCCACCGTGCACCCGACCTTTCCGAGAGCCCCGGGGTAGGCCTGATTGCGCGCTTTACGGGACACGTGGTCGGAGGCCCCAAACATTTTCCCTCCGGCCAACCCAAATGGGGCTACCAGCCCTTTGGCACCATCGCCTGGATAAGATGGTCGAAACAAACTCCCCCGTCATCTCCGCAGGCCCAATACTTTCCAGGCAGCGAAGGGCGTCCCACGGACCTCAAGGCTGTGGCCTTCATGGTGGGCACGCGTTATGACCTGCGCGTCACCTGCAAGACACTCCCGGACGATGCCGAAGGCCGGGGGGTGACCCACTACCGTTTCAAGATCTGGCCTGCGGAAAACTCCGAGCCCGAAGCGTGGACCTGGGAGCGCACCCAGACGAGCGCGACGGCATTACGAAGCGGAGGCGTTGCCCTGCTTGCCCACAAGGTCGACGTCACCTTCGGCGACGTTACCGTGCTGCCGCTTTCTTCCGAGCCCTGATCAATAACCCGCGGCCGCCCTATCTGTACCGTTCTTATAAGCGACCCCCGAAAAACCACCCCGTTCGCAACGCCTCACTTTTACCGCCTTTCTCCCATGGAATCCCGCTTCGCTCCATTCCCGCTGCCCACACTGCTTTTCATCGGCACTCTGGCCGCCGTTTCATCGTGCATCGGGGCACCCAATCCCGCTCTCTGGCGCAGGATTGACAGTTCGACCACCGGCATCCTCCCTGCGCCCGCTGCCACCCTGGTTGAACCCACGGCCGCCCGGGTGCTTGATGTCGACGGCGATGGCGACAATGACTTCATCATCGCCGGACGCAAAGGTCCTCCGGCGCTCACTCTCTGGCGCTACAACGCAGGCAGCTGGGTCCCCGAGGTCATCGAGCCCGACTCCCTCCGCATCGAGGCGGGTGGCGCCGTCCACGACATCGATGGCGACGGTGATCCGGATGTCGTTTTTGGCGGCGACAATTCCTCTGGGAATATCTGGTGGTGGGAAAATCCGCAGCCCAAAACCGGGCGCTGGATACGTCATGTGATCAAAACAGATAAACCCACGAAGCATCACGACATGATTTTCGGCGACTTTGATGGCGACGGTCGCGCCGAACTCGTCGCCTGGAACCAGAACGGCCATCAGCTGATTCGTTTCATCATTCCCAACAATCCCAAGGCGGCCTCGCCTTGGCCCTTCACGACCATTTTTCGCTGGCAGGACGCCGCTCAGCACGAGGGGCTCGCAGCCATTGACGTCGATGGCGATGGCGTGACCGACATCGTCGGAGCCGGGCGCTGGTTCCGCCATGCCGGCGAGGGCCGCTTCACCGAAGAAGTGGTGGACCCTTCGATGACCTTCACCCGCGCGGTCGCTGGCCAGTTTGTCAATGGCGGACGACCCGAACTGGTCTTCGGTCCCGGTGATGATGACGGTCCACTCAAGTGGTATCAGTGGGAAAATGGCCGCTGGGTCTCGCACACCCTCGAGCCCCACATGATCCACAGCCACACGCTCGAGGCGGGCGACATCAACGGCGACGGGCATCTCGACATCATGACGGCCGAAATGGGCCAGTGGTCGATAGAAGGGGGAAACAACGAGCACCCCCGCGTGCTTGCCTTCTATGGCGACGGCAAAGGCAACTTCCGCAAACAAACTGTCAGCGTCGGTCAAGGAATCCATGAAGGCCGGCTTGCCGATCTGAATGGCGACGGACGGCTCGATATCCTGGGCAAACCCTTCCGCCATCATGTGCCCCGGCTCACGCTCTGGATCAACCAGGGTGCCCATTCCACGCCGCTGTCCCTCGACCGATGGAAGCGTCACCTCGTCGACCCACCCCTCACCCCTTTCGACAGCCCCTTGCCCCCGCCGCAGCGCGCGCGTCGCCTGCTGATCGACGCCGCGGACATCGACGGCGACGGGCTACCGGATCTGATCACCGGCCCGGCGTGGCACCACAATCCCGGCAGCCCGGGCGCAACCTGGGAACGCCACAACATCGGCGGCGACTTCGGCAATCTCGCGGTCGCGTATGATTTTGATGGCGACGGCGACATCGATCTTCTCGGGACCGTGGGGCACTTCAAAGGCGCCCAGCTCATCCTCGCCGTCAATGACGGCACCGGGCGCTTCTCCCTGCGCACGGATCTTCCGGCAGGCAGCGGAGATTTCCTGCAAGGGGCCGTCGCGGCCCGCCTGGGCGGACGGCAAACCTCAGCAGTCCTCTCCTGGCATCGCGGTAAGCAGATCGACATGCTTTCCTTTCCCACCGGGCAGGCCACCTCTCCATGGAAACTCACAAAGCTGTCCGAAGAGTCACTCAATGAACAACTCACTGTCGGCGACATCGATGGTGACGCCGACCTCGACCTCCTCCTCGGTACCCAGTGGCTTAGAAACGACAACGACAGCTGGTCGCAACACCGCCTCGGCACCGTTGGTGACTTTGGTCCTAAGGTGAAGGCGGACCGCAGCCGCCTTGCGGACATCAACCGCGATGGCCGGCTCGACGCTGTTGTCGGACTTGAAAACGGCACAGGCATCTTCTGGTTCGAACAGCCCGAGGGCGACCCGACGAAACCGTGGACACGCCACCTTGTCGGCGACGTCGCCGGCCAGGGCTTCAGCCTGGATGTTGCCGATTTCGATGCCGATGGTGATCTCGACATCGTTGTCGGCGAGCATCGCAATCCCGACAACGTCAACCGCGTGATTCTCTTCGAGAACCTCGACGGCACCGGCGGCAGCTGGAAACAGCATGTCATCGACAGCGGCCCCGCCAACCAGATCGATCATCATGACGGCACGCTGGCCGTCGACCTCGACGGCGATGGCGACCTCGATATCGCCAGCATCGGCTGGAACAATTCAGCCGTGTGGGTCCTCGAGAACCTCGCAATCTCATCCCCCTAAAATCAGGCCAACCCCGAACCAGTCATGTCCCCCCTGCGCCGACTTCCGTTCATCCTCCTGCTTTCACTTGCGCCCTTCGCGCAGGCCGATCCAGGACCCGGTGACACCTACCGCGAGTTTACCTGGCTGCCCGAAGGCAAGGGACCCAAGAGCCGCTGGCAGCGCATCACAGGACCTGAGACCAAGAATGAACGCGCGATGCGTTTCCTTCCGAACCCCGTCAACAAATTCCTGGTGACGGACCTCGCCCAGGCCGAACGCGCCGAACTCCAGCTCGAGCTTCTGCAATGCCACGTGGGAACGATCGGCCATGCCTTTCGGATCAACGGGGGCGAATGGATGAGCATTCCGCCCTCATCAGCCATCCCTGGAAAACTCGGCGCATCGGACGGACCGCCGCAGCAATGGCAGTCGATGCGCTATCCCTCCATGCCCGTGCTGATCGGCGCACTGAGAGAGGGGGAGAACACCCTTGAATTCACGTGCAAACCCGGTTTCGGACTCGGGAGCAACTGGCCGCAATCCCTCGTCAATGGAGCCATTCTCCGGGTTTACTACGGCCCCACCAAACCCCATGCGTCCGGGAAGATCACCGTTTCGGCACCGCGTGACCCCGCCACCGCGGGCGTACAACTGACCTTCACTCCCGAAAGCGAATCACCGGCGGTCGACCGCGTGGATTACATCGGACACTACCTCGGATTCGACTGGCGCGGCGAAGGATCCTACCTCGCCTGGCACTACAATTTCCGCCGAGGTGAACTCGCCCGTCATCTCGGCGGCGCCGACCGTGCACCCTGGTCCGTTCATTGGGACAGCAGCTGGGTGCCGGTCCAGCCGGCGCCGGTGCGGGTCGTGGCGCGAGTCACCGACTCCACCGGACTCCGCCACATCACATCCCCGCTTACGATCGAGGACCTCAATCCCCCAAGGGGCCAGCGTGTCCAGCTGATCGAACCCTACTCCATCCCCCCGCGGTGGCACGTGCGCGCCAACCGCAAAATGGGCTGCAAGGTCCGCTTTCCCGACGACCTCACGCACCTGCGCGAGGTGCGCGTGCTCCTTTGCTCTTGGAACGGCCACGGCGCCGACACGATCGGCATCAATGGAACGGTGATGCTTGCCGACATCGGACGCAATCACGACCTCAGCTACGACGAAATCACTGTGCCGACCGGCGCCATCAAGCCTGGGGAAAATGAGTTCATTGTCACGAGCAGGACAAAAGAGCACGGCATCGAGGTTCAGTGGCCAGGCTTTGTGGTTCTCGCCCGGTTTTCCGAACCCGGATCGCCTGAGGGCGAACCCTGAGCCGCCGCAGGTTTCCATCGGAGAAAGGTCAATTTCCATTGCGGGAAAAGACAGGTCTCCGTGCAACGACTAGGATGTGGGCACTCCACCACCCTACAGCCTCAGCAAGGCACGACGTGCCGCAACCCATCCCCCCTGTCATGACGCTTCACCATTCCTCCTGGTTACCACGGCTCTTCGCCGCCCTCCTCCTCTCTTCCGCGCTCATGTTGGCCCAGACTCCCGTCACGGCTCAGGATGAAAACGCCGAGACGATCCGGCTGAGTCCGTTTAATGTCGAGGAGAGCAGCGACGTGGGTTACCTCGCTCCAAACTCCCTGGCGGGGAGCAGGCTCAACACGAATCTCGAGGATATCGCCGCATCGATCTCCGTGTTCACCGAAGAGTTCATCTCCGATCTCGGCGCAAGCGACCTTACCGACGTGCTCGCCTACGCCAACAACACCGTGCTCGAACTGAATGATGCGACGAATTCCGCCGCACCGAACAACAATGTGCTCGTGACGGGGTTTCAGGAGTTCCGCGTCCGGGGACTGGCCGCGACCCGCGCACGAAATTTCTTCGAGTATGAATTGCCCACCGACACCTACAACGTGGGGCGTGTCGAGGATGCGCGGGGTCCCAACGCCATCCTCTTCGGCATCGCCCAGGCCGGCGGCCTGATCAACACCTACACGAAACAGGCGATCCTCAACAAGAATTCCAACCAGATCACCACTCGCTTCAGTTCCCATGAATCCTACCGCGGCACCGTCGACCTCAATCGCACACTCATCCGGGGCAAGCTGGCCCTCCGTCTCAACGCCCTCTACGACAAGTCGAAGAGCTACCGCAACTACATGTTCGATCTTGACCGCCGGGTGCACCTAGCCGCCAAGTGGAACATCGGCCCGAACACCACTCTTCGCGCCGAGGGTGAGATCGGCACCATCAAGGCAAACCTCGCACGACCGTTCAATCTCACCGATGCCTCCCGAAACTGGCTCGCCGCAGGAAGGCCGACGATCAACACCCCTGTGGCCAATGCCCAGGCACCGACCGGCACATCCCGGCTTCCCGCAACAGCCCGCGTCACCTACATCGGAAACACGGGCCAGTTGATGAACATGGCATCCCGGATGACCACCACGGGGAGCAGCACCATCATCACGGATCCGACCATGACGGACCGCTCGATCAATGTCGTCGGACCCATCACCTCGCGGACCGTCGACTTCAACACCGTATCCGCCTTCTTCGAACACCGTTTCAGCAAACGGACCGCCCTGGAAATCGGCTTCAACCACCAATACATGAAAAACGACTCCCGCGACGCCACGGTGAGTTCAAGCAATCTGGTGGGCGACCCGAACAACTTTCTCCCAACTGGTGCCGCAAATCCCTACGCGGGCAAACTCTACCTGGAAGCGGGATGGTTTCGTACGATCAACGAACAAAGAAGCGATTCCACGCGGGCGACTTTCACGACGGGATTCGACGCCGGGAAATGGGGCGACTACCGCTTTGCCGCGATGGCGGAATACCAGGACAATCACGTGAAGGCGAATCAGCTCGGCGAATTCTGGGAGGGCGCGCCCTTCAACAGCAACCCCGTGGCCGGAGCCAATCTGGTCTATCGGCGCAACTATGTCGTGGAGGGCGACTGGGACACCTACTACGTCAACAGCGACCTTTCAGACGGCTCGATCACCGGAATGACCGACCCCATCAGCAAACGCTCGCTGACTTCCACATGGCTGACCCGTCAGAATCCCGCCGACTCCGGCAGCACGCTGCAGTCCGGAATGATCGGAGCACAGGCCAAATACTTCAGCAATCGCCTCGTGTTCAACCTCGGCTACCGAACGGATCGAATCCAGTACATTGATCCCATCGAGCTCACCGATCCTGTCACGCTGCTGCCAAGCGTCGACTACAAGAATGGACTAAAAGTCGATTTCCGAGGAAACACAAAAACCGCCGGCACTGTTTTCCACCTGACAAAATCCCTTTCGATTCTCGGCAACTACTCCACCAATATCGGTCTTCCTCCGCCACGTGCCACGGTCCTGGGCGGCTTTTCGGCCCCGGAGCGCGAAGGTGAGGGCAAGGATGTGGGTGTTTCCCTTTCCCTGTTCGGCGGCCGCGTGTTTTCCAAGCTGGTCTACTATGAGACCGCGGGGCGCAACCAAACCGCAGCGCGGGGCTCACAGGCAATGGGAAATGCCGCGGACCGCATCCTGGATGCCCTCGTGGCCCAGGGATTGATCACACAGGCGGAGGCATCCTCTCCGGAACGCACCACCAACGGAGCCACGGCGACCGTCTACGACGTCGACTCCAGTGGTTATGAATTCCAGGTGACCGCCAATGCCACCCGCAACCTGCGATTCCTCGCGAACTTCTCCATCACCGACATCTCCGAACAGAACGTCAGCCCGGAATTCCGGGCCTTCATCGATCACAACCTGCCTTTCTGGCAAAGCTTCAACCAGTCGATTCTGACGAGCAACGGCGTCAGCATTGCGACCGAGATCCAAAGCATCACCGACCAGATGGCGGAGAATGTCGCCCTCGAGGGTCTTACCGGTTTCGGCAACAGGAAGTACAAGGGCAGCGCCTTCGCCCGCTACGGCTTCAGCGACGGTTTCCTGAAGGGCCTCTCACTCGGCCTGGGCTACCGCTACCAGAGCAAGAACGTCGTGGGTGTCGATGGGCGCACGCTCGTCTATGGCAATGCCTTCTGGCAGGCGGATGCGATGCTCGGATACGACATGCATGGATTTCACAAGGGTCACAAACTCCGGCTGCAGCTCAATGTCCGCAATCTGTTCGACGACACGGATCCGCTCATTCTCCGCTACCAGGGAACAGGGATTCGCCGCTACAAGCTCATGGATCCGCGTGAATGGAACCTGTCGGCAAGCTACCTTTTCTGACAGCTTCCTGACTGCATTGGCCGTCAAATTTTCGCCCCGGGGGTGCGGTACGATCTCAGGCGCATTCCTCCCAGTCAGCCCACACCTGAGAAGCCCAGATTCGCCATCACGCAGCCGAAAACTCTCCCCCTACCCCGTTGCTTTCTTCATTCTATTCAAGGCACAAGAGATCGAGTCCCGCCGAGCGATATTGCCGGTAGCCGCGATCGAACGTCACAAAGCGCATTTCAAGGTTAATTGCTAGAGCTGCGAGGTACGCGTCCATCCAGCGTTTTGGGGCAGGTGAGCCATATCGGGCAAGCTTCAGCCAACACGCTTCCACGCCATCGGGATCGTCGCGGATGAATCCTACGCGTATGTCTAGCCGCAGCTTTCGCCATACGTCGATCGCTTCCGAATTCGTCCTCACATCCTCTTTCATCAATGCCTCCAGCGTCAGCAATCGGAGGAAAGACTGCTGAGTCAAACGACAGAAATAGACCGACTCTTCATCCGGCAACAAATCCATAAAGGCTACTGCCTTGGCGTGGTGAGGATGGCTCGCCAATGCCAGCGCAAGGAAAACATTGCTTTCACAGAGATGCTTCATACCGGACTCTGTCGGCGGTCATCTCCACCTGAGATGCCGCATCATCCGGGATCGTCAGTTCAGCTTTCCGGCGCGATTCCAAGAGCGGAAATTTCAGCCTTCGGCGTTTCGCGCCGCCAGCCTGGCTGCCACGAACTTCTATTTTAAGGCTGCGGGCAATCAAGTCCTTCAGTCTGATCCCCTCCAGCGCGGCCTTCGCCTTCGATTCGCGCAAAAGGTCATCAGGGATTTCAAGTGTCGTTTTCATGATGACAGCTTCCCTACTACTCAATTTTCAGCAAAACCCAAGTTGATTCCCGATCCCGTTGCCATTGGCGGGATCTTGGAGCAGCGCGGTGTGGGTTTTCGGCTCGCACGGTCAAATCACCTGCGCAATCTCGGCTCCGAACTTCCGGACATCCCTAGCTGGGAACGGGTTCACCCACCTCTCTCCCATGCCCAACCTTGAGCGCTCTTCCTGGTTTCGACGTCCCGCGACGCCTCCCCTGGCTGATGCTTATCCCTGTTAGCATTTCCCATGGCCCGTTCCCGCTCCGCCAAACCCGCCGACTCCACCGCCCATCTCGGATTCGAAGCAAAGCTCTGGCTCGCCGCCGACAAGCTTCGCAACAACATGGACGCGGCGGAATACAAGCACGTCGTCCTCGGCCTGATCTTCCTCAAATACATCTCCGACAGCTTCGAGGAGCACCGCGCCAAACTCCTCGCCGGCGAGGGCGACTACGCCGGGGCCAACCCCGAAGACCCGGACGAATACCGCGCTGAAAACGTCTTCTGGGTACCCGCCGACGCGCGCTGGTCCCACCTGCAGGCCAACGCCAAGCAGTCGGCCATCGGCAAGATCGTCGACGACGCCATGGTCGCCATCGAGCGAGACAACTCCCGTCTCAAGGGCGTCCTCCCGAAAGACTATGCGCGGCCCGCCTTGGACAAACACCGGCTCGGAGAATTGATCGACTTGATTGGCAGTATTGCACTCGTGCAACCCTCACCCCAGCCCTCTCCCACGGGGAGAGGGAGCCAAGTTCCTGAGCCAGCACAACTCCCCTCTACCTCTGGGAGAGGGGCCGGGGGTGAGGGTTGTCAGGCAATAGGTCGTCAGGCATCCGATGACACCAACCGCACCCCCAACCACCGCAGCGTGGACCTGCTCGGACGCGTCTATGAGTATTTCCTGACAATGTTTGCTTCTGCCGAGGGCAAGAACGGCGGGCAGTTCTACACCCCGTCCTGCGTCGTGCGGCTGCTGGTCGAGATGCTCGCGCCCTACAAGGGCCGCATCTACGACCCCGCCTGCGGCTCCGGCGGCATGTTCGTGCAGTCGGAAAAGTTCGTGGAAAGTCACGGCGGCAAGCTCGGCGACATCTCCGTCTATGGCCAGGAAAGCAACGCCACCACGCGCCGCCTCGCCATCATGAACCTCGCCATCCGCGGCATCGAGGCGGACTTCGGCCCCGAGCACGCCGACACCTTCCGCCGCGACCTCCATCCCGACCTTCGCGCCGACTACGTCCTCGCCAACCCGCCCTTCAACGACTCCGACTGGTTCCGCAAGGACGACGACGTGCGCTGGCAGTTCGGCGTCCCGCCCAAGGGCAATGCCAACTTCGCCTGGGTGCAGCACTTCATCCACCACCTCGCCCCGCACGGCATGGCCGGCTTCGTTCTCGCCAACGGCAGCATGTCTTCCAACCAGTCCGGCGAAGGCGAAATCAGAATGGCCCTCATCGAGGCCGACCTCGTTTCCTGTATGGTCGCCTTGCCGGGGCAACTGTTCTACTCCACGCAGATTCCGGTGTGTTTGTGGTTCCTTCGTCGCGACAAATCCGGGCGACCACCCTCACCCCAACCCTCTCCCAGTGGGAGAGGGAGGAGCGCAGCGGAGGGTGAGGGTAAACAGGGTTGCGACCGCCGGAAGCAAACCCTGTTTATGGATGCGCGGAAGATGGGAACATTGATTGATCGCGTTCATCGTGAACTGACAGATGCGGACATCGCGAAGATTGTGGACACCTACCACGCATGGCAGGGCCACCCTCACCCGGCCTCCGGCCACCCTCTCCCAGTGGGAGAGGGACGGGGTGAGGGTGCCGCAGGCTTAGGGAGAAGGGCCGGGGATGAGGGAAACCCAGCCACGCTCTCGAAATACGAGGACGTGCCGGGGTTCTGTAAGTCCGCAACAACTCGGGACATCGCCAGTCATGGCTGGGTTTTAACGCCCGGCCGTTACGTCGGCGCCGAGGAGATCGAGGACGACGGCGAACCCTTCGAGGAAAAGATGCCGCGCCTCGTCGCCGAACTGCACGCCCAGTTCGCCGAGTCCGCGAAACTGGAGGCTGCGATTCGCGCCAACCTCAAAGGACTCGGATTCCAATGAACACGGCTCACCCAACCCAAAGCGCAAAGCTCCTCTCCCCCTGGGAGAGGCTGGGTGAGGGTTGCTGGCCTCAAGCCAGCATTGCCATCAAAGCAAATCTGAGGGGGCTGGGGCATGGAATGTAGCCGCCCCCCCTCTGCCCCAAAGGGGCGACATGAGATAGCCCAGGGCAACGCCCTGGGAATCCGCCCCGAAAACAATCATCAGCCCTGAAAGGGCGAAACCCATGCCGCAATCCCTTGCCCAAATTCTCGTGCATCTGGTCTTCTCCACGAAGAACCGTGAAGCTGTATTGGGCGATGACGCCCGCGACGAACTCCACGCCTACATTGGCGGGATTGTTGAAAATCAAAAGGGCGCTTTGCTCAAGGCCGGTTCTGTCGCCGATCACATCCACCTGTTAGTCGCCCACCCGCGCACCTGTGCACCGTCGGAGTTGGTTCAGGAAATCAAGACAGGCTCCTCCAAATGGCTGAAGACCAAGTCGGCGCGTTATGCGGATTTCCATTGGCAGGGCGGTTACGGGATTTTTTCCATCAGCCCCACCCATCGCCCGGCATTGGAGCAATACATCGGCAACCAGGACGAGCATCACCGCGTCGTGACGTTTCAGGAGGAATACCGGCGCTTGCTTGCGAAATACGGCATCCAATTCGATGAACGCTATGTGTGGGATTGATCCAAGCCGCAACGCGGCGTCATGCGATAGCCCAGGGCAACGCCCTGGGAACGTGGCACCACGCCCCAGCCGCAACGCGGCGTCATGCGATAGCCCAGGGCAACGCCCTGGGAACGTGGCACCACGCCCCAGCCGCAACGCGGCGTCATGCGATAGCCCAGGGCAACGCCCTGGGTATGCGGCACCATTCTTTCCACAAGCCCTGAAGGGGCGGCGCCATCGGGGTTTCGCCCTTTCAGGGCTTGGGATGGTTTGGGCGATCGCACCCAGGGCGTTGCCCTGGGCTATCACAGCGTGCCGCGTCGCGGCACCCCACGGCCCCAATGGGGCCGAATGGGAAAGCCCAGGGCAACGCCCTGGGAACGCGGCACCACGCCCCAGCCGCAACGCAGCGTCATGCGATAGCCCAGGGCAACGCCCTGGGTGTGCGGCATTATTTCATCAAGCCCTGACGGGGCGGGACTATCGGGATTTCGCCCTTTCAGGGCTTGGGTTCTTTTCGACCTTTGGACCCAGGGTTGCACCCTGGGCTATCACAGCGCGCCCCTTTGGGGCTGAGGAAGGAGAGCTGGGTTATGGCGGGTAGCGCAGTTGCCGAGACCAAGGCACTCCACGTTCCGGCTGCCTACGGTGAACTGCCTGACGGCTGGACTTGGTCACGTCTCGACGATGTCAGCGAAGGTGTTTTCGACTGCCCGCACTCGACACCGAAGCTCACCGACAGTGGCCCCTTTGTAGTTCGAACGCAGGACATCATCACCGGCGTTTTCCGCGCCGACCAAGCGGCCCGCGTCTCAGAAGAAACCTACGCGGAACGCATTGTTCGCGTTACTCCAAGTCGCGGCGACCTTCTCTACAGCCGTGAAGGAACCTACTTCGGTATCGCCGCTGAAATTCCAGCAATGACTCGGGTCTGCCTCGGCCAACGCATGGTTCTCATTCGGCCAGAAAAGCAACTGCTCGATTTCAGCTACCTTCGTCATTGGCTCAACTCGCCAATCATGACGGCTCATATTCATGGCTACCGTGACGGCTCTGTTGCGGAGCGATTGAATCTGCCCACAATTCGTGCGCTCCCTGTTCTTCTCCCACCCCTCCCCACGCAAAAAGCCATTGCGGCGGTGCTGGGGGCGCTGGACGACAAGATCGAGTTGAACCGGCGGATGAACGCGACGCTGGAGGCGATGGCGCGGGCGCTGTTCCAGAGCTGGTTTATTGATTTTGATCCCGTCCGGCGCAACGCCGACCGGCCTCAAAATCAACCCTCACCCCAGCCCTCTCCCACGGGGAGAGGGAGTAAAGACCGCGAGAAAGCGGATCTCCCTTCTCCTTTTGGGAGAAGGGCCGGGGATGAGGGTGCCTTCGGCTTTCTCGACGGCCGCCCGGCATTCCCTCTCCCGCTGGGAGAGGGCCAGGGTGAGGGTGTCGCAGACTTGGCCGCCCTCTTCCCCGACTCCTTCCAAGACTCCGAACTCGGCCATATTCCGAAGGGGTGGCGAATCGGCTCCATCTACGAAATCACGGATGTAATCTACGGAGCGCCGTTCGCCTCAAAGCAGTTCAACGCGAACCACGATGGAAAGCCGCTGATTCGCATTCGAGATTTGGCGGACGAAAGTCCCGGCGTTTGGACGCCAGAAGTTCATCCGAAGGGCTACACTGTCCAACCCGGCGACATCGTTGTCGGCATGGACGGCGAGTTTCGCGCCTACCTTTGGGGCGGCGTGCCCGCTTTGCTGAATCAACGGGTCTGCGTGTTCGCACCAAAGCCTGGCTTCTCAGCGGCATTTGTCCGCAACAGCATCATCGCGCCGCTGGCCGAGGTTGAGGCCACCGAAACGGCAACCACCGTGATTCACCTTGGGAAGAACGACATCGACCGCTTCAAAGCCGTGATTCCACCGCCCGAAATCCACACTGCTTTCGCCAAGCTCTGCCAGCCTTGGTATGACCAGATCGTCGCCAACAAACAGCAATCCCGCACCCTCGCCACCCTGCGCGACACGCTGCTGCCGAAGCTGCTGAGCGGGGAGTTGAGCGTGGCAGATTCGGTAAACCTCATCCAAACTGCCGACTGACCATGGCGACGACGATTCCACAGATTGATGCGCTCCTGAGCGTTCGCTCCGAGAACGAGCACTTGGAGTTCAAGGAGGCGACGAACAACTTCCATTTCGAGGAACTGGTGGACTACTGCGTGGCGCTGGCGAATGAGGGCGGCGGGCGGATGCTGCTGGGCATCACGGACAAGGTGCCGCGCCGCGTGGTGGGCACGAAGGCGTTCGAGGTGCCTGAACGAACGGTGGCAGGTATTTACGAGCGGCTGCATCTAAAGGTGACCTTTGACGAGGTGGCGCATCCGGCGGGCCGGGTGCTGGTGTTTCATGTGCCGTCGCGTCCAGTGGGACAGCCGGTGCATTACAAAGGCCGCTACCTGATGCGGGCGGGCGAGGAACTGGTGCCGATGACGCCGGACCAGCTCAAAAAAATCATGGCCGAGGGCGAGCCGGACTGGGCGTTGAAACCGGCCATGACGGAATGTGACGGCGAGAAGGTGGTGCAGGTGCTGGACACGCAGAGCTACTTTGACCTCCTGCACCTGCCGTATCCCGCCACGCGGGAGGCGGTGCTGGAACGCTTCGCTAGCGAGCGGTTGATCGAGCGGAGCGGAGGTTCATGGACGATCACGAACCTGGGCGCGGTGCTGTTTGCCAAGAAACTGGAGAGCTTTGACCGGCTGTCCCGCAAAGCGCCTCGGGTGATCGTGTATGAAGGCACGAACAAGCTGAAGACGAAGCTGGATAAGCCGGGCACCAAGGGCTACGCGGTCGGCTTTCAGGGCTTGGTGGAATTCATCAACGGGCTGGTGCCATCGAATGAGGTGATCGAGCTGGCGCTGCGGCGGGAGGTGAAGATGTTCCCAGAGATCGCGGTGCGCGAGTTGGTGGCGAACGCGCTCATCCATCAGGACTTCACGGAGTCCGGCACCTCGGTGATGGTGGAGATTTACAGCGACCGGATGGAAATCTCGAATCCGGGCAAGCCCTTCATCTCGCCCGACCGGTTCATTGACGAATACCAGTCGCGCAATGAGCGGCTGGCGGACTTGATGCGGCGACTCGGCATCTGCGAAGAGAAAGGCAGCGGCGTGGACAAAGTGATTCAGGCGGCGGAGGCGTTTCAACTGCCCGCGCCGGATTTCCGGGTGGGCGAGAAGCGGACTTCGGTGCTGCTCTATGGGCACAAGGACTTCGAAGATATGGACCGGAATGATCGCATCCGTGCGACCTATCAGCACTGCTGCCTGCGCTATGTGATGAACGAGAAGATGACGAATCAAAGCCTGCGGGAGAGGTTCCGTTTGTCCGAAAAGAAGACGGAATCCGCCTCCCGGGCGATTCGGGATGCCGTAGAGGCCGACAAAATCAAACTGGCAGACCCGGAGCAGACGTCGCTCCGCTACCGCCACTACATTCCTTTCTGGGCCTGATTTTCATTTAGACGCAAACCGCCGAACTATGCTTCAGCACGCTCAATCCCTTGAAAACACGAGGTTTGGTCATTTAGACGCAAATCGCCACCCGCCCAAAAATGCTGAGGCCGCCCCTTGGGGGACGCCCTCGAAAGCTCGCTCAACACATGGTTGGCAAGGCACGGAAAACTTGCCTGCACTTCGCTCGACGTCAATTCCCTTGAGCTAATGAACCTCACCGAATCCATCGTCGAAGACGCCACCCTGACGTGGTTCGGGGCGCTGGGCTATGCGGTGGGGCACGGGCCGCAGATGGCTCCGGGCGAACAAGCCCAAGGCACCCTCACCCCAACCCTCTCCCAGGGGGAGAGGGAGTCCTACGGCGAGGTGGTGCTGGTGGGGCGGTTGCGCGAGGCCCTGCGGCGGTTGAACCCTACCATCCCCGAGGACGCACGGGAGGAGGCCTTGCGCAAAGTCCTGCGCGTGGCGACGCCGTCGCTGGTGCAGACGAACCGGGCCTTTCACAAACTGCTGCGCGATGGCATTCCTGTCGAATGCGTTCGACAGGAACCCTCACCCCAGCCCTCTCCCAGTGGGAGAGGGAGGAGCGAAGCGGAGGGTGAGGGTCAGCGGCGATGGGAAATCGTCCGCCTGATAGATTTCTCCGATGTGCTGGCGAACGACTGGCTGGCGGTGAACCAGTTCACGGTGATCGAGGGCGCACTCCCCTCTACCTCTGGGAGAGGGGCCGGGGGTGAGGGTGATGTTGGGCGGCATCGTCGCCGCCCAGACATCATAGTCTTCGTCAACGGCCTGCCGCTGGCCTTGATCGAGCTGAAAAACGCCGCCGATGAGAACGCGACGATCTGGAGCGCCTACGCCCAACTGCAAACCTACAAGGCGGAGATTCCCAGCCTGCTCGCCTACAACGCCGCGCTGATCGTGAGCGATGGCCTGCAAGCCCGCATGGGCTCGCTGACGGCGAACCAGGAGTGGTTCAAGGTATGGCGGGAAATCGATTCCGATTCCCCACCACCCTCACCCGGCCTTCGGCCCCCCTCTCCCAGTGGGAGAGGGGCTGGGGGTGAGAGAACGAAAGCGAAGCTGAGTTTAGAACTGGAGGTGCTGGTGCGCGGGGTGTTTGATCGGCAACGTTTCCTCGACCTGCTCCAGCATTTCATCGTCTTTGAGGAGAACCCGGACACGGGCGCCATCCACAAGATCATCGCGGGCTACCATCAGTTCCACGCGGTGAACGCGGCCATCGAGGAGACAGTGCGTGCCAGCGGCATGACGGAGGAAGGCAGCGTGCTGCGCGAGGAACCGGGCACCTACTGGGCCGGGAAGATGCACGGCGGCAAGCCGGGCGACCGCCGCGCAGGCGTGGTCTGGCATACGCAGGGCAGCGGAAAGAGTTTCACCATGCTCTTCTTCGCCGCCCGCGTGATCCGCGAGCCCGCGATGCAGAACCCGACGCTGGTGGTGCTGACCGACCGCAACGACCTCGACGACCAGCTATTCGGGCAATTCCAGAGGTGCGCGGACATCCTCGGGCAGACGCCTATTCAAGCGGCTGATCGGGCACACCTGCGGGAGCTTTTGAACCGGGCGAGTGGCGGAGTGATCTTCACGACGTTGCAGAAGTTTATGCCTTCGGCACCCTCACCCCCAACCCCTCTCCCAATGGGAGAGGGGAGCCGCAGGCGGGGTGAGGGAGCGAAGCTAGGGAGAGGGAGTGAGCAATACCGAGGAGGTTTCGATTTCTCCGGTTTGAAGGCTGAGGCGCGGGAATTGAGGGCTAAGCAGACGGATGCCGAATCACTGCTCTGGGAACTTTTGAGGGATCGCAAACTCGCCGGGGCCAAGTTTCGCCGACAGCACCAGTTTGGCGAATATATCACCGACTTCTTCTGCAACGACGCGAAGTTGGTCGTGGAATGCGACGGGGCACCTCATGCCACGCCAGAACGGCGGAAGATCGATCAGAAGCGGGACGCCTACCTCAAGTCGCAAGGGCTGACAGTCCTTCGCTTTGAGAACAAGCGCGTGCATGCTGATCCAGAGGCAGTTCTCGAAGAGATTGCCGCGCATCTCCCCTCTACCTCTGGGAGAGGGGCCGGGGGTAAGGGTGAAGATGGCAAGGCAATATCCCTCAGGCGAAACATCATCGTGGTAGCGGATGAAGCCCACCGCAGCCAATACGACCTGATCGACGGATTGGCGCGGCACATGAGGGACACTCTCCCCAATGCCACCTTCATAGGCTTCACCGGCACGCCCATCGAGAAGACCGACGCGAACACGCGGGCGGTTTTCGGCGATTACATTTCCATCTACGACATCCAGCGCGCCGTCGCCGACAAGGCCACCGTGCCGATCTACTACGAAAGCCGCATCGCCAAACTGCGTCTGAACGCCAGCGAACTGCCAACGCTCGACGCGGAATTTGAGGAGATCACCGAAGGCGAGGAGCTGACCAAGAAGGAGAAGCTCAAAACCAAGTGGGCTGCGCTGGAGGCGCTGGTGGGCGATCCGAAGCGCCTCGCGCTCATCGCCGACGACCTGGTGGCGCATTTCGAGAAACGCACGGAAGCGATGGACGGCAAGGCGATGGTCGTCTGCATGAGCCGCCGCATCTGCGTGGATCTTTACGAGGCACTCATCAAACTGCGGCCCGACTGGGCCAGCGCGAAGGATGACGATGCCGAAGCCGAGAAGGGCAAGGCCTGCGTGGTGAAGGTCATCATGACCGGCAGCGCCGATGACGGCCCCGAGTGGCAGCCGCACATCCGCAACAAGGAGAGGCGCCGCGCCATGGCGAACCGCTTCAAAGACAGCAAAGACCCCTTCCGTATCGTGATCGTGCGCGACATGTGGCTGACCGGCTTTGACGCGCCCTGCCTGCACACGATGTATGCCGACAAGCCGATGCAGGGCCACGGCCTCATGCAGGCCATCGCCCGCGTGAACCGCGTCTTCCGCGACAAGCCGGGCGGGCTGGTGGTGGATTACCTCGGCCTCGCCGATCAGCTCAAACACGCCCTCGCCAACTACACCGAGAGCGGCGGCAAGGGCGATCCGACCTACGACACCAAGCAGGCCATCGCCATCATGCTGGAGAAGCACGGCATCGCCTGCGACCTGCTGCACGGCAGCGATTGGAAAAGAGCCGTGGGCGACGGCAAGAAGACTCTCTTTGCCCTGCCTGCGCTGCAAGAGCACGTCCTCGAACAGGACGACGGCAAGACCCGCTGGAACCAGGTAATCACCGAGCTTTCCCGCGCTTTCGCCCTCTGCGCCGCGAGTGATGAGGCGACGCAGATTCGCGATGACGTGGCTCTTTTCCAAGCCATTCAGTCCGCGCTGAATAAGCAGAGCAGCGGCAACCTCAAGACTCCCGATCAGATCGATGCCGCCGTGCGCCAACTCGTGAGCAAGGCGATTACGACCGACGGGCAGGTCATTGATGTCTTCACCGCCGCCGGATTGCCCAAGCCGGACATCTCCATCCTAAGCGACGGCTTCCTCGCCGAAGTGCGCGGGCTCAAGCACAAGAACGTCGCCGCTGAACTGCTGGAGAAGCTGCTGAAGGACGAACTCAAGGTGCGCTCGAAGCGCAACCTCGTGCAGAGCCAGCTTTTCAGCGAGAAGCTCAAGAAGACCCTCAACGCCTACCACAACCGCGCCATCAGCACGATGGAGGTGATCGAGGAACTCATCCGCCTGGCGAAGGAACTCGACGCCGCCACCAAGCGAGGCGAAGACCTCGGGCTGACCGATGATGAGGTCGCCTTCTACGATGCACTCGCCGCCAACGAGAGCGCCGTCAAGGCCATGGGCGACGACAAGCTCAAGGTGATCGCCACCGAGCTCATCACCCAGGTTCGCAAGAGCGTGACAATCGACTGGACGCTGCGTGAAGGGGCCCGGGCCAAGATCCGAGTGATGGTGAAACGAATCCTGAACAAATACGGCTACCCGCCGGACTTGCAGGAGGAAGCCGTGAAAACCGTGCTCATGCAGGCGGAACTTCTGTGCGCGGATTGGGCCGAGTCCACCGGTGGACGAACCATCCAAGTCGTATCCATGCCGTAGAACTTCGGATCGAAAATCCGAAGGCAGACTGCTCGCCGGACGCCATAGCCTCCGTCGGATTCCGCGCCTGGACTCTCCTGTTCACGCAACTTCCCAACCCGATCGGTAACGGCCGTGAAGGATTTCGTCCGCACCCGGCACTCCCTTTTGCGTGCACATGGCTGCGGCATTCCATTCGATCCGCTTGCGACTCCGCACGGCAAGTACTCCCAGGAGCACGAGTTCCGTCAGGCGTGCACCGTGTTCAAACGCGCTGCTTGCGGGAGGCCCGCCCTTGCAGGCATTGATCCAGTCGCGGTGATGCCCTGTCACCCGTGGGATCTCCGCCTGCGGCGTCTTTGTGCTCATTCGGAGGGCTCGTGGGAAAATGCGGGGTGGTCCTCCGCCTCCGTCGCATTCGATTACGCCCTTCTCACCGAGAAACAACACGCCACGTTGCGGAAGCACAAATCCCTCAAGCTCCGGTTGCGAAGGCGGGCGCAATCCGTTGTCCTGCCAGGTGAGCATCAGCGGCGCTCGTCCATTCCTCTCGGGAAACAGGTAATAGACCGTCGTGGCTTGCGGAGCGACATCGTCATCCCTGGGTCCAGCTCCGAAGCCTTCGATAATCTCCGGCTCGTAAAGATCGAGCCCCCACGCTGCCGCATCCATGTCGTGGCATCCCATATCGCCCAGACCTGCACCACCAAAAGCCCAGAAGTCTCTCCAGCCCATCGGATGATAGGCGGGGTGATAGCTGTACCCTTCCCTCGGTCCCAGCCAGAGATCCCAATCGAGACCCGCGGGAACCGCGGGGCGCTCCGCAGGCACGGCCATCACGGTCGGATTCACCCGACGCGCGGGCGACCACACGTGCACCTGACGCACAGCGCCGATCGTGCCCGCACGCAAATGCTCGACCGTTTCCCGGATACCGTTGGTCGAGTGGCCTTGATTGCCCATCTGCGTGGCGACGCCGGTCTCCCGAGCGACCTTCGCCACCAGTCGGGCTTCGCGGATATTGTGCGTCAGCGGTTTCTCGCAATACACATGTTTGCCCGCACGCATGGCCATGATCGAGATCCCTGCATGCAGGTGGTCAGGGGTCGAACACACGATCGCATCGACTCCACGTTCGCGTTCCATGAGCACGCGAAAATCCAGATAGCCAGTACAACGCCACGGCCTTCCTGCCGGCTCTTCGTGCTTCCTGATCAGCTCCAAGGCTGCCCTTCGCCCGCCAAACCCCTTGTAGTAGGTGTGCTCCAGGCTGTAATGCTCCGCCGGATCCGCCACCGCCACGATTCTCACATCCCCCTCCGCCAGCAGAAACCCCGCATTCTGGAGTCCACGGCCTCCGGCGCCGATCAGCGCCACGGTCAATGTCTCGCTGGGCGGCGTGTGTTCCGGCCCGCCGAGCAGTCTTCGCGGGAGAACCTGAAAGCCCGCAGTCAGCGCCGCCGCTCCGGTCCTCTTCAGGAAACTTCGTCGCGTCGAGTCATTGATCTTCATAACCCAAACGGAAGCGATGACACTCGTTGACGCAAAGCCTTCCAGTCCGTCCCTCCCGCCGCGTCGCGCGGTGCGGCATGCAGCGACCATTCCTCGGTGAACGACGCCCTTTCACCGGGCGTCAGCCGCTCCCTGGGTCCAATGGGCTCAATCTCCACCGCGATCGCCTCATTGTACCAGATCGAAACGGAATTGCCCGCAATCTCCCCGTAGACCCGGTCCGCATACACCGGAAAGCGCTTCGCGAACACCAGTCCACCCGGCTGGACGTAGGCCAGCCAGCCCTCAACCGCATCGATCGCGAACTTCCGGAAGCGGGGCTGCGCGCGTATCAACAGCTGGCCATCGCGCGACTCAACCGCAGCGTCCGGCTCGGGCTGAAAATCAATTGTGTTCTTACCTGAAAAGACGACATACCCCAGCGGATAACGGCTCTCGGGATTGAGCGGCACCACACAGGTGCCGCCGGGCGGCGCAAATGTGCGACTCCAATGGAAGGTCACACGAGGACTCGCACCGCGATTGATCATCGTCTGCGTGCAGCGAAGGCGCGACGAATCGGGAGCGAGTACAAAATCACGGACGAGTTGCAGCCCTGTCGCCGGATCAATTTCGCTCGTGAGTCGCCCGGCACGGACTCCTGTGGCCTCAGCCCTCCATGCCCCACTCCAGAGCACCGGATGGGGAGGCAATCCATTCTCGGGTCCCACATCGAAGCGCCCTCCCGGGAGCATCGACGGGCGAACATCCGCGCGCTTCGGATCCGCAGGCGCCTGCTGCAGCGCCTCGTCATCGCGCAACCGGTAGCTGAGCACTCGCCCGCCCCGCTGTGGTCCCAACACCACGCGCGTCGTCGAATTGCGAAGCTCAAGACACCCCTCCTCTCCCCCATGGGAAATCCAGCGCACACCCTCCTCCGCACGCATGTTGCAGGTGCACAGCACCACTCCCATCAGCAATGATCCCCATGACAGCGTCTTCATCGTATCTCATCCATCCACGCATCCGGAAAAGGTGCAACACCACTCCGGTCCCCGCGCCTCCGGGGAAACTGCTCCCCCAGATTCCGCCGCACCGGCATCTCGCCTCCGCCCGTAGATTCCAGCATGTCGAACAGGCGTCGATTGAGATCAGAGGCAATCGCTCGGTACTCGGGACTATTGATCAAATTCTGCTTCTCCCTTGGGTCAGCCTGTAGATCGTAGAGCTCATCCAGATCCCATACGCCATGGGGGTGAATGTACTTGTAGCGCTGGCTGCGGATTGCAAACAGGGTCGGCGTATAGGGGCCGTTCCATTCCCAAAAGTATTCATAAAGAAAATACTCGCGCCACGGAATCTTTTCACCCCTCGCCAACCGGTAGAAGCTTCGGCCGTCCATCGCTTGCGGCGGAACAAGGCCGGCAAACTCCAACAGTGTCGGAGCGATATCGATGTTCGACACCATGTCCTCAATCCTTGTGCCGGCGCGGAATGCCTCAGGGCAGCGCAACAGCAGGGGCACCTTGATGGAATCCTCGTAGGCAGTACGTTTGTCGATCAGCCCGTGTTCCCCGAAATGAAATCCGTTGTCGCCCATGTAGACGACAAGCGTCGATTCCCCAAGCCCCTTCCGGTCCAGCCAGTCGAGTATCCTGCCCACGCTGTCATCGACAGCGAGCAGCGTTTCAAAATAGCGGCGCGCATATTTCTCCACCGTGTAATCCGGCACGTTATAACCGTACTCAATTCCGTGGCGACTATTCCGCTGATCACGCACCCAGCGGGGCTTGTCCTGGCTGGGTGTCGGTGGTGCCGCACTCTCAGGCAAGGGAATCACCGCATCGCGATATCTGCCGAGATGTCTGTCTGCAGGCACAAAATCCGAATGCACCGCCTTGTGACTCAGGTAGAGAAAAAACGGCCTGTCGCCTTTCCTCTCGTTCAGCCACTCCAACGCATAGTCAGTCAATTCATCCGTGATATAGCCCTTTTGCGGCTCACGCCTGCCATCCACATTGAATCCATCGTTCGTCGTCTGCGCCACGCGTCGCGTCACCCCTCGTCCGTCGGCCCAGTACGTGCCCTGTCCCTTGAAGCTCACCCAGTGGTCGAATCCCCGCTGCGGGCTATCATCGTTGCCTCCCATGTGCCACTTTCCAATGAATGCAGTCTCGTATCCCGCGGCCTGGAGATACTGCGGGAAGAAGACGAGTGAAGGATCAACAGGATTGTTGTTGTCGATTACCTTGTGATTGTGCGCATAAAGCCCCGTCAGGATTGACGCGCGGCTCGGCGAGCAGAGTGATGTCGTCACCAAGGCATTCGCACAGTAAACTCCCTCGTGCGCCAGGCGATCGAGTTGCGGCGTCTTCAGGACCGGATGCTCGAGAAATCCCATCGCATCCGCCCGATGATCATCCGTGAGGATAAAGACTATATTCCGCGGCTTCGTCCCCTCGATATGCGGAAGCCGGATCTCCGCACCCATGCCATGCGACGCTATCATGCCAAGGAGCAGTGTCATGCCTGCGACCACACGCCGTGATCGGCGCACGCCCTCGCACCTCTGATGTTTCCTCTCTGAGGGGCACGCGTCGTCGTGCCCGAATTCCTTTTCATGTTTCTCAGCGTTCATCACACAAAGGCTGTACAGGATCCATCCACCACCAGCAAAGGCCTCCCGCCAGATACACCGCACCGGATATCCAAAACGTCAAAGCCCAGTCCCTTCCCGTGGAATCCAGAAGGAACCCGATCACGAGCGGTGACGCGGCGCCTCCAAAGGCGCTCATCATGTTCATCCCTCCCGAAACTGTCCCCGCAAAACGCCCCCCCAGATCCATGCAGGTGCTCCAGCTCAATGGCATTGTCAGGTCGTTGCAGAAGCTCGCCAATCCCATCATCAGGATTGCGACCATCGGATCCGTCACATGGAATGATCCCACCAGCAAAACGGCCGCCCCTGTAAACCCCACCTGGGCCAGCAACCGCCTCGCAATCGCCACGCCCCGCAGCCGCCTTGCCAAGCGTGCTGCGATCAGACCGGCTGCGAGGCAGCCGAGCCCTCCGACAAACAACGGGACTCCGGCAAAGACCGCCATCACGACTTTTTGAACCGTTTCCGGTGACATCCACGTCGCAAGCGCCCGCGTCAAATTCTCCATGTGAATGTTCTGCTTGAGATCCACACCCAGTGTCTCCCGGAGATAGGTCGGCAGCCAGGTCACATAAAACATCCATCCATACGCGAGGCAGAAGTACTGGATCCAGAGCAACCAGAGGCTTCTCGAGCCCAGCAGCCGCCGCCAAGGCACAGGAGCCATTGCGGGCACCGTGGGTCTTCCCGCCTCGATAAGGGCCAGTTCCGCCGCGTTCACCCGGGGATGTTCCCGCGGACGATCGCGAAATACCCGATGGAACCACACAGCCCATACTACGCCCAGCAGACCAAAGACAACGAACGTGTTGCGCCACGAAAGCCAAGTCATCACCCAGATCACCATCAGGGGTGTCAGGGCGCCTGCCCAACGCGCGCTCAGCCACATGATCGCCTGCGCCCGCGTGCGCTCCTCGACAGGAAGCCAGTTCATGAAGGCACGGGTAAGATTCGGAAAGCAACCCGCCTCCCCAGCACCAAACAGAAAGCGCAGGACCATCAGCGACATCGCATTCCACGCATAACCGGTAGCAGCGGTAAAGGTCGACCAGGCGACGACAATGCGCATCAAGACCTTGCGCGGTCCGATCCGGTCGCCAAGCCATCCTCCCGGTATCTCGAAAAGGGCGTAGGCAAGCGCAAACGCGGAAAACGCCATGCCCAGTTCCACTGCAGTCAGTCCAAGGTCGTTCTGGATGTGCGGCGCCGCTTGCGCAATGCACACTCGATCCACGTACGTGATGCCTGCCAGCACGACAGCCAGCATCACGACGCCATGCCGCACACGACCCGGTGCCTCAGTTGCACCTGGAACTCCCTCCGCTACGCCGGACGCGCGCGGAGTCACCCGAAAAATCCCTCCTCTGCCGTCAAGGCCTTCACGGCATCCCGGTCGAGTGAGATGCCCAGTCCCGGTCGACTCGGAATCTCCAGCATGCCATCGGCATCCAGTTTCCAGGGCACGGTGACAATCTCATCGACGAACGGACTTCCGGTGAGGTACTCCACAAAATTTGAGCTCGGAAGCGCTGATACCAATTGCAGGTCCGCCGCGAGCCCCACGGCTGTGTTCCAACCATGCGGGATCAAGCGCACGCCATGCGCCTGCGCTGCCCAGCCAATCTTGCGCGACTCGCTCAGCCCGCCCACCTTTGTCGCGTCGGGCTGCACGATGTCCAGTGCCCCCGCTGCAAACCATGGATCAAAGGACTGCCGTCGCGTCAGCACTTCGCCACCCGCCACGGGCACCATCGCGTGCTCACGCAAGCGCGCATAGTCCGCGAGAGCATCCGGCACCAGGGGCTCCTCGAACCAGGCGACGTCGTATTCGGCGAGCATTGCCGCGGTCTGAAGCGCCCATTTGTAGCCATGGTTCCAAAATGCATCGCTTGCTCCCGCATCGACCATCAATTGCGACTCCGGGCCGATCGCCTCCCGCGCGGCAGCCACGATGGCTTGATCCACGCGCGTGCTGCGCCTGCCGAAAGGACCCCAGCCTATCTTGAATGCCCTGAATCCCTGCGCCTTCACCGCCAGCAGGTGATCACGCAACTTCTCCGGCTCGTCCATCAGGAGCGACGCATACGGCCTGACCCTCTCGCGGCTACGTCCGCCCAGCAGTCGCCCAACAGGCTGTCCCGTCGCCTTGCCAAGAATGTCCCACAAGGCGATGTCGATGCCGCTGATCGTGTGGGTCAGCGATCCGCCTCGGCCCAGCCAGAACGTGTGCTGGTGAAGCTTCTCGCTGACGCGTTCCGGTTCCAGTGCATTCTCCCCGCGCCAGAGGGGCTCCATCACCGCGAGTGCAGCACGAACCAGCCCATCGTTTGTAAACACGCTGCCGAACCCCACCGCCCCATCCCCGGTGTGCACGGCGATCAGCGTGTGCACACAATCCTCTGGCTTGAGTTCGTTACTCCAGCCTCCTTCAGGTGTTCTTCCTCTCAGCCCGACACATGTGATTTCTCGAATCTTCACGATGAATTCCTTCTTCCTCTCACGTGGCACGCTGTCTATGACGGTCGAAAATACGGACTCGGCGCTCAAAGCGCACGTCGGAATCCAGGGGAAAAATCGGTCGCACGCACCTTCTATGCCCGAGGATCCGAAGATTTGCACTGGTTGCTCCCGGAGCATCCACATCCACCATCCGCGAAACCCACCCCGCGTACATGTGATGCTGGCAATAGGGCGATTTGATCACAACGGCATCGAAATGCCTCGGATCCTGTCCGTGCGCCCAAAAGAACGATCGATCATACAGATTCACTGCCCGCGAGCTCAGGACAAAGGTGAACGGTTCGGATTCCAATACCGCCGTGGGTCCTGCATACCACTCCTCTCCGAATGACTCACTCCGGAAGGGGCGATCTGCAAGCAGCATAACGCGACCGGTGCGCTCCAAAGGCGAAAACCGCCCGGAATCGAGTGTCCCTCCGATTGGCACTGTGATGGTTGCACCCACTCCGGCAGCGAAGGCCGCCTGTACTGCTGGCGCATCAACCACGGGGGCGAGCACGGTGCGCACATGACCGGCTGCGGCGAGGGCCCGCACGATGGCATTGCCATCGCCCGATGCCCCAGAACTCGTTGCATCCGCAGCGTCCACCAACCCCACAGTTGCAGACGCCGTCGCCGCTATTCGTGTCATCTCCTGCAGACTGACCAACGGCACCTCCATGCGCTCATGATGCCCCCAGAATTCATCCGCGAGCGCCAGCGCCTCGCGCTCCGCCCTCGCAGGATCGCCGTCCGTCGTCACACACGCATAAGTCTGCAGCTCGGGAACATCGGTGAAGGGATTTCCGATGAACATCGCGGCCGAAAGCCCCCCAGATTCCGCTTCGATCTCCGCGGCGCGGCGGGTGCATTTCCCAAACGCACCGGTTGCGGTGATCAATTCCTCTCCCCTCACCAAGGCCGGAATAGCCACCTTCGCAGTCACTGGCCGAACACCACCGTCCAGCAGCCGCAAAAGCAGCCGAGCACTGCGCTCTCCCGTGCTGAAAAAGTCAACATGGGGATAGGTGTGAAAAGCCACGATCGCATCGGCATGCTCAAACATCCTGTCAGTTGGAATCCCATGCAGGTCCATCGACACCACCAAGGGTATTCGGGCGCCCACGAGCCTCCTCGTTTCCGCCAGCAGCCAGCCTTCAGGATCCTCTTCTCCCTCCGCTGCCATGGCTCCGTGCATGCAAAAATAAACTCCATCGACCTCCCCCCCATTCCGAATCGCGTGTACTATCTCCGAGGAGAGTCTCCTCCAATCCGCACCTGCAAGCGGTCCGCCCGAGGTGATAGAAAATGCACTGAGCGAGGGAATGACTTCCGCATTCGGCCTCGAATCAAGCACTCTGAGCGCACCACCCACCTCGTTTCTCACCGTACGGTGATAACGCAGCAGGGCCTCACCGCTCCGCACGGCAAAGGAGTCATGGCGACTCAGGTGCGGGTTGAAGGTTGAAACCTCCTGCTTGCATTCAGCGATCAGGATGCGGGGCATGGTCGAAGCCGGAAAAACCCTATAGCACCCTTGCAACTCCGTCTTTGGTCTGCATGGAAATCTGCATAGCGCACACGGAATCCTTCCTCTACGGGGCCACCGCTTCCGCCACGGCCATGTGTTTTTCCGTCACCGGCGAAGACGTTGCCGCGTCATTACGCGTATCGTGATCCCGAATCTGCCTGTCATGCGTTTTTCCCGCCATTGCTGCCTTCTCATTGCCCTGCCTTTCTGCGGCTCGTCATTCCTGCGCGCGGAGTCGCCGCTCACGCTCGTGCTGCATCCCGTCGCCGACGCCACGATACTCAGCAATGAAGGCAGCGACCTGACCCACGGCACACAGACTTCCCTCGCATTGCAGAAGGGCGGCGGGCGCGATTTTGAGGCTCTCCTCAAGTTCGATGTGACCACCCCCCGCACCGATGTCGCCCGCGCCACCCTCCGGCTTTTCGTTTCAAAGATCGTCAAGGGCAATCCCACCACTCCGGTCGGTGTCTGGACAACCTCTCCCGACTGGTCCGAACCAGAGGTGACCTACCGCAAGCGTCCCGCAGTCGGCCCCCATGTCGCCGACTTCTCCGGCATTCCCACCATCGGACAATGGATGGAGGCCGATGTCAGCAAGGTCATCAAGGGACCTGGTGTCTACTCGTTCCGCCTCGCGGCCAGGGAGCGCTACAAGCTCGTGATCCCTTCGCGCGAAGCAAGGGATGACGGTGAAGTCCCGGAGCTTTCAGTCTCCTATGGTCCACCCAGTTCAGTCCCCTCCGCCAATGCGGCGGAAAGCCGCCCTGGCATCGGGAGGACTGAAACGGTTCGGCCGTGGGATGATGTCTGGCTCGATGCGAACCGATCCGGCGCATCCGAAAATGACCTCCGGCTCGGAGGCACGGCTTCGCGCGAGGCTTTTCTCGCATTCAATCTCCTGGGGGTGAAGGGTGATGTCACGCGCGCTCGTCTCCGTATCCACGTCAACAGCAGCGGCTCAGGCAGACTTCTCCTCTTCACAACCGGAAACGGATGGGCGGAGTCCCGGATCGATTGGCACGACCGTCCCACAGCGCTTCCCGCCAAACCCCTCGCAGAGGCCCGCCTGCCTGGAGGCGCGGGGTGGATCGAATTCGATGTCACCCACGCGGTCACAGGCACCGGACGCTACTCGTTCATCCTGCGCACCGATTCCTCCAGGGAGATCCTCGTCGCCGCGCGCGAGTCCTCGGACCGCGCCCCGGAATTCATCGTCGACCACCAGGCGGGACTCAACAAGCGGGTCACGGACGTGATGGCCTCGGGAGAGCGCATCCTAGCCCGCTACGCGAATCCCAGACTCGCCCGCGACGGCATTCTCGATGTCACCCAGGCGCCCTACTGCGCAGACCCCACCGGCCGCACGGATTCCACACTGGCCCTTCAACGGGCGCTCAACGAAGGCCGCGATGCACGGTGCACCACCTACCTCCCGGCAGGCACTTATCTCGTCAGCGACACCCTGGAGGGAGTGAGTCCCAATTATCTCGGAGGCGGCTATCCCGGTCTGCCGCTGCGACGCGGGGAAATCGGCTGCGTCCTGCAGGGCTCCCCCGATCCGGATTCACGCGCGGTCATCCGCCTTGCACCCAATGCCGCAGGATTCGGCGACCCTGACCATCCGAAACCGGTCATCCATTTCTGGGCGGTCAACGGCATGCCGCCAAATGTGTATGAGAAGAGCAATGCGCATTTCAGCCAGCAGATCCGGAATCTGGCGGTGGACCTCGCTGCAAATCCAGGCGCGATCGGAGTCGAGTTCCTTGCCTGTGAGGACTCCTCGCTTCAATCAGTCCATGTCGAAGCAACCGGCGCATTCGCGGGATTCAAGGATGGACTGGGTTCCGGAGGAGGCATGCACAATCTTTCCGCAAACGGAGGCCGGTATGGCGCCTATCTCAGCACCACACAGCCGACCTGCTCGCTCTCACACGCCACGTTCACAGGGCAAACGACCGCCTGCGTCTACAATGACTCCCGCGGACCTCTTGTCATGCCGGGCGCCGTGCTCTCCCCCGCTCCCGGCGCCTCGGCGATCGTGATTGCAGGATCAACAAAGGGAGACCCATGGAACGCGTCGCTCTGCCTGGTCGATTCGCGCATCGAGCTGGCGCCCCACTCCACCGCGCCCGCGATCAGTGGCAACCGCTCGATCTACCTGAATCAGGTCTATGTTCGAAATGCCGCGACCCTGTTGAAGATCGATGATGCAGGCCCCGGCATTGAAGTCCCGGGCCGCCCCGACGGCTGGTACCATGTCGCCGAATACGCGGCCGCAGCCACGACCCCCGCCAACTCCGTGCAGCGCGGAGCGAGCACGCCGCCGCGCATGGACGCCGTCTACATCGACGGACGCAGGCGCAACGGGCCGCCGCAAGGCTCCGCAGGCGTGTCGATTGACGCCTCAAGGATCCCGGCTGACCTGCAGAGTCGCCACACGTGGACCGGCATCTTTCCGGGCGTGGGAATGGCAGACATGCTGAACGCACGCGATTTCGGAGCCACCGGCGACGGTGATCGCGAGGACTTCACCGACCAATATCCTGCGCTCCAACGGGCGATCGACGAGGCCAGCGCCCGCAACCAGCCGTTGTTTGTCCCGCGCGGGGTTTATCGGCTTTCGCGCACGCTCGATCTGCGCTCAAACACGACCCTGGTCGGTGTGTCCCATATCTCCACCTGTTTCGCTCCCATCATCGATCCCGCCCGTCATCCGGACGGCGACTTCCTCAACGGCAATGATCCACGTCCCCTGTTCCGCACTGCCGATGACGCAGCCGCCACGACGCGCCTGGGGTATGTCGGCATCCGCCTCCCCATGGCCACTCCCCCCGGACTCAAGACGCCGTTCTATCCCGCCTACGCGATCCTGTGGCGCGCCGGCCGCAATTCGGTCATCAGCAGTGTCCGCAGCGTGCATTCCGGGGGCCGCGGTGAGGGTCTGCCCCTCAATTCTCCGCTATTCATCTTCCGCGGTAACGGCGGCGGCCGTGCGTACGGATTCAAGGTCACTACGACGTCCGATTTCGAGGCCATGACCGCGCGCTACACCAACTGTCTGATTGACGGCACGCACGAACCTCTCTCGATCTATCATTTTCAGCCGCAAGGTGCGAACAAGGGCTATTCCGGCGCGGAGATTCGCAACGCGAGCCACGTGGACGCCTTCGGTCTCAAGTACGAGGGATCCAGACCCGTGGTCACCATCCGCAATTCAAACCACATTCGCCTTTTCGGAGAAAGCGGGGGCGGCGCTCCGAAGGCACTCCTTGTCGTGGAAAAGAGCAGCGACTTCCTGTTCTCCAATCTCTATCCGCTCCGCGGCAAGAACCGGGCCGGCGACCAGGATATCGTCCACGACGACAGTGTCGTTGTCGGTGACAGCCACCAGGTCCTGCTCTACAGGCGGGGAAATCCGTAGCTGCCTCTACGCATGGCGCCCGCCTTTTGTCTTCCACATTCGTGATGCCAATTTCCGCGGTCGCCAAAGACAATCCATTCCCGCCGTGCTAACCTCCCGCTCGACCAACATGGCCATGCCAATTCCCCGATCCCTTCCGGACGCCCGCAGTGCAATCGTATTTTTCCTGTCCCTCTGTGGGACCGTCATCGCACTGCAAGCAGCCGGCGCCTCGGCAGAGATCGAAATCAGCGACACCGACTACGAAGGGCTCCCCCATTTCCGCATCGTGACGCCGGGCGGCACCTGGTATTACGACAAATCCGGCGGCGGATTTTCCCGCCTCATCGATCGCGACGGTCGCGATTGGATTGCCTTCCACATGACCCCTTCCCGCGGTCCGGGCGCTGCGGCGGGAGCCTACCGCGGAATCCCGAATGCCGTCTTTGGCAAGGGCAACCCTGATGCCGGAGTCGGACATCCGGGCAAGGATCGCTGCATCAGCACACGCGAAGCAGCAGATGTAATCCGTACGGTCAGCAAATCCGGCACCTGGGCGTGGACGTGGCGCTTTACTCCAACCCACGCCATTTTCAGAATGGAGAAAGCCGATCCCGACCACCCGTGGTGGTTTCTCTACGAAGGCCCGCCCGCGGGACGATACGCACCGCGCGAACAGTACTGGGGCACATCCGAAGGCGGGCCGCGTCGCGACACGCCCACCACCGGCGGCGTCACCGGTCAGTGGAATTGGGCCTATTTTGGGGACAACCTCTCTCCGCGCGTGCTTGTGCTCGCACAGGCAAAAGCGGATTCGCTCGGGGACAGTTTTCGTTATCTCGGAACGGACGAAGCCGGCATCGACGCCCCTGACGGCATGGCAGTGTTCGGATTCGGACGGGCTCCGCGCCCGCTCCTGCGCGGCGCCGGCCACGAGTTCCGGGTCGGATTCATGGAAATGCCCGTGCCGGATGCAGCCGCACACGAACGACTCACGCGCGAAGTCGAGGTCATGCTGCAGCCCTGAAATCACCCGCTTCTGCTCCACCGCCCTCCCATGTCGCACCTCCTCCGCCTCACAGTCCTGCTCGCCAGCGCCTTGTCCCTGCCCGTCGCCAGTCTCTCTGCCGCGAGTGCACGCCCGAACATACTCTGGATCATCGTCGATGACATCTCCCCCAATTTCGGCTGCTATGGCGAGACCGGCATCCGCACACCAAACGTCGATGCCCTGGCGAAGTCCGGCCTTCTTTTCGAACAGGCTCACACGACTGCCCCCGTCTGTTCGGCCAGCCGCTCCGCGCTGATCACCGGCATGTACCAGACCACGATCGGAGCCCAGAATCATCGCTCGAACCGAGGTGCAAACAAGGTCAGGCTTCCCGAAGGCGTCGAGCTTGTCCCCGCGCTTTTCCAGAAAGCCGGCTACTACACCTGCATCAGCGACGGAAAACCCGATGCGCGCGCACTGGGAAAGACGGACTACAACTTTGAATGGGACCGCTCGGTCTACAACGGACCCGACTGGTCGGGGCGCAAACCCGGCCAGCCTTTCTTCATGCAGGTTCAGCTCCTCGGTGGAAAACACCGAGACCTCGGACGCTGGAAGGAGCTCGATGCCTACTTCGGTGCCGGCGCCACTGCACCCGACTCCGTTTCGAGCCTTCCTCCCTACTATCCGCGCGATCCGGTCATCCTTGCAGACTGGGCCCACTACCTCGATTCGATGCGAATGACCGACATCGAGGTCGGACACATCATGGACCGCCTCCGCGCCGAAGGCCTGATCGAGAACACGTTCATCATTCTCATCGGCGACCACGGAGTCAGCCATGCCCGCGGCAAGCAGTTCCTCTACACGGAAGGCACCCGCATTCCCTTCATCATCAGCGGCCCGGGCGTCCGTGCGGGACAGGTCCGAAACGACCTGATCGAACAGATCGACATGGCCGCCACGTCGCTCACCGCCGCCGGAATCCCGATCCCCGGTATCATGCAGGCCCGCGACGTGCTTTCTCCGACCTACGTCAAACGCGACGCCATCTTCTCCGCCCGCGACCGCTGCGACGAAACCGTCGACCGTATCCGTTCCGTGCGCACCGACCGCTGGCTCTATATCCGCAACTACTATCCGCTGCGGCCCCACCTCCAGCCCAACGCCTACAAGGACTCAAAGCCGATCCTGATCCGTCTGCGCGAACTCCATGCAGCGGGCACTCTTGATCTGCTGTCCGAGCGGCTTCTCTTTGCACCGACCCGCGCACCCGAGGAACTCTACGAATGGGTCCACGATCGCTGGGAGATCAACAACCTTGCGGGCGAACCCACGCGCTGGCCTGTGTTGGCCGAGCTTCGTCAGCGACTCGACCAATGGATCGTCGAGACCAACGATCAGGGCCGATTCCCGGAGTCCAAGGCCGTCTATGAAGGCAACGTCCGGACGCAGCGTCATCGCGACAACACCGCCGCGGCCTCGGCCATCAATCAAAACATCGAGACCATGCTCCGCTGGCAGGCGGATGGCAGGTAGTGGGGGCCGTGCGATTCCGATCCGGAGGTTCAGCTCACGCCGCACGTTGCTGCGCGGTGACCGGTGCTGATCGTCAATTGCAGAATAGACGTCACGGAGTCCTGACGAGACGCTCCGGCAGCGCGAACGCCACCAGAATGCCTCCTGCCGGGCGACCTGATTTCGCGCCTCCTGCGGAAATCACGACAAACTGGCGTCCCTCCGCCATGTAGACGCTCGGCGTGGCATTGCCTCCAAAGGGAAGGCGCGCGCTCCACAGGATCTCTCCGGTGTTCTTGTCAAACGCCCGGATCGTCTCGTCCGCCGTCGCAGCGATGAAGATCAACCCGCTGGCTGTGACCACCGGTCCGCCATAGTTCTCAGTTCCGGTCGGAGGGATTCCCCTCGCCGTGAGTTCGCGATACTCTCCGAGCGGTACCTGCCACTTGATCTCGCCAGCATTGAGGTCGACCGCCGCCAGCGTCCCCCACGGCGGTTTCACCGCAGGGTACCCGTCATTGTCAAGCCACCGCCTGAAACCTGCAAAGGCATACGGTGGCACCATGCGCGACCCTCCCGATGGCGGGCGCTCCCCTTCGTCCGGTCGCCCCCCTGCGGACGGCGCGTCGCCGAGCACATAGGCGAGAATCGCATCGCGCTGCCCCTCGGAGATGCGGTCAAAAGCCGGCATCCGTCCGAAGCCCTCCCTGGTGATCTTCCGGATTTCCTCCCGGGAGCGCCGTTTCTCGATGTCGATCAGCGAGGGAAATCCAGCTGCCGGCATCCCTTTGAGGTCCAGACCGTGACAGGCGGCGCAATTCACGAGGTAGTCACGCTCCCCCCGCGGCAGCCGCGTGCCGTCGGCGCGACGGGTCTCCACCATCTGCAGGATCCAGGGCATCTCGTTCACATTGACGTAATACACGCCCTCCGGATCGACTGCCGCACCACCCCACTCCATGCCTCCGTCAAACCCGGGAAACATGATCGTTTCCATGAGTCCCGGCGCCGGGAACGGTCCGTGGTTCGGCGACACGCGGATCCGCGCGAGCGTCTGCTCGGCGGCTGCCGGCGAAATCGTTGAGGCGTCCGCCTCCGTGTAGTTCAGCCGCACGAGCGGAGCAGGCTTCGTGGGAAAGGGTTGCGTCGGCGACGCCTCTTCCCCTCTCAGTCCGGAGGTCGGCACCGGTCTCTCCTCGATCGGCCAAAGCGGTTCACCCGTCACCCGGTCGAACACAAACAGCATCCCCTGCTTGGTGCCCTGGGCGACCGCATCGATCTGTCGGCCCCCATGCCTCACAGTGAGCAGCACCGGTGCACAGGGCAGATCGCGATCGAGCAGGTCGTGATGCACAAGCTGATAGTGCCAGAGCCGCCGTCCGGTCCCCGCATCGAGTGCGACAAGTGAATTCGCGAAGAGATTGTCGCCGTGTCGCGTTGCCCCATAGAAGTCCGGCTCCGCCGTTTTTGTGGCGACATAGACGATGCCCCGCGCCTCATCGAGCGCCTGTCCGGACCACGGCATCCCACCGGTGGCAGTCTTGTAGGCATCGGGCGGCCATGTCTCGTAACCGACTTCACCCGGCCGCGGAATGAGATGGAATATCCAGCGCAGTCGGCCCGTGCGGACGTCGATCGCCCGTACCGCGCCCGGCCCGCCAAAACCGCCGATGATCAGCATGTCCTTATAGGTGACTCCTGGAGTGTTCAGTCCGACCTTTGGGATATCGGCATCATCGAGTCCGATTGCAAGATGCACCAGGCCCTCCTCGCCGAAACTCCTGATGACGGTTCCGGTGGCGGGATCGAGTGCGAAGAGGTAGTTGCCCGAGGCGGTGAACAAGCGCTGCTCGCCACCCCTTGCGTCCTGCCAGAAGACCAGCCCCCGCTGCCGGCGCGCGCCCTTGCCCGCGCGCGTGTTCGCAGGATCCCAGGTCCACCGCTCGCGTCCTGTCGCCGCATCGAGCGCAATCACGCGACGGCTCGGCGTCGCGGTGTAGAGCACTCCGCCGACGATCAGATTGTTGGCCTGATATTCTCCCTTTTCGCCGGTATTGTAGGTCCAGGCGACCTCAAGCTGCGCCACATTCGAACGATCGATCTGCCGCAGCGGCGAGTGGAGTGTGCGCGCCTTGTCGCCAAGGTAGACCGGCCAGTCCGTCTGCACATCGGCGCGAGAGACGGAAAGGGAGAGGGCAAGCAGAAGCAGACCGCGAAGGGGATGGGACATGTTTGTACGCCCATTTGACTGTGGGAGAATGCAAAACAAGACCAGCCCGTAAACCAGCGTAGTCCAGCTCCCGTTCTTGATTTCAACAAACTTGAAAGACTGCGGTGTGGAATTGGCTCTACGGGACCTGAATCGCCCCACTCCTGTTCAATCCCGAACCGGGCACGACGAAGCACTCATGTTCGTTGCCTGAGGTTATGCCCGCGCGGAGTCTCGATCCCCGCCCACCCGGAGGACATCCGCGGATACTGGCTGAATTGTCGCGACTCCCAGACAAGCGCCCTAGTTTTTGGTCCGCAGGAAAACGTAGCGGTCGCGTCCGGTAAGATCCTGCACCGACTCGCAGTTTGAAAAACCTGCTTCGCCTGCGAGCTGCTTCAACTCTGTGTGCTGACTGATGCCGGTCTCCAGGGCGAGGAGTCCATCTGAGGAAAGAAATTCCCGAGCGCCACGCAGGATCGTTCGAAGGTCGTCGAGTCCGTCGGCCCCCGACACCAAAGCTACGTGGGGCTCAAAATCGCGAACATCAACCTGCGTTTCCGTGAGTTCCTTTTCCGAAAGATAAGGCGGATTGGAAACAATCAGCGAAAAGGTACTCCCTGCGGGAAGCGAGGACAGCCAGTCCGATTTGAGAAACTCGACGCGATCAGCCAATCCATTCGCTGCCGCGTTTTCACCCGCAAGGCCCAGTGCCTCCTCACTCCGGTCCACAGCGGTGATCCGTGCAGCGGGAAACCTGCCGGCCAGCGCCAGCGCAAGGGCGCCCGTGCCCGTTCCAAGATCGAGGATCGCCGCCGGGGGCGGATCCTTGCAGCGGTCGGTGACCAGTTCGACCAGGTACTCGGTTTCGGGACGGGGAATCAACGCCCGGCGATCGCATTTCAACCTAAGCCCTGCAAAAACGGTCTCTCCCAGGATGTACTGCAGCGGTTCATGGGCCGCGCGCCGCCGCAGGAGGGGCCGGACCTTTTCCAATTCAGACTCAAGAAGCATCCGCTCGAATTGCAGGTACAACTGCATTCGCTGAAGGCCAAGCGCGTGACCGATCAGCCACTCGGCATTGAAGCGCGCGTTCTCCACACCCTTGCTTGCGAGGTAGTCGGTCGATTTCCTGACGATATCCAAAAGGGAAGTCATGCGCCTGCCAGGAGTGTCGCCATGCCCGCATCAATCATCGTCACGGTCGGAACCGCGCATCGGAGCGACGACCTGGCCGGTGAGGGCCGCAAGCTTCTCTTCGAAGTCAACCTTCTGAATCGCGGTGATGATCTCAGCGATGTCCCCCTCCATCACCTGGGGCAGATTGTAGAGGGTGAGTCCGATGCGGTGGTCCGTGACGCGGTTCTGGGGAAAGTTGTAGGTCCGTATGCGTTCGCTGCGGTCCCCGGTGCCGATCTGACTCTTGCGCTGGGCCGCATATTTCGCCCGCTCCTCGTCCTCCTTCATCTTCAGAAGACGCGACCGAAGCACAGCCATGGCACTCGCCTTGTTTTTCTGCTGGGATCGTCCGTCCGCACAGAAAACGATCATGCCCGTGGGCTTGTGGATGATTCTCACGGCGGAGTCCGTGGTGTTGACCCCCTGCCCTCCCGGTCCGCTCGCCCGCTGCACCGTGATCTCGAGATCCTGGGGATCGATCTGCAGGTCCACCTCCTCCGCCTCCGGCAAAACAGCAACCGTCACGGTCGACGTGTGGATCCTGCCGTTTGCCTCGGTTGCGGGGATGCGTTGCACGCGATGCACGCCGCTCTCGAACTTGATCTGCTTGTAGACATCGGTTCCCGTGATGAGAAAACTGACCTCCCGAAAGCCGCCGCGTTCGCTCAAACTGCTGCTCATCGGCTCAATCTTCCATCCGGAGTTGTCGGAAAATTTCTGGTACATCCGGCAAAGTTCCGCCGCGAACAACGCCGCCTCCTCCCCTCCCGTGCCGGCGCGGATCTCCATCACGGTGTTACGCGAGTCTGTCGGCTCCGGAGGAATCATCGCCATCAGCACCTGCTGACGGAGCTGCGCGAGGCGCGATTGCAGATCCGGCAATTCCGCGTCCGCGAGTTCCTTCAACTCGGGGTCACCCGCCGGATCACGCAGCAGCGCCTCGGCTTCCAAGATCTCCCGTCCGGTTCGTTCGAAGATGCGGTGGTCGGCCACCAGCTGGCCCAGCTTCTGATGTTCGCGGGACACCTCGGTGGCGCGCCGGGCATTGGCGTAGAACGAGGGCGCAGCCATCTGGGCGTCGAGTTCGTCAAGTCGACGCTGAAACGGAATGATCGAAGGAAGCTGGTCCATGCGTTTGTGTGAAAAGGGCGCCCAGTGCCCGATTATTTGCGAATTGCGTGGCAGGCCGTACGCGGATTTGTTCGCGATCCGGCTCCGGAAGGCATCCCATCCGCCTAACGGTGTTGATCAACGATGGCCACGACGCTTTTCACTCAGAACACCATCGCCTGCATCTGGGATTTCGACAAGACCTTAATCCCGGAATACATGCAGTCGCCTCTCTTCCGCCGTTTCGGCATCGACGAGGCCAACTTCTGGAATGAGACCAACAGCCTGGTCGATCACTACCGCCGCCGGGGTTACCAGCTCTCCGGTGAAATCGCCTATCTGAACCATTTGCTCACGTACGTGCTGGCAGGCAGGATGCCCAAGCTTGGCAACCGCCTGCTTCGCGACTGCGGCGCGGAGATACGCTTCTATCCTGGCTTGCCGCAATTCTTTGAGAACTCGAAGGCCTTCGTCCGGGAACGGGAGTCCCACGCCAAGCATGAGATCCAGCTCGAGCACTATATCGTCAGCACCGGACTTGCCGAGATGATCCGCGGCAGCGCCATCGCGAAATTTGTCGACGGCATCTGGGGCTGCGAATTCATAGAGAATCCGCTGCAACCCGGATTTCTTCGCCAGAAGGAATTCGCGATCGATGCCGATGCCGTGATCGCCCAGATTGGCATGGTCATCGACAACACGACAAAGACACGCGCCTTGTTCGAGATCAACAAGGGCACCAACAAGAACCCTGCGATCGATGTGAACGCGAACATTGCCCCGGAGGACCGGCGCATTCCGTTTCAGAACATGATCTACATCGCGGACGGCCCAAGCGACATCCCCAGCTTCTCAGTCGTGAAAAAAGGAGGCGGCAAGGCCTATGCCGTCTACAATCCGGACCGCCCCGACGAGTTTGCCCAGAACGATCGCCTCCGCCAGGTCGGCCGCATCGACCACTATGGGCCGGCAGACTACACCGAGGGCAGCAGCACCAGCCAATGGCTGCGACTCCATATCCACGCCATTTGTGATCGCATTGTCGCGGACCGCGAGGCCGCCGTCGCCACGCGCGTGTCACGCCCTCCCCGGCACCTCAATCACTCTCCCGAGGAAGAGGCCGCCCGGAAACAGGCGAAGGCTCCCAAGCAGCAATCTTTCCTGGAATAACCGCGGCCGCCCAAGCCGACCGCGCTGGCCGCCCGCGCCTACTGGCCTTCGTTTCTGGCGGTGCGTTGCTTGAGCGATTCGACGATGTTGACGACCCGTCTGGCGTATTGGTGAGTGGTTGCGGGGATCCGCCCGCTCAGGGTCGCAGAAAGGCCGGCGTTCCAGGCAAGGGCAATGCGGTAGGGGGTGACAGCAAGTCCCGCGCGCTCAAAGCCGCGCTTCAGCCATTCATAGTGCTTGATTGCCACGGCATCGGAATGGACACGCTCCCGGGCATATTCAAAAGGCACGGACGTATAGGTATACCACGTCGAGCGACGAAACTGATAGGCGCCCAGCTCCCCGTAGGGACCCGGGGTCGGGCTGTTCTCCGGGTTTTCGACCCAATGGATGGCTTCCAGGGTCTCCCAGCGATCGGAGGCATGAACTCTTGCTGCGAGGACGAGCCCAAAGCACACTGCCATTACACCCGCCCAACGGAACAGGCCCGTTTGCAGGAGACATCGTCCGCTCGCCACGCGGATCTCTTGAGTGGATTTCCTGACAACTGAATTCATCGATCCGCTACTTGCGGACGTGTATTGACGCCATTTTTCGCCCCAGGTTCGAGCCAAACCACCGGCGATCTTACAACTAATTGCGTTTCAAGGCGAAGTGGCGGTTTTAGTTGGGGGGTATTCCCTATCCTTCGGTCAAATTCGGCCAATGCAGCAGCCAATCCAATTCATGGCTGACAGCTCTGACCGCCCTCAATCATCGCAAAACTAGAAGAGTTTTCTGAACAATGTCCCGAACGAAATGCGGATTTCGTTCACTTTTTCTGCCGGACCTCGCCTGACCGCCCTGGACGACTCAATCGGCGGCTGCCTTGCGGCTCCCGTTTCGCCTTCCCCGGGGGGGCCATCCCTCAAAACGCATCACCTCAGCGACAACCACGCCCGCCGAAAAGCCGGCAACGGGGCGCCGCGGCGAACATTCTCCACGCCGATCCGGAACGCCCGGCGCCACAGCCTGCAATACACCCCCCAGCCCTGCCATACTGAGTGGCGCGCGTCACAGAGATTCCTGGTGGCGGCGATCCCCCGATCCAGTCCGACGACCTTGAATTCCCCTCGCTGAAACGCGGCGAGACCGGCTGCACGCACGCGGATTCTTCCGAAATGAAGGCCGCGCACGGAGCGTCCAAACGCATCGATTGAAGCCGCGACGGCCGGCGTCTGCAACGCGTCCCCATTGAGCTGCGCCGCCCTGCGAACGCCCTTGCCGGAGCCGCGCAGGAGCACGCTCTCACCGCACACGGGTACGTCATCGAGACGGGAGCTGAACTCGTCCAGGAATGCTTCGACGTTCGGGAGCAGCCGATCATCCGCAAGAATCAGCTCCTCGACCGAATGGCTGCCATCACCGGTCACGGCAAGTGGGCTCCTGTCGAGGATCGTTATCACCCGTCCCTGCGATTCAGACGGCGACCGGACGTAGAACACGTCAAATCGACTCTGAAAACATTCATTATCATCATCGTGAAGAACAGTTTCCGAATCGCATGCCAGGACGGACGAATCCTGCGTTGCCGTTCCGGTCACCGATGGCGCAGTCGTTTCGTCAACGTCGCTTCCAAGGTCGGCTGCGGAGAAAAACGTAAGCCCGCGATACCTGATTCCCAAGCCGAGAACATAGAGGGCGATGGGGGGATACTTCGCCCATCGGGGCCAGCAGGCCCAGCGCGAAAGTCGAAGCCATCGGGAACGCAGGATCCGGCGACCCTGCCACGAGGAAAGCCGGATACCCAGCTTGAGCAGGATCCAGATAAGGATCCCGCCTCCTATCAACAGCGGAACCGTACGTTCCCAGGCATGAAACATCACGAGCAGCCGCTCCCCCGCCCATACGGTTCCCCCCACCAGCAACGGCGTCCAGATGACGCATCCCAGCGCAAACCAGCCGATGAATGGCGCCCAGGGCACTCGGAGGATCCCCGCCGCCAGATAGGCCGGAACACGGATGCCCGGCATGAAACGCGTCGCTAGCACCAGCCGCCCGCCCTTCGTCTTGTACCACCTTTCCGCCCGTTCGATCCTTTCAGGTGATACCCGGGCTCTGACGAGCCGCATCTCAAGCATCGGCCTGCCCAGCAATCGGCCGACGGCGACGAGCAGAATATCACCCATGAGGATCCCCACCATGCAGGCTCCAAGCACGGGCCAGAACGGAGCCTTGCCACTGGCAATCAACAGCCCGGCGCCTATGCACGTAAGATCCTCGCTCAGCAGGGTCGCCAGTGCCAGCCCCACAAGTGCCAGCCAAAGCGACCCGCTGGAAAACTGCGCGGCTACCGAATCGGAGATCATCAAACGGGATGCCTTGTGTGCAGCGCGGTCACCGGCACAGGACTATCCTTCGCAGTCCCGGAGACAAGGATCAGTTTGGCTTCCCTCGGGAACGGATTCCGTTAGCTAGACGCTGTGGTCATCGACGCCCATGTACACCTCTACCCCCCCGAAGTTTCAGCGGAGCCGCGCGCATGGGCGACGACGCACGGGGAATCCTGGTGGCAGAACTGCGTGGCGCCGGAAAATCGACCTTCCCTGCAGGCCTGGGCAAGCGTTGACCGTCTCCTTCGAGACATGGACGCCGCCGGTATCGACCATGCCGTGCTGCTCGGCTGGTATTGGGAACATCAGGCAACCGCTGACTTGCAGATCGTCTGGTTCACCGACTGGATCCAAGCCCACCCCGACCGATTGAGCGCATTCGCTCCCGTCTTGCCTTCACGGGATGGAAAGGGACTCGAAAGGACGCGGCGCGCTCTGGATGACGGCTTTCGAGGAATCGGCGAACTTCTTCCCCAGATTCAGGGATTCACCTTCAAGGACGAGGGTTTCGCTGCGCTGATGGCACTTGCGCGCGAATACCAGGTCCCGACCAACCTCCACGTGACCGATCCGGTCGCCGCAGTCCGCAGCAGGTCCCAGGTACCGACACCCCTTGAAAGCTTCCCCCAGCTCTTCGCCGACTTTCCGGAGAACGTCTTTATACTCGCGCATTGGGGCGGTGGCCTTCCCTTTCATGAACTCAACCGTGGCAGCGCCGCGCTCTTCCGGAATGTCTTCTACGACACTGCCGCGTCGCCGCTCCTCTACGATCCACCGATTTTTCGGCGCGTATGCGATCTCATTGGATCCGATCGTATCCTTTTTGGAACCGACTATCCCCTGCTCACCCACCCTCGCCTGTCGAATGAACCGGGGTTCTTGCTCGATCTGAGGGAAGCGCGATCCTCCGGACTGACGGAGCCCGAACTGCTCCAGGTGCTCGGTGGAAACGCCCGGCGCCTCCTGCGGCTGTCGTAGTCCCTGCAACCCGCGACGGATAAGACCTCGCTCGCCAAACAGATCCGTTCACCCTCCGTTTTCCACGCGCCCTCCATGCGTCATTGCAAAATTGCACTCCTCGCCGCTGCCGCATTTCACCTCCTTCTGGTGGTCTTCAACAACGTCGTCGATTACCCGACCAACTACCGCTTCGTGCAACACGTGATGGGCATGGACACGCTTTTCTCGGGCGAGGCGCAAACCTGGCGGGCCATTCGCAATCCTGTCTCCGACGGCACCCCAATCTGGTCTTATCACGCTGCCTATCTGGCAATCATCGTCTGGGAGGGCATTGCGTGCAGCTTCATCTCCCTGGGAGCAGCCCGACTCTGGCGCATGCGCAACGCACCCGCGCGGGATTTCAATGCCGCAAAGACAATCGGCACAATCGGTCTCACCGTCTCCCTCCTCCTCTGGTTCTTCGCCTTCATCGGCATCGGGGGCGAATGGTTCCTCATGTGGCAATCGAAGTCTTGGAATGGCCTGGACGCCGCCTTCCGCATTTTCGCCTGCCACGGCATCATCCTCCTTTTCCTCAATCAAAGGGACGAGCCTTCCTGACCAGCCTGTCAGGTCATTGCCGTCGCCGCTCCCCACGCAGTCGCGGACTACGGAAAGCGATGCCATGACCGTTGGATTGCATTCACCGCTTCGAGCTCGCCACTTCAGGCACTGAACCTTTGCCTGCTGCCGTGGCACAGGAATCTGCACTCCTTCGTTTCCGAACGCTGCTGTCATCCGCTTTCATGGAGGGAACGCTTGTTAAATTGACCTTGGGCAAGCCCATTCCTGGAGCAGAGGAGCCCGATCTCAAGAACGTCTATGTCCGGCCAGTGATCCTGAAGTCGGGACCTCACTTCACGTTTGTCTACCGGTATGCAACGCGGGATGTGACCAAGAACTTTTCCCCTGCGACCGCGCTGGAAACCGCACGCTCCTTGCTCGGAACTGCATTCTGCGACGCGCATCTGTTTACGCCGCTCCAGTCCGCCCAGGTGGAGATCGACGCGGAAGGCAAGGTCCGCCTGCGTCAAAAGGTTGCGGCCCAGGCACCGCGGGCACTCAGCGAGAGGCACGATCGGGAGAAGCGTCGCCCCGTCCCGCTGACCGCACGATGGCTGCATCGCCTCGGGGTGACCAATGCCGAAGGCCGACCACGTGAGGGAATGGCGGCAAAACTGCGGCAGATTCAGAAATTCGCGGAAATTCTCGGCTCTCTCTTCACGGAAGCCGGGCTGCTGCACGACATGGGCGCCGAGCCGGGGACGCGCACTTCGCAACCATTCACCGTCGTGGACATGGGTTGCGGCAAGGGCTACCTCACCTTTGCAGCTGCCGGCATGCTCGGTGAAAGGGCCCGCGTCATCGGTGTCGAGGAAAGGCAGGAACTGGTCACACTCTGCAATGAAATCGCCCACGAAGAGGAACTCGATTCACTGAATTTCGTTCAGGGAAACATTGCCACCGCCACTTGGGCCGATGGCAGCCGGTGCGATGTGCTGATTGCTCTCCATGCCTGCGATACAGCGACCGATGATGCGCTCGCGAGGGGAATTGCCGCGCAGGCCCGGCTGCTTGTGGTCTCCCCCTGTTGCCAGAAGGAGCTTCGCCCACAGATTCAACCGCCCGACGTCCTTGCCGATGCCCTGCGCCACGGCATCTTCCTTGAGAGGCAGGCCGAATTTGTCACCGACGCCCTGCGCGCCCAATTGCTTGAGTGGGCAGGCTATCGCACAAAGGTGTTTGAATTTGTCACGACGGAACACACCGCCAGAAATGTCATGATCGCCGCGATCAGGGATCAAGCGCCGGGGCGGTCGCTCAAACTGGATCGCCTGCGGGCCTTCGCGCAGTTCCATGGCATCCGCACCCAGGCCTTGGCGCGTCACCTGGGCGTCGATCTGGCAGGCGGGGTGACCTCATGAACTGGAGTTCGCTCGACTGGGACGCCCTGGATCGGCTCCGCGCCCAGTTTCTCGGCGGCGTGACGCCTTCAACGCCCTACTGGAAATCGCCCAACGACCTCGCCACGTATGACCTGACCTATGGCGAGCGCATCGGCTGGAAATGGGACGCCGTTCTCGCCGAACTCCGTCTTCGCCGATGGGCACCACCTGCAACGGAAAGGCTGCGGGTGTTCGATTGGGGATGCGGCTCTGGCATCGCGGGAAGGCGGGTCGTCGGATGGCTGGGTGCTGAAAGCGTGGCATCGCTGTCGGTTTGGGATCATTCACCGCTCGCCCGACGTTTTGCCGTCGGAAGGGCGCGCGAGCAGTTTCGGGAATTGGCGATCCATGAATCCACGCAGGCGGAAGCAGCCTGCGATCTCCTGGTCGTCAGCCATGTCCTGAACGAACTGTCTCCTGAAGAGGAGCAATCGCTCCTCAAATGTTTCCCTCAGGCCCACGCTGTTCTCTGGGTCGAGCCAGGAACCCATCCGGTAGCCCGCGCGCTGCAGCGCCATCGCGACAACCTTCGATCCGCCTTTCGCGTCGTCGCCCCCTGCACGCACCAGGCCGACTGCGGCCTGCTTTCACCAGGAAATGAACACCATTGGTGTCACCATTTTGCGCCCCCTCCCCCGGGCGTGCACGCCGACGGGAACTGGGTGAGGTTTGGACAGCGTGCAGGCATCGATCTTCGCAGCCTGCCGTATTCGTTTCTTGTCCTGGACCGGCAATCCACCCCCAACCCGCACGAACCCCGCGACGCTCCCACCGCACGCATCATCGGGAGACCCGACGCATTCAAGCCCTACGTGCGGCTGCTCGGCTGTGAGAAGGAAGGCGTACACGAACTGAGTGTCATGAAGCGGGATTGCCCGGCGCTCTACAAACAGCTTGATCGGGCCCGGGGCCCGCTCCTCTACCGCTGGCAGAGAAACGGGGACCAGATCCTGTCAGGCAGACCGTGGCCAGAGGAGTGATGCAATCCTCCCCAAAGTTTGGCGGATCGAATCACTGATATTGCATCGGGAGCAAAAACATTCATGCTCTTCGCCCGTTGGCGCCGCGCGCCATGACCCATGGCAGGCCACAAGACATCCTCTCTCCGACTTCGCACGCACTCGATGCTGGGTGCCGTGTCGCTCATGTTTGCGATCCTGACAACTGCCATCGGAGCATCTCCGGAAAAGGCTCCCTTTCCGGACAGCAAAGCTGCGCGCATCGACCGGAGCAGACGCCAGGAAGCTTCAGCCAAACGCGCGCAAGAGTCCAAAACGGCAGATGACGAGCGACACCCGGATTCCAGGAATCGGCCACCCGAAAAGCCCACCGCATCACGGGCGCGGGTATGGCTGAGCTGATTCCCGCCACGGCGGAAAGTTTTTCGGACTCGTACGTCGCAATGGTGGGTCGCTGTGCGTGATCACGTGTCGAACCGCACAAGTCAGAAACTCCTTTTGAAGGTGAATCTGTGGATGGACGCGCTTCGTTTCACGCAATTCTACAACACCGGCCGGTGCTGTCCGACGCGGGCGAGTCTGCTCACGGGCCTCTATTCGCACGAGGCGGGAATCGGCGGGATGGTCGGCGATCAGGGCGTGCCGGGCTATCGCGGGCAGCTCAACGATTCCTGCGTCACTCTCGCCGAGGTGCTGGGCTCCGCGGGATACTTCACCGCGATCAGCGGCAAATGGCACGTGGGCCAGCCTGACGCCCGCCGAGCAGTTCTCCGGGAATCGCGGCGATGGCATCATGAGCCACCGGGATGCGGTGACTTCCAAGCCTGCGCAGTTACAATCTGGGATCTGAAAATCCCATGTCAGCCTACTATGCGATACTCAACATACGCCTGTGCGGTGTGGACCTCACCGCAATCCCTGTTTTGAGCGCGCCGACTTTGCAAACGCTCTGGGCCGAGCTGGGACACCCTCTCCCTGCCTTCCCCACCGACAAACACTTCGCCAGCTGGCTCAGGCTGCGTCCACAAGATCGAGGTTGTCTCACCCCTCCGAAGTCTCAACACCGTCTGACATTATACAATTTGTCATACACCTTTGCCCAGATGACAACCAATACTCGCACGTTCCTAAGGGATTTCGCTGCGTTCAAGGCGCAGGCGAGGAAGGGCGGCACGATTCGCGTCCAGGACAAGGAGGGCGAGTTCTTGTTTACGGCCATCCAGATCCGCAAATCACTTTTGGGCGCCGCCAAGGGAAAGATCGTCTGTCGTGACGACCTGACGGAGCCGACATTGGCCAAGGGCGGCTGGAAGCCCTCTCTTTAGTGGCTCGACTCAAGTACGTTCTTGATACCCACGCTTTCCTGTGGGCTGCGACCGACGAGGACCGGCTGGGCGCGAAGGCGGCGCGTGCCATTGGCGTAACGCCTTATGAGCAGCTGGCGATTTCAGACATATCGCTTCAGGAGATCGGGCTGTTGCTCCATTCGGGAAGGATTGCCTTCAAAGGTGGCGCGCCCTCCGCTATTCTCGGCGCGCTGCTCGACTATGTCGTCGTGCTGCCCATCAGCCTCGACGTAGCCTTCATGGCTCCCGCGCTGAGCATCCCGCATGGAGACCAGTTTGATCGCATCATAACCGCGACGGCCAAAGTGCATCGGGTACCCCTGATCACCAAGGACGCGAACATCACGGACGCCTCCGTCGTCACGACGCTTTGGTAGTACCCTGTCTTAGTTGCAGTATTCTACATGTGCCTTCGGGCTCGCCCTGCCGATGGTGCAGACTTAAAGCCACACCCCTGGCGCCCAACCTTGGGGCTTCGGCAGGCGCTCCTGCTGGAGGCTTGACTCAAGCCGCCGGATCGGGGAAACGTAACCTTTTAACATTTCCAATCATGGGTCGACAATCCAACAAGGTCATCAAGAGAAAACGGCGTCTCGCACGCATCAAGCGCAGGAAAGAGGCTGCCAGGAAAACCGCGAAGGCCAAGAAGTAGCCCCCTTTACCGCGGCCCAAGTGCCGCGGTTTTTTTAGCGTGCGACGCACGCACCCGCTTCCTGGGCGATGTGCGGGCAATTCCATTTCCGGGCACTTTGCCCGTCTCTGAAGCCATGATCAAGGTCAGTCTCATTTCCCTCGGTTGCGCCAAGAATCTCGTCGACAGCGAAATCATGGTCGGACACCTGCACAAGGCAGGCATGACCGTCATTCCGGAGGCGGAGAAGGCGGATGTCGTCATCGTCAACACGTGCTCCTTCATCGATTCGTCAAAGGAGGAATCCATCGGTCATATTCTCGAGGTTCACCAGAACCGGGGCCTGCGCAAACGCCGCAAGGAACAGAAGCTGATTGTCGCCGGATGCATGTCACAACGTTTCTCCAAGGAACTGTCCGGAGAATTGTCACACGAGGTCGATGCCTTCATCGGCCTCGATCAGGTGACCAAGGTCGCGCCGATCATCGAGTCGATCTACGAAAAGGACCGAACGGCCAACCCCGCGCCTGAGAATTTTGTCACCCGGCACTCCACCTACATCCCGGACTACGACACACCGCGGTTCCGGCTGACGCCCAGGCATTTTGCCTACATCAAGATCGCGGAAGGCTGCAATCACCCGTGCACCTTCTGCATCATCCCCCAGATCCGCGGGCGCCATCGCAGCCGCACCGTCGACAGCGTGGTGGCCGAGGCCAGGGGACTTGTCGCCGAAGGCGTGCGCGAACTCGATCTGATTTCCCAGGACACCACCTTCTTCGGAATGGACACATGGGAGCAGCGCCCGAATCCACGCACGCCCGTCGATTCCTCGCGGGGGACTGCGCTGACGACCCTGCTGCACCAGCTGAATTCGATCGAGGGAGATTTCTGGATACGCCTGCTCTACACGCACCCAGCACACTGGAGCGACGAGCTCATTCGCACGATCGCGGAGTGTCCGAAGGTGGCGCGTTATATCGACATCCCGCTCCAGCACATCAGCAATCACATGCTGGGCCTGATGCAGCGCGAAACGAGCGGCGAGTACATACGCGACCTGATACGTCGCATACGCACGGGCATTCCCGGCATCGCGATTCGCACCACTTTTATCGTGGGATTCCCGGGGGAGACTGATGCGGATGTCGATGAACTGTGCGAATTCATCCGTGAGACCCGCTTTGAACGGCTCGGCGTGTTCCGCTACTCCCAGGAGGAGGGAACACGGGCCGCCAAGATGGAGGGTCAGATCCCCGCCAAGGTGAAGGAGGCGCGCTGGCACCGTGTCATGGCGCTCCAGAAGGAAATCGCCGCACAGGTCAGTGCCGCACAGGTTGGACGCAATCTCAAGGTGCTGGTCGAGGAACCCGGCGTCGCTCGTGGCGAGGCCGACGCGCCCGACATCGACGGCCGCGTCTATGTCCCACGCGAGCTGCCTGTGGGTGAATTCGCCAGCGTGAAGATCAATGCCTGCCGCGATTACGATCTCCTGGCGCTCCCGGTCGGGCAGCAGCCCACCGCCTACAAGGTGGCGAAGCAGGCCCAGTAGCCGCGGTGGTGTTGTTCCATGCGCCCAGCCCAGCTCAAGATCGGTTGGACAACGGTCGCCAACGCAAATGAGGCGGAGGCACTCGCCCGCGACCTCGTTTCGCGGGGTCTGGCTGTCTGCTGCCAGGTCGATGGGCCGGTTCAATCCGTCTACCGGTGGGAGGAAAAAATCGCATCGGCGCAGGAAGTCCGGCTTACGATCAAGTTCCTGTCTGACAACCAATCGCGACTGGAGGCGGTCCTGCTCTCCCAGCACCCCTATGACACGCCCGAATGGGTGGTGGTCGACGTTACGGCTGTCAGTGAAAAGTACTTGTCATGGGCGCGGTCCATGCCTCAGTCTTGACCTTTTCATTCGAATCAGACCTCCCTTAACGTCATGTCACAGCACAAAAGTCTCCAAGGCGCCTCAGGTATCGTTGTGAAGCGCAATGTCCTCAAGCGCTTCGAGCGTGTGGACCTTCTCAGGAAGCGCGGCCAGTGGAAGGCGGGAGACCGCATTCTCGGTCTGAAGAAAACCAAGCCCGACGTCTGATCCCGTACCCGCAGGCAAACCACCCTTTCAGGCAGGTCGAACATGACCTGCCTTTTTTGTACCCTTTCAGCAGAGTCCCAATTTCCTCTCACCGGCTGCCGGACGCGGAATCCTGTCGCTACCCCGTTTCCCTACGCTTGACGAACGGGAGCAGGCCCATTTGTTTGGGCCACGCACTGCGGGCGTAGCACAATGGATAGTGTAGCGGTCTCCGAAGCCGTTGATGTGGGTTCGATTCCCGCCGCTCGCACCAGTTTCCGGGATGTGCCAGATCCGGGAGACTGCAATGACCTCCGGGGAGAGATATTCCAGCAAGGCCTGCCCGCTGGGCGGCGAATTCCTCCAGGGCGCGTTCGTGGATTGCGCTTTCGCTGTCATGTCCGGCTCCCTGTGATTCCAGACAATCAACGCCGCTGCGTATCGGTGACTGGAAGCAGGTCGCAAAAGGCACGGTCACTCCCTGGGAGCTCTATCGAATGGACCGTGACCGCTCGGAACTGCACGATCTTGCCGAGGCAGAGCCCAAGCGGGTCAGGGAGATGGCGGAGATTTGGGATGAATGGGCGCGGCGAACTCACGCAGTGCCCTGGCCATGATGGAAACCGCCCTATGGAGAATAGCTCGTTGATCCACCTGCAGCAGCACCAGGTCCTTGTCGGGGCTCGTCGATCCCGTCAGCTTTTCTAAACGAGCCATTCATGAAACGTTTCAAACCGACAGAGTTCATCCCCGACGTCTGCCTCGGGATTTGCGCATTTCTCGTGTGCATGGGTTTCGCGGTGCAAACTGTCGACGCCTCCAGACCAAACATCGTGCTGATCCTCACGGACGACATGGGTGTCGGCGATCTCGGAGTCTATGGGGGGAAACAGGTGCCGACGCCCAACATCGACCGGCTGGCGAGGGAAGGCACACGATTCACCCAGTATTATTCCGCCTCTCCAATCTGCTCCCCCTCGCGCTGCGGGATCATCACCGGCATGTACCCGGCACATTGGCGGATCACAAGTTACCTGCAGACCCGGAAAGGAAATGCCGCCTGCGAGATGGCCGATTTCCTGGACCCGACCGCACCTTCGTTGCCGCGGGTCTTGAAAGCAGGCGGATATGCGACCGCACATTTCGGAAAATGGCACCTGGGTGGCGGTCGTGATGTGCACGCTGCACCGAAGTTTGCCGCCTACGGCTACGACGAGAATGCGGGCACCTATGAAAGCCCCGAACCACATCCGGACCTGACGGCAAGCGACTGGATCTGGTCCGACAAGGATCGCGTCAAGCGCTGGAACAGAACCGCCTTTTTCGTGGACAAGACCCTGGACTTCCTTGATCGCCATCGCGGCACGCCGTGCTTTGTCAACCTGTGGCCGGATGATGTGCATACTCCGTGGGTTCCTGATGAAATTTCAGATCGCAAGGACCAGCCCGAAAACCTGCGCGGTGTCCTTGCGGAATACGACCATCAGATGGGTCGCCTGCTCCAAGGCCTGAAGGCACTTGGTCTCGAGGAGAATACGATCGTGATTTTCACGAGCGACAATGGAGCACTGCCGACGTTTGATGGAGCGCGCTCCGGAATCTATCGGGGGCACAAGCTGGCCCTGTGGGAAGGAGGCATTCGGATGCCTTTCATCATCCGTTGGCCCGGTCATGTGCCCGCCGGGCGCGTGGATGAACGGTCCGTCCTCTCGGCCGTGGACCTGTTCCCGACACTGTGCGCCATTGCCGGTGCAAAAATGCCGGAGGGCTTCTCCTTTGACGGCTTCGACGTGGCTGCTGCATTCGCCGGAAAACCCTGGAAACGCGAACACCCCCTCTACTGGGAATACGGGCGCAACAACAATTCCTTCAAGTTTGGTCCTGACAGGAGCCCCAATCTCGCCATTCGCGCAGGAAACTGGAAGCTGTTGCGCAATGCGGATGGCACCCAGGTTCAGCTCTATGACGTCGTGAGTGACCCAGCGGAAAAGACCGATATCGCCGCGCAGCATCGCGAAATCGTGAGCGACCTCGGTGCAAAGCTGATGGCGTGGCGGGCATCCTGGCCGAAGTGATCGGGCGCTGAATCCAGAGGGGTGCCGCAAGAAGGCTCCACAATCTTTGGAAAGCCACGCCGACGGGTCACCAGGAACCAGAGGCTGCGGCGCCCTTCACTCGGTGTTCGTCAGGTCGCGCGGTCTGAGTTGGAGCCGCGCGCTGAGCCGTCAGCGGAGGCGGCAGAAAATGACATTTCTGTCATTTTGGCGAAAGACCTCAGAAATTTTCCCGTGAGATAGTGAGGTCCATCTCGAACTCACCATGAATACAAACTCCTCTCTCCGCCCGTTCCTGACCCGCCCGAAGGCCGTCATCGCTGCGGCAACACTCGCCCTCGCCGGCGTGATCGTCGGCGTTCAAGCCGCCTCGAACAACGCCAGCGCACGGGTCGAGGTCAAACGCGATTCCCAACCGATCGACCGCACCCAGCTCGAGCCCGCCAGCTTCTCCAAGGTCGTCAAACGTGTCTCGCCAAGCGTCGTGAAGATCACCACCGAGACCAAGGCCCGCCGTGTGGGAGCCACCGAAAGCGACGGAGAGGATTTCGACAATCCCCTCTTCCGCCAGTTTTTTGGCGGCCGCAGTCCTGAAATGCAACGCCCCCCCCAGAGCGGCTTGGGCTCTGGTGTCATTATCAGCGAGGACGGCTACATCGCCACCAACAATCACGTCGTGCAGGATGCCGACACGCTGCGCGTCACTCTCAGCGACGGCCGTGAACTCACCGCCAAGGTGGTCGGCCGCGATCCGCAGACCGACATCGCGGTGATCAAGGTGGACGCCGCCAACCTTCCCGCCGTCACGCTTGCAGACAGCGACAAGGTCGAGGTGGGCGACCGGGTGCTCGCCCTCGGCAACCCTTTCGGCATCGGCGAAACCGTGACGACCGGAATCATCAGCGCCAAGGGACGCCGCCCTGGCCTGGGACTAGCCTATGAGGACTTCATCCAGACCGATGCCGCCATCAATCCCGGCAATTCAGGTGGCGCACTCGTCGACATCAACGGACGCCTCATTGGCATCAATACCGCCATCCTCAGCCGCAGCGGCGGATTCCAGGGCGTCGGACTGGCAGTGCCATCCAACCTGGTCGGCCATGTCACAGACAGCCTCGTCAAGACCGGCAAGGTCGTCCGTGGTTTTCTCGGTGTCGGCGCCCAGGATGTCACTCCCGCCCTGGCCGACTCACTCGGCTTGAGCAGTCACTCCGGTGCCCTCGTTTCCGACGTGCAGCCGAACAGTCCCGCCGCAAAGGCTGGGCTTCTCAGCGGCGATGTGATCACCGCCGTGAACGGGCAGTCAATCGATGACGCAAACAGACTCACTTTCACCGTCGGCGCGATCGCCCCGGGCACGAAGGTCACCCTCACCGTGCTGCGGGACGGGAAGTCCCAGGACATCAACGTGACCACCGGCGAGCGTCCCAAGAACGGACGCATGGGCCAGGGCTCACGCTCCGACAACGATTCCGCCAGCGCCTCCGACGTCGGCGTGCTCAATGGCGTGGCCGTCAGCGACCTCGACCAGGAATCACGTCGCACCATGAATGTCCCCGGCCGCATCAAGGGCGCCCTGATCACAAATGTAGACCAGGATTCCGCCGCCGCCCGCGCGGGTCTTCGTCCCGGCGATGTCATTCTTGAAATCAACCGTCAGCCCGTCGCCTCCGCCGAAGAAGCGGTCGACCTGAGTGAAAAGGCCGAGGGCAAGAAAACCCTGGTCAAGCTCTGGTCGCGCGGCAACACGGTCTTTGTCGTGGTCGACGAAAGCGGAAACTGATCCGCCCCCTTTGGCAGCCCAGCGGAGTTTGGTTCACCCGGCATCGCCTCCCCCGGTGGGAGCGGTGCCGGTTTTCTTTCCGCCCTTTCCAACCGCGGGCTGCTCGCCCACACTGAACCCTGATGAGAATCCTCGTCGTGGAAGATGATGCCAAGATAGCGTCGTTTGTCGTGCGCGGCCTGAAACAGGCGGCCTACGCGGTCGATCATGCTCCCGACGGCGACACCGCACTCATGCTCGCGCAATCGACAACCTACGACGCCGCGATCGTGGATGTCATGCTTCCCCGGCTTGACGGCCTGAGTCTCGTCCGCCGCCTGCGGGCCGCGCGAAACGTGCTGCCTGTGCTGTTTCTCAGCGCGCGAAGTTCGGTCGATGACCGGGTCAAGGGACTGCAAAGCGGCGGGGATGACTATCTCACCAAGCCTTTCGCGTTTTCCGAACTGCTGGCACGCGTGCAGGCGCTGATACGTCGCGCAACGCAGGCACCGGAGACGACACGCCTTGCGGCCGGCGACGTGACCCTCGACCTTGTGACCAGGGAGGTGACCTGCGCGGAGCAGCGCGTTGACCTGCAGCCGCGCGAGTTTGCGCTGCTGGCATTTCTGCTACGCCACGCCGGGCGCACCGTGAGCAAGGCGATGATTCTCGAACATGTCTGGGACTACAGCTTCGACCCCCAGACCAACGTCGTGGATGTCGTCATGCACCGTCTCCGCTCAAAGATCGATCCGGATCACACCCGGATAGAAACCGTGCGGAACGTGGGATACCTGTTCCGCCACCATGCTTGACCGTCTCCGCCAATCCCTCGCGCTGCGGCTGGCATTCCAATACGCACTGGTCTTTGCGGTCGGTACGGCGGTGCTCTTTTCCGCGCTTTATTTCTATCTGGCCGACGCGCTGGAGTCGCGGGAACGCGCCGCCGTCGAACGCAGGGCGGCCGTTCTTGCGGAAACGTACGAGCTCGGTGGCCTTTCCGCCCTGCGTGCCGACCTCACGCAGGATGCCTCGCCCGAGGTCCGCTCCTACTTTGTGCGACTCCTGGGGCCGGACAACGAAACCCTCTTTGCCTCCGTTCCGCCGGACTGGATTGAAACGTCCATTCAACAAGTGCCCCTGCCCTCCGTTCCCGGCCTGACCGCCACGCGCGAGATTCACACGGTCCGAATTCCCCAGTCTGCACTTCGTGACTACGCCATTGCATCGCGCCCCCTCGCGGCCGGGCGCCTCCTCCAGGTTGGCAGGAGCACCGACAGTCGCGCGGTGCTCCTTGCTCCCCTTCGACGCACCTTCCTGGCTCTCGGATCCGGTGCCATCGTCCTTTCGCTCCTCCTCGGAACGCTCCTTGCCTGGCGGGCGACACGACCCCTGCGTGCCGTTTCCGAAACGACCAGGCGCATCATCGAAACCGGGGATCTGGCCGCCCGGGTTCCCGGTGCCGGCGGGCGGGGGGAACTCGCGGTGCTCGTGACCCAGCTCAATGCGCTGCTCACAAAAAACGCCGCACATGTCCAGGTCCTGCGGGACACGCTCGACAACCTCGCCCATGACCTGCGCACGCCGCTCACGCGCCTGAGAGGAACGGCCGAACTCGCCTTGCACGATACGGGAAATGTGGAGGAGGCGCAGGCAGCGCTCGCAGACTGCATCAACGAATCGGATCGTGTGCTGCACCTGCTGGAAGCCCTGCTCGACGTCTCTGCCGCGGAGGCGGGTGCGCTCAAACTCAATCGCGACACCCTGGATGCACGTTCGCTCCTTGAACGCGCCGCCGATCTCTACTGCGAGGTTGCGGAGGAAAAGAGGATCACACTGTCGCTCAAGTTGCCGGAGACGCCCGTCGAGATCGATGCCGACGCGGTCCGACTCGGACAGGCTCTCGGCAACCTGGTCGACAATGCACTGAAGTACACCCCCGCAGGCGGCACGGTCGTCCTCTCGGCCGAGGAGAAGGAGGATAGCGTGATCCTCGCCGTTGACGATTCGGGTCCAGGTGTCGCTGAGGAGGAACGCGAGGCCATTTTCAGACGCCTCTACCGAAGCGACACCAGCCGTTCCCAACGCGGACTCGGACTGGGTCTCAGCCTTGCGCGCGCCATGATCCAGGCACACGGAGGCACGATCAATGTGTCCCGCTCATCCCAAGGTGGAGCACGTTTTGCCGTTTTGCTGCGGCGCTCCGTCCGTCCGGCCGCGGCTTCGACGCCCGCGTAGCCAGCTTCTGAAATCGTTGAAGCCTCCGGCTTGTCGCCGCTGGCTTTCTCCGATGCGCTGGAGAGATCCATGGCAACAAAAGCAGCCGCCTCTTCCGAACGACAGCGCGGATCGCACCGTAAAATCCTTCGCCGACGTCCTCCGGCTGGCACTGCACTGATCATTGTGGACGTTCAGCGCGAGTTTCCCGTTCCCGCGGGTCTCGTCCGTCAGATTGAAGCGTACAGCCGGCTCTTCGCCTGCCGGGTTTTCACGCGTTTCGTCAATCCGCCCGACTCCTTTTTCAGGAAGAAGCTCGGGATCACCTGTTGCGCCCCGGGTTCGCGGGGAACCGAGCTCCTCATAGCGCCTTCGAAGAAGGATCTGATCTTCGACAAAGACACCTATGGCCTGACAACCAGGCACCTTCGACGGCTCAAGGCACGTGGTATCACGCGGGCAGTCGTCTGTGGACTCGAGACCGATGCCTGTGTGCTCGGCATCATGTACTCGCTCTTCGACTCGAAGATCCACGCGCGCGTGGAACCATCGTTGTGCTGGAGTTCGACGGGGCTTCACGGAGAGGCTCTCGACATCATTGCGATGCAGTTTGAGCCGGGCTGACACCCCACCCCGGATTGCCCCACGTACCGCTGTTTCAGTCACTACGGTCATGAATCGGATTCGTGCGAACCACCGCGCCCGCCAGCGCAGCCAGGGGCCCTTTGATCAGAACGCGGGATTGCAATTCCTGCGCGTGCCTGTCCCCGAGGGTCCTCTCGATCGCGGTTGTGTTCACCGGGTTCCTGCCTGAGATTTGTCCATGTCCCGGACTCCTCGAATCCTGACTCCCTACCGCAATGCGAGGTCCGAGCTGTTCACCAGGAAACAGCCCGCCTGTCCGGCGCCCTGCACCCCATGGAGATAAGCCTGAGGCAGGCGACACCCGAAGACGGCACCGCGCTCGCGACATTGTTTCTCGAGGTCCGCCGCGCGACCTTCGTATGGAAAAATCCCACGGAGTTCACACTGGCCGATTTCGAGGCGCAGACCGTCGCTGAAGCCATCACGATCGCCGAAAACGAACGCGGTGAATTGCTTGGGTTCATTTCCGTCTGGGAGCCCGATTCGTTCATTCACCACCTGTACGTTGCGCAACGGTTTCAGGGACAGGGCGTCGGTCGAATGCTCATGGAAAGCCTCACCTCATGGCTTCCTTTGCCACATCGCCTCAAGTACGTGGAAGACAATCAGCGCGCAGGAAGATTCTACCGGCGCCAGGGATGGGAGGAGATAGGTCGCGGCTTCTCTTCGGAAGGGCCCTACTTACTGCTCCAGAAGAACCCTCCCTCCGCGACCCCGGCGGATCATGAGGAGAAAAAGTCGTCATGAGGTGAATCTTTCGGGCGGTGAGCGGCGTTAATTGGAGGAAAGCCACTCCCAATGGAGAGGTTTTCCGCAATCGCCATGAAGACAAAATCACTCTCAATCGTTCTCCTCGGCCTGGTAGCCGGCACACTCCCCCTCGCGCACAGTCAATCCATCGTTGCGGATGATGCGCTTACCCAATACGTCCTGCCCCCAGGCATCACGCGCCTCCTCCTGGCCTCCGATCTTCAGAACGGATTTGCTCCACCGGAAGCCGCCGGGCGGGTACGCGTACCTCCCGCGGAACAAGTCTGGCTCGTGGCCCCGCAGAACTGGCCACATGCGATCCAATGGACAAAGAACGGCAAACCTGTCGAGGGAGCGATATCGAGCCCCCTGATCCTTCGTCAGGTGACGTTCTCCGACAGCGGCACCTACGGGCTCGCCTCGCCAAGTCCAAGCAACGGCAACTTCCCGGTCATCTCGACCCGGGTTCAACTCGATGTCGTGCGCGACGGCCATTTCTGCAATCTCTCCGCCCGCGTGGATCTCCGGCCCGGCCGCGATGTTCAGATCGTCGGTTTTGTCGTCGATGGACAGACACCAAAACGCCTCCTCATTCGAACCGTGGGCCCCTCTCTGGAGAGCTTCGGCCTTTCGAATTCCGCAAGGGAGCCACGTTTCCGGCTTCTTCGCGGCGACGGCACGGAGTTCATCGTCATCCGCCCTGCGGTCGTTCTTCCTCAGGAATACTGGACGTCCCTGTTCTCGCAGGCCGGCGCCTTTCCCCTGAAGTCGGAAGGTGCCGAGCGTCCGCATATCGCCTACGACACCTTTGACCTGCCACCGGGAGCCTATACGGTTCATGTTTCGGATGACACAGGAGTGGGCGGCGTGGCGCTCGTCGAGGTGTATGAGTTCGACTCCTACCCTCCCCTTTCTGGTGTGAAGTGACATGGCGGACAGGTCCTTTGAACAATGCCGCATGCAGTCGTCAACAATAGCCGTGGGAGAAGTCAGATGGCGCTTGTGGAGTGCTCCGCTCCCGAGGCATCCGGCACAACTGGGTTCCTCTCACGGAGTGTACGGATCATCCCTTCCCTTCTTTTCACGGAGGTCCGCGCTGGTGGGTGACAGTTCAAACGCCCCGGCTTTTCCAAAGCCCCCCGCTCCCACTGAGATCGCTGCCGGATTGAATTCCTCACCGAAGGCCTGCACTCTCGCACGAAACACTTCCGTGCCCCTCTTCGATGAACAGGCCCAGAAACAGCATCGCGTCTGGATCGCACAAGCTGCCAAGGGCGACACGCATGCCCTGACCGCCCTGCATCGGGAGTTCGCCCCGCTGCTCCACGGCATCGCGAGGCGAATCCTCGCAGACAGTGAAGACGTTCGCGAAGTCGTCCAGGACTCCTTCGTGAAGGCCTGGCGCCGGGCCGCCGCCTACCGGCCTGAGCGGGGGGAGGTCTATGGGTGGATGGTGTTCATCACGCGCAACGAGGCGATCGACCGGTTGCGGCGCAGCAGCCGCCGCGCGACAGTCCTTGCCAGGTTGCAGAACGAGGAACCAGACGGCGCGGGGGTTGAACCAGATGACGGATTTGAACAGAAGGACCTGCTCGACCGAAACATGGCCCAATTGTCCGCAGCCCAAAGGCGTGCGCTCGAACTCGCCTTCTTCACTGGCTGCTCGCAGGCGGAAATCGCGACCGCCATGCGCACACCCGTCGGAAACGTCAAGAATCACCTGCGCCGCGGTCTCCTGAAGCTGCGCAAACTCGTCAACCGCCATGAATGAGGACTTCACAACGGACGCGCTCCAGTACCTGCTGGAGGAAATGGAGCCCGCCCGCCGCGCCGCCTTCGCCGACCGGCTTGCCAGCGACCCTGTGGCTGCTGCCGCGTTCAAGACTTGCGCAGACAATCTAGCCACGTTCGCACTGGAGTCCGCGTCCGCCGCTATTCTTTCAGAAGCGGACCAGCGCGCCAGTCTTGCCGCCATCCTGGCCCAGACCGCAGCCTCCGCACCAGCACCGCGCGCCAGGATCTTTCATCTGCAACGATGGTCATGGCCCGTCGCAGCCGCCCTTCTATTTGGCTTCAACATTTTTCAGGGTGTCAGGCTCATGCGCTTTTCAAACATCGTCTCAAACGCGGATATCGCATCGACCTCGCCGGGAATCGTCGGCAGCTCCGCTGCATTGTCCGATGCAGATCCTGCCCGGAGGGCCGTTTCCAACGACCTTCTCCGGGAAAACACGCATGCCTCCGGCTCAGCGGCGCAAGGCGGGGTAAAGGGCGGCTCAGTGGCGGCCAGTGCCGCTTCTGGCGCCGATGGCGATGCGTCCGATCCCGTGGCAACCGACCTGGCTCATCTCAACGAACTCCGGCAGGAGTATGCGCGACTGCAGCGCGCGCGTGAGGCGCTCGGCGAGGAGTACGATCTCGCCATTGAAAAACTCGCGAGACGCGCTCTGACCGAGCAGGGCGTCGGCCGCCTGGCAACGATGGAGCTTGTCGACGCCGACAGCTACGCCCGCGGAGACCGGCGGGGTTTGATGAACCTTGCAAGAGGTCTGTTGACGGAACCCGGCATTGTTTCCACCGAACCGATAGGAACCATCCAGCCGCCGGGCTCCACACCAGTCACCGGTGATTCGCTCAAGTTCGCCTACGCCGACACGACACCTTCCTTCACATTCCAATCCCTCGGAGTCGGCGATTCCTCTGCGGAGCGACCCGGCGACTTCGGCATCGCGGCAAAACCATCGGCATCCACCTACGCCTGGTCCGTTTATGATGAGAAACAGAATCAGGGATATCTGAACCTCTACAATCTGCCTGCAGTGACATCCTCCGAACGCCTTCAAGTCTGGGTGAAACCCGTTGACGGCTCAGAATTCCGTCCCGTGGCCGAGGTTCCGGCGCAGTATTACGGCAAGTCAGGCAGCGTCCACTATCAGCTCCCGCCCTCCTCCGCCACGCCCTCCGAGATCCTGATCACACTCGAGCCGCGCACCTCCTCCCCTCCGACGGCGCCAACAGGGAAAGTGATCCTGCGAGGCCCCTGACACCGGACCGGAAGGCGTCAGCGGACCTCGTAGACTTCAGCCAGCGCAATGCCCGCACTCGCGCCGTTCCCACGAACCATCACCGTGTAGCCACCAGGATCGAGTTTCAGGACAAGCGCGGCATCGCGTGATCCAGGATGAAGCGCAAAGGCGCCCGTCCGTCCCGCTGCCTCGAACACATCGGAGGCCCCTCTCCAATTGTCATTCTGGCGAATGATCGTCTGGCCCTTGTAAACCTCCAGGTACGGATCCGCGAGAACGCCGGCCACCCCATAACCCGTAAGCGATGGACCGACTCCGCGGATCAGGACAGTCCTTGGTCCGTCCGCGATGGTGAATCCGGCGATCAGAACCTCATCCCCCGGCGCGGAGCGCGCACGCACGGAGAGATTGACGAGACGGGAACCTGCGGCAGAACCAGCCGATGTGGCGTCGTATATCTCTGCAAGAACAACACCCGAAGCCCCGCCCGCCTCCATTCCTTTTACAGCCGCCGAAACTTGTGTGGTGTAGAGTCCAGGAACCAGAGGAAGCAACATCGCGGCGTCCCGCGAATCAGGAAGCAATTCGAAGGCGCCCACTCGCGCGGCCGCATTCGCCAGCAGCGATCCTCCACCCCAATCATCATTTGAGGCAAGCACGCTGCCCTGTTCCGAACGAAGCGTCAGCGCGGGGTCGGCCAGCCACCCAGGCACACCAAAATCGCGAAGGCCGGGTCCCACACCGCGCAACAGGAGCGTCCGGGTGTCCGCACTCGCCCCTCCCGCAACAACAAAACCCGTGATGAGACTCGCCTCTCCCGTCGATGCCACGGTACGCACGGAAAGATTTGTAAGGCGACCCGTGCCAAAATCCGGATCGAGTGCCACCGGATCATCAAAACCAGCCACGGCACGTCCCAGGCGCCGCACGTTCTGGCGGTGCTGAGGCCAGGGTGCGGACTGTCCCGATGCCCCCCGAAGGCCGACATCAAAGGCGTACAAGCGCCCGTCATTGTTGCCACAATAGAGCCGGCCCCCCGCCAGAAGAACGGATGAACGGAACCAACCAGCCCCGGCATACGTACGCCGGAGTGTGCCGTCGCTGTTCACCTGGTGAAGGGTCTTGTCGTAGCTGCCTATGAACACCGACCCATCCTGCGCCACAGCCGGCGACGAAGCGCGCACCTCGTCGTTCATCAGGTAGCTCCAGCGCACCACGCCCGAATCCATGTCCAGCGCATATAGCCGGTGGTCGTAGCTTCCGAGATAGGCAGTGCCGTTCGCCAGGGCCAGGGACGAGGACACAAAGCCGCCAACGGTTGTTCGCCAACGTTGAATTCCTTCCGAGGTAACCGAGAGGACCGCCCCATTGATCGATGCGAAGTAGACATTGCCCGCCGCGTCAATTGCGGGAGACGAATAGACCTGACCGTCCGTCGCGAATCGCCATTTTCTGGTGCCGCCGGGGGTCACGGCATGGAGTGCGCCATCCCCGCCCGCAACATAGACGGTGCCGTCGGTGCCGATGCTGGGTGAGGCGTAACTTGCCTCCTGCCCGAAGGAGTAGCGCCATTTCACCGCGCCCGATGCTCCCTCAAGGGCCACAAGTTGCGCCTCGGCATTTGCGCTGGTGGTGCCTCGCTCGATACGAATGTAGATCGTGCCGTCCGAGGCAATCGCGGGCGCGTTGGTGATCGAGCCACCGAGCGCGGCGGTCCACTTCAGGGTCGCACTGTCACCGGCATCGACGAGGGCATAAAGGTTTCCATTCGACGCTCCGAAATAGACGACACCCTGCGCATCGACCGCGGCCGCACCGGTGTCGATGAGACTCACGGGCACGAGCGAATACCGCCACTTCACCCTGCCATCCGATCCGTTGAAGGCATAAAAGCTCCCATCGTTTGAGCCAACATAGACGGTGCCGTCGGCACCTACCACGGGCGAACTGGTGATGCTGTCGTTCGTCGCCGCAATCCAGGCAGCATCCGTCAGCGTGAACGTAAACTCACCATTGACCTCCGTTGCACCGATCACCGCCGAATCGACCGCAATCAGATAGGTCGTGCCAGCCAGAGCGTCGAACCCAGCAATCGCATTGTTCACCTCCGCATCCGTTGCCGTGCTGACTGCCGAACCCACGGCCACCAGCGAACTCAGCGAGTTCCCCGTGTAGACGGCAACCACGGGATTGAGCTGGGCGCTCATGACGGTCGCCTGATATCGCGTGGACGCCGGCGCCGTCCATCGGTACCACAACGACCGCCGCGGGGTACGCCCCGCGTGAGTGGGTTCGTTTGCCTGCGCCGACGCCTTGGCATTTGTTGCGGTCACCGTGGGATTCATCCGGGAAAGTTCCGTCGCCGATGCAAAATCATCATTCGCAGGCGCCGCACCCAGATTGAGGAGAAGGAGCCCTCCGGCGGACGATTTTCCGCCGGCCGCGATCTGATACGTCGTCCCCGCCTGCGCGGTGAAGGTGACGCTGCTGGTCACGCTGTTGGATGCATTGTCATTTGACGCCACGGGAACAAGTGCTGCCAACTCTCCGCCGCTGTAGACAGCGAGGACCGTGTCGAAGGCACTGCCCTGGGTATCCACATTGACCTGTCCTGAAACGGGGGCGGTCCAGCTCCACCACAGCGTCGCCTGGGGAACAAATCCCGCGTGGCCTGGCTCACCTGGCTCCGCGCCCGCTCCGGCAGACGATGCACGCACCTGCACGAGTTCACCCTGGAGCCGGGCGCGGGCGGCAAAATCGTCGTTGAACGGCCGCGTGTCCGCTCCGACCAGCGCCTTTGCAAGATTGAGTCGCCCTCCCGTCTGGACACGCCCGCTGTATTTGGCCACAGGATCCACCGAGCGGAGAATCCGATTGATGGCCTGCCTGTAATTGAATTCCGGATACCGCGCTCGCACAAGGGCGATCGCACCCGTCACGTGCGGAGCAGCCATCGATGTCCCGCTCAGGACAACATAGGCGCTGTCACTCGTCTGGGACAGCGACAGGATCTCGCTGCCGGGGGCGAAGAGATCGACGGAACCCGACCCCGTATTGGACGATGTCGCAATGTCCTCGAGCCGGGTCGAATTGCCCACCGTAATGATGTTCTCCAGCGAATAGGTCGCCGGAAACGTGCGGGCCACATCCAGGTTGAGTCCGTCATTGCCCGCTGCTGCCACAAAAACGATCCCGGCATCCCTCGCCCTCTGGATCGCGGAGATCTCCGTCTGCGACGGCCCCTGTCCCGTGCTCAGCGCCCCATAGCTCGCGTTGATGACCTTCGCGCCATTCGCAATGGCGTAGTCAATGCATTGTGCCGCGTCGGAGATCGATCCACGCCCGTCACTCCCCAGGAACTTGAGCGCCATGATCTGAACCTGCCAGGCCACGCCGCTGATCCCCCTGCCATTGTTCCCCACGGCGCCGACGATCCCCGCCACATGCGTTCCATGGCCGTTGTCATCCGTTGGCGTGCCGCTGCCTGAACTTCCGGACGCCACCATGGAATTGATGCCGTTCACGTCGTCCACATACCCGTTCCCGTCGTCGTCCCGTCCATTTCCGGCAATCTCCCGGGAATTTTTCCACAGGTTGCCCGCGATATCCTCGTGGGTCGCACGCACACCGCTGTCGATCACCGCAACAATCACGGCGGAGGCATCGCTCAGGGTATCCCACGCCTCCGGAGCGTCGATGTCTGCATCGGGCGTGCCCGAACTTTGTCCGGTGTTGTTGAGAGCCCACTGTTCGGACGCGCGCGGGTCGTTTGGCAGGACCTGGGCCACGCGGAGATAGTCCGGCTCCACGAATTCGTACAGGCCGCTCGCGCGCAGGGAGCTGATTGCGTCGCGGACGGAGGCGCCTGGTTTCAATTCCAGTACCTCCTGGCGGTCCAGATGCCGATAGAGCCGCTTCGCTCTCACACCCGCCTGGAGTTCCGCCGTCGCAAAGGCCCCATCCGGACCTGCGGTGGAAACGAGCGCAAGTTCTCTCGTCCTCACAAGGACACGATCGGAGCGGAAACCCTGACGTATCTCCGCGTCCGAAAAGGACGATGCCACACCAGACGCGCTTTCGGCGCCGGTGACGGAATGCATGATCGAGAGACAGAGGAAAAACGCCAGCGCGGCTGGCCGGGTTGGAATCAGGCGGTGGACGTGCACGGGGTTGCGATCGGACTGCCTTCGCGAATGTTGCTGAAAAGTTCAGGTGACCCGCCATTCTGGCCGGCCATGCCCAAGGAACCCGCCCCGCCGAATTTGAGCAAACTGGAAAACGCCGCCATGATCGCAGCCCGCAGCGCCTACGCGCCCTACTCCCGGTTTCGCGTCGGCGCGGCGGTGATCGCTTCGTCCGGCCGGATGTATACGGGCTGCAATATAGAAAATGCGTCGTACGGACTCTGCAATTGCGCCGAGCGCACGGCCATTTTTACGGCAATTGCCGCCGGCGAAACCGCGATCACCCATGTTGCGGTCTACACGCCAACACCGAAACCGACATCACCTTGCGGAGCGTGTCGCCAGGTCATCAATGAATTCGGCCCCCATGCGCGCATCCTCAGTCTCTGCGATTCCGAAGGGCGGTTGGATACCACCCTGGAAGACTTGCTGCCCGATGCGTTTGGACCGGAAAGCCTGACGAACCCGGCCCGAAAATCCGCGGGGACCCGCGACCGGATTCAACTGCCAAAGTAGCCGCGCACTTCCTCGAGCAGGCTGGCCTTGCCGACCTCGCGCTCGCTGCGTTCCGTAAGATTGCGAATTTTCACAACTCCTTTTGCGAGTTCGTCGCCACCGTAGATCAGCGCCAGCCTGGCACCCGATTCGGCTGCGGCCTTGAACTGCTTGCCAAACGCAAGATCCCTCAGCGCGAAGTCCACGCGATATCCCGCGGCACGCAACGCGCGAATGTCACCAAGCGCAGACAGTCGCTCTTTCGGTCCTCCGATGACAACATAGACATCGGGTGCCTGCACAAGCGGCGGAGTGAGTCCCCGCTGCTCCAGCAGCAGCGCAAAGGTCATGTCGCCTATCGCAAAACCGACGGCGGGCAGCTCCGCGTACCCCAGCTTTCCCACAAGGTTGTCGTAGCGCCCCCCGCCTGCGAGCGCCCGCAATTCGCCCTTGCGATCAAACGCCTCGAATACGAAGCCGGTGTAGTAGGCCAGACCGCGCACCACTCCCAGGTCCACGCTGACAAAATCGCCGAGACCCATCGCCTCAAGATTCGCGAGCAGCCGGCGCCATTCCTCAACCCGTGCGATCAGTCTCTCGCTCCCAAAAGGCGCGAGCATCTGCTCCAGCGCCTGAAGCGAGCGGATGGCCTGAAATGCAAGGACCTTTGATTTCACCTCGGGATCAAGCACCCCGAACTGCGAGACGTAGTCCTTGAAGGCGTCATCCCCGATCTTTTCATACCGGTCGATTGCGCCCAGGATCACACGCGCACGTGCATCTTCCAGTCCAAGCGCCTCAAGGAAATAGAACCACAGATTACGATCGCTCAGCCTGACCGTGAAGTCCTCCGCGCCGAGCCCGAATCCCGTCATGCATTGCACCAGCAGGCTGATCAGTTCCGTCTCCGCCTCGATTCCGGGCTCTGCAAAAATATCCGCATTGAACTGCGTGAAGCAGCGCCCGCGACCTTTCTGCATGCGCTCGTACCGATAGAACTCTGCAATGCTGAACCATTTGATCGGTCGCTTCAGCGCAATGGCCTTTTCACCGACCAGCCGGCAGACGGTGGGTGTCATCTCCGGCCGCAACGCCACTTCGCGGCCGCCCTTGTCCACAAAATTGAAGAGCTGCGTCTCGATCTCGTCGCCCGATTTCGCACGGTACAGGTCCAGCGGTTCCAGCACCGGCGCATCGTATTCGGAAAATCCATGGGCATGCGCCGCCTGACGCCAGAGTCGGAAGATGTGTGCGCGCTGCGCGAACGCATCGGGATAAAATTCGCGAAAACCGGGAAGCGTCTGAAACGATGCCATGAAGCGCAGGAAATGGCCCGCCCGGCGATTCGGTGCGACAAAAAACCCGCGGAGGGAAAATTCCGCGGGGCAAAATTCGCAAAGTTGAGGCGACTCCGGCAGCGCAGCACCACGCAGCAGGTCGAGTGCGTCAGAGCGCCTGAATGTCGAGCTTCTTGAGAAGTTGCTTCAGGATCTTGCCGGACTTGAATTTGACGACCGCGCGTTCCGGAATAACCACTTCTGTTTCAGGCTTGTTTGGATTCCGGCCAATGCGAGCCTTGCGCCTTTGAACTTCCAGAACGCCGAAATTACGCAGCTCCACATTGCGCCCCTCCGCAAGGGCACGCATCACGATGTCCAATGTCATCTGCACCGTGTGCACGATCTCTTTTTGCGGAAAGCCGGTCTTCTCGTAGATTTCGAGAACAATTTCTCTCTTCGTAAGATTGGTGAGGGGCGTCGTCATGGGAGTTATCCTTTTGTTTGTCTTCCGGTTATGTGAGATGTCCTAAAGAATTTTCCGTTCCATCGATTCGTCAATAACTAACACGCCTTTCCAGAAATAAAAATGAGCGAAGGAGAACCGCAAAGTCCACTAGAACAACTGCCTAAGCAGATTCAGGATCTGCTGAAAGGTTCCCCTTTTCGTGCAGCTTTTACAAATTCTGCTCCATCTGGGGAACCCGCCCCCTCCCCGGGCAAAACGCCCCCTCCGGAGCCGGACTCCTCCGAAACCCTCTCGAAAATCCGGAATTTCAGCCTCCGACCGAAGGAAATCCGCGACTACCTGGATCGTTTTGTCATCCAGCAAAACGAGGCAAAAAAGGTGCTGTCGGTATCAATTTGCGATCACTACAACCATGTTCGCGCGTGCCTCGAAAATCCGGACCTGCGTGAGACCGACTACGCGAAGCAGAACATCCTGCTTCTCGGACCGACAGGCGTTGGGAAGACGTATCTCATGCGCTGCATCGCACGGCTCATCGGCGTACCCTTCGTCAAGGCGGATGCCACCAAATTCTCTGAAACCGGATATGTCGGTGGCGACGTCGAGGATCTCATCCGCGACTTGGTCAAGGCTGCCAACGGTGACACCGAACTCGCACAGTACGGCATCGTCTACATCGACGAGATCGACAAGATCGCGACCAGCACGGGTACCGCCACGGGCGGAGGGGGACGCGATGTCTCGGGACGCGGCGTCCAGATCAATCTCCTGAAACTGATGGAGGAGACTGATGTCAACCTCGCGAGCCAGACCGACTTTGCCGCGCAGATGCAGGCGATGATGGATTTTCAGCGCTCGGGCAAACCACGCAAGCGCACCATCAACACCCGCCACATTCTCTTCATTGTCAGCGGTGCATTCGACCGGCTCGCCCTCTCCGTCAAGCGCCGGCTCCAGAGCAGCAATATCGGATTCTCGGCTGCAAACAGCGCCCAGGGCGCGCAGGCCTATCAACTGGATTCCGACTACCTGCAGCTGGCCCAGTCCCGCGACATCATTGACTACGGCATGGAGCCGGAATTTGTCGGCAGGCTTCCGGTTCGTGTGGCTTGCCAGGGTCTGACGGCCGGTGATCTGGAAAAGATCCTTCTGACCAGCGAGGGCAGCATCCTCAGCCAGTACCGTGCGGACTTCTCGGGTTATGGAATCGATTTCGAAATCACCCCCGACGCAATCACCGAGGTTGCCGAGCGCGCGAGCCGGGAAAACACCGGCGCACGCGGATTGATGACCGTGCTCGAGCGCGTGTTTCGCGATTTCAAATTCGAACTTCCCTCGACCGCCATAAAGAGCTTCCGCATCGACGCGGCCACCGTCGCGCAGCCCGTCGACACGCTGCGTCAGCTCCTGCGGGCGAACGCCGACCAGCAGCACGCGGTCTTCAGGGCGGAGGTCACCGCCTTTGCCACACGTTTCAAGGCGGAATTCGGTTTCGATCTCGACTTCGATGAGTCCGCCGTGGCCGCATTGATCGACATGAGCCTCAAGCAGGACAAGACCATCCGGGCACTCTGCGAGGAGGGTTTCCGCGATTTTCAGCACGGACTCAAGCTCCTGACGAAGGAGGGGGAATCCCGCCGTTTCCCGATTTCCGGAGAAACCGTTCTCAATCCGCAGGGCGCACTTTCAAAATGGGTGATCCAGCACTTCAAGTCAGCACCATGACCGCGACCCGCGCGACCCCGGACGGCAGTCGACTGAGGGACGTCGCCTTCCCCACGAGCTGACA
>JAGOJU010000002.1:132762-137382 GCA_017994935.1 Opitutaceae bacterium
GTTCTCAATCCGCAGGGCGCACTTTCAAAATGGGTGATCCAGCACTTCAAGTCAGCACCATGACCGCGACCCGCGCGACCCCGGACGGCAGTCGACTGAGGGACGTCGCCTTCCCCACGAGCTGACACCGCCCGCTTCTCCATGCCCGATCCCGTCGCAGTCAACTCGATGTTTGCGCGCATCGCCCGCCGATACGATGCAGCGAACCATCTTCTCAGTGGAGGAATCGACCGCTGGTGGCGACGTCGCCTCGTGCGTATGGTAAGGCGGGGCGCTCCCGCACAAGTGCTGGACCTTGCGACCGGAAGCGGTGACGTGGCGTTTGCGCTCGCGCGTGTCATGCCGGCTTCAACCGCGATCATCGGCATGGATTTCTGCCTCCCCATGCTCGAGGAAGCTGAGCTAAAGAAGGCGTCCCATCCCGACGGTCGCCAGAATGTCGTTTTCCGCCAGGGCGACGCCCTCAACCTTCCCATGCAGAATGGCAGCGTGAATGCCGTTACCATCTCGTTTGGCCTTCGCAACATGGAGGACCGCCACCGTGCACTGAGCGAAATGCATCGTGTCCTGAGCCGGGGAGGCCGCGTGCACGTGCTCGAATTCTCCCAACCCCATCGCTGGTTCCGCCCGCTCTACCGGTTCTATCTGAGACGGGTCATGCCACGGCTTGCGAAGGCTGTCACCGGGGACAAGGCAGCCTATGACTACCTGTGCGGCTCGGTGGAATCGTTTCCGTCCCACCAGGAGCTTTCGGAGGAAATCAGGAAAGCCGGTTTTTTTTCAGTGAACGTTGTAAGAATGACGTTCGGGATCGTCGCTCTCCATACCGCCACCAAGTGAACCCCGCGTTCGCTCGGGCCGCCCGCCGTCGGATCCCGGCGCGATCAGGCGAACGATTTGCCACACCCGCAGGTGCTCTGGGCATTCGGATTCCTGATCTCGAAACCCTTGCCCTGAAGACCGTCGTCAAAGTCGATGTTCGATCCATCGAGATAGGCCAGGCTCGTGGCATCAATCAGGAATGCTACTCCTTCGCTCTCAAGAGTTTGGTCGCCGGGTTTTTCCTGGTCAAACGACATGCCGTACTGGAAACCGGAGCATCCCCCTGATTCGACAAAAACGCGCAGTTTCTTCGAATCGGAATCTTCTTGTTCCGAACGCATCGCCAGCACCTTGGCCGCCGCACGCGGCGTGAGCGTAATCATCCTAAAACGCTATTCAAACGGGACGATGTGTCAACGACGTCACCGAATGAAGCAGCTTTCATGCTAGAAACCCATTTCACCGCTTGCCTCAGCCTTTCACGGCATCTTTCCTCACCCAAAGTGCCAATCGCCCCCTTCCAATCCCTGCACGTCCTGAACTGCCCCGCTGACGCTCTCCGAGCCCAACTCTCCGCAGCGGCGGGCGTTGCCTGATTCACCCATCATGGCCGGCCCCGGATTCAGCCAGGATCTTCGTCTTCGCCAGACCCAGTCTCTGGTTCTTGCGCCGCAATTGCGGCAATCATTGAAAATCCTCCAGGTGGCCGCACTGGACCTGCGCTCCGTCATCCAGGAGGAGTTGCAGAACAATCCCACACTCGAGGAATTGCCGATGGAGGGCATCAGTCTCGAAAAGGCGGCCGAGGACCGGGCAAAGGAGGATCACGGGCAGAACGGTGACGGAGGCGAACACGCGGCTCCTCCCAACGGCAACGAGCCGCATGAACGCGAACAGATGGACTTTTCAAAGGAGTACGAAATCCTGACCAAGCTCGATGAGGACTGGCGCGACTTCATGTCCAACGCGGGAGGAGCCCAGCCGTTCACCTCGGAGGATGCCGAAAAGCGCCAGCATTTCTTCGACTCCCTGGTCAGTGAAACCTCCCTCCAGGAACACCTGATGCGGCAGGCTGAGATGACGGATCTCGACGAATCGGCGATGGCTGCCATGCAGCATCTGGTCGGCAGCCTTGATGACCGCGGATTCCTCACGGAGACCCCGGCGGATGTCGCCCTTCAAACCCAGCTTCCCCTCGAAACCGTGCAACTCGCGCTCCAGGCCCTCAAGACCTTCGAGCCCGCCGGCATCGGTGCCAAGGATCTCGGCGAATGCCTGCTGCTCCAGTTGAAGGCAAAGGGCCGGAGCGACTCCCTCGCCGCGCGCATCGTTCGGGACCATTTTGCACTGCTCACCCGGCGCCGCATCCCGGACATCGCGCGCAAGCTTGGCTCTGCGATGGACGATGTGCAGGTGGCGATCGAGGAAATCGGCACGCTTGATCCCTCCCCCGGGCGCCGCTTCGCGGACGACAACAATCGCGTCGTGGTGCCCGATGTCACGGTGGAGGAAGACCACGGCGAGTGGAAGATCACCCTCAACAACGACTACATCCCGCGCCTGCGCATTTCAAACACGTACAAGGAAATGATCGCGAAGGGCACCCTGTCGAAGGACGAGAGGGACTATGTGCGCGAGCGCATGCGATCCGGGAAATTCCTCATCAACTCGATCGAACAGCGCCAGCAGACGATCGAGCGCATCACCCGGGAGATCATCCGGGTGCAGGAGGATTTCTTCAAGGAGGGTGTCTCGAAGCTGAAGCCGCTGACGATGACCCAGATCGCGGAAGTCGTGGGGGTGCACGAAACCACGGTGAGCCGTGCGATCGCCAACAAGTACATCAAGACCCCGCATGGCGTTTTTGACTTCAAGTTCTTCTTCACCTCCGGCTACCAGGCGGACAGCGGCGACGCCGTTTCAAATACGAGCGTGAAGGAGATGATAGGGGAATTGATCTACCTTGAGGACAAGAGCCGCCCTCTCAGCGACCAGGAGATCGTGGCAAAACTCCAGGAAAAAGGCATCACCCTCGCCCGCCGCACCGTGGCAAAATACCGCGAGGAACTCGGCCTGCTCCCAAGCAACCTCCGCCGCGACTTTACCTGAATTGTCCCGCCACGGCGATGGCAGCCTTTTCGGAGATATCACTCCCCATCCCGTCAGGTCAGGGGAAGATTCGGTACAATGCCGATCTCCGCCAGTCCGGCGACCTTCACGGTCGGATCGATCCACGCCGCGAATCCGATCATCGCGGCGTTGTCGCCCGTATGAGCCGGCAGCGCCGCAAGCAAGGGGACACGCACACGTCCTGCCGCGGCCTCCATCACTGACCGCAGGACGCGATTGTTTGCGACGCCGCCGGAGAGGCCGAGGCTCCGGTAGTTGTCCTGACGAAAAGCCGCCATGGTTTTCCTCACCAGCGCATCGATGACTGCCTGCTGGTAACTCGCCGCGAGATCAGGCAGCCGGGCGGCAACCTCGCCGGGTGTCATTTTCTCGATCCGGTATCGCAGGCTCGTTTTCAGTCCGGAGAAGCTGAAGTCCAGATCGTCGCGAGGCCCGATGCCCCGCGGAAAATCAAAGGCATCGCTTCTGCCGTCCTTCGCCACCTTTTCAATGAGCGGTCCTCCCGGATAGCCGAGTCCCAGGAGTTTCGCGCCCTTGTCAAGGGCCTCCCCCGCTGCATCGTCGCGCGTCGACGAAATCAGTGTCAGGCATTTTTCCCGGCCAATCGTGAAGAGCAGCGTATTTCCTCCCGAAACGATGAGACCCAGATGGGGGAGCAGGGCGCTGAGTCGCTCCTCAAATGATCCCGGAGATTCCTGGTGCAGCGGAATGAAAGGCGAGAACGCGTGCCCCCGAAGATGGTTGACCGCAACGAGGGGCAATCGCCGTTCCAGCGCGAACGCCTTGGCCGCCGCGACACCCATCGCGAGGCATCCTGCAAGGCCCGGACCATGGGTGACGGCCACCTGCGTGAGCGATCGCCAGTCATCGGAGACCGCTCTCGATTCCTGAAGGAGCGGACCCACCACCTGCAGGTGCTCACGGGTGGCCAGATCCGGCACCACGCCGCCATAGCGTTCATGCAACGCGATCTGGCTGCGCACCCATTCTCCACGCATGCCGGACCGCGGATCAAACAGTGCGACGGCCGTCTCGTCGCAGGAACTCTCCACCGCGAGGATCATGCAGCGACCGCCTGGATCACTTGCCTTCCTCTCGACCTTCCCAGGCCCGCAATCCCTGAATGACTTCAAGGGCGGTATCGAGCTGCCGGTCCTGAATGGGCTCGAAGCCAAACCGCTCCTTGAAATCGGTGGCATTCTGCACGTCACTCCGGACGCGCTGGATCCTCAGTTGACGGTCCTCCTCCGGCGACATGACGATCTCCACATTTGGTTCGATGCCCTTCTCGTGGATCGTGACGCCGCTGGGCGTGTAGTAACGCGCCGTGGTCAGGCGCAGCCCTTCACCGTTCTTCAAATTGAAGATGGTCTGAACGGATCCCTTGCCGAAGGAGCGCTCGCCGACAATGACGCCCTTGTGGGTGTCCCTCAGCGCTCCTGCCACGATCTCCGCGGCACTGGCGCTGCCCGCATTGATCAGCACCGCCAGCGGCACCGTCAGCGGCGGGTCATCGGATTCACCCTTGAAATCCTCTCGATCCCTCGGGTCGCGTCCCTGCGTATAGACGATGAGCTCATCCTTCTTGAAAAACGGCTCGGCCACTTCGACCGCGGCGTCGAGCAGCCCGCCAGGATTGTTGCGCAGGTCGATCACCAGCGCCTGCAT
>JAGOJU010000026.1 GCA_017994935.1 Opitutaceae bacterium
GGGACACGAATCCTTGGGGGAAGCGGGAGCAGCGACTTCGACCACGCCGTCCTGGATGCCTTCAATGCCATTCCGAATCTGGGACCCCCGCCCAATGGAAAAGGGGGGACGTTCAGCTTCCGGCTGCGCATGCGGGATGAGGAGTAGGTCGCCGGCAGGCCCAAGCCTCGGATGCCTGCCGACCCGCGCGTATTGCGCAATGGAGGCAACCGGGGAGTTGGTGGACCCGATCAGAATCGAACTGACGACCTCCTCAATGCCATTGAGGCGCTCTGCCAACTGAGCTACGAGCCCGCATCCAACTGAACCCGTGGAAAATCAATCTTCGGGAAACAAACGCAAGCGGTTTTTTCGCGCGCGTTCGTGATTCAGGGTTTGCTGTTCAGGAGCCTCGCAAATGCAAGCAAACCAAGATTGCCGATGCTTTTAGGACTTGGTTTTTCGCCGCGCAGCCGGTTTTCTTGAGGGTTTCATCGCCATGGCCATCGCAATTCTCTTTGCAGGGCAGGGAGCCCAGAAAGTCGGAATGGGCCGATCGCTTTATGAAGCGTCGGCCGCTGCGCGTGCGCTCTATGACGAAGCTGACCGCACGTTGGGATGGAAGTTGACGCAAGTCAGTTTCGAGGGGCCGGAGGCAGCACTCACCGAAACGGGCGTCTGTCAGCCAGCCTTGTTTGTCCACGGACTTGCCCTCCTGGCTGCGCTTCACGAATCCGGCCGTATCCCCGCGGGTGAGCCGGTTGCCTCCTTCGGGCTTTCCTTGGGTGAGGTCACCGCCTGCGCCGCCGCAGGTGTCTTCGATTTTGCGACCGGTCTCCGAATTGTCGCCGAACGCGGACGCCTGATGCAGGTTGCCTGTGAGAAAACGACCGGAGGCATGGCTGCAGTGATCGGAGAAGAGCGCGCCCGGGTGGCCGATCTCTGCCGCGAGTTCGATATCGAGGCGGCAAACTTCAATGCTCCGGGTCAGATCATCATCTCCGGCGAGAAGTCGAAAATTGAAGCGGCAATTGCCGCATGCAAGGAGCGGGGATGGAAACGGGTCATGGCACTCAATGTCGCCGGCGCCTATCATTCCCGACTGATGGAACCGGCCCGTTCCGGATTTGCGGCGTTCCTGGATCCGATCCCGTTTGCTGCTCCTGGACTCTCCATTTTCACCAACACGACGGGAAATGCCATCCACGATCCCGCAGCGATCAAGTCGGCGCTCGTGAAACAGGTGGTTTCTCCCGTCCTGTGGGAGGACTGTATGCGATCCTCCGCCGCCGCAGGGATCACGCACTTCTGGGAACTCGGCCCCGGAGCAGTGCTGGCAGGCCTGGCCAGACGCACGGAGAAAACCTGGCAGGTGAAGAGCTTCTCGGAGCTTTCCGACCTGACCTCGGTCTGACGCCGTGTGCGAAGCAGTTTTCAGCGACACCTTATTTTGAGCAAAAACGAATCATCGCCCACGGTGGACGTCCCGTTCACCCGCAATTTCTGCATCATCGCCCACGTCGATCACGGCAAGACGACGCTGTCCGACCGGTTGCTGGAGTACACCAACACCGTGCAACAGCGCATCATGACCGAGCAGCATCTCGACTCCATGGACCTGGAAAAGGAGCGGGGCATCACGATCAAGAGTCACCCCGTCACCATGGCGTACCGGGCAAAGGGCGGACAGCTCTACAAGCTGAACCTCATGGACACGCCCGGTCACGTGGACTTCTCCTACGAGGTGTCGCGGTCCCTGGCAGCCTGTGAAGGCGTGCTGCTGCTGATCGATGCTGCCCAGGGCGTTGAGGCGCAGACGGTCGCCAATGCCCATCTAGCCGTCGGACAGGGACTCAAGATCATACCGGTCATCAACAAGATCGATCTGCCCAGCGCCAATCTCGAGCTGTGCATGAAGCAGCTCGAGGACATTCTTACGATCCCGGCTGAGGAGGCCATTCTGGCGAGCGGGAAATCAGGCATCGGCATTGAGGATATCCTCGAAGCGGTTGTCACCCGGATCCCGCCGCCGCGATGGGCGTCCTATCCGCAGGTGCGCGCCCTGGTCTTCGATTCGCTCTACGATTCATACCGCGGTGTGATCGCCTATACGCGGGTGTTCTCTGGCTCGATCAAGGCCGGGGACATGATGAGACTGATGAGTACCGATCAGCGATCGGAAGTGAAGGAAGTGGGGGTCTTCACTCCCAAAATGTCGAAGACCGAATCCCTGGATGCCGGGGATGTCGGGTATGTCGTTTCGACCATCAAGGATACCGCGGACATCAAGATTGGCGACACCCTCACGCTGGCGCGGCAACCCGCCATGGAAATGCTGCCGGGGTACAAGGAAGTCAGACCGATGGTGTTCTGCGGTCTCTATCCGCTCGACAGCTCCGACTACGAGAAACTCAAAGCCGCGCTCGGCCGCTTCCGGCTCAACGATGCCGCGTTCGTCTACCAGTCGGAGAGTTCGGTGGCGCTCGGCTTTGGATTCCGCTGCGGTTTTCTCGGCCTGCTCCACATGGAGATCACGCAGGAGCGCATCCGCCGCGAGCACGACGTTGAAATCATCTCTACCTATCCCAGCGTAGTTTACCAGGTGGTGAAGCACGGGGGGGAGATCATTGAGGTCGACAATCCCGTCAATCTTCCCGATCCCGGGACCATCACGGAAATCCGCGAACCGACGATCAGGGCGGCGATCCATATTCCGAATGAGAACCTGGGCGACATCCTGGCGCTCGTGATGGAAAAGCGCGGCAGCTGCGATCACACCGATACGCTGGATGCCAATCGGGTGATGCTGACGTGCATCCTTCCCCTGAATGAAATTCTCGTCGACTTCAATGATCGCCTGAAGAGCATCACGCACGGCTACGGCTCAATGGACTATGAAATCGGCGACTACCGTGCGAGTGATCTCGTGAAGATGGAGATCCTCATCAATGGTGATCCGGTCGATGCTTTTGCCAGCATCGTTCACCGTGACAAGGCCGAGGGGAAGGGGCGTCAGCTCTGCGAGAAACTGGCGGAGATCATTCCACCGCAGATGTTCAAGGTTGCGGTCCAGGCCGCCATCGGGGGCAAGATCATTGCCCGCGACAACGTCCGGGAAATGCGGAAGGACGTCACTGCGAAGTGCTATGGCGGCGACATCTCCCGCAAGCGCAAGCTCCTCGACAAGCAGAAGGAAGGTAAGAAGAAGATGAAGCAGATCGGGCGCGTCTCGATCCCGCCGGATGCCTTTATCCAGGTTCTCAAGAACTGACACCTCTCCCGCGTCCGTCATCCATCACCGCATCTCCTCCCGTGTTTGGTCTATTCGCTTCCCAGGAAAAGAAACTGCGCACCCTCGCCGGCAACTGGCTGGAACTCGCTGACAAGGTCTACAATTTCAGGCGGGATGTCATGGAACCGTCCGAAGTGGCGGAGCTGCAGGCCAAGGCGGCGGGCGTTCGCGCCTTGCTCAAGGAGAAGAAGGGCGATGCCTCCAGGCTCAAACTGAGCCTGGAGACGCTGGAGGAGACGCTGCGTCGGTACGGCGGGAGGATTTATCCAAAATCCTCGTTCGTGGAGAACGTGGAGTTCTTCCTGGTCGCGGCGATTGTGATCCTGGGCATACGTTCCTATTTCATCCAGCCCTTCAAGATCCCGACCAATTCGATGTGGCCCAGCTACTATGGCATGACGCCCGAGGTCTTTCGCACGACCGCCGATGAGCCGAATGTGGCCCAGCGTGCGTTCCGGTTTCTCATGCTTGGCGCACGCGCGCGGCGAATCGATGCGCCGGCCAGCGGTGAGATCGAATTCACCTACGGAGGCGGCGAAGGCCGCGGCATCATTTCGAATCGCATCGTAAATGGTCGCAGCTGGCTGGTGCTGCCAACGAAGCTCAAGGAATACACGCTGTTCGTCGACGGCGTGCCGGTCTCCTTCACGGTGCCACTGGACTTCGATTTTGACTGGGCGTTGCGCGAGGCATTCTTTCCCGGAGAGAGCAGTCTTGAGAGCGCACTGGAGAAGCTGAACGCCCGCGGGCAGTCGCAGATCCGTACGGTCAGCATTGCGGGGCGCTCGCAAAACCTGCGATTCTTCAAGACGGGAAAGGTTGTCCAGACAGGGGATCGTATCCTTTCATTCGACATACTGACGGGAGACCAGCTCTTTGTTGACCGGATGAGCTATCACTTCATCCAGCCGCCAATCGGCAGCGGCTTCGTGTTCCGGACCGGAAACATCCCCGGGATCAACGACACGCACGGCGACCAGTACTACATCAAGCGTCTTGTGGGCGGCCCCGGCGACGTCATCGAGATTCGTGAAGGCTCACTGGGAAAAAGCGACGTGGCAACCGGCGGACGAGCGGCGGACACCCGTGCCGGAATCCTCCTGCGCAACGGGCAGCCGATTGAGGGCGCGCGGGCCTTCCAGAAAAACAACGAGCGCGACGGCCTGTATGCGGGCTACATTCCCTATGGAGAACTCGCGCTGGGCAGGCAGTTGACAGTCCCGAAGGACAGTTTTTTTGCGCTGGGGGACAATTCCCGAAACAGCCTGGATGGGCGCTATTGGGGCTTTGTGCCGGCCCGCGACGTGGTCGGGCGTCCGCTGTGGATCTACTATCCGTTTACGAAACGCTGGGGACCGGCGAGATAGCGGCAAGAATCGGAGTGCTGGCATTTCCGGGCCAGCAAGCGGCCGGACACGCTGGTTTCGCACAATAAACATTATGTTTACTATGTGACGCTCCCTTAAATCGGTCAGGCTACACACGCCATCACCCGCTCCGCCGGCAGAATCTCCATCATCGCCATCGACTCCACCCGCCGCAGCCTCTGCACTTGCAACAACCGCCGACAACCTTTGTTTGCGTTCATTCCGAAGCCCCTCTTCCTGCCGCATTCCTCCACTCGCCCACAACAATACGGGCCGAACCTCCTCAAATCCCGTTCATCAATGCGTCGAGTCCGGGCTCGTCTCTGCCGTCATCTAGGACGTAGTGGCCGACGTTGGGCAGTAGCGTCACGGTGGCTTGCGGCAGGAAAGTTTTCCACTCTTTCAGGAAGTGGTGATTGAAGCAGAAATCTTTTCCGCCCCAGACAATGTTCACGGAATGTGACCGGAACTGGACAAGGCCCGCTTCGATCGTCTGGAGCGTGGCATGGGAAACATGATCGGGTTCCAGCGGGATGTCTTTGACGAAGGCGTCCACCGCCACCCGGTTGGCCCAGGAGTTGTACGGCAGGAGGTACCCTTGCCTTTCGGCGGCGGTCAGGCGCCGGGCGTGCATGGCCATGTTGACGGCCGGGCCGGCAAACCCGTTCAGCCCGCGGACGATCCAGGTGCCGAACGGACGCGACCGGCACAGCGCGATGCGCTTCGGGATGCGCTGCGAACGGAACGCCGCTGTGTTCAGGATCGTGATGCGACCGATGCGGCCGGGATCCTTTACTGCGAGTCCGAAACCGATCGCACCGCCCCAGTCGTGCACGATCAGGTGGATTCTTTTGATCCCCAGCACGCCCACCAGGGCTTCCACGTCAGCAATGCGCGTCGCCAGCGTGTAGGGATACGCCTCCGGCTTGTCAGACAAGCCCATGCCGATGTGATCCGGCACCAGGCAGCGATGACGCGACCGCAGCGCCAGCACGGCGTTGCGGTAATAAAACGACCAGGTGGGATTCCCATGCAGCATCACGACCGCCTCATCGCGCCGCGGACCTTCGTCGAGATAGCTCATGCGTGCACCGTGCGGCGTGGTGAACACGGACGGCGCAAATGGGTACAACCCGCGCACGGCCGGAGGAAGCGAATCGGGCGTCACCATTCGAGCGCGAGCATGAGGCAGTTGAGTCCGCTGCCGATGCCCAGCAGCGCCACCCGTTGTCCCGGCCTGACTTCACCTGCCTCGATGGCGGCGGAAAGTGTCGCAGGCAGCGACACCGAACCCATGTTGCCGAGAGTTTCGAAGGTTGAAAAATCCTTGGCCAGGTCCAGTCCCAAGGTCTCGTAGAGGCGGCGTCGATGGGCGTGGCCGACCTGGTGGCAAATGTAGCGTCCGAAACCTGCAGCGCTGCCGTCTACCATGCGGCAGAATTCTTCCCAGGTTTCCTTTGCCAACGCCACGCCCGCCTCCAGCAGGCGTTCCGAATCTGTCTGCATTGCCAGCGCGTCCGCTCCATGCGTGTCGCCCCTGCAGAGGTCGCTGTGCGCCGTGGCCGCACGTGCCGCCCCGCCCACCAGACGATGCGCGTTGCGTCCGCCGACCAGCAACGAGCGGTGGCAAACAACGGCGCCCACCGCGCCCGACCCGATCGTCAGATTGGCGAAATAGGGTTTGATCTCGTTTCGCGTCAGCGGCTTTTCGAGAAGCGTCGCCAACGTTTGCTCTACCAGCGGACGGCCGTTTTCACCCGCCACCACCAGTGCGCAGCGTATCTGTCCCGCCTCGATCATGCTCCCGGCCACGGTAAGCGCGTTGAGGAATCCCAGACATGCGTTGGACAGGTCGAAGATCTGGGTGTGCGCTGGCAGGCCGATCTTTCGGTGGGCAAAGGCGGCGGTGGCGGGCTCCAGCATGTCGCGGCAGACCGCGCTGTGGATGAACAGGTCGATCTGCTCGGGACGCACTCCCGAGCGCGCCAGCGCGGCTCGTCCTGCCTGGGCGCTCGCGTCGGACGGCAAAGTTCCGCGCGCCCAGACCCGACGCTCACGGATGCCCGTCATGAGCTCGAGCCGTCCCTCGGGCAGATTGAGCCGCTGGTACAACGGCTCGAGGCGGCGCTCGATTTCCGTGGAGCTCAGGACCTCCGTCGGAAGGGCTGTCGCCAGCGATTCAAGGCATGTGTGTTCGAAACGCATGAACTCTTGTGGACCGCTATTTTCCCTCCGGCCGCATGGCCAGCCGGATCACCTCCGCGTCGAAGGCGTTCGATCCCAGTCCGGCATCGACCACGATCGTCGTGCCATTGATGCCGCTGCTGCGCGGACTGAGAAGGAAAAGCACGGTGTTGGCGACCTCCTCCGTGGAGAGCGCCTGTTTGCGAAAGGTGAGTTTCTCAGCGTAGAGGTAGCTTTCCAGGTATCCCGGGATGCCCGCCGACGCGCTTGTCTTGAGCGGTCCCGCACCCACGACATTGAAGCGGATCCCGCTGGTCGCACTGAAGGACTTCGCCAGGAAACGCGAGGTGGATTCCAGGGCGGCCTTGATGGGCCCCATGTAGCCGTAGTTGTCGGGTGTCACCAGCAGCGAAGAAATCCCGATCGAAACCACCGATGCCTGCGGGTCCATGAGTTGCCTGAGCGCACGCGCCAGTTCCACCAGGGAAAAGGACGATATGGCGGTGGCCTCCAGAAAATCTTCACGCCTGGTTTCATGAAAGGGTTTGAATCCCTCGGAGTAGTTCGCGAAGGCGATCGAGTGCACCAGTCCGTGGATGACACCGATGCCCGCAGCGGAAAGCTCCCCGGCCAGGCCCGACGCTGCGCCTTCCTTCGCCACATCGCAGACAAAGACTATTCGGCCCTTCAGAATCCCCTGCACGGAATCGCGCCGGGATTCGGAGCGTACGCTGTAGACGACGCGCGCCCCCTGCTCCTCCAGGGCCCTGCCGACAAACCAGGCGACGCTTTTGCGGTTCGCGACGCCGGTGACTAGGATCGTTTTTCCGGTCAGAGCGAGAAAGTCAGACATGGCATGGCGGGTTCAGGAAGGCGGAGTGACCGACGTCGGGCCGGATCCACCATTGGGAAGTTTCCACGCAACCGCAAATTCAACGCTCAGGACGCGGGTGTTGTCCGTTTTCTTAACCGCACCCGTCATGATCGTGAAGCCCCCCATGACGTCCTTCCGTTTCACCTCAATGAGAATCGTATTCCCTGGAAACACCGGATTCCGGAAACGCACATCGCTGATTTTCGCCAGGAGCGGGACGCCTGACCCCAGGTCGGTCTTTTGAGCGATCGCCTGCCTGGAAAGAAACAGCGCTCCGGTCTGGAATACAGCCTCGCAGAGAAGCACGCCCGGCGTGATCGGTGCGCCGGGATAATGCCCGCGATAGAAATCCTCTTCCGGGCGCCACGTGCGGCTAGCAACAAGCCCGTCGGCGGACTCGGACACGATGGTGTCGACAAAAAGAAACGGCGGGCGGTGCGGAATGAGTTCGGTGACGTCCGAAGGCATGAGTGTGGTTTGGTTGGACTGAAGTGAACTTGCTGAAGCGGCGCCGAAGGGGAAGCCTTTCCTTGTGTGCTGCAAATTTTGCGCAGGAAGAATTCGTGTTTCTTATCGCAACCCGGGCGGGTTTCGCGTGTTTTCCATCAAGTACTCATCCAATCCTCGACCATGGGCCTTCTCGATTATCTCAAGTCACAGTTTATTGAAATCATCCAGTGGGAGGACGATTCCCGCGACACGCTTTCCTGGCGTTTCCCCGATGAGGACAAGGAAATCAAACGCGGTGCGCAGCTCATCGTTCGAGAGTCGCAGACCGTGCAGTTCGTTTACCTCGGACAATTCGGCGACACCTTCGGCCCGGGCAAACACACGCTCACCACCGACAACATTCCGATTCTTTCCACGCTGAAGGGCTGGAAGTACGGCTTCGAAAGCCCCTTCAAGGCGGATGTCTATTACGTCAATACGCGCCTGTTCACGGGCAACAAATGGGGCACATCCAATCCGGTCATGCTTCGTGATGCCGATTTCGGCATCGTCAGGGTGCGCGCATTCGGCACCTACGATTTCCGCATCTCGAACGTGCCTACATTCCTGAAGGAGGTTGCTGGTACCGATCATCATTTCCGCCTGGATGAATTCGCCGATACGATGAGGTCGCGCCTTGTAAGCGTGTTTACCGATGCCCTCGCGAGTTCCAAGCTGCCTGCCCTCGATGTGGCCTCGCGCTACGGTGAACTTGGCGAGGCCCTGCTGCCCTTGATCAATCCGACGCTCAAGGAAAAGTACGGCCTCGAACTGGGAAGTTTCATCATCGAGAATGTGTCCGTACCGCCGGAGGTTGAGCAAGCCATCGACAAACGTTCGAGCATGGCAGCCATTGGAAATCTCAACGACTACATCAAGTTCAAGATGGCCGAAGGCATGGGTCAGGGCGGCGGCGCGGGGCCTGCAGGCACCGCTGCGGAACTGGCTATGGGGTTCGGCATGGCCCAGCAGATGATGAACCAGCCGGGCGGAATGTTCGGCCCGCAAGGCACACCGCCCGCCGGCGGCCCACCGGTCACCGCTGCGACTCCGCAGTCCGGCGCGGCCATGGATCTCCTTGGACCGGCCCAGGCGGCCCAGGCGCTTGGGGTCGCCGAAGCCGATGTTATTGCGGAGCTCGAGAAAGGCTCCCTCAAGGGGAAAAAGATCGGCTCGACCTGGCGTATCACCCGGTCTGCCCTCACCGACTTCATGAACAGTTGAGCCGTAGGCCGCCCGATCGCGAATGGAAGCACAGGCCCGCTCAAAGTTTTCCTGCCCCTCCTGTGGCGCGGAAGCCACCTGGAATCCGGCAAAGAAGGCGCTTGTCTGCAGTTTCTGCGGCACGGTCTCCCCTGCGACGGTTGAACTGAGCGGATTCAGCCAGACGCCGGACGCCATCGTCGAACACGAACTGGTTCAGGCGCTTCGCAATATTCCCGATTCAGCCAGGGGATGGCAGGCGAAGAAGATCCAGGTGAAATGCCAGTCGTGCCAGGCGATTTCCGTTTTTGACGAGAAGAATGTAGGCCAGCGCTGCGATTTCTGCGGATCGGCCTCCCTTGTGCCCTACGAGGAAATCAAGGAATCGTTTCGTCCGGAGAGCCTGTTGCCGCTCAAGCTCAGCGATTCGCAGGTGCGGGATTCGATTCGGAAGTGGTACGGCTCGCGCTGGTTTGCACCCAATCGTCTCAAACGGGGCGCCATGACCGATACCGTCAAGGGGCTCTACATTCCATACTGGACATTCGACGCCCAGGTGCACGCCGACTGGACCGCGATGTCTGGAGATTATTACTACGAAACGGAATCGTACACGGATGCGAAAGGACAACGCCAGACACGGCAGGTGCGCAAGGTGCGCTGGTATCCCTCTTCGGGCGCGCTCGACCACTTTTTTGACGACGAACTCGTTTCGGCGTCGCGTGGCGTGCATCCCGAACTCGTCCACGGCGTGGAACCATTCCCCACGAAGGAACTGGTGCCCTACAATCCGAGTTTCATTTCAGGCTGGGTCGTCGAACGCTACCAGATCGACCTGCCCAGCGCCGCACAGGTGGCGCGGACCAAGATGGAATCAAAGACGGTGAGCCTGTGCGCGTCGCGCGTTCCGGGGGACACGCATCGTGACCTGAATGTCCGGTCCGCCTTTTCGGCGCAGACCTTCAAGCATATCCTCGTGCCCATCTGGATGGTGAGCTACGATTTTCATGGCAGGAGTTTCCAGTGCGTGATCAACGGGTACACGGGCTCAATCGCCGGTGAATACCCGAAGAGCTGGATCAAGATTGCGTTCGCGACACTCGGAGTGCTCGCAATTGTCGTCCTCTTTATCTGGCTGACCGGCCGCCAGCAATAGAGGGAAGGAATGGGAGCCTTCTTCGGGCTACTGTCCGGATCGTGTTCGCAATCAGGCTTTCCTTGGCTCCACTGCCACGGGGCGGGATGGATCCGATACCCAGTCGCTCCACGAACCCACGTAAAGCCTCGATCCGGTAAGCCCGGCGTATTCCATGGAGAACAGATTGAGACACGACGTGATGCCTGATCCGCATTGGTGCACCACAGAGGTGGGCGGGCGTGATTTCAACAGGGCCTCGTAGTCTCGTCTGAGGACCTCACGCGACCTGAATGTCAGGTCTTGATTTAGGTTGGCTTTGAAGAAGCGGTTGACCGCACCCGGAATGTGCCCCGCTGCCCGGTCGATGGGTTCGACCTCGCCCCGATAGCGGTCCTCGGAGCGGGCATCCATGACAAGCAGACGTCCGTCGCCAAGGTGCGCCAGGATCTCCTCCACTGGCACTTTGGCACTCGAATCGGGCTTGTTAAGCAACCGTGTCTCGTTCCGGGGTTCTGGAGCTTCCGTAGTGACAATGCGGCTCTCTGCCCGCCAGCGGGTGATCCCGCCGTCGAGCAATCCAACCTTTTCATGACCCAGCCAGCGCGCCATCATCCACCAAAGGCGCCCCGCAAAGAACCCGCCGGCGTCGTCGTAGGCGACGATTGTGGAGGAAGCCGTCACGCCCGAGCGGGCAAGAAAGGCCAGGAATTCGCCCGACTCCGGAAGGGGGTGCCGGCCACCTCGTCCCGTCTTTGCACCCGAAAGGTCGGTGTCCACTCCCGCAAAGAACGCGCCCGGAATGTGTCCCGCATCGTAGAGTCTTCTCCCCCTGGTGGTGTCTGCCAGATCATGTCGGCAGTCAAAGACGATCCATCGGGGATCGTGCAGGTGCGCATGGAGTTCTTCTGAGGAAAAGAGCATCGGCGTTTTTCGGGAAATGGGATTGGGAATGCTGCACGTCGCCGCCGCCCAATGGCAACTGCTTACGTTGCCTGGCACTGGCTCTGCAGCGGGAAACCGTTTCATCGTGCAATTGAGTGTGACAGCTCCTCTGCCGACCCTACTGTGACCCGTGCAAAACACTTTTCAGCGATCTGCGATGTCCATTCGGTTCGGGCTGTTGATCCCCTGCTGGCTGCTGACGTGCCTCCTGTATCAAGACCCGTGCACGGCGGCGAGTGAGCTGCATCCGGCGGAGCAGTTTTCCTTCGATGTGGAAAGCGGTACCATCTGGCAGGTCGGGACGGGCACTCCCCTTTCCTACCGATTGTTTCCAACCCAGTTCTCCTGGCGATCAAGGGAGGCACTTGGTTGGAATCTCGGTAATGGCCTTCGCCTGCGGATCCGGCATCGTCTCACTTTGCAGGCGACGTGGATCGATCAAGGTCCGGAGTCGCACTACATCGCCGTCGGGGGCTCTCCCTCAATCGAACTCTGGGATCGGCGCGGTCGCTGGCGACTTGTAGGAGGTGCGGGAGGCGGACTCGGGCTCCTGGATTCCCGAGGGGTCAAGGGCGGACAGGGCCAGGATTTCACCCTGCATTGGTTTGCGCGCGGTGGCGTCGAGCACGTAGTCGCGCCGGGCCGCCGCATGAGTCTGGGAATACTCTTCCAGCACATGTCGAATGGAGGGCAGACCAAACCCAACCCCGGCATCGATGCCGTTGGTTTCACCCTGGGGTATTCGTGCAGCTTTTGATACAGACTCGTTTGTTCGCTTGGCGATCCATGGCCTGAAGTGTCAGGATCGCGGACCTTTGGACATGGACGCCTACCTTCATCTTGCCGGTTACCGGTTTGCCCGCCTCTCGGGCTTGCAGGAATTGAAATCGGAACTGCTTGCATTCTGCCAGGTAGCTGAGCTTTGCGGCTCTATCCTGCTGAGCGAGGAGGGAATCAATTTCTATGTCGCGGGAAGGTCGGCGGCGGCAGAGAAATTGCTGGAGAAACTGCGCGCGCTGCCGGGCCTTGACAGCCTCACTGCGCGGCGCAGCTCAAGCACCAAACGGCCCTATGATCGCATGCGTGTGAAGATCAAGCGGGAGATCATCGCCTTCGGAGTTGCCGGTGTGGATCCTGCCGGCCGGCCATCACCAAAGCTTTCTCCGCGTGAACTGAAGGAATGGCTCGACGAAGGACGCGAGATCACACTGCTGGATACGAGGAACAACTATGAGATTCACTCGGGCACCTTCAAGGGTGCGGTGCCCGCGGATATCGATCACTTCCGCGACTTTCCCGGGGCGGCGAGAAGGCTGCCGAGCGACTGGAAAACACGCCCGATCGTGATGTTTTGCACGGGTGGAATCCGTTGCGAGAAAGCCGGGCCGTTCATGCAAGGCGAGGGATTCACAAACGTCTTCCAGCTCGACGGTGGCATTCTCCGGTACTTCGAGGAATGCGGGAACGCTCACTTTGAGGGCGAATGCTTTGTCTTCGATCAGCGTGTCGGTCTGGACACCGCCTTGAAGGAAACTGAATCAATCCTCTGTCCCCGATGCCAGCTGCCTGTCACCGTCGCGAAGCAATCCCACGCCGACTATACCCCGGGCGTAAGCTGTCCGGACTGCGCGAAGAGGACATTTGCCGAACAGCGGATCGAATGAATCGATCGTCCCGACGGATATTCCGTTTTTCGGTAATGCGTGAGTGCCTCCCGCTCTTCATTCATCCCCGGCTATGGGACTGGGAGTGCCGTCCGTTTCGGGCACCCTGGCTGGCACAGTCCGCCGACGCCAGCGGGCGATCAGTCCTTCGTTTGGACTGACAATCCAGACCATGGCAAACAACAGTGCGCCCGCCACGACCATCGCGGCGGCGATCGAGCAATCGAGCCAGACGCCAAGCGTCACTCCCAGCCACGCGCTGAGCGCGGCGTGCACGAGCGAAAGCAGGTGGACCCTCGAAAGACGTGTGGAGAGCAGCGACGCCGTCGCCCCGGGAAGGATCAGCATCGCGACGACAAGAATTGCTCCGACTGATTCAAACGCACTGACGACGACGACCGAGAGTGCCGCCATCAGCCCATAGTGCATCAGGGTTGGATTTGTGCCAAGCGAACGCGCCAGTCCCGGATCAAATGCACTGACGAGCAGTTCCTTGTAGAAAGCAATGATCAGGACTCCGACGATCAGGAGCACCGCGGCCATCCTGACAAACGGAAGCGGTCCCAGCACAAGTCCGCCCATGCTGACCATTGGTTCGAGAGGAACAAATGCGATTTCGCCATAGAGCACGCAGTCCGCGTCGAGGTCGACCTGCCCCGCAAAGAGGCTCGTCATGACGACACCGATCGCGAACAGGGTTGAAAACGTGATGCCGATGGCGGCATCCTGTTTTACGCGTGTCAGCTTGTGAATGCTCTCGATCGCGATCGTCGTGAATCCGCCTGCCGCGAGCGCACCGGCAAACATGGGAAAGGTTCCGCGACTGCTTGAGATCAGGAACGCGGCCACCAGTCCGGGCAGCACGCTATGGCTGACTGCGTCTCCCATCAGCGCCATGCGTCGCAGCATCAGGTAGTTCCCCACGAGGCCGCAGGCGCCGGTCACTGCAAAGCCCATGGCGGCAATCCATCCGAACAGCGAAACATTCTCCGTCCACGGCGCGACCAGCACCGCGTGGGCATCGAAGGCTGGGATCATGTCATTCATTTTCCGGATCCGTTACCCGTTTCACGTCGCATGTCTCCACCGTGGATCGAGCGCGCGGTGGGAATCGCCCTTCCATGGGGATCGAAGGTTGCATATCCCAGGCGCCGTTCAAGGTCACGCACCACCGACTCGCCGAGAATATGTTCAATCTTCTCCGCATCCTCGTGCACATGGTCCGCGGCGATGTTTGCCGACTGGGTCAGATAGAGCTCCCAGAGGCGGTGATTCCGCACAATCTCCCCCGCCCTCTTGCGTCCGGGGGGCGTAAAATAGATCGCCTCCCCCGAAATCGTCGCCAATCCATGGCGGACAAGGTCCCGACCAAGCCGCTGGGCATCGTCGATGGTTTCACGCCGCCGTGTCGCGAGGTCGTGGAGCGTGACCCCCTCCGTGCGGAAATGCGACGCCTCCATGACGTGAAACATCGACTTGAGAGTGTTCTCCCGCTGCGTGCGGGCGGCGCCCCTCCGTCGCAGCAGCCATCGCGCGAGCACGCCGTGTCTCGGACCGAAGAAAAAGGCGGCCGAGAACAATGCGCTTGCGCCAATCACCATGAGCGGCCCGGTCGGAAGGCTTGGGCCTACAAAGGAGAGAAAGGCGCCAGCCACACCTGCTCCCACACCGAAGACGGCTGCCAGCACCACCAGCCGATGAAGCCTGTCCGTGAGCAGGTAGGCCGCTGACGCGGGTGTGATCAGCATGGCCGAAACCAGAACCACGCCGACGGCCTGGAGGGCGATGACCACAGAGGCGGTCAGGAGCAGCATGAGTCCGTGGTGAATCCATCGCGTCGGCAACCCGATGGATCGCGAGAATCCCGGATCGAAACTCGATGCGAGCAGTTCCTTGTAGAATGCAACCACCATGATGACGGCAATCGAGGTGACGATCGTCATCAGCGTGATGTCTTCCGCGCTCAGGGCGGCAGCCTGGCCGAAAAGGAATTTGTCCAGACCGCTCTTGTTGCCCGTCGGCAGACGCTGGATCATGGTGACCAGGCAGATTCCGATCGCAAAAAACGTCGCGAGAACGAGGCCCAGCGCGGCGTCCTCCTTGAGGCGAGTAGTCCGAGAGATCGCGGACACAAGGAAGGTGCCCAGCAGGCCCGCGACGGTCGCACCGATGAGAATCGCGAGGGGATCCTTCGTCATGTTCCATAGGAATCCGATCGCGACCCCTGGCAAAACGGCATGAGAAAGTGCGTCTCCCATCAGGGCCATCTTGCGTACCACGATGAAGCTTCCGAGGAGTCCACAGCTCAGCCCGAGCAGGACCGAGCCGATCAGGGCGAATCGGACCGATGCGTCCTGGAGCGTGAGGAAACGCACGATCTGGGCGTTCCAGTCAGAGGCGACAAAATCGCGAACGCCGGCCGCCCCAGCCTGGGACACGATGGTTAACGGAAGCAGGATCAGGAGTGCTTTGGTCGCTGTTCGGTTCATTGCGGGCGGTACATCAGCAACGGGACGGAGCACCCTACCGCGAAGCTCCATGGGCGCCGAGCGCCTGCGCGACTTCGCTAAGGATGGTCAGGCGGCCGCCATATGTCTTCTGCAGGAGTTCGGCGGTGAAAACATCCGGTGTCCTGCCAAAGGCCACGACGTTCATGTTCAGCAGGAGCAGGTCGTCAAAATACTGCCGGGCCGTCGGGAGGTCGTGGTGGACGACGAGCAGCGTCTTTCCCCTGTCGCGAAGCTCGCGCAGCACCGCGATGATGGCAGCCTCAGTGGCTGCGTCCACACCTGCGAACGGCTCATCCATGAAGTAGATGTCCGCCTCCTGGGCAAGAGCACGCGCAAGGAAGACGCGTTGCTGCTGTCCGCCCGACAGGTTGGCAATCTGGCGGTTGGCGTAGGGCAGAAGGTGGACCTTTTCCAGACAGGCCCGCGCGACTGCCCGGTCCGACTTGCTGGGACGGCGCAAAAGTCCGAGGCGTCCGTACCGCCCCATCAGCACCACGTCCATCACGTTGACAGGAAAGTCCCAGTCCACGGATTCCCTTTGCGGCACGTAGCCCACGCGACGCGCCATCCGGTGAAACGATTCGCCGAAAAATTTCACCCAGCCGCTCTGGAGTGGCAGGAGTCCCATGCAGGCTTTGATGAGTGTCGATTTGCCCGCTCCGTTTGGCCCCACGATGCCGATGAGGCGGCCCGGCTCAATGACAAGATCAACTCCCCAAAGAACGGGTTTCTTGTGGTAGGCGACCGTCAGGTCGTGAATCTCAAGCGGTGGAAAGGACTGGCTCATGATCACTCAGAAACGTTGCGAAAAACCGATGGTGACGCCCAGATCGGGTGCTGCGCGGGTCAATCCCACGGTCGCAGCCGCATCGATCTGCAGGTTGTCATTCAGCAGGAAGGTCATTCCGGCGTTGAATGCCAATGCCGGTTTGCCTGCGCCCGTCTCGAGGATGAGCTCCACGAATGTGCCAAGCGTGTCCGTGAGATCCCGACCGATCGTGACCGTATTGATCCAGATGACGTCACGGCCTCCGTTGGCGTCATGCGTGACATCGAACTCAGTCATCGCACCGAAGCCGATTCCGCTGCCCAGGTCTGCGGCATAGGGAAAGATGATGCCTCCGTCGAAGGAGTCGTTGCCGAGCCCGTCAGAGGCCGTGGGGATCTTTAGAAACGGCATCACGCCAAAGGCGGTGTTGCCGCCATCATTTCCCCAAAGATTGCGTTTCGCGCGCAGGGTGACGTCCCCGACCCCGCGCTGGCGCACACGGGCGCCCAGTGAACGGTTTTCTGCCTTCAGGTCGAGATGCCCGTCAAATACCACCTGCAGCTCCCATTGCGGCGTCAACCCCACCCGCAGGTTGAAAGGCAGGAGATTCCAGATTTCCACATGCGTGCCGTCACGTTCGGGCGTGTGCCGATCCCGCAGCCAGCCTGCCGCGCTCGTTTCCAGTTGCAGACGTCCGGGTTCGAGCGTGAAGGGACTCTCCGTCGCATCGGGACGATCCGTGCTGAATTCGCGCGCGGCGTCGATCTCGCAGGGGGACATCATCGCTGCAAAAAGTGCGAGGGGACGAAGAAGACGACGCGGAGGCTGAAGCGATGCCCTGTTCACTTGAGAGACTCGACGATGGTCGTCAGGTTGTGTTTGATCATTCCCTCGTAGGTTCCGAGGTCGTAGCCGTTCTCGATCACGCCGGGTGTCCCCATCGCATCGGAGAAAAGTTCCCCGCCGATCCTGACCCCCGCATCCAGAGAGACCCTCTCGATGGTTGCGTGGGGCACGCTTGATTCGACGAAGATCGCCTTCACGCGATGGGAGCGTATGAAGTCGACGAGTTTTGCCATGTCCGACAAGGCGGCTTCGCTGACGGTGGAAATCCCCTGGAGGCCGATCACCTTGAATCCGTAGGCGCGGCCAAAATAATTGTAGGCGTCGTGGCTGGTGACGAGGATTCGGCGCTCTTCAGCCAATTCGGTCGCCTTGGCCAGCGACCAGTGATGCAACGCCTCAAGGGCGATTCGCTGGGTCTTTCCCCGCGCCTCGAATTGTGCCCTGTGCGCAGGATCGTTTGCCGCCAGCGTGTCCACGACCGGGCGGATGCATTGGACCCAGAGGGAGACGTCGAACCAGACGTGAGGATCCGGATGGCCCTCGAATTTTGGCGGATGCAACAAACGCTCTCTTGGGATTTCGCGCGTGACCGCTACCACCGGCTTGTGTCTTTCAAGCCGCTCGAACAGCTCGGACATCTTGCCCTCGAGCATCAGGCCACTGTAGAAAATGACATCGGCTTTCTGGAGTTCGATGACATCCGAGGCACGGGCCTTGTAGAGGTGGGGATCGACGCCCGGCCCCATCAGGCCGGTGACCGTTACGGCATCTCCGCCGATCTGCCTGACCAGGTCCGTAATCATTGTTGTGGTCGTGACCACACGAAGCGGAGAGGCCATGGAGATCCCGCCGAGAAGGAGCGAAAGAACTGCGCTCTTGATGGCTGGGCGGCATGACGTTGGGAGCATGAACCCATACAAATCCATCCAATAGTTACCGCAAGCAAAAAAAGTTAGCCTTGTCTAATTATTAAGAAACGGGAGCCTTGTCTTGCCCTGCCGGATCGCTCGCTCCCACTCTTCGGCAGCATGTCGAAATCGGCCGCGCGTATTGTCTTTCTTGTTACCGCGCTCTTTTTTGCGGTGTTTTTCGCCTGGCCGATCCTTCAGATCCTGAAAGGGGGATTTGTCGATGCGGACGGCAAGCTTACGTTTGCGTACTTCGTCGCCCTCCTCGCCGATCCCCTCTATCGGGAGGGCCTGGCCAATTCGTTCCTCCTGGCCTGCCTTACCACCGGTCTTGCGCTCCTCATTGCGGTTCCACTCGCATTCATCAGTGACCGCTATGTATTCCCGGGGAAGTCAGCTCTCAGCTCCCTGGTCCTGATCCCGATGATCCTGCCACCGTTCGTGGGTGCGATAGGCATCAAGCAGATTTTCGGCCAGTATGGCGCGTTCAACTCCCTGCTTGTGGCGCTTGGACTGCGGCCGGAGGGATGGACCTATGACTGGTTTGCGCTGCATCAGTTCGCAGGCATTGCGGTGGTCAACGCGCTCACCCTTTATCCGATCCTGTACCTGAACTGTGTGGCGGCGCTTGCGAACATAGATCCCGCCATGGAGGAGGCGGCAGAGAATCTCGGATGCACCGGATTTCGCCGGTTCCGGCTGATAACGCTGCCTTTGATCAAGTCAGGTCTGTTTGCAGGCGGAACGATCGTCTTCATCTGGGCATTCACTGAACTTGGCACACCCCTGGTGTTTGACTATGCGCGTCTCACGAGTGTGCAGATCTTTTATGGCCTGAAGGACATCGGGGGAAATCCGTTCCCCTATGCCCTCGTGGCTGCGATGCTCATTTCCACCACGCTGCTCTACGCGCTGGGAAAGGGAATTTTCGGAAGGCAGAACCATGCCATGATGGCAAAGGCGACGACAGGTGGCGGCCCGCGCAGACTCGGGGGCACCGGGGCGTGGTTGTGCACAATGGCATTCGCCGGAATCACCTTCCTGGCCATCCTCCCTCACCTCGGTGTGGTGCTTGTCGCATTTTCAGATGACTGGTATGCGAGTGTGCTCCCTCGCAGCTTCACGCTTGAGAACTTCAGGATTGCGCTCGGACACGATCTCACGGTTCCCGCGATCGCCAACAGCCTCAAGTTCGCAAGCATTTCCACGGTCCTCGACGTCATTCTGGGCATCGCGATCGCCTACGTCGTCGTTCGTTCCAGGGTCGCAGGCCGCCAGGTGCTCGACTTCCTCTCGATGCTCCCACTCGCAGTCCCGGGCCTGGTTCTCGCCTTCGGATACCTTGCGATGTCCCAGGACGGAAGGCTGTTTTCGTTCCTCAATCCGACGCGTGACCCCACCCTCCTGCTGATCATCGCCTATTCCGTGAGGCGGCTTCCCTATGTCGTGCGCTCGGCCGCCGCCGGTTTCCAGCAGACAAGCGAAACCCTGGAGGAGGCAGCACAGAACATGGGCGCCTCACCGCTGCGGGCGTTGCGCAAGATCACCCTGCCGTTGATCATGGCGAACCTGATCGCCGGAGGGCTGCTGGCATTCGCCTTTGCGATGCTCGAGGTGAGCGACTCGCTCATCCTCGCACAGAAGCAGGCGTTCTATCCCATCACGAAGGCTATCCTGGAGTTGCTGCAGTTGCTCGGTGACGGAAAGTTCATTGCAAGCGCACTCGGCGTCTGGGCGATGGCCTTTCTTGGAATCACCATCGTGGGAATGACGATCCTGCTTGGAAGGAAGCTGGGGGCCATCTTCCGCGTCTGATCGCGTCAGTCATGATCTGGCTGCTGCTCGTCTCCTTCATCTGGGCATTTTCCTTCGGACTGATCAAGGGCCGTCTCGCGGGAGTTGATCCCGCCATTGTTGCGTTCGTGCGCATGGCAATTGCGACGGCGGTGTTCCTTCCGTTCCTGAAACCGAGGGCTTTGGGAGCGAAACTCGCTTTACGACTTCTCGCGATCGGAGCCCTTCAATTCGGGTTGATGTACCTCCTGTACCTCCACGCCTACCGGTACCTGCAGGCGCATGAAATTGCGCTCTTCACGATTCTCACTCCGTTCTACCTGGCGTTGCTGGATGCCATTTTCGAGAAACGCTGGCGGATGCGTTACCTCGCCGGAGGAGCACTCGCGGTTGTGGGTGGTGCAGTCGTGACCTGGCACCGCGCGGACGAAGCCGGCGCAGCCGCGGGCTTTTTTCTCGTCCAGGGTTCAAACCTTTGTTTCGCGGCAGGGCAGATTCTCTACCGTCGGGCAAGACCGCTGTTTCCTGACGGCATCAAGGATCACCAGGTGTTTGCCTGGCTCGCGACAGGTGCGGCGGTGGTTGCGGGTCTGATGACCCTGGCGAGCTCATCGTGGACGGAATTCGCGCCCACGATTCCCCAGATACTCGTTCTCCTCTATCTCGGCGCGATCGCGTCCGGCCTGGGATTCTTCCTGTGGAACTTCGGCGCAACACAAGTGAACGCGGGATTGCTCAGCGTGTTCAACAATCTGAAGATTCCCCTGGGTATCCTGTGTTCGCTGGTGTTTTTTCAGGAGCGGACCGATCTGATCAGGCTGCTATCAAGCCTTGGTCTGCTGCTTCTGGCAATCTGGCTGGTCCGGGCGAAAGGCGACACAGCGGCGATGCCGGCCCGGAGATGAAGGATTTGCCGGAAAGACAAATCCCAGTATCCAAGTGAATATGTCCCGCGCCACACTCGCGCCAGCTGTCGGCACCGTCTCCGCGGATTCCACCGCAATCGGCATCCTTGCAGCGCTCAGCGTTTCCCACCTCCTGAACGACACGATCCAGGGCATGCTGCCCGCGATCTACCCGATGCTGAAGCACACCTTTGCACTCAGCTTCACGCAGGTCGGGCTCATTACGCTCGCGTTTCAGGGAACGGCATCGCTCCTGCAGCCGCTGGTAGGGACCATGACGGACCGGAGGCCGCTCCCTTTTTCCCTCGGCATCGGCATGGCCATTACGCTGCTTGGAATCGTCTGTCTCTCCCGCGCCCCGAACTATCCGTTTGTTCTCGTGAGCTCCGTCCTCATCGGTTTCGGATCAGCGGTCTTCCATCCGGAGGCGTCACGACTTGCGCGCCTGGCGTCGGGCGGACGTCACGGACTGGCGCAGTCCCTCTTCCAGGTCGGCGGCAATCTCGGCAGTTCCCTGGGCCCGCTGCTCGCCGCGGTGCTGGTGATGTCGGGAGGACAGACGCACACGCTCTGGTTCGCACCGCTCGCCATCATTGCAATCGTGATCCTGCTTCGCGTGGGGGGCTGGTACAGGGCTCACCTTCAATCCCTGCATTCACGCGGCGTCCGGCGGGTGACCCCGACGGGCATGCCCTTCAAGCGAGGCGTCACCGTGCGCGCCTTGCTGGTGCTTATCAGCCTCGTGTTTTCGAAGTACATCTATCTGACCAGCCTGACGAGCTACTTTACGTTTTACCTCATGGACAAATTTCATGTGCGACCTTCCAGCGCGCAGCTCCTTCTTTTCCTGTTTCTGTTTGCCGTGGCTGCGGGAACGATCATCGGCGGTCCTGTGGGAGACCGCATCGGTCGCAAGATCGTCATCTGGATTTCCATTCTCGGCGTCGCGCCGTTCACACTTCTGCTGCCGCACGTGGGCCTGTATGCCACCGTGCTGCTCAGCATGGTGATCGGCCTGGTCCTGGCATCGGCCTTCTCGGCAATCATTGTCTATGCGCAGGAACTGGTTCCGGGGAAGGTGGGGCTTATCTCAGGACTGTTCTTCGGTCTCGCTTTCGGAATGGCCGGCATCGGATCCGCCATTCTCGGGAGTCTGGCAGACCATACCAGCATCCAGTTCGTGTTCCACGCCTGCGCGTTTCTTCCGCTCATCGGCATGCTCACGATTTTCCTGCCCAGGCTTCCCCACCCCCGTTCCCGATAACCCTTGCGGAGGCTTCCCTGCGGTCTAGCGAATATCGAAGGACGCCTGCAGCGGGAAAATGGGTCTGCCCAGCCGCCTGCTTGATCTGGATTCAAACGACAGTGCGACCCTGTGGTTGTGGGTGACAAAACGAATGAAATCCACACGCGCCACACAGAGGCAGCGTGTCTGTGTGACGGCAACGGCATCGGTCCCGGCCGCACTGTTCTGCAGAAGCTCGGTTTCACCAAACGCGTCCCCTTCCTCAAGCTGCTCGATGATCATGCCCTGGGAAACCCTCTGCACGGTGCCTTCCCAGATGATGTGAAAGGTGCGTGGATCGTCCCCATATCTCACGATCCGCTCTCCTTTTTCAAACGTGCACATTCGCGCGATGTCGCCGAGGCGGATCACGGATGCGAGCTGCCAGCCTGCACACAGGGGCAGCGAACGGAGAAACGAGCAGATGTGCGCGAGCGAATGAACCTTGAGAACCCCCAGGCTCTGCACGAGGCGCTCCTGGAAAATCCTGGCCGGAAGGGTGAGCGCAAGCAGGGGGGTGCGGCTTCGCACCTCCACACGGGATCCATCGGGGTCAACGAGGGCATGCGCCCCGAAGAGGTCGCCTTCCGAAAGTGGGTGCACCCTGCCCGGACGTCCCAACGCATCGCGGCGAAATACGGTAGCACTGCCTCTCACGATCAGTCCGACTTCCGGCTCCGCATCCGGGTCCGACAGCAGTCGCCAGGGATTGAAGCGCTTGAGCACAAACTTTCTAGCGAGTTCCAGCTGCTTCTGCATGGGTACGGAACGGAAAAGCGGGCTCCTCGCCATCGCCTTCAGCATTTCTGCCTGTGAGAGCCGCCCGGTCGGACGGATCTTCCAGCGCCGCGATTGATGCTGGACATCGTGGATCAATCGCGCTCCCCGGCGCCTGGTGAACGTGTAGATCATCCAGCCAGAAATGCCCAGGACAGAAAGCCCGACCAGGCCACCGGAGATGATTCCAATCCGCTCCCAGTACCATGAATTGGAAAGCAGTTCCAGCGTGCGCACATCCAGCGCCTGATAGATCACGTGGGTGGCAATCGCGAGCCAGAGCAGGCTCATTGCAAGAAGTGCAGCCAGGGCGTTTCCGTCCAGATGGCGGCGAAACGAGCGGATCAGGCGCTTCGGCTGGCGATTGGTGGAGAAGATGAAATCGTGGTCGGTGTCGACGCGGAGCTGGTTCGAAAAAAGTCTCCGCCAACGGGCCATGGGACCGTACCACGGATTCAGTGCCACGAGTGCCCCGGCCATCGGCAGCACGGCCCAAGTCTGTTGAAGCGCGCATGTCGCCGCAGTCGTGGCAAGCACGGGAGCGATGCAAACCAACTCGACCGCCGCACGCACGCACCGGGGCTGAAGGATGGAATCTCGGAGTTCGACATGAACATGCGGAACGACTCGCAGGAGCCTGCGTCTCGGCGGAGGGAATCGTCCTCCCGCATGGTGCAGCACCGATGCTCCGAGCAGGTACCCGAGCGACAACGCAGCCCCCCAGATGGCCCACCCGATTGCCAGATCAATGATGCCCACGGGCAATGTCACAGGCGTGGCCACGATCGATGCCAGGAAACCGATGCCGGAAAGCGCCGCGAGAACCCATGCGACCTGCCATGGCAACCTGGGCCAGCGCGAAGACGGCCTGGGCGCCGGAGAAAATGTCGGCTTGCTGTCGTTGATGAGGATGCCTGCGCGGTGGGCTTTCAGGATCAGTTCATAGAATTCACCGAGTTCGAGACAGGTGCGACTGAGGATCGCGCGCCCGAGCATTTGAGGAACCGTCTGCGGGGTTCGAAATGTCTCCAGCGTCACACGCTGCGCGTCATTCACGCACAGGTACGTGCCGGTTGATGCATTCTTGAGCGCCTGAACCCCACGGTCCGACACGCCAGTCCTGACCTCAGGACTGTACTTGAGGACTTCGAGCGTGAGCAGCAGGTTCTCGTCCATGGCGCAAGGCGCGACACTTCAGTCGGCCGAGGATGAAAGTGAACCCAGGAGCTCCTCGGTCAGCTCGGTGAGCTCGGTCACTTCGAAAGGTTTTGAAATGAAGAGACAGCCGCTCTCGCTTGCGAGCCAGCGTGTGTCCTCGTCGAGACGCCCGCTCACAAGCACGATTTGGATCCGCGGATCCCGGCGCCGCAGTTCCGCGATCAGGGTAAGACCATCCACGGCCGGCATCACGACATCGACCAGGGCGAGGCCCATTTCGCCGCCATCCTTCGCCCAGGCCTGCATCGCCGCTTCGGCGGAGTTGGCTTTCCAGGTCCTGTAGCCTATGGCCGAAATGACCTCCGAAACCATGTCGCAGAAAGCCTGCTCGTCATCGACGATCAGAACTCCCTTGCGAAGTTTCTCTTCGCGAACGGATTTTTTCCAGAGCTTGGTGACTTGAGGCAGTGCGGGAGTGTCGATGGTCATGATGAGGATGATTTGGGGACACGAGTTGCCCTAACCATCGGCACCGCAGGGAACTGCCTGAAAAAAATCGCCCAAGTTCGTGCGAGCGCCCCACCCACCATCCGCAAGCTAATGGCGCTGGCTGTCCAGCCACTGCTCGAATCTGTGTGCGTCGTCGGGAACATCGACGCCAATGGTGGGATCCTCGGTAAGCTCGCAAGCGATCGGAAATCCGTTCTCCAGCACGCGAAGTTGTTCCAGTTTCTCGATTTGCTCGAGCCTTCCCTGGGGCAGGGATGCAAATTTTTCGAGCAACTCGGCTTGATAGGCGTACATGCCCAAGTGACGATAGCATGGATTCGATCCAAGCCAGGCATCATCCACAGCGCCTCCGCGATCGCGCGCAAACGGAATGCATGAACGCGAGAAGTACAGGGCCCGTCTGGAGGCTTCGGCAAGAACGACTTTTACCTGATTTGGATTTCCGAAATCCGAGGCCTTCGTGAAACGGGTGGCGAGAGTCGCCATCGGGGCATCCGACTGGATTGCCTTCGCGAGAGCAAGTATGTGACTGCGGCCCACCAAGGGTTCGTCAGCCTGGACATTGATGATAAACCGTGCGCCGATCCGGCGGTTTGCCTCGGCGATGCGGTCCGTGCCGCTGGCATGCATCGGACTCGTCATGATGGTCGAGAACCCGCCCGCCTCGAGGGGTGCGGCCAGCAGCGGATCATCAATGGCGAAATGGAGAGGAAATTCGGGAGCCACCTTTGCAAGCCGCTCCGCAACCCAGTGCAGAAGGGCCTTGCCCCGAATCGGGTGAAGGAGCTTGCGTGGAAATCGTGTCGATTCGAGACGGCACGGAACGATGATTGCGACTCCGGTCATGGTTCGAATCGTGAACGGGAGATTTTGGGTTGCAAGCCGGGCGCTTGTCTCAAGGCTTGCAGGGGTACACGCATGGACAAAATCGACCCGTCAGTACCGGTTCATTCGCTCTCGAAAGAGTTGGTGGTGCAGAACAAGATGGGCATTCATGCACGTCCGGCTGCCATGATCGTCCGGGTGACAAACAAGTTCAAAGCCGACGTCTTTGTTGAAAAGGATGAAGAGCAGGTCAATGGCAAGAGCATCATGGGACTGATGATGCTGGCTGCGGGCAAGGGGTCCAAAGTCAAATTTATCGTCACCGGGGATGATGCTCCCCAGATGCTGGCCGAACTCGATACGCTCTTTAATCGAAAATTCGACGAAGCCTGAAACCGCCAGTCAGCGCCCGGGGCCGGACTGTGGAGGTCGACCTGACCCCATCTATTTGGACCAGCCCAAATGGCGGGCGAAAGTACCTCGATTTGAGGGGCCGTCGAACGCACACTCCAGCAGGTCCGATGCGATGGCGGTTGCGTCGCCCGCGTGATCGGCTGGCCCAAAGTCGATTCTGGAAACGCCCTTAAGCGTCGCGAAAATCAGGGTATTTACCAGGAAACACTTTGCAATCCAAACGCTCCATGCACCGAGGTCTTTCCGCGTCAGCGCGTGGCCACGTTGCCCGAACTGAAAACGGCGCTGGGCACCGCGGTCGGCCTCACAGTCTTCCGCAAACTCGCCATGCTGGATTACACCACCAGCTATTCGCATCGGGGAGCCTGCTACACGCTCCATTCGCTGGCGCGTTATTATGCGCAAGGACTGTGGTCGCACCAGGACGTGCGCTTTTCCCGTTACGGCACGCTGCTCGATACGGCGGCCGAGCTCACCACTCGTGCGCCGGCGGACTACTTCACCGGGGAACTGGACGCCATCGTCGAAGTGCCAGCCAAGGACGCATTGCGCCAACGGGTCGAACGCGGACGGCTGCAACGCCGACCCTGCCCGGAGCGTTTCCTTTACGGCGTATTCTGCATCGATTTGCCGAAGGAATCTCAGGAACTCGATGTGGCGATCGCGCGGGAAGCAATGGCCGCTGATCTTGCCGGCGGCCACGTTCAAGGCGGCAAAAAGAGTCGTGGTGCCATGCCGCACGTAATCATGGGTCCAGGTGCCGCAGCGACCTGGCTTGAGGGGCAGCCCCGGCTGCGTACGATCCAGTGCTTGAATCTGGCTTTTCTCGTCGACGCAAAGCACCACGGCATTTTGCGGCGGATTGAGATAAACGCCCACCACATCGAGCCATTTTTTGAAACGAAAAACCCGCTTCCTCTTTCAAGGAAACGGGTTCCAAAAATGGCGGGATGGACGGGACTCGAACCCGCGGCCTTCTGCGTGACAGGCAGACGCTCTAACCAGCTGAGCTACCACCCCGAATGGGAAAAGAGCGCGAAACGTAGGGTCGGCAGAAGGTGAGTCAAGCGCTGTTTTGAAGAATACCTTTCGCCCACCGAGAGTTCATGCAAGGGAGCGTTTTGCATTAAGGGTTTCGGGGCTCGCCGACTCCGCTGTACGGTCTCTCAAACTCGCGGTTGACCGCCTCATCGGCTGATTTCGACATGGCATTCAGCCCGCACACGATCTGAATTTCTCCACTGCCTGACATGTATTCACTCCTGCCTGCCCACATTCGTTTACTCGTATTGCTCGTGGCACCGGCGTTCGGCCTGTCTCACCTGATTGGAGGCACGGACATTTCCCTCAAAGATGGCCGCTGGTTCATCAACGGAAGGGTCACCAATCCCGATTCCGCAGCGGAGGGATTGCTCATGAATGTGCGCATGGTGAATGCCACATTCGAGGATCTCGGCAGGCCGGATTTTGATGCGGAAGCCAACACCAACGCGTTTCTCGCGCACCTGTCCGAGTACTCCGCATCTGGAGTCAACGCTTTCACGTTCTGCCTGCAGGGCGGGAATCCTGAATATGAAGGCGCGATCAATTCCGCTTTCGCCGCGGATGGATCGCTTCGGACCGGCTACATGCGCCGTATCGAACAGGTGATCCGCGCCTGCGACGACCAAGGGATTGCCGTCATTCTCAGCTACTTCTATCAGCGTCAGATCAAACGTCTCGAGAACGAAGCCGCCATCCGCGCGGGGGTTGAAAACGCCACGCGATGGATCGTGGAGCACGGGTTCAAGCACGTCCTGGTCGAAGTCGCCAACGAGCATGCCCATGGCGGCTTCAAAACCGCGCCCGTCATCCAAACTGCCTCCGGGCAGGCAAACCTTCTGAGACTTGTCAAACACATCGCCCCGCACCTGCTTGTCACCGCGAGCGGCTACAGCAGCGGCAGGGTTTCCACGGTGGTGGCCGATGCCTGCGACTTCCTTTCACCCCATTGGAATCTCGCCAAACTCGAGGACATCCCTTCCCGGATCGAAATGCTCCGTCGTTTCGGCAAACCGCTTGTTTGCAATGAGGCCCTTCGCCAAACAGACCGCGAACTGCTGGCGGCCCTGCGAACTTCGGTCGCACATGGCTGCTCCTATGGACTGATGGCGAAAGACATCAACCAAACCTATCCCTTCCGTTTCCTGGGCATCGCCGACAGCCCGGCCTTTTATGCTGCACTGCACGAACTCACGTCGCCGCAGCCCAAACCCATTTTCGAGCGCAACGGCATCGTGCAGTTTGAGGCAGAGGACGGCATCGGGGACTGGAGACGCATATCCACTCCAACGGGTGGGGCTGTGCAGGATCCGGGCGCCGGCGCGATGGCCTACGAAATCGAATTCACCCGACCAGGGAGATACTATGTCTTCCTTCTCGCGCGCCAGGGCGATGGCGGGCGCGGGAGGGGCAAGGAAAATGACGTCACCCTGACACTTGGCGGCGAACGTCTGTACGGTATCGACGACACCACCCGGCCTGAGGGCATCCGTTGTTCCGGTGATTGGAAATGGGCCTGGCGACCCAAGGGCCCAGGCAGTCATACCCCGGCCACAATCAGGGACAACCCGGCCTACTTTCGCATCACGCAGCCAGGCCGTTTGCGCCTCGAAATGAAGCATCGCAGCGAGAATTTCGCAGCAGACCGCATCCTGCTGAAACTCGACGACCCGACACCTCCCCAATAGACAGAGCCCGCTTCTACCGAGTGGGGAAACCCTGCTCCCATACGGGATGCCTGGCATGTTTCAGCAGAGGCTTGCAGCGCCAGGCTTCAGAAAGCGACATTCGTGTGAGGCGGTAAAGATCTCCGGAGTCGAACGCAATTTGCGTCAAAAATCACCCGCCGCACGCCTACCGCCACCGTATGGCGCTCGCGCAGAATTGCGTTGCGCCAATCGGCTCTGCGGCGAGGCTTGAGGACGTCTGGCGCGAACTCGTGCGCGACCGGACCGTACACTCAACCACCGTCTCCGGACCTCTCCAGGCCTGATCGCCATGCGACAAGCACTCCCGTCCTTCCCTCGCCGCCTGCAGGTTTTCCGTTCACGGACTACTGCCGGGGCGGAATGAAAAGCATTCTCGATTTCAAACGGGCGCGCCAGGAGCGTCAGCCCATCGTGATGGTCACGGCCTACGACGCACCGATGGCGCGCATCGTGGCCGCATCCGAAGCCGATGCCATCCTCGTCGGCGACAGCGCCGCCATGGTCGTGCATGGATTGCCGTCCACGGTCCACGCCACGATCGAGATGATGGCGTTGCACACGGCGGCCGTGCGACGCGGCGCCCCTGACCGGGTGATTGTGGCCGACCTGCCGTTCCTGAGTTTTCGCCAAGGCCGGAAGGTCGCGGTGCGCGCTGCTGGGACACTCATGCAGTCGGGCGCGACGGCGGTAAAACTCGAGGGCGTGAAGGGCCACGAGGACGTGGTCGCGCAACTGGTCGGAAGCGGGATTCCCGTAATGGGACACCTCGGCCTCACGCCGCAGTCGGTTAACCAGCCGGGCGGACACCGGCTGCAAGGGCGTTCCCAGGCAGATGCCGCGCGATTGCTGGCCGACGCGCGAAAGCTGGAGGAACTCGGTGCGTTCGCCATCGTGCTCGAATGCGTGCCCGCGGCGCTGGCTGCCGAGGCCACGGCCGGGCTGTCCATTCCCACAATCGGCATCGGAGCGGGAGCAGGCACTTCGGGTCAGGTGGTCGTTCTCAATGATCTGCTCGGACTCGACGCAAGTTTCCGGCCCCGCTTTGCACGCCGTTATCTGGATGGAAGCACAGAGATTCTCGCAGCGCTCAATGACTACGCACGTGATGTCCGCGGCGCCCGATTTCCCGCACGAGAGGAGATGCTGGCATGATGCCCTCATTCGAGACGCCTGCCGGCCCGAACGGAGCACCCCCTTTGGCGAAAAACGGTTCCAACCTCCTGGTCGTCTTCACGGGTTCCATAGCCGCCTACAAGGGCTGCGAAGTCGTGTCGCGCCTTGTCCAGCACGGCCACCGTGTGCGCTGCGTGGCGACACCGTCGGCGCTCAGGTTCATCGGCAACTGCACGCTCGAGGGACTGACCGGTTCCCCCGTGTTGAGCGATGCCTTTGCCGCGGGATCGGCGCTGGAGCATGTGCACCTCACACGCTGGGCGGACGCCGTTCTCGTTTGTCCTGCCACCGCAAACACCCTGAACCGCCTCGCGGCGGGCCTGGCGGATGACCTGCCAGGCGCACTCTTTCTCGCTCACGATCGCACAAGGCCGTGGCTCATGGCGCCCGCGATGAATCCCTCCATGTGGAGCCATCCGGCCACAGACGCTTCGGTCCGCAGGCTGCGGGAATGGGGAGTGGGTTTCATCGCGCCAGCGCAGGGACGCGCCGCCTGCGGCGAGACCGGCGAAGGCCGGCTGGCAGAACCCGAAGCGATCGTCGCTGCGACGGAGGCCGCGCTGGCAAAACCGGCCCGCCGGCTCCGAGTGCTGGTCACCGCCGGCGGCACCGCCGAACCGATTGATGGCGTGCGGGTGCTCAGCAACACGAGCACCGGCGCGACCGGCGCGATCATCGCCACGCATCTTTCCCGTGTCGGCCACGACGTCCTTTTGCTTCGGGCGAAAACCGCGATCTCCACAGATGGGATATGTCAGGAGGAGATTTTTGTCACCTTTTCCCATCTCGAGGCCGCTCTGCGCCGCCTCCTCGCCTCGCAGGCATTCGATGCCGTGATTCATGCGGCGGCAGTCAGCGACTACAGTGTCGAGACTGTCTCCATGGCATCCGATTCGCCTCCCCTGTCGCCCGGCAAACTGCCATCCGGCGGGGCGCCGGTCATACAGCTGCGCCCCAATCCGCGCCTCGTGGACAACCTGCGCAACTGGAGCCACACGCCTTTCATCCTCGTGGCCTTCAAGCTCACCCACGGCGCCGGGACCGCCCAGTCCGACGAAGCGGTGGGCCGGCTCTTCGCCCAGTGCCAAGCGGATTTTGTCGTGCACAACGACCTCACGGAACAACGCGTTGACGGGCAATTTCCCGCCGACATTCGCCTGCCCGACGGCTCGCATGCCGTCCACTGTGCCGATCGCGACACCCTCGCCTCGGAGCTCGAGCGACTGCTCACATTCTCCACCCCGTTTTCCCATGCTATTGACGATTGATGTTGGCAACTCCCAGCTCCACGGCGGCGTATTCGACGGCGACACCCTGCGCGTGCAGTTCCGAAAAACCACCCACCCGATCGGCTCCTCCGATGAGATCGGCCTTTTCCTGCGCACGGTGCTGCGCGAGAACAGGGTCGATCCAGGTGGCGTAAAACGTATCGCGATCTGTTCCGTCGTGCCCTCCATCGCCTACCCGCTTCGCGCAGCCTGCGTGAAATATTTCGATCGCGAACCGTTTGTTCTGCAGGCGGGAGTGAAAACCGGATTGAAAATCAAATACCGCAATCCCTCCGAAGTCGGCGCGGACCGTGTGGCCAACGCCATCGGTGCCACGCAACGACGTCCCGGCGAGAACTGCCTCGTCGTGGATTGCGGCACGGCCACCACCTTCGATGTGGTGACAGGGCACGGCGACTACCTTGGCGGAGCCATCCTGCCAGGCCTCGGTATTTCGGCAGAGGCCCTTTCCAGCCGCACCGCCCGCCTGCCTCCGGTGGAGATCGCACGTCCCGAAGGAGCGGTCGGGCGCAGCACGGTCGAAAGCATCCAGGCGGGGCTGTACCACGGCCATGTCGGTGCCATTCACAACCTGATATCAGTGCTCATGATCGAGGCCTTCAACGGCACACGCCCGCACGTCATTGGCACAGGCGGCTTTGCCCGGATGTTCGAGCCAGAGGACCTGTTCGACGAGATTGTGCCCGAACTCGTGCTGTTTGGATTGAAGCACGCGGAGTCCATCAACAGGAGCGCCGCCGAGTGACAACACCATGCGCCTGACGCTGCTGAAGTCCAAACTCCACCGGGCGACGGTGACCGCCGCAGACCTTGACTACGAGGGCTCCATCGCCATCGCGCCCGAATTGCGCCGGGCAGCCGGTTTCCTCCTTAACGAGCGCGTGGAGATCTACAATGTCACCAACGGGCAACGCTTCGCCACCTACGTCATCGCCGGGCGCAGACGCGGTGAGATCATGATCAATGGTGCCGCGGCTCGGCTCGTGCAGCCGGGAGACGAGGTCATCATCGCTGCCTATGCCGATTTCGAACAGGATGAGGCAAGCCGGCATGAACCCACTGTGGTGCTTCTGGACAAACGGAATCGCCCGAAACGAGCGTAGTCCAATCTGCGATCCGAACGATCCATCCGGGTATCCCCGAGGCCTCGGCTCGAAATCTCACACGCGCTCCCCTGCCCTGTCGCGGAAATCTGCGGTCACCACGCCTACACGAGGGAGACACCGGCGGGAACCCTCACCACAAATGTCCCTGCAATCTTGTCGTGCCAGCCCTGCTTCTCGTCGTCGAAGGCCACCCAGATGAATCCGAGCCCCGCTACAAGAAGAGACAGGAAGCAGCCCAGAGCGCGCACCACGGCCACGGTCCAGTCGAGGGGGTCATCATTCGTCCTGACCACCTTCAGCCCGCACACGATGCCGCCGATGGTCGTGCCCTTCAGGCGCCACATCACGGCGCCGTAGGTGGCAAGCGCGAGCAGGAACAACGGGCCCAGCGACATCAGCACTGCGATCGATCCCACCAACGTCACGTCGATCGCAAGCGCGGCGACCCGGATCCAGAAACCGGCCCGCGCGTAGCCCGTCCATTCAGGAAGCGGCGGGACCGACTTCGCGCCGGGCGCAGGTGCAGATTCCGGAGACACCGTGCCGAGGCCCACTGCCGCTGATTCGAGCCCGCCAGCGCCAGAAACTGAAGCCGGCACGAAACCGGTGGAGGCCCCCATCGCGGCAACCGGCTCGTCCGCGTGATCGCCCGCCGTGGCAGCGCCCGGGCGCACAGGTGTTTCCGAACGCACCACTTCTGCGGGAGCCGAGGGCCCTGCGGGACGCGGCCTCCGGAGGCTGAGCAGGAGGGTGTAGACGCCCACCCCGTGGGCAAGAACCAGCATAAGCACCCAGACCATCATGCCCATCACCGGCACCAGATAGATCGCCGCCGCGAGAGATCCACCCAGCAGGACGGCGAGAGCGGTGGCCGACTGCATGCTGGAGAGTCCAAGGCCTCGCATCATCCGCCGGCCGAGCCAGCCGAATACCGCCGCCTTTCCAAAAATGATCGCAAAGAGGATCAGGGCGACCGCGAGGAAGAAGCCGATGACCGTCAGCGACAGCACCACCGCAACAATCGGCATCAGGATCAGGCTGACAACCGCCGCAAAAAAACTCCTTCCGGGCCGGGTATCCAGTGTATCAATACACCGTTCAACGCCACGCGAAAAGATCACCGAAAAGACAATGTACACCGCCAGGAAGATCCCGGCCACTGTCCAGGCCCAGCCGAGATTGGCGCCGATCGCGAGCGGGCGACCCAGGAAAAGACATTTGCGTACCCATGCGCGGAAACCCGTGTAATCCGGGATTTCCGACACGATGCTCAACTCATTGATCGTGCCAAGCACCTGGGAGCCCGGATGCCGAATGACGGGCCCTCCGATCGACACGACCTCCCGCACGACAGCCTTGGGACCGAGTTCCACTCCGCCAAACACCGCCACAGCGGTCTCGGCCCGGTTGTTGAGGTAGACATTCCCCACCACGGCAACCACGGAGTCGCCAACCTCGCCGTCCACGCGGGCATCGCCCAGCACCGCGACCACGGCATCCCTGACATTCCCCTCCACCCGGCAGGATCCGCCCACGGCCACCACCGCTTCCGCCGTGCCCCCCGCGGTGCCGTGAAAGGCATCGCGATTGAAGGCCAGGACGACATCCGTGCTCCGTCCGCGCCGCGAAGGTGACGCAGGAGGCTCCGGCGCGGGCGTCGATTGCGCCTCTGCCGTTGGGTCTGACGGCGCTGCGACCACCGTCTCGGGATTTGAGGCAGGCTCCGGCGCTGCCGGCGCAATGGGTGCTTCTTGGGTATAGGCGGAAACGGAGAGCAGCAAGCCAAGCAGTCCCGGAAATCCGCGCACGAAACGGTTGAAAGAGGAGTTCATGATTCCAAATTGAAACGGGGTTGAAGGAGGGCGCGCCGCGGGTTCATTGCGGACGCATGAAGATGCGATAGAGGGCGGCGCCGGTTCCAATCAGCGTCGCATAACACAGGGCAACCAGACCGATGCCGGTCAGGATCCAGAGTTGTGCCGTCGGAGACAGGGAATCGATCACATGCCGGAACAGGTCTGCCGCCACGGATTGGGCCCGGCTCCAACCGCGGAAAACGGATCCCATCCAGTCCCCCAACGCAGCCATGGACGCACCGCTTCCGCCATGTAAAAGCGCCCAGACGGTGCCGGTCGCTATGCCGAGGGTGACGATCAGGAACACGACCCGCATGACGGGCGGCCAGAAGGCAAAGCCCTTCCGCCACCAAGGCGTCGCCTCCAAGCCGGCGATTGCGGCGAGCACGCGGGCCTCAAGTGTTGCGGGCGCCCTGCGGGACGGCAGACCCTTCAAGGCCGAATCGAGTGCATCTTCCCACGGGCTTCTTTTGTCTTGGGGGTTCATGCGAGGGTCTGGTCCAAGGATTCGTGAGCGGTCCCGCTCCGCACCAGGATCTGGGCGAGCGCCGCGCGGGCACGGAGAATGTCGGTCTTCACTTTCGAGAGGGAAATCTTGAGACGCCTGGCAATTTCATCGTAAGGCAGTTCTTCAAAGTGAAACAGCACCAGTGGCACGCGCTGATGCTCGGGCAGTTTCGCGAGAGCCTGTTCAAGCCATTCGCGGCGATCCTCCCGCGTCAGCGAGGCAAGCACATCGGTATCCGCCGCCGGAAACTCCACTGCGGGGGAATCGTCGTCATCACCCGGCTTCGCAAACTCCGAGAAAAATTTCCAACGACGCCGATAGCGCTGCAGGTGGTTGATCGAGAGATTGGTTGCCACCGTCTTGAGCCAGCCGCCGGCCGAGGGACTGGCCTGGAGCATGTCGAAATGCTGAAAGGCCTTGAGAAACACCTCCTGTGAAATGTCCTCAGCCTGCGCATCGTTGCCGGTCAGGCGCACCGCCGTCGAATAAACCATGTCCTGATAGGCGCGCATGAAGGTGGTGAAGTCGGGTGGCGGCTTCAGCTCCGCAGGGGAAGGTTGCACTGTGGGTTCATCGTTCATGCGCAGAACACCGCAGGGTAAGGCTGAGTTGCAGGAAATCAGTTGCCACGTTATTTACGGATGATGAAGGCGTTGCAACGCAGAAAACCCGGACCGACCACGAATCCTGAGAACTCCGTAAAACCACACACGTCCGTTCGAACCGATAGCATGCGCCGCGGCCCCGCGGAATGGCTAGAGAGTTCGGTGCCACGGTTTTTGAGCTGCATCCGACGCGGCACTGACAGTTTCACGTCCCCGCGGCAGGCCGGCTTTCAGTGCACCAGAAGATGTCCTCAAAAATTTACGACGATGCCCCCTCGATCCTCCGCTACAACGGTTACCTGCTTCATCGCCTCCCCTGGCGGACAAAGGCGGACGGCAATCCAGATCCGGTCACCCGGAGTATGGGGCTTGAACACATAGTCCATGACGACCCTCCTTTCGCTGGCAATGCGTGAGCGCACTGTGAAGGTCAATACGCCGTAGAATGTCGGCATTTCGATCGCTTCGATCACCTTGCCCTCGGCAAACCATGACGAGGGTACGGCAGAAAAAAGCATCAATCCCCCATCACTTTCAGTGACAATGGCACTGCGCACGAGCGACAGCGCTGCGCCCGCGACCGAACCGAGTGGTTCACTGAACGAGATCTGCCCATCGAGGTAGCGGCCGGCGTCGTACATGCCGAAACTCCAGGGAGCTTCACGTGTCAGTTTCTCAAAGGCGCTGCGCTGCAATCGGTGCGGAAAGAGTCCGGCGACCTCGGGAATGGTGTATCCGTTTCGGCTGGCGCCATGAAGCATGAAGCCCTGCAGGCTAGCGAGCGCCTGATGCCTGCGATCGGGATTGCGCACAGCCTCGGCGATCAGCCAGGCGATGTTGCCACACATGTAGGCCGCATCCAGGCCGGAGTGGAATCGAGGGAGCCCAGCCCAGTGACCGCCGTGCCGGGCCGCATATTCAAAGATCGATCTCGACGGTTCACCGGGATTCTTCGGATCCTCAAAACCAAGTTCGAGGAATGACGGTGCGAACAGGTTCCAGTAGTTGCCATAACGCGTGGCGGTGATTTCCTGATGCGGACCTTCATTTTCTCCACCTTGGGAAGGTATGCCGATGGCGAAGGGAACGAAGGGAGGCGTCGATTCATTGACCGTAACCTTCCGAAAGGCGTTCGCGATCCGCCCACGAAATTCAGCAGCTTTCACCTCAAGGATTTCGCCCTCCCTGGCAAGGTCCCGCGTGCCGAGTTCGCGAAAGATCGCAGCCGTGGCATCGAGGCCTCTCCAGCATATGGCCGAAGCGTACAGGCTTGTCGCCGGGTCGCGCACGTCTCCGCCGTAGATGTGAGAAGGAAGCAGGCCTCGAAGGAACTCTGCACGCGTGTCGTTCGCCGGATGACGCACATGCTCGGTCCATCGCGCACATTCCAGCATCGCAGGAGCCACATGCTCCAGCCAGTCCTGATCCCGCGAGAGACGCGCAACCGTTGCCGCGGCCAGGGGAGCCGCACCATTGCGTGCCTGGTGGTGGACGTTCGATTTGTCCAGATTGTCGGAGCGCAGCATGATTCCTGCCTGGCGTTGACCTTCATCGAAACGGCCCCACTGCGCCTCCGCCACCGCAGGCCATGCCTCCTCAATGCCAAAGTAATACTGATAGAAGTAGGCCCCGTAACTGAGCCTTTCCGCCACGGGTTCAGCCTCCTGGGCAAATCGCACGCGCGTGATGCCGCCTACCTGGCTGCGCCAAATGTCAATCCGTTCCATCCATTGCGGATCAGGAAGGCGAACCTGAGCACCGCGCGAAAGCTCCCGCCTCCACTCGGAGATGAAGGCTTGTTCGGCCTCGGCGAAGGATTCGCCCGCAGCCGTGGAACGAAGGGATCCGGGCGCCTGCGGCGTTGTGAGCTCCACCCGCCCGTCTGAGGAAAGCGGAAAGAGGAGGAGCTTCTCGACGGGACCCAGCGATTCGAGTGTGAATGGCTGAGCGGCTGCCAGAACGAGGTTGCCGTCCGCATCCAAAAGCACCCGGTCATTTTTTGTAACTCGCGGTGCCATCGAGAAAAAAAGCGCTGGCGTCCGCGGATGTTCACCTCTGTCCCAGTGATGGCTGTTGGGACGAACGCCCATGCCCAGCGCAAGGCGCGCCCCAGGCGGGGCGTTGCTGATTTCAAATCTCACGAAGATCCCAGAGTCACCGCGACGAGCATCCCGGTGCGAAAACAGTGTCTGACGGATGGTTGTTCCACCATGTGTCCATTCCACGGAAACCTGGGGCAGCGTACGCCCTTCCGTGGTTTTCAGGAACGAGACATGCGCTGAAAGAGGCGCTGGCCGGAGGAGCGTGTCTCCGACCAGCAGCGCTGGCGCAAACCAGTGGTCCTCCTTCGCGTCACCCTTGAGGCGCGGATCGCGGGTCAGCCAGGTGGTGATCCACTGGCCATTCTGCCAGACAAAACCGGGATTGGCATCGTTGGCGCTCGCCAGTAGGATTTTCTGGAAATCAAGGGGCCAGGCCGCGGCCTCGAGTTCACTCCACGAAATTTCGCGCGATGCCTGATCGGGGACAACGGGATCGTCGAGTCGCGCACGTTGCGCAGCGACATCCACATCGCTCAGATCGATCGCCCTGACATGTGCGGGCAAAGCGCTGCCGAATGTCCCGGTCTCGACAACCCGGTATCGCGGTGCCTGATCAATCGCCTCCGGGTTGGCGATGATGACTTGATCCCAGAAGGCATCGCCCGTTTCTGCACACTCAAAGCCGATTAGTGCCCCGGGTGAGACCCCGTCACTTGGCAACTGTATCGTGTCGATCCAGAGTTGCTGAAACGGGGCGACCAGGACGGAGTGCCTCTGCAGGGACTCAATCGGCAAGGCGTGACCCGGCTGAATGAAGATGCTCCGCGGGGCGTAAAGATGCCTGTCAAAGCGCAGGAAATTCAATCTTCCGTTGGAGGGCGTAAGGAGTGCTGATCCAACCCTGTTGTTGTCTGTCAGGATCGGAGTGAGCCACTCCAGCTGGCGACGCTCGCCATGCGCAGGCTGACCGCTGTCGTCTTCCTTCAAGGCCAACGCCTGTCCTGCAAGCGGTCCGGAACCGCTTCCACCATGGTCGGGAGCAGATTCAGAAGGAAGGTTGTCTCCCGATGATCGAGGAGGAGATGCGCGGGACAATCCTGCCGCTTGGGGGAATGCGGAGCCTGTTGCCATCAAGGCAATGACAGACGCAAGCCGCAGCATTCTCATGGCGCGTCGGCCATTGAACGTAACTTTCGCAAAACGGCGTGTAGCAGCGAATCCGAGTTCCATCGTTTGGTGGCCTGAGGTCGAACGTGGTATACGACCTCGACCGGCCGACCAGCAGCTGCTCTCTTGCGATTTTCTCCAAGCGAAACGGGAGAGGCATGACAGCCCCCCCCATTTGGCAAATGGATACCTCCAACGATTGCCGGGACGCTCAGAAATCGAACGAGTTCGTAAGCGTCCACCGATTGGCCTGAGGAATTCGTGCTGACGCAATCGTGCCGTCCGGCTGTATGGCGACCGGAATAAGGGCCTTGCTGGCAAAGAGGTCGCGAACGTTGAGTTGCACAGACCAACGGACCTTGCCTCGCATGATGGGGCGACCGTAACGAAGCCAGGCGTCGTAATTGGTTTCCGCCGGACCGTAGAAGGGCTTGTCCCGATCGACAACCCAGACATTGCCGACACTGGTGGTCACCATCTTGGGCTGGTACCCGATGCAGATCTTGTCCTGCCAGCGAACGGCGCCACCGATGGAAAAGCCCTTCAAGCGTCCATTCTGGAAATCGTAGTTGGTGACAAAATTGGCGCGCCATTTGCGAAGTTCATTGACATTGGTGTTATCGCTCGCCGCAAAACCCAGATAGGGGATGTAGATATTCTTCATGCCTTGAGTACCCAGGGTTGTGCTGAAGTTTCCGAAGTGGGTGACGTCCTCAAAGCCATCCACCTCCCTCATGTTTTTTGCAATCACGCCATTGCCGTCGGTCCAGAGCGGCAGATTTTTCGCGACAAACGCGGTCATGTCGCTGCCGACATTGCTTCGATTGGCCTCCTGTTTGGCGACATTCAGGATCATGCGCCAGCTCTTGGTGGGATTATAGGTGATCTCCCCCTCCCATCCGGTGGAAACAATGTCTGCCACATTCCGGATATTGGGCGGACGCGTGCCGGCAATCCAGCTCTTGCTCGCATTTTGAGAAAGCGCCCAGGCTTTGACCAAATCCTGGTCAACAAGCGAATTGGCCAGCCATTCCTCGGGTGTCCGGGCATTGAACCAGGCCGTACGTGCAGTCGCTTCTGCACTCGTCAGGGACGGATTCAAGACAGTTGGCTGCGAGGTCCAACTCGCGCGCGGTTGCAAATAGCGCGGGTCGCTGGGTTGAAAACCGAACCATTTGTTTATGACCCACTCCGGGGTGTTTGACTGCCGCAGACCATTCAGGAACCGGGTGAAATCATTTCCATACCAGTAGTCATTCACGACCCACGTGGTATCGTTCTGCATGGCAGTCTTGTAGTTGTTGATGCGAATGCTCAGCTTGTTGTCCATCAGGGCCAGGCGAACACCGACATCGCGTGTCGTGCCCTCGGGCGGATCAAAAACATTCCCGTAGGGATCCGCTCCCACACCCGATGGCTTGAAGTTTCCTGAACGATTGTAGAAGACGCTGAAATCAGTCCCGCGGGGCAGCCACTTCTTCACGAAGTCGGGCGTGTGTCCGACGACGCTCCAGCTCAGCGAGGTTTTTTCGAACACCGGAATACTTGTACTTTCAGGCATCACCCAGGAGGGGTCATACGGGAGCACCTGGCCGGTCGGGGCCTTGATGGCCGCGCTGGAATTGTATTGCTTGTATTGATCGTGGCGCCAGCCGAGCATGCCGACGAGTTTGTCATTCAGGAGATAGGACTGCCAGATGAAGGCCCAGCTCTTCGTATCGCTCCTCGTCTTTGCAGCGCTGTTGTAGAGTTTGTCGATATCATCGACATAGTTATAGAGCGTGGGAGTGATCGTCACCCATCGCTTGTTCTTGTCATCCCAATATTGACTGCTGGCATTGCGTGCCGGGTCCTGCACCGCCTTCAGATTGCCGATGTGGGCGCCCGCGGGTGAGGAGAGGTTTGCAATCGAATCCCCCAGGTAACGCACGACGCCATAGCCCGCATAGGTTGCCAGGGGCGTGGTGAGGTACGGGTTGAGATCCGCGTAGTCGTAGGCATACCCGCCAAAGCCTCTTGAGAAGGATTCCTCCTTTTGCCGGCTCAGCAGGCCCGTGAAGATGTGGCGTCCGAGGTAGCGCGTCCACCGGGAGTTCTGCCGGAAATCAAGTTCGCCAAAAACCGTGGCGCGCATGGCATCCCTGTCATTCTCCGCCTCATTTCCACCCGAGTCCGATGCCACATACGGGCGCCCATAATTCTTGTTCGGCGTTCCGTCAAAATTCGTCTGCATCATGTCCACCAGGATGCTCGCGCCTTCAAAGAAGAAGGGTTGGAAACTGGCGCGGTCAAAATTCTGGCGATCGTAAGCGAGTTCCACTCCCAGCTTGTTCCGGAAAAAGGTCTGACGGAGGACCGCATTGACGGCGTCAAAGTCCGCCCTCTCCCATTTGTTCGGACCATCAAGCAGCTGATTGTAGAAGTCATAGGCGGATGAATCCAGGATCTCCTGCTGACGCCACAGGCCGGTCAACGGAACCGTGGTGGAGGGAAGTCCGTTGGCGGCAAAGAATCGCTGATTGCCGATGAAGTTGTTGAATGCTCCCGCGCTTGCCCACGACGTCGGGCCCCAGACATTCAGGTCCGGGCCGGCTGCGCTCTTGTATCCGGCCACTCTCGAAAGCGCCTGCGTACTGGAATCGGGATTTTCAAAAATCGACCCCAATGTCCCGGCATTCATCCAGCGTCCGGGCCAGGTAAGATAGGCGGGATAGAGTGCTGCATTGGTGCGCACGGCATTGCTGGTCGGGCCATCATAGGACCACTTGTTCAGCGCCGCCGGATCGAACCACATCGTAAGACCGTCCTGCGGTGGCGTGACGCGGGGACGGTTGGAGTTTTGCCTGCCCTTCTCGTAGCTCACCTGAAGCTGGGTCAAGCCGTTCTGGAAAAAGGTCTTTTCCCAGTCTGCCGTGGCAAAAAGCCTCCGGTCTCTTTCATACGCAGGCTCCTGCTGATAATAACGTTTGTCCTCCAGTCCCACGACGCGAACCGCGAGCTCCTTGCTGATGATCGGCTGATTGAAATCAAAAACACCGCGGTAGGAGCCGTAGCTGCCGAGGGTGGCCTGCACACGATACTTCCGGGTCCGGGGATCAGCCGTCTTGAGCTGGTTGTTGATGATGCCTGCAGGAGACCCCAGCCCGAAAAGGATGGCGTTTGCTCCACGGGAAATGTCCACACGTTCCGTATTGTACGTATCCATGGGGATGCTTGTGGCGAAGAAATCCCGCATAAGGTCCGCCGAAGAGACACCGCGCACCCTCGTTGCCTGGCTGGGTGAATCGAAGATTCCCGTATTGCTGGAGGAAGTGGCGGTCAGCGTGACACCCGATGTGTTGCCACCGATGCCGCCCACTTCAGCATTGGTTGCATACACGAGCACATCCTTCGCATTCACCGAGCCGGTGTCTTCCATGAACTGCCCGGTGATGACGCCAATGGCAGCGCCCACATCCTTCAATTCCGTCCGCAGGCGGGTCCCCGCCAGCGTGTCCGTTGCCGCGTAGCCATTATCCCGGTCACTTGACACCACGAAGGGCGTCATCAGGACCACATCCGACTCCGAAACCGCCGTTGCACGGGGCTTCTCCTCCGGCGCCCGTTTATCGACAGGAGCGGCGGTTCGCTGGGCGTGAACCCCTGTGGAGGAAATGAGCGCAAGCAGCGCGAGCGAAACGATCTTTTGCGCGGGCAAACAATTCGTCGGGATTTTCATTATGCTGGGATTGGTTTCTGGCGCGTTTCGGCAAAGGGGCGCCTCACGCAGAGCTTCCGGAGTCAGTGGGAACTTACCCATCCAATATATCAAAAATCAGGGCGGACCTAAATGAGTTTGCCCGTGCGCCAATTTAGATTTCTTGCCACTCCGGGAGCGCCGGAAAGGTACAGGCGGGCCCATGGTTCCAATCTTTGTCAGTCGTCGATGGAAAATTGTCCGAATGCGGATACCTCCGGCGGGCGCCACCAGAGCATGGAAGGTTTCGTGTTTTCCGGCCGGTCAACATCAGTCCAGCCGATATTCAGGCGGAAACCCGATACGCCAGCCGGCAGGCTGAGGACAAAATGCGCACTCATGCCCGCATTGTTCTCCCGCGCCTGGCAAAATATGTTCCTTGAGCTTTTCCCCACCACCGCCTCCAGGGTGGTCGTTACATCAGAAATTTGCAGAACAACGACGATCCTGTCCTGCAGCTCCCCGGCATTCGCGCCTGTAACTAAACACAGCGTCATAAATAATTAGACATGTTGTTAGACAGAGCACAGACGGCGCAAGACCTTGCTTGGACGGTTCCAGGCAGTGAACTGAGCATCGACGATTTTGGTGAGTTCATCGAGTGTGGGAAAGTGTCGGTTGTGCAGCCAGAGTCTGCGCAAGAGTTTCCAGACCCGTTCAATTGGGTTGAGCTGGGGACTATAAGGGGGAAGAAAGAGCAAGACGAAGTGGGGCTCTTGTTTGCGCCGCCATTCGGCGTGAAGAGTGGCGTGGTGGTATTTAGCGTTGTCGATGATGACAATAACGCGTCGGCCGGTACGACGGCTCTCCCGACGCAATTGACGCAGGAATGTCCAGCAGGTTTGGGCATCAAAGCGGCCTTCCGGTTTGGAGGTGACCAGGCGTCCATCGCGAACACGCACTGCACCGAAGTAACTGATAGACTTGCGAGTCGGAGCGTGGCGGCAGACCGGATCTCGGATTTCTGGAGGCACCCACATCCGACAGCGGCTACCGTGCTGTTGGAAATGGACCTCGTCCATGGCCCACAGGTCGATCTTACCTCTTGCTGCGAGGCGCTGGAGTTTTTTTTACTATGGCCTGCTCGATCGGATCGGCGTGAGCAATTTCCGGGCGGGGTTTGCGAAGGCGAAATCCGAGTTGCCGAAACAATCGCTGGCACTGTCGGGCTCGCAGGACGATGCCAAATCGTTTGTCGAGGAAACTCGACAGCAGGGGGCCGTCCCAGAGTTGGGCCGCTAACCCAAAATCGGCCGGGCTCTTCCTCAAAGCACTCTCCACTTGCTTCATCTCGACCTGTCCCAATCGGGATCGTCGCCCTCGCCCCTCTTGATCGTTCAGGCCGGCGAAGCCGTACCTCTCGAAGCGGGTCACCCAATTCGCGATCGTGCCGTGGGAATCCCCGAGCCTCTCGGCCACCTGTCGACAACTCATTCCCTCCGCTACCAGCAACACCCCGTGCAACCGATGGTCGTAGCGCGCATCGGCAT
>JAGOJU010000160.1 GCA_017994935.1 Opitutaceae bacterium
CGCGCCGGGTACTTGCCGGTCATCAGGGCCGCGCGTGTGGGGGAGCAGACCGGACAGGCCGCGTAGGCATCCGTGAATCGCACTCCCTCGCGGGCGAGCCCGTCGATGTTGGGCGTTTGATAGTAGGTGTTGCCGTAGGCGCCTACCGGCGTGGTTCCGAGGTCATCGGCGAGGATGAGAAGGAAGTTCAGCGGTCGCGCCGAATCAGCCTGCAAAGCCGCAGAGCATGCGATCCATGCAAGCAGGAGATAGAGCGGGGAAATTTTCATTTTTAAGTAGTGGGCCGCATAACGACCGATCTTGAATACCGACTGTTGGCACAGATTGGCCGCTTTCATTCTGGGTAGGGCTTGGACCGGCAGTTTGTTGTCTTGAGCTGCGGCCATCAGTGCCTTTCAGCCATCCTGGCCCAAAACGCATCGGTGAACTCCCAGCGCCAAATGGGGACATGTTTGCCTTCCTTGAGTGTGTAGAAGCTGCGCGAGTCGGGTGTCAGGCCAATTGCTTCGCCAATGCCCGGCTGGGTAAACGTGTCACCTATGGCGATCGGAAGATGAAAGGGTGCCTCCGGCTCCTGGCGCAGGCGTTCCGCCCAGCTCTCGGTGCCGTGTCGAACCCAGACAAAAACTTCCTGAATGTTCTTCAGCATGAGAATCTCTCCGTCCGCGGATAGGTCTGCCGCTGTTGCCAAGGCTGGCTTTGTGCTGTCCTTGTTGGCGCGAACCTTGGCAGCCAGTGTCAATCTGACCGGCACCTTTGTTTTCGCAGCAATCTCGATCTGCGACACTGTGGCCAGAAAGACCCGTCCGAATTTTTCAGGATCCCCGGCCACGTGGTTTTTCACGAAAAGAAGCGCGTCGCCGGTCGTGCGATCGATCGTGAACGCCTCGCAATTGTAGGGTTTGTCATCTGGGTAACGCAGTTCGATTCGTTCCCAGTTCCGAACCTCCCTGTGGGGTGCCTGTGCAGGATCAGGCGGAATTTCCCCCGGGACTTTTGGCTCGGCAAAACGATAGAATGCCGGGAACAGACGCACTTCATCACGGTTGAGCTTTTTTGTGTAGTGCGGCTTCCCATCACGATTCAAGCCATTGTCACCGATGTCGCCGACATAAATGTAGTCACCCGTTCCAGGCCCTGGGCCGAATGAAATCTCCTCCCAATCGACTGCTACTGCGCCGGGCAACGAGTATTCCGCGAGCAACCGGCCCTTTTCATTGATCGCAAACACCCGTGCCCGGTCGCCGGAATCATTGTGTATCCAAAGCACACCGGGGTTCTGACGACTCACGATCAATCCGGAACTTTCGCTCAACTCGTCGGAATTCAGTTTTCCCGTTTCCACCGCCGGCTTGACCCAAGTCGACGTCCTCCCCGGCTCAGGCATCCCAAGAGCAGCGAGGCTCAAACCAAGGAACAGGGCAGCAGCATGGCAATGGAAACGGAACGTCATGGTTCTCATCGGGAATCGCGTCGGCAGGGCTGGGGGGCAATGGATTGACCCGGACATATGTTGATCGGGTGGGATATGGGGTCAATCAACACGATCGAAGTGGGATTTGTCCGTGATGCCACGGGATGCCCAAGGCACTGCTTCGGTTGTGATCGGTCGATACAAATGGCCTCAACCCTGCAGCATTCTCTTGTGCTTCGAATTGCGCGGGAGCTTCTTTTGGTTGCTCTGTGCCACGGGAAAGGCTGCGTCAATTGAAGGATGAAGCTGGGATTGCGGTCGTTCGGCGCGCTATCCGGACCTTCAGGGTTGTTGACGATCCGGTAGCGTCAGTGCACGCAATCTCCATCCTGTCGCGAAGTAGAATTCGTGTCCGATGATCGGACCGACGACGTCGATCGCGTCCGGATCTGCGGCGGTCAGCCATACCTTGACCGGCTGTTTCGATGGCCAGGATTGCTGCCAGATGCGCTCTACGTCGCACGTGCCAGGCTTTATCCGAAATACGCAATGCGCCGTGGCACCATAGGCCTCCCCGCGTGGCCCGACGCGAAGCGCAAAGAGCCCGTGCCACGACAGCGGCCCGTAATCCTCGGGCAGCCATGATTCGGCGATCACGCGGCGCTGTGCGGGGTCGAGCAGCACCAGACGGGGTCGTATGGGCGGCGCTCCCTGCGCGAGAATGTGGTCGCCGCGACCGATCAGGGCGTACACACTCCCGCCGGATGCGGGCGCCAGTGAGCAGACATCCGCGAGATCTTCCATCCCAAGGTCACCGGACCAGGCAAGTTTGTCCTGTACCGGGTCCCACAGAGCGAACGCCCCTGCGAGCCGTTTTGCCCTGGCACCCGTGCCGCACTCGATGCTGAGGCCCACGAGGATCTGTTCAAGTCCCGGAATCCAGAGCAGGGATGCAGGCGAGGTTTCCGACACGATGGCGCGGTGCGACCGGCTCTTTCCTGTGCGCGGGTCAAACCATGTGAGCGTGCCGCCGATCAGTCCGTAGTCCGGCCCGGAGCCCATCCACAGCCGCCCATCGGGAGCGGCAATGAGGGCATTGGGACGGTAGCCAACGTTGTCGAGCCGGCCGAGATCCCTTGGATTGTCGCCGGCTTTCTCTCCAAAGTGGAGCGGACGGGTTGGGTCATAAACTGACAACCGCGCCCCGGGATAGGAGGCGAGGTAGATTTTGCCGTTCAAGGGCGCAAGGGAGTAGGCCTCGCCCATTGCCATCGAGTGTTTGCCGAGGTCGGTCACACTTCGGCCGTCAGGCGTGGCCACGAAGAGATGGTTTGGCATGTAGCCGCTCCCGTAGAGCCTCCCATCGGGTCCGGGCGCCATCACATGCAGGTTCGTCCCGCCGCCCTGCCAGTCGAGGGTTAAGGCTCGCGAGGGGATGTGCGCCTGCACATTGACGAGCTCGATCCGGCGGGGTTCGCCGGCACCGACCTCGTTGTCGTCGAGAAACCTGGCTGTCCATCCCCCGGGCATCACATAGGGGGCCTGATAACGTTGCGCATAGGCTGAAGGGATACCTGGCATCTCCGCAGGCATGATCCTAAATTCCTCGGTAAGGAATGGACTTGAAGGTTGGAAGGTGCTGGTAAACTGAAGGATGGGCACAGCAGAATCGTTGTTGGGTATTCATCCGACGGGTGAAGGGGATTTCTGGTTTCCGACGG
>JAGOJU010000161.1 GCA_017994935.1 Opitutaceae bacterium
GTGTGGAGGAGTCCTTTCAGGTGCCTCTCTCGTTGCAGCGTCTGCTGGGAGGTGCCACGCTCAGTGATCTGGCTGTGACCATTGAAGAGGGCATGGTCCGGGAAGACAGGGAATGTACGCCGGCCGATGGCCCGAATGTCACCGAAGGGCCGGTCGGCGAGCTTTCCGAGAATCAGGCCGCGCTCTGGTTCCTCAGTCAATTGGCGCCGGAGAGTTCCGCCGCCAACGTGTCTGTTCTCCTGCCCCTGCCTTTGGCCGTGAATCAGGCCGCGCTACAGCAGGCGCTTGATCGACTCGGTGAGCGGCACGCGACCCTTCGCACGACCTATGAGATGCAGGACGATAGGCCGGTTCAACGAATCCACAAGCGGCTGCCTCTGAGCTGGACCGTCGTGAATAGTGCGACATGGGATTGGGTGCGCTTGCGACAGGAAATCATGGAGGCTGCGGCGGTTCCGTTCGACCTGACGAAGGGCCCGCTGTGGAGGGCAGCTGTATTTACGGGCGAACACCAGGCCTGGTTGCTGTTGGTTGCACACCATATTGCCGTAGATGGTTGGTCGATGGTCCAGCTGGTGGATGAGCTCAAGCGGCACTTCACTTCCGGCGAGGGGAACGTTCAGGATCTCCCAGACGGAGGTGACTACCCGCCGGTTCCTTATGGGGAGTTCGTCCGTTGGCATCGGGGGCTGTTGGACGGTGAGGAGGGCCGGCGGCTGGCTCGTTATTGGAAGGCGCGCCTGGCGGGTGAACTACCAAACTATGACATGCTCTACGATCGACCGCCGACGACGGTGGAGCCAAGCCGGTATGCGTGGCATGCGGTTCATCTCGATCGGGCATTGACCGAGCGACTCAAGGCGTGGGCGCTGGCGGAAGGGACGACGTTGTACGCCGTATGCCTGACGGCGCTGCAAGCCCTGTTGTATCGCTACACCGGCGTCGAAGACACCACCATTGTCACACCTGTATTCGGTCGAAGCCGCTCTCGATTTGCCGAGACCGTGGGCGATTTTGTGAATATGCTCGTGTTGCGGGAAACGGTTCAGGCCGAGTCGAGCCGCCGCGAACTTCTGGCGCAGACCAAGCGCAGCATCCTCGAAGCACTCGATCACCAGGACTACCCCTATGCGCGGCTCGTGTCGGACTTGCGGCCGGCGCGCGACCGTCAACGGGCACCTGTGGGGCAAATCCTCTTCGTGCTGCAACAGTTCAAGCTGTTGGCGGAGCTCGACCGACAGATGGGCCGATCGCCCTCCGCATTGGCGGAATCTTGCCTGCCGGAGTGGCAGGCCTATGTGATTCCCCAGCAGAGCGGGCAGTTCGACCTCTGTCTCGAATTGTCGGAATCGGAGCAAGGCGTAACCGGCTACTTCGAGTACAAGGAAGAACTGTTTTCGCCCGACCGGGTGGCAGGAATGCATCAGCATTTCGTGCGTGTGTTGGAGGGGCTCGTCGACGATCCTGCCGCAAAAATCGGGTCTCTGCCGCTCATGACTGAGACGGAGCTGCGTGAGACGGTGTTGATGTGGGGACAATCTTCGGACGTGACGGAAGCGGATCATTGTCTCCATCGCCTGATCGAAGCGCAGGTGCTGCGCACCCCTGACGCCATTGCGGTTCAACAGGGCGACCAAAGGTTGACCTATCGAGAGTTGGATGCGCGAGCGAACCGAGTCGCGCACTATCTCCGTCGGCGAGGGGTCACGCCTGGTGTCGTGGTTGGGCTCTGCCTGGAGCGCTCACTCAACCTGATCGTCGGCATGCTGGGCATTCTGAAATCCGGCGGGGCCTATTTGCCGCTCGATGCGGATTATCCGACCGACCGGTTGGACTATATGCTGCGAGACAGCCAGGTTCGGGTATTAGTGACGCAGCAGGATCAGCTGGGCCGGCTCCCCGCGACGAATCCCCACACCATTTGCCTTGATTCCGAATGGGACCAGATTGCCCGCTTTCCGGACAGTGTGATCGAGGGCACGGACAGTCCAGACAATCTGGCGTATGTAATCTACACGTCTGGTTCGACCGGCCGACCCAAGGGAGTCCTGATCGAACATCGGTCGATTGCCAACTATGTGCGCGCGATCACCGAGATCGCCGGTGTCTCAGGACTTGACCGGGTGCTGCAATTCGCCTCGATGAGTTTCGATACCGCCGCCGAAGAAATCTTCCCTTGCTTGACGACCGGTGCGACGCTGGTGTTGCGCACGTCGGTGATGCTTGATTCGGTGTCGGGGTTCTTGGATCGATGCCGCGAATGGCACGTCACGTTGTTGGACCTTCCGACGGCCTACTGGCATGAAGTTGTCACCCGTATGGAACTCGAAGGGCTCGTCTTTCCGGAATCGGTGAAGACGGTGATCATCGGTGGCGAACGTGTGCTTCCTCAGATCGTGCAGCGATGGGCGACATTGGTCGGTCGCACAGTTCGATTGTTGAATACCTATGGACCGACTGAAACGACGGTCGCCGTCACCTGGTCGGATCTCACGAACTTCGGCCTGCAGGGTGAGGTGTGTGGAGATCTTCCGATCGGCCGGGTGATTCGCCGCTGCTCCGTCTATGTGTTGGATCAGCATCGCCGACCGGTTCCGGTAGGAGTGGCCGGGGAACTGTACGTCGGTGGAATCGGGGTGGCACGAGGTTATCGTGGCCGACCGGAGCTGACTGATTCAAAGTTTATCTCCGATCAGTTTTCCGGTCGTACAGGAGCCCGGTTGTACCGGACCGGTGACTTGGTCCGCTGGCGACCGGATGGGCAACTGGACTATCGCGGCCGTGTGGATCGCCAGGTCAAGATTCGCGGGTATCGAATTGAATTAGAGGAAATCGAAGCGGTCTTGAATCGGCATCCCGAGTTAGAACGTGCGGTGGTCGAGGTACGCGAGGATCAGCCGGGTGATAAGCGGATCGTCGCTTTCATGGTCCCGCGTCCGCAGAACCGGCTGGGACTGGTACAACTGCGCGAACAACTGCGTGGCCAGCTGCCTGCACATATGATTCCGTCCGCCTTTGTCGAAATGGAGTCGCTTCCATTGACTGTCAATGGAAAGGTGGATCGGGCTGCGCTGCGTGTCGCCACGGACAGTCGCGCCAGTAAAGTCGATCTCACCTCTG
>JAGOJU010000093.1 GCA_017994935.1 Opitutaceae bacterium
GAACTCAGGCTTCTATCGCCGCGCGGCGACTTGCGGCCATCAGTACTTGAGGAGATTTCCTTCGAGGGAACGGTGTGGGATGACTTTGGGAGTCCTGCCTACGGGCTGGCCTATTCGCAGGGTGGCAGCGACATGACCGTCATCGAACTTGGCAGGGATGCAGGAGCGAAGGAGCGGCGGTCGTTCAATTACCTCCTGCGTCTGGAGGACCTGCACGTCAAACCTGATGCGCTGATCTCCTGGCATGTGTGGGCCGATGATGTGGGACCGGATGGTCAGGTGCGGAGGACGACGAGCGATCTCTACTTCGGTGAGGTGCGGCCCTTCGATGAGATTTTCCGCGAGGAAACGGGCATGCAGGCGGAGACGGCGGACAGCGATCAGATGGGGGGTATGGGCAACGCGCAGCGCCTCACTGAACTCCAGAAGCAGATCATGTCAGCGACATGGAAGCTGCACCGTGATCCAACAAACAGGACTTATGCGGAGGATGTGAAGGTGGTGCGCGACTCGCAGGTTCAGGCATTGGGCCAGGCGCAGGAAGCGGGCGCCCAGAATCCGCGTCCCTCGGATGCGGCGCTCTGGAGCAGTGTCGCCCAGTCGATGGAATCGGCTGCCAGCCAGCTCAACGATGCCGTGAGTGAGCCTCGTACTCTTCAGGCTGCCCTTTCGTCCGAGCAGAATGCCTACCAGGGGTTGCTCCGGCTTCAGCAGCACGAGACCAGCGTTTCGCGGAGCAGGAGCCGGCGGGGCGGTCAGGGAGGTGGAGGCAACCAGCAGCAGATGGACCAGCTTGATCTGGCGCAGTCGGACAACCGTTATGAGACCCAGCGCCAGGCTCGCTCGATGCAGGATCCGCAGCGGCGTGAACAGGTTCAGACGATCAACCGGCTCCAGGAACTTGCGAGGCGGCAGGAGGCCGTGAATGAACGCCTGAAGGAGCTCCAGACAGCGCTTCAGGAGGCGCGCACCGAGGAGAAGCGGGAGGAGCTTCGCCGGGAATTGAAGCGGCTGCAGGAGGAGCAGCGCGACATGCTGGCGGATGTCGATGAACTGCGCCAGCGCATGGACCGCCCGGAAAATCAATCCCGGCTGGCCGACGAGCGCAGGCAGCTTGAAAACACGCGGCAGGATCTCCAGCGCTCGGCGGACGCCGCCGGGGAGGGCTCGGTATCACAGGCGCTTGCCGCGGGCACGCGGGCGCAGCGCCAGCTCGAGGAGATGAAGGATTCCCTGCGGAAGGAGAATTCAAGCGAGTTTTCCGAGGAACTGCGCGAACTTCGCAGTGAGGCGCGCGAAATGGCGCGGCAGCAGCAGGCGATTGGCGAGAGGCTGTCCGGATTGACTGATGCGAAGAGAAAGTCGCTTTCGGACCAGGGTGACCGGGAGAAGCTCGCGGAGGAGCTCAAGGCTCAGCGCGAGCGCATGGAGAATCTCGTCAAGCGGGCCACCGAACTTTCCGAGCAGTCGGAGAACACCGAACCTCTGGTTTCCCGGCAGCTCTATGACAGTCTCCGCAAGGTGAGCCAGGACGATGCGAACGTCACCAAACAGATGCAGCAGGACCTGCTTGCGGAAGGAATGATGACAAGGTCGCTGTTTGAACGCCTGAAGGAGACGCAGCAGCGCGAAGGCGGGCAGACATTTGACCTGACCTCCGAACTGCTGCGCGAAGGTTATCTGCCGCAGGCTCGCACGGCGGAAAACAAGGCGCGTGCCGGTGTCGATGAATTGCGTCGCGGTGTCGAACGGGCGGCGGGCAGTGTGCTCGGTGACGATGCCGAGGCCTTGCGCCATGCGCAGAAGCAGCTTGATGAACTGACCGACGTCCTGACACGGGAAGCCGCCAAGGCTTCCGAGGAATCCACCCGGATCGCACAGGACGATGCATCCAGGGAACCAACGAATGGACGCGGGCAGGCGCCGGAAGGCACACCGCCCGGCGGAACATCGTCGCGGGAGAACCCGGAAGGTGCACGTGACGCGTCGGCTTCGCCCCGGGGAAGCGAGGTCGCGCAATCCGGCGAACAGTCAGGGCTTCCCTCCGGCGGCCCCCGCCGCGGCGGGTTTGAGCTGAACCGCATCCTGGACGGGCGCGGAATCGCCGATCCCCGCGGGAATTTCGCGTCGGATGACAGTGGGCCCATCATGGGTGACGAGTATGGCCCTTGGGTGAATGGCCTGCGGGAGGTCGAGGATGTGCTCGACGATCGCGACCTGCGGAATGCGGTTGCGACTGCACGCGAACGCGCCCGGCGGATGCGCCAGGATTACAGGCATGATCGGAAGAAGCCGGACTGGGCTGTCGTGCGTGCGGAGATCCTGGCTCCCCTCGCCGAGGTGCGCCAGCGTATCAGCGAGGAGTTGTCCCGCAGGAACCAGGATGATCCGCTGGCTCCCGTGGATCGTGATCCGGTTCCTGCGCGTTTTGCCGAGCCGGTGCGCAGGTACTACGAGCAGTTGGGGAAGAATCCATGACCGGGCTTCCAGAATTCACCGGACATTTCTGGGCGGCACTCACCCTTTCCTCGGAACAGTGGCTGTGGCCGTTCGCCGCGATCCTGGCGCTTTTCGGAGGAATCCTTCTCTGGAGCTATCTGCCGGAGCGCCGGGCTGGAGCGGTTCGGTGGTGGTGCTTCGCGCTGAAGTTTGCGGGCTTCGCCGTGCTGGCCGCCTGCCTGCTGGAGCCGCTATGGCTGTCACCTCGGGCACGGCAGGGGGCGAATTATTTCGCTGTCGTTGCGGACAACAGCGAGGGACTCCAGATCCGCGATGCCGGGGTGTCGTCAACCCGTAGCGACGAGTTGAAGCGACTGACCGACGTACGTTCCCCCGGTTGGCAGAGCCGCCTGGGTGAGACCTTTGAAGTGCGGCGATATCTCTTCGATTCCCGCCTTCAGCCGACTCCGGATTTTCACGAACTGGATTTCCGGGGCCGCTCCTCGGGAATGATCGGTGCCCTGGCCTCCGTCCAGAAACGGTTTCATGGGCGCCCGCTGGCGGGAATCCTGCTTTTCACCGATGGAAATGCGACCGACCTGCCGGGTCCGCTGCCCGCCTTTGAGGGCATGCCGCCAGTCTATCCGGTGGTCCTCGGGAATCGTGATCCCATCAAGGACATTTCTGTCCAGAGGGTGACCGTGAGTCAGACGGCGTTTGAGGATGCCCCGGTGAGTGTTCAGGCGGACGTCGCGAGCGCCGGGTTTCATGGCCGGACAATTTCCGCGCAGATTCTCGATTCCTCCGGCCGTGTGATTCAGGAGCAGGGGCAGAGTGCGGGTGAAGACGGGGGATTGCTCACGTATCGCTTCAGCCTGAAACCTGAAGGGGCGGGTCTTTCCTTTTATCGGTTGAATGTGGGATTGAGGGGCGAGTCGGGTGGCATTGGAAAGAGCGGGGAGGAGGCGACAACGGCGAACAACTCGCGCGTGATCGCCGTCGACCGGGGCCGTGGTCCGTATCGAGTTCTCTATGTTGCGGGCCGGCCGAACTGGGAGTTCAAGTTTCTCAACCGTGCGATCGAAGCCGATCCTCAGGTCCAGATGGTCGCCCTTATCCGCGTGGCCAAACGCGAGCCCCGGTTTGATTTCCGGGGACGTTCCGGAGAGACGAGCAATCCCCTGTATCGCGGTTTTGGGGAACAGTCAGCCGAGGACGTCCAGCGGTACGATCAGCCTGTCCTCGTCCGGCTGAACACAAAGGATGAACTTGAACTGCGTGGCGGATTTCCCCGGACCGACGAGGAACTGTATGCCTATGATGCCATCATCGTGGACGACCTTGAGTCGGAGTTTTTCGGCGCAGACCAGGCGCAGCTCGCGCAGCGGTTTGTGTCCGAGCGTGGCGGGGGATTCCTTATGCTGGGAGGCATGGAGTCGTTTCAGGCGGGAGGATATTTCCGGACGCCCATCGGCGACATGCTGCCTGTCTTTCTGGACCGCATGGAGGGACAGGTGCTCGAGGGTGCGAACGACAGCCGTGAACCCGTGCCCGTGCATTTTGAACTCGCCCGCGAGGGCTGGCTGCAGGCCTGGGCGCGGCTCTATGACAACGAAGCCCAGGAACGTGCGCGGATCGAAGGCATGCCGCCCCTGCGCGTGCTCAATCGCGTGCGCGGCATCAAGCCGGGCGCGAGCCTCATCGCCACCGGAAGGGACGATGGCGGCGGCGAATCGCCCATGCTCGCGGTGCAGCGATTTGGACGAGGCCGGACCGCTGCGCTGATGGCGGGTGATCTCTGGCGATGGGGAACGCGCGACGCCGAACGCCAGGAGCAGCTTGGCAAGGCATGGCGGCAGCTTGCGCGCTGGCTGGTGTCCGATGTTCCGCGGCGCGTGGAACTGCAGGTGGAACCGGTCGCTGGCGATGCCGATGCCACGATGGCCCTCAGTGTCAGGGTGCGCGATGCGCGGTTCCAGCCTGTGGATGATGCAGCGGTTTCGATCGATGTGGAAACGGTGAGGCTCGGCTCCTTCGGAGAATCGCAACCTGCGACGGTCCGGCTTCGTGCCGAGCCTGCGGCAAACGAGGCCGGCTTGTATACCACGAGTTTTGTGCCGCGGTCCAACGGTGGATTTCGCGCGACCGCCATTGTAACCAGTTCCGTGGGAGCGGAGACCGGACGGGCAGTCTCCGGCTGGAGCTCCGATCTCGCTGCGGAGGAATACAAGTCACTCACGCCCAATTTTTCGCTGCTTGAAACGATAGCGAGACGAACGGGTGGCGAGGTGATTCGTGCGGCTGACCTGGACTCCTTTGTCCGCGAACTGCCGACAAAAACTGCTCCTGTGATGGAAACGCGCGCGCGGTCGCTCTGGCATACGCCGACCCTGTTTGCCCTGGCGCTGGCCTTCCTGGTCGCGGAGTGGGGCCTGCGCCGGTGGAGGGGGCTCGCATGAAATCAGGCCGCCCCTGGAGCCGCTTCCGCGTGTGCAGGCTGCTGGCAGCGACAGGCCTGCTTCTCGGCTGTCTGGCGAGGATGGACGGGCAAACACCGGACGCGCTGATTGTTGTCGGCGCACCTGGCGAACCGGCCTATGCCGAGGCGTTTGGCCGGCAGTTGGAAGCGTGGAAATCCGCCATGGCCCGTGCCGGTGCGGGCAAGGTGACGATTGTGGGGCAGGAGGAGCTTCCCGCGGGAGACTCCGACCTGAAGCGGCTGGAGACCCTTCTCGGCGAGGCCGGAGCCATAACCGATCGCGAACTTTGGATCGTGCTGATCGGTCACGCCACGTTTGACGGCCGGGACGCGCGGTTCAATCTGCGGGGACCGGACTTGGCGGCCGAAGATTTCGCCAAATGGGCGAAACCGGTCACGCGTCCCACCGCGGTGATCATCGGCGCCGCCTCGAGTTCCCCCTTTCTCGCGCGAATGTCGGCGGCAAATCGCGTGGTGGTTGTCGCGACGCGAAGTGGTTACGAGCAGAACTATGCGCGGTTTGGCGGTTACTTCGCGGACGCTGTTGCCGATCCGCAGGCCGATCTCGATCGTGATGGGCAGACTTCGATTCTGGAGGCATTCCTGAGCGCCTCGCATCGGACGGCGGAGTTCTACCGCAATGAACGTCGTCTGGCGACCGAACATGCCCTGATCGACGACAATGGCGACGGTTTTGGAACGCCTGCGGATTGGTTTCGTGGCACACGGGCGGTGAAGAAGGCCGAGGGCGGCAAGACTCTCGATGGCACACGGGCACGGCAGTGGCACCTCATCAAGAGTGCCGAAGAGGCATCCTGGTCGCCTGAACGCCGTGCGCGTCGGGATGCGCTCGAGCAGGAGATCGAAACCTTGCGTGATAAGAAGACGGGGATGCCGGAATCCGAATATTGGAAACGCCTCGAGACGCTGCTGCTGGAACTGGCGAGGATCCATCAGCCACCGGCCTGAAACTGGCACTGCTCCCCGATTGAATGGAGGGCGCCCCCGGGATATTGCCTGAAGCCACAGGCGGGAGACAGGGTGGCTGGCAGCATTGTCTTTCCCGCATGCGCGCGCGCGGAGGCCGGGCATTGACCCAGGAATATGATTCGATTTGTTGGCCAGACCGCATGTCTCCCATTTCCGAAAATGTTGCCGCCGGTTTCGACAACCTGCGCCAGGCTGCGGAACTCGATCAGGTGTCCCTCCTGCAGCGCCTCCAGTCCGTCCCCGAGGGGCTCATGTGGGAGGAGGCGAAGGGGCGCCTGGAGAGGTCGGGTCCGAACGAAATCTCAGGCCAGAAGCCGCCGGGATGGCCGCGCATTCTGTGGGCTGCGATCAAACATCCCTTCAACGGCGTGCTCACCGCGCTTGGAGCCGTCTCGTATTTTACGGGGGACTTGAAGGCCGTTGTCGTGATGGCGGCGATGATTGTGCTGAGCGTGGGCCTGCGCTTCTGGCAGGAAATGAAGTCGCTCGTCCAGGCGGAGTCGCTGCGCAGGCTCGTGCGGATGGAGTCGACGCTCCGCCGGCGGGGGAGGCCGCCATCAGGCCAGGTCGCGAAAGCACCGCTGGATCCGACGGCCTTCGAGGTGGCAACGGCCGAGATCGTTCCGGGTGACATTGTCGTGCTGTCCGCGGGCGACATGGTACCCGCCGATCTGCGGTTGCTGGAGTCGCGTGACATGTTTGTGACTCAGGCGGCGCTCACCGGGGAGGCCATGCCCGTCGAAAAGTTTGATCCGCGGAAACAGGGTCAGGCGTTGCCGGCGGCCCGTCCGGAGGGCTTGCCCCCCGATGTGCTCGATTCGCCGAACCTGCTCTTCATGGGAACGAGCATCGTGAGCGGAACGGGTCGCGCTGTGGTGCTGGCCACCGGCAACCGGACCTTCTTCGGTTCGATGGCGGCGAAACTCGCGGGCCAGCGCCCTATGACGGCGTTCGATCGCGGTGTGCGGAGCGTGAGCTGGCTGCTGATCCGTTTCATGCTGGTGATGGCGCCGACCGTCTTTCTCCTGAACGGCGTGCTGAAGCAGGACTGGCTCGAGGCGCTCCTTTTTGCCGTTGCGATTGCCGTGGGGCTGACTCCGGAGATGCTTCCAATGATCGTGAATGCGAATCTGGCACGCGGTGCGATCGCACTGGCGCGGCAGAAGACAATCGTGAAGCGGTTGCATGCGATCCAGGGTTTTGGGGCGATGGACGTCCTGTGCACCGACAAGACCGGCACCCTGACGCAGGACAAAGTCGTGCTCATCCGCCATGTGGATCTTCATGGCGTGGAGAGCACGCGTGTGCTGGAGCATGCCTACCTGAACAGTCTTTTTCAGACGGGACTCAAGAACCTGCTGGACCGGGCGGTGATCGAGCGGGCCGAGAGTCTGGGTCTGCGCGATGTGGCGAAACTCTGGCGCAAGGAGGACGAACTACCCTTTGATTTTGTCCGCAGGCGCATGTCCGTGGTGCTCCAGCGAGGGAAGGACGACCCCGTCCTGTACTGCAAGGGCGCGGTTGAGGAGATGCTGGCGATTTCCACGCAGATGGAAGATGGCGATCGGATCGTTCCGCTGAGCGAGGATGCCGCCGGGAAGCTCAAGCTTCTTCGCGACCAATTGAATGAGGACGGCCTGCGTGTTGTTGCGGTGGGTCGCAAGAGACTGCACCGGTCGGCTGCGGTTACGGTCGCGGATGAGAGCGACCTCGTCTTTTCGGGATTTGTCGCCTTTCTGGATCCCCCGAAGGAATCGACTGCCGAGGCGCTTCGCCTGCTCGCGGATCACGGGGTTGCCGTGAAGATACTCACGGGGGACAATGCGATTGTTGCCCGAAAGATCTGCAGGACCGTCGGACTGGCGGTGGATCACGTTGCGATGGGCGGCGAGATCGAATCGCTCGACGACGGGGAACTCGCGGAACTCGCGGAACGGACCACGGTTTTCGCCAAGCTATCCCCACTCCAGAAGGCGAGGGTGGTGCGTGTGCTGAAGTCGCGTGGGCACACGGTGGGCTTCATGGGGGATGGCATCAATGATGCCAGCGCGCTGCGCGAGGCGGACGTCGGCATTTCGGTCGACACCGCGGTCGATGTCGCGAAAGAGGCTGCGGACATCATTCTCCTGGAGAAGAGCCTGCTCGTACTTGAGCGTGGTGTGGTCGAGGGACGCAGGACCTTCGGGAACGTCATCAAGTACATCAAGATGACCGCCAGTTCGAATTTCGGGAATGTGCTCAGTGTCCTGGTGGCAAGCGCGTTTCTGCCGTTTCTTCCCATGCTGGCGGCCCAGCTCCTTGTGCAGAATCTTCTCTACGACATTTCCCAGGTGGCGATTCCCTGGGACCGGATGGATCCAGAGTTTGTCAAAAAGCCGAGGCAGTGGAATGCGGGAACCATTGCCACCTTCATGTTCTGGATCGGTCCCATAAGCTCGATCTTTGACATGCTCACATTCTGGGTGATGTGGAATGTGTTTGGTGCAGACTCCCCCGACCAGCAGGCGCTGTTTCAGTCGGGATGGTTCGTCGTGGGCCTGCTGACGCAGACATCGATCGTGCACATGATCCGTACGGAGCGGGTCCCTTTCCTCCAAAGCACGGCGGCACCCGTCGTGCTTGTAACCACCGCGCTGGTGATGCTTGCGGGCATTGCCCTGCCGTTTTCCCCGCTCTCCTCGGCGCTGCACCTGCAGCCGCTGCCGGCCGGCTTTTTTGTTTATGTCTCCCTCGTGGTGCCCGCCTACTGCCTGCTGACGCAGGTCGTGAAGCGCGTCTACATCCGGCGATTCGGCGGCTGGCTTTGAGGGACCCGGCCGTGCCGCTGACGGCGCGTTTGCTTCAGAGTCCGAACGGGCGCAGGCGACGGATGATCTCCTCGATCAACGGTTCGTGCGCCAGGCCGGACCAGGGGGTGTTGCTTGAGACGCGGATGAAGAGCTGATCCGACTCGCTTTGCACCCCGTAGCGAACGACAACCCGGGCCATTTCAAGCGGTGAAAATGGGTCGGTGCCGGTGACAGGCACGCCGTCGTGAAGGTGCCAGAACCAGACGTGCTGGACGGTGGCCGCCTGCTGGAATGTCCTGTACTCCGCGGGCGGCAACACCATGCCGGCGACCGTGAGTGAAGTCTGCGTGGCCCGCTCCTCCAGAGACTTCCATCCGGCGCCCGGCCAGCAGGCATCGGGAGTGTGGGAAGCCACGAGGCTGACCGATGCCTGCCGCGGCGCCCAATAGGCGAGATAGACGGTGATCCGTTCGATGCCCGCGGGCGAATCGTGCAGGTAGGTGCGCTGAACCAGATGCTTTGTCTGCAGCGTGGAAGAAAACCGGTAGAGATCACCGGACGTCTCGACGGCCCAGCCAGGAAAGGATGCTGGCAGCAGCGATGCGAGGTCTGGCGGCGTCCGGGATTCGGCAGTGGCGGGGCGGGTTCTCAGGACGAAAAAGCCAAGCGTGAGCGCGAGCGTCACGGTTCCCGCGAGAAGGACTCTCGCGGGGGCGGCTGAATGATGACCGATGTGAGGTTCGATCCGTCGCGAGAGGGGAGGGCGGCGACCGAGGGCTCGGGCAATGGCCGCCAGCAGCAGGGCGCACAGCAGCAGGCCAAGATAGCCGGAGACGGTGTGAACCGCGCCGGCGATGGGGATTCCCTTGTCGGCGGCAAGGGTGAGGCCGAGCGAGCGGGCAAAATTCATGACCAGTGCGATCGGCACCGAGAGCAGAATCAGCGCTGCGCGGGCAAGGGGCCGCGAGACGAGCGTACCGGAGAAGAACAGTGCCGCCACCACGCAGGAAATGAGGCTGCGCACGCCACTGCAGGCCTCCTCGATTCCTACGCTCGTGCCGGCCAGTTCAATGATGTTGCCGCTTTGGCGCGCGGGAATGCCCAGCACGTGCAATGAACCGATGACACCGCGTGTCACTGCGAGCTGAAGGGTGAGCGTGAGGCGCGCATAGGTTCCCGGCGGAAAGGGGGCGCTAAGGGCGGGCACCAGGCACGCGACAAAGGCGGGCCACGCCACCGGTATGAGTTTCCACTCCTCGCGTGCGCATACGATCCAGATGGCGCCCAGCAGGAGGCTCATGGAGGCGCCGAACAGAAAAAGCGTGAGATGATTGGACCACGAGAGAGCGGCGGCCATGAGTCCGGCAAAGGTGACCGTTGCAAGGGAGGCAGCCAGCAGCAGACCCGTCAGCAGGAGGGTGCCGGATGCGGAGGAAAGGTAGCGGGTGCATCCCTGCACGCGACCCTCCCGAACCAGGATGAAAATGAGAAGCGGACTGACGAGTCCGTGGGACAGGTCGGGATTCCGAATCCATTCCGGAAACATGAACGCCGTCCATGCCAACAGGAGGACCAGGGCCACTCCCAGTGCCAGCTGCAGGCTGGGCGGACGGCGCATCGCGATGGGACCGGCACCGGGGGGCTTCATTGCGGTCGCCCCTCCCTTGTCCGGGCGCGCGCCGCCTGGGTGCGTTCGTACAGGGCGAAGACCACCTCGATGGGGAGCGACTGCAGCCGTGAGAGGTAGGTGGAGAGCCTCTGGTCCTCGGCTTCATCATGGAAGAAGTGCTCGACACCTGTGAGAAAGGTGAGAGGGGTTCCGGAAATCTGGCGCAGCACCTCTGCGAGCATCTGGGTTCTGTCGGCATCGTTCGAGAGAGCGGCCAGGCAGTACAAGGCCGCGTAGCCGCCGAAGTTTTCTGTCGTGGCCGCGAGCGGATGCTTCCCAAGCAGCGCAAAGTAGGTCTCGATCAATTGAATCTCGGGAAAAGCGATCAGGTTTGCCGTGAGAAATTCGACTGCCGCCAGAGTGGTCCCGGATCGAAGAATAGACTCAATCTCGGCGCGGCGGCCGGGAATATCCCCGGTTATTCCGAGGGCGGCCAGTTTCAGCGAGAGACGCGAGCGCTCGTCGAGGATTGCGCCCTGGCTGTCGAGAATTTTCAGGGCTTCGCCACCGCGCTTCAAACGCACCAGGCTGTCGATGCGGTGATAGAGCAGCAGCGGCGTGGCAGGTGAGGCGGTCTCAGTGTCGAGCAGGAGGGCGACAGCGGACGAAGGCTTCAGGGTGCGCAATTTCTCCTCAAGATGGAGGATGCTCCGCACTTCAGGCGCAAAGGCGTCTGATTGTCCCAGAGCCTTTTCAAGAAGGCCCGCCTGCGGCGCCTGCCGCGAGGCAAAGAGCAGCGCGTAGACCCAGGCGGGCGTCGATGACGGGTGATCGGCAAGTTGTTCCGCGGCCAGGTGCGCGATGGACACGAAATCACCCCGGTTGAGAAGGATTCTATACCAGCGCTGGGCGGTTTCCGAGCGACGATCCGGATGCGACCGCAGGAGTTGCAGGTAGATCCGGTTTGAAAGTGTCGGCTGGGATGCCTGCCAGATCCAGGCGAGCAGGGCACCCGCTTCGTAGTTTTCCGGTGCCCGTTCGAAGGCAAA
>JAGOJU010000027.1 GCA_017994935.1 Opitutaceae bacterium
ATGGATCCGGATTTTGCGGCACAGTTCCCCGGTTCCGCAATCCTTCGCTGACAATGGGACAGGTGCCGCCGCAGAAGCCAAGGCGGGGCTGCCGATGGCAGCCCCGCCAGGTCCAGCTTCAACTAACAATCCTGCAAGCTACGCTTCCAGGAAATCCGGGATAGTCCGCCTTCCAGCGTGAAAGAACGGGCGCGCCTCGTCATTTTCCCTGGGCCCGCGGACCGATGAACGGAAGCAGGAGCGCAAGGCAGAGGAAAACGGCAGCGAGGCCACGAACCCATAGACTCAGGTTTTCGCCAACGGTTCCACCGGCCGAAAAACCTCCGGTCACGCCAGCAAGCAGGAGAAACGTGATGGACCACGGGATCATCGACGAACGAGACGGCAACGCCATCATACGAATCTCTAATGCCCCTCCCATGCCAGCTGAGATAGTGCATTCCCCAACCAACTTTCCCTTTGAGCTTTCTGCAATTATCACATTCAAACTGCGCAGCTCCACTTTCGTTCCATCCATGCAGTTTTCGGCAGGGCCGCCCGGGCCTTCCCGCAAGATGCATGACCTCCCCCAAGGCTCCTTCCCTCCCTGTCCCGGCATTTTCTGAGTTCGCTTCAACCCCCCTTCGTTGTTCTCCTCGACGTTTCCCGCGATCATGCAATCCACCCCGGATCAACCACCCACACCGCCCGCTCCCGCAGGCGCCCCAGCACCGGCTTCCGGCAAGCTTCAGGATCTGGAGATCAAGGATGCGCAGCTCATCTTCGATACGGCATGGAATGAACTCGAAGCCGATGTGGGACGCGAGAACCTGCGTTTCCCCAAGGAATTCATCCTGCTCGGGGGCGCCCCCGGTTCCGGCAAGGGGACGAACACGCGATTCATCCTCAATGCGCGCGGGCTGACCTGCGACCCAATCGTCATGAGCGCGCTGCTCGACTCCCCGGAGGCACGTCGGATCAAGAACGCGGGCGGCATGGTGGGCGACCGCGAAGTCGTCGGCCTGCTGCTGAAGGAACTGCTGCAGCCCGCCTACCGCGATGGTGTCATTCTCGACGGTTTTCCGCGCACGAAGGTTCAGGTGGAGTGCCTCAAGCTCCTGGTCGCCCGGATCCGCGCGCTGCGAATCGAATTCCACGGAACACCTCTGGGCATCTATTTCCGCCAGCCGACGATTCACGTCATGGTGCTGTTTGTCGACGAAAAGACCTCTGTCGAGCGTCAGCTCTCGCGCGGACGCGCGGTCAAGGTGCACAACGCCGAAGTGCGGCGCACGGGTGTCGGCGAACTGCTGGAGGAGCGGAAAACCGACTACGACGAAACCCTCGCCCGCCGCCGCTACCGCGTGTTCAAGGAGCAGACCTGGGAAGCGCTTCAGTCGCTGAAAGAGGTCTACTATTACCACTTCGTCAACGCCCAGGGCAGTTTCTCCGAGGTCGAGCAGAACATCCTCAAGGAGCTGAAATACCAGAGCTCCCTGGAGCTCGATCCGCGGACCCATGACCGCGTGCGTCTGCTTCCGCTCGCAAGCCAGATCATCGTGCACGCACGCCAGGAACTCGTGAAGCGCCTGGATTCCTATGAGCTCGAGCACAACGCGCTCTTCGAAAAGGTGATCCACTTCATCGACAAGAAGATCATGCCTATCGTCCTCCGCCACGCGATAGCCGGGGCGGCGCTGATCAATTCGGAGGAGCCCACCCTGGACGACCCCCTCGCGCTGGCCATGCTGATCGACGTGTTCAGCGAGCGCGGGTACTACGCCGTCGTCGATCTGCACCGGGTGGAGGTTCCCGACAAAGTCGACCTCGCCACGGGCGCCATTACCTGCCGCATCAAGAAGGTCTTCAGGATCCAGGTCCGCTTCCAGGGCTCCGAAATCCGCCGCGGCTGATCCGTTGTCAGCCAGAAACTGCGCGGACTGGCCCGAGCCAATCCCGCGCCTGCAATGGCGGCAGGTTGTGCCTGCCATCCTCAATGTCCTGAACAACATTGTTCGACATCATCCTGCGAAAACAGACTCGGGCGACGATCGACAAGTCCCTTGGGGAATCAGCGTCTTCAATTCTACAGTAAGGCTCAAGGATAGTCCATTTGTTACGAATATGCGGAATGCTGGCCGCCTCTTGTCTCCGAGCCGAGAGGACCTGGCCAACATCTCCTCATGCCTACCCAATCGAATACCATTCAGAGTCCGTCTTCTTCGTGTGCGATACGTTGGATCAGGGTCCTCGCACGGCAGTTCGCAGTCCTTGTATTGATCGCCTTACTTGACGTTTCCTGGGTCGCGGCACAAACGCGTACGGCTGAGGCCTTGGTTCACGGCCGATCAGTCCGGCTCTTGCCCTCGAATACCGTCCGTGTCCCAGGCATTGGAGATGTGGTAACCTACTTTACAACATTCAATGGAACGACGGGCTCACCTCTGGTTGACTCAGCGCGCGGCGGACTAGTGAGCGGTGAGCTTCGTCCTCAAGTCGCTACATCTGGGCTCTTCGAAGGCGGGTATGCCCAATCAACACCCTTGGTCGTAGTCGACTATGGTTCTTACGTGGTCAACGTGCCGTCCTCCGATAGTGACGCGAACGGAATTCCCGATCTTTTCCAATATGACCGTGCCGGCAATTTTCAGGCATCAGGTTCGGGCGTCAGCGTATCGTCCGACCTGACGTTTTCCATATCCTTACAGTTTGTTCGCGCTACTGGCACAACTGAGGGGTCCTATACGGCAACAACTCAGAATTCCGCGGGTGAGCGGAACACGGTGTCCGGTCGATATTCTTTGCTCACGTTCGCAGGGTCTATCTCTTATAGTCGTGGCTCAACGAACACGATGAACGTCTCGTTGACGGGCCTTTTCTCGACAGCCGGAGGTGCGACTTTGACCGGTTCAACGACTTTCACGAGCTCCAATGTTGATCAGCTTTCCTATGCGGCTTTCACCGCCCAAGGAAGTGATGGCTCCTCCTATCAGGTTCAAGCGGGCACCCTCACTCGATTTGGAAGCACCTACCGCGGCACAATGTCGCTTGCCGACGGACTTCCACAGACCTATTGGGCCGACTACACGCAATTTGTTCTGGAGATCCGCGACCTCAACGACACGGACAACAATGGTGTGCCAGATTTGACTGATGTCACCACATTGCCACCTGTAATCACGGGGCAACCATCCTCGCGAGATCTTGTTGCTGGGCAAACCCTTGCACTGGGTGTAGTCGCTTCTGGAGCTACATCGTATCAATGGTACAAGGACGGTGTTCCCATTGAAAATGCACGTCAGGCAGCCTACACTGTTGCCGCAGTGCAACAGGGAGATGCCGGAAGCTACCATGTCGTCGCAGCAAACAGCGCGGGTTCCGCTATCAGTTCTTCGGCCAGAGTTGAAGTGTCTCCTTCACCGGTTGCCCCGACCTTTGTGAGCCAACCCCTTTCCCTGATCGCCCAGAAAGGAAGCGCCGTTGTGTTGAGCGCGCAGGCGGTGGGAAGCCCGACTCCCACCTATCAATGGACTCGTGGAGGAGTCTTGTTGTCTGGGGCCAACACAAGCACCCTCATCCTGCCATCAATGTCTTCTTCCCTTGCAGGCACCTATGCGTGCACCGCTAGCAATGCAGCAGGGTCAGTGACGAGTACATCGGCAGTCGTTACCCTTTCGGACTCAGCGGAAGGACGCATGATCAATTTGTCAATTCGGACCCAGGCAGGCACGGGCGCCGAGTCACTGATTGTGGGATTCTCCACCGGTGGATCAGGTACCACTGGTACAATGCCTCTCCTATTGCGTGCAGTCGGGCCTTCGCTGACTCAATTTGGAGTACACGGAGTTCTTCAGGATCCGCGTTTGACCGTTTACTCCGGAAGCACGCCGATTTCGTACAATGACAATTGGAATGGAGAACCATCCCTTGCAACTGCCTCAATGGCTGTAGGTGCTTTTGCGCTCGCCGGAAACGACTCAAAGGATTCCGCGCTTCTTTCACCTGCGACAGCCATCGGTGGCTACACCGCTCAAGTGACCGGTCCGGACGGAGAGACGGGCGTGGTGCTGGCTGAAATCTATGACGCCACATCCAATTCGAGCAGCGCAAGTTCGAGTCCTCGTCTGGTCAATGTGTCGGCACGCGCCCGGGCAGGCACAGGTTCCGACATGTTGATAACCGGCTTTGTAATTGGAGGGCCTGTTGCGAAGACGGTGTTGATACGTGCTATAGGACCGACCCTTGGATCATTTGGTGTGCCTGGCGTACTGGAGGACCCCAGATTGTCGCTCTACTCGGGCACCCAGTTGCTCAAGACAAATGACGACTGGGCAACCGAGCCCATGATCTCGTCAGTATCGACCTTGGTCGGTGCATTTCCCCTGCCAAACGCCAGCCGTGACTCGGCAATCTACTTGACGCTCCCACCAGGCGGATACACAGCCCAAGTCAGCGGCTCCGGATCCAGTACCGGCGTGGCGCTGGTCGAAGTCTATGAAGTGCCGCGTTCTCCAGCTGCCTCGACATTGAGGGATCAGTTGGTTGCCCACTATCCCCTGAACGGAAACACTGTCGATGCGAGCAGCAATGGCGTTACCGCGACTGCGACAGCATCAATTGCCTATAGTACGGACCGAAACGGACGGGCCTCATCTGCAGCATCTCTCGAGAAGGCGGGATACATCGATATCTCGAACCGCCGACTCCTCCAAAACGCGACTCAGGCTGCGATTTCCGTTTGGATCGAGAATCGAGTCGGCCTTGGAGAATACGGTTTCGTTGTCGCGGCGGGTGATTCTCGACCCGGGCTTGACCCCATCGACATCAGCATCCGGCAGACCGGCAGGTTAACCGCCGAGTTCACTGACTGCAGCATAGCGTCAAGCAATCCGGCACGCAGCATTGGCGTAACCGATGGGACGACGATTCCGACGGGTCGCTGGATTCATCTGGTTTCCCAATTTAAATCGGAGGGTGGGACAACGGTTTACGAACTCTACATCGACGGGGTTCTCGCGCGAACCTTCACCTATCAACACAGTCACCGCATTTACTACGACAGCGACATGCCGGTCCAGATAGGTTCGCTTACAAGTTCTTCCAGCGCCTCATTTCGGGGTAAGATTGATGACGTTCGATTCTACAACCGCATGCTGACTTCAGACGAAATCCGCGCGTTGTACGAATTCACGACGGATTGAGGATCCTGAAAGCAGAACGATGCACAGATTTCGGCTCTCATGTATCGATGACGCCGACCGGCTTCCGATTCTTCAACTACGTTTCTCCCGAAAGCCTTGAAGCGATTCATTGTCACATTCTCATTGGATAAGCTGGGTTCGTGGTGTGTCCGGGACTTGAGACACCATCGCCGAAAGCCTGACATTGCTCTGCCAATGTACTGACGCCCTGGCAAAATACTCACCCCCGCTACTCGTAGCGCAACGCCTCGATCGGGTCGAGCGAGGCGGCCTTCCAGGCGGGGTACAGCCCGAAGGCTACGCCGATGCCGCTGCAGACGGCCACTCCCGCGGCGGCCCAGCCCCATGGAAAGACGAGGCCTGAATTGAGCAGCGCCGCCACGACATTGCCCCCCACGATACCAAGGAGCACGCCGGACAGGCCGCCAATGAGCGACAGCACCACCGCCTCTATGAGAAACTGGACAAGCACATTGCGCTTCTTCGCCCCGATGCTCTTCCGGATGCCGATCTCCTTCGTGCGCTCCGTCACGCTGACGAGCATGATGTTCATCACCCCGACCCCGGATGCGAGCAGCGCAATCGCGCTGATGACAAACGCCCCCACGGCCACAGCCTCCGCAATGCGGTTGAAAGCCTCGATCAGCGACTCATTCGAGAAGATCTCAAAATCGTTTCCATCCTCCGGGGCAAGCCCCCGGATAAGCCGCATCACACCGATCGCCCGGTCCTGGACTGCCGCCAGTTCCGCCTGGTTGCCCGCCTGCACGTTGATCGACACCGACCGGCGCTCCCGCCCGTACGCCTCAAGGAACTGGGTGATCGGCACGATCGCAAAACTGTCCTGGCTCTGCCCAAACGCAGACCCCTTGGGGGCCGTCACCCCCACCACCGTGTAGGTCTGCCCGTCAATGCGCACCTGCCTGCCGAGCGGATCCTCGTTGATGAAGAGCCGTTCGACCACATCGGCGCCGAGCACCACCACGCTCCGGCCGAACTCCACATCCTCAAGCCCCAGGTTTCGCCCGGCCGCAACATCGAAGTTCCGGCTGGTGATAAAATTCTCATCTGCGCCACCAAGACTGATGTTCGGATTCGTGCGACGGTCGTGATAACTCACCACCCGCCCGTTCCGCCTCAATTGCAGGCTCACGCTGACACCCTCCCCCATCATCGCCTTGAACCGCGCGGCGGCCTGGTAGTCGATGTCGCGCCGGTTTGAAAACCGCTGCCGCGGTCCGCCAAAATTTATCGCAGAAAACTTCGTGATCTGGAAGGAATTTGCGCCAAGCACATTGAGGCCGGACTCGATGCTCGACCGCACGCCGGAAATGACCGTCATGACACCGATCACTGAAAAGACGCCGACCGTAATGCCCAGCATCGTGAGTCCGGATCTGAGTTTGTTGGCTGCGAGCGCAACCAGCGCCAGCTTGATGGTCTCGGTGAAATTCATCGGGCGTTCCTACTCGTAACGAAGTGCCACCACCGGATCCAGTTTGCTCGCCTGCCACGCAGGTGCGAACCCGCTCACGACGCCCGTCAGTACCGACAGGACGAGACCCACCGTCACCAGCCCTCCGGAAAAGACGAGGGGGAAGGCCGGCGCCGCCTTGGCCGCGACGAAATAGAATCCCCCCGCGATCAGCAGTCCCAGAACGCCCCCGACGAGGCAGATGCACACGGCCTCAATGAGAAACTGGAGCAGGATCGTCCGCCGCCGCGCACCCAGCGCCTTGCGCGTTCCAATCTCCCGCGTCCTCTCCTTCACGCTGACATAGGTGATGTTCATGATCCCGATCGCACCGACAAAAAGCGCGAGCCCCGTGATGAACAGGCCCGCGATCGCAATGCCGTTCTTGATCGGGTCGAGCTGCTCGCGCACCGCCTTCTGCTCCATGATCTCGAAATCGTCGCGCTGCTCGGGGCTGAGCTGCCGGATCCGCCGCATCAACCCGCGCAGCTCATCCCTCGCGGCATCCATGCGGGTGACGTCAACCTGGACGCGCAGGCTGCCCCGATCCTCCTGCATGTAGTTGCGCCGGAATGTGGACAACGGAAGCGCAACCATGGTGTCCCAGCTCCAGAGGCCCAGAAAGCTTCCCTGTCGCGCGGCGACACCGACGACTTCCAGGACCACACCGCTCACCCGCAGCGTCTTGCCCAATGCGGATTCGCCTGGAAAGAGCGCATCGGCAATGTCGTAGCCGATGATGCAGACGTTGCGGCCCACCTGGGATTCGAAATCACTGAAAAAGCGCCCCTCCTTCATCTCGGAGCGGTTGGTTCGTGCATAGTCCGCCGTCGTGCCGAGCGTGTACACGCCGCTCACGCGATAATCTCCGCGCACGATGTTGCTCATGCGGTCGGCGGCAGGTATCGCCCGCTTCAGGGGGCCGCCGGGATGCTGCTCGATCCACTCGTTCACCTTGGTCGCATAGGACGTGCGGATGGAGCGACGGTTGCGGTAATTCCACCAGTCCTCCACACCGCGCCAGGGCCACTTCGAAACATAGAGGAGGTCGTCCCCAAATCCCGAGAGGCTGCGGTCGACACCCGCTCCAATGCCTGCGATCGCAGTGCCCATCAGCGTCACCGCAACAATGCCGATGATCACCCCCAACGCCGTGAGCGCCGACCGCATCTTGCTCGCCCGGATCTGCCCGTAGGCGATCCGGAACGCTTCGCTCACTTCGTAATAGAGCCTGCTCATCGTTGCCCCCGGATCGTCAGGTCACGACATCACTCTCGATCAGCCCGTCGCGCAGGCGCACAATCCTCCGGGCATGCTGGGCGATGTCCTCCTCGTGCGTCACAACGATGATCGTATTGCCCTGCTCATGGAGCTGATCGAACAGCGCCATGATCTCTACTCCCGTCTTCGAGTCGAGGTTTCCGGTCGGTTCGTCGGCCAGGATGATCGACGGCCGCGTCACCAGCGCACGCGCGATCGCCACGCGCTGGCGCTGTCCGCCGGAAAGTTCGTTCGGACGATGATGCATCCGGTCCCCGAGGCCCACGGCCTCCAGCGCCGCCCTTGCACGGTTCAGCCGTTCGGTGTGGGCGATGCCGGCGTAGATCAGAGGCAACTCGACGTTGTGAAGCGCATTCGATCGCGGCAGGAGATTGAAGGTCTGGAAAACAAAACCGATCTCCCGATTGCGAATCTCGGCCAGCTCATCGTCGCTCATCGTCGCCACGTTCTTTCCCGTGAAGTCATAGCGTCCCCCTGTGGGCGTGTCCAGGCACCCCAGCATGTTCATCAGCGTGGACTTTCCACTGCCGGACGGTCCCATGATGGCAAGGTATTCATTGCTCCGGATCTCCATCGAGACACCGCGCAGGGCATGGATCGTTTCCCCGCCCATCTTGTAGAGCTTGGTGACCCCATCGATGGCGATCACCAGCGACCCCGGCGGCCGGTGGGCGCACATCACTTGTCCTCCGGCTTCTTGGGCGTTTCGATCCGGATCCTGGACTTGTCCTTCAAGATGCGCGCGATCACGCTGAAACTGCCGCTGACAACCTCGTCGCCCTCCTTCACTCCCGAAAGGATCTGGAGGTGGGTCGTGTCGTTGATTCCCGTTTCCACGGGCACCTGCCTGACGGTGTCATCCGCCTGGCGGACGAACACCACCCGCTGCAGCGAATCCCGGTCCTTGCGCTCACGTTCGCGCTGCTGCCGCTCATTCACCGCGGATGCCGCCCCATCCCCCTGGCCTTCCTTCGCCTTCCGGTCACGCTCGTCCGCAAGCTGCTCGATGGTCTTGTTTCCCTCGCGGCTGCGAACCGTCACCGATTGGATCGGAACGGCGACGACATTCTCGACCGTACGGGTCTCGATGTCCGCATTCGCACTCATGCCAGGCCGCATCGAGGCCTCCCGGTCCGAGATGCGGATCTTGACGAGGAAATTCGTGACCTCCTCCTGCGTCATGGCACCGGTCGTCTTCGCGGAGGAGGCGATCTCCTTCACGATGCCCGCAAACTTCCTGCCGGGAAACGCATCGATCTGGATGCGTGCTCGGTCGCCTACCTTGACGTTCACGACATCGCTTTCGTTGACATTTACGCGCACCTCCATGTTCGAGAGGTCGGCCACGCGCATGACCTCCGTGCCGGCAAACTGCCCCGTCCCCACCACACGCTCGCCCCGTTCACTCGTTAGCGAACTGATGCTGCCGTCGATCGGCGAATAGACCACGGTCTTGTCCAGCTGGTCGCGCGCCTGCTTGAGCTGCCCCTCTGCCCGGCGGATGCTCGCCAGCGCACTCTCGTAGTTGGCCTGCGCCACATCGGCCGCCGTGCGGACGCCGGAAAAGTCGGATTCCGGCAGGAGTTTCTTGGCAAAAAGGTCCTCGGCCCGCTGCAGGTCCTCATGCGCCTTGTCCAGTTGCGCCTTGGTCTGAATGGCTCCCGCCTTTCCCGCGGCGAGATCGGCTTCGCGCTGCTCCACCTGCGCCTGATAAAAGTCGGGTTTGATGCGGATCAGGAGGTCGCCTTTCTTCACCGCAGCACCCTCCCGCAGCGGCAGGAGGACGATTTCACCCGCGACCTCAGGGGAAATCTTGACCTCTGTCTCCGGCTGAATCTTGCCCGTGGCGGAAACGAGCTGGGTGATCGTCCGGATCGACGCCTTTTCCGTGGTGACGACAATGCTCTTTTGCTGTGTCTTGCTCTTGTAGATAGCCCCGCCAATAACGGCTATCACCCCAAGGGCCAAAAGGAGGAGGAGCGGTTTGCGGGATTTTTTCGCGGGTGCCGGACCGGAGGGTCCGGACAAGGGTTTCGAGGCCATGGAGATGTGCTTGGGGGCAAACGTGAATGAGGTGTCGGTCCGGGGCGAGGCTTATGCGGGTTCTTAACGCATATAAACCGCAAACATCAGCATGGATCTGCCCCCAGCGCAAGGTCTGCGGTGCAGACCCTCGCAGCCTTTCCGATTTTCCCGGGGCACTCGGGAATGATGGAATGCAGATCGAAACGTCATCAGGCGGGGATTTTCCCTCCCCCCGCGCTCAGGGAATGCGGACGGGGTTGTGATAGAACGCCGGGAAAATGCAGGCATGGTCTCCCCACAACCCGGCGGAGATGCCGTAAGTTACATCGGCCCGGAAAAAACTCAGCCCGCCTTGGGCTCGGCTCCAGACCTGTCGATTGACGCCAGGGCCCTTGTCGAGGATGCATCAACCCGAATGGGCACAAGCTTGGCCGTCACCAGAGCCCTGCGCAGGCCAGGCTCGTGACGTCGCGCGATCTCAAGCGGCCGTTCGCTCCACTTTCCCTTCACCTTCTCCGGACGGGCGCGCTCCGAATCGTCGATGAAGACACCCGCCTCCGTCTCGTAGGCGAGCACCGCATGTCCCTGCCGGGTCTGTCCCTTGGCGTAATAGAGCAGCACACCCGCCCTGAAAACGCGCTGCCCCGTCGCGAAGAGCTCACGCGCGGCAACAACGCTTTCGATGAAGCAGCCGTTGGGAAGGACGGCGGCCGCGGAATCCGCCGCGCTTTCCGGAAGTTCCCTGAAACTGGAAAAACCCCGGTGAATCTCCGTCAGCATCGGCTGCAAGTGCGTCTTGTCGTGCTCGAGTTGGTTGGCATAGAGGGTGAGGCTCTGCGTGCCGTCGTGCGGCGTATAGAACCAGAGCATGTCATTGAACTCAAAAACCAGTGCGTAAGTGGTCTTTGGATACAGCGACGTGGCGCCCGTGTTCTCGATCTCTAGGACAAGGCTCCAGACATCGCGACCGAGCAGCATCCGGGCGCCGTTGACGGCTTCGAGATTCGAAGGGGTGGTCGCGGCCCTGGCGATCAGCGCCACCAGCAGGACAAGGCAGACGATCTTTCGCATGCCTCCATAACTCAGAAAGAGACCATCGGAGTTGCAGAAATGCGATGAACCGCCGCGAATCCGCGTCCGATTGTCGGCCGAAATCGTTAGGCACCGGAGGCTGCTGCGCGAAAGCCCGCAATTGAGCCCACGCACCTAACGCGCCTTGTCCATCACCGCCTGCATGCGTTCCTGATAGCCACGGCTGAGCCGGAGTTTCGTGCCATCGGCCAGGACCACCGCATACTCGCCCGCAAAGGCTGGTGTCAGTTTTCTCACCCGGTCGATGTTCACGATCGTGGACCGGTGAATGCGGACGAATCGCTCGGGATCGAGCCGGGATTCGAGTCGCGCCATGGTTTCGCGCAGGAGATGTGTCTTCCCGGCGACATGAAACTTCATGTAGTCGCCCTCCGCCTCAATCCAGTCGATCTCGTCAACCTTGAGAAAGAGGATTTCGCCTGACGACTTCAGCAGGATCCGGTCCGACCGTGGTCCCGCATCCTGCGCGTCCTGCCCGGACAGGGAGTCCACCGCCGTCCTTTCCACATATTGAAGCAGCCGCGCAAGACGCGACGCCAGCGCCTCAGCATCGAGTCCGCGCAGGCCTGACTTCGCGCGCTGCACGGCGGCATGGAATCGCGCGTCCTCGTAGGGCTTGAGCACATAATCCACCGCGTGGACTTCAAATGCCTTGATCGCGTGCTCGTCATAGGCCGTGACAAAAACAACCGCCGCCGGAGCAGCATCCCCTGACTGTCGCAACACCTCGAAGCCATCGAATCCCGGCATCTGGACATCAAGAAACGCCATTTCCGGGCGCTCCCTTCGCATAAGCTCGACCGCCTCGATGCCATCCGCCGCCTCACCCACAATCTGGATTTCGGAGTCGCGCGAGAGCAGGAGCCTGACTCCCCGACGCGCCGCAGGCTCGTCATCGATGATCACGGCGCGCACGGGAGCGCGGAGCGAAGGTGTGGCGGGGGACGGCATCAGCGGAGGTTGCTCAGGTTTTATAGGGAAAGCCGATGCGAATGGTGGTTCCCCGACCGGGCTCGCTCTCAACAAGGAACTCTCCGAATGCGCCGAAACGTTTGAAGATGCGCTCGCGCGTGCTGGACAATCCAATGCCGCCGGACCGGCCCATCGGACGCTCCGCTGCGGAAAATCCGCAGCCGTCGTCCCTCACCTCGACACGCACACAGCCATCCACCACGCGCCCGGTCAGGGTCACCGTCCCGGGTCGCGTCAAAGGCGCAATGCCGTGAAGGATGGCATTCTCGACCAGAGGCTGGAGAAGGAGATTGGGCATTTTTGCATCGAGCACGGGCGCCTCGAAGTCCGTTGTGACCGTGAGCCTGTCGGCAAAACGGACCTTCTGGATGCCGACGTAGCGATCGATGAACTCCAGTTCCTGCCGGAGTGTGACTTCCGGGACATGTCCAAGTTCGAGCGACATCCTCAGCAGCGAACTCAGCCGTGCGAGGAGGGTGACAGCGTCGTCGTTCCGGCCTTCGCGCACGAGCACGGAGATCGTGTTCATGGTGTTGAACAGGAAATGAGGCTGCAGCTGCTGCTTGAGCGCCTTGAGCTCCGTTTCCACCAGGCGTGATTCCAGCTGCGCCGCCTTGAGTTCCTCGCTCTTGAAGCGGCGGTAGTATTCCAGTGAATACCCGGCCCCCAGCACCGCCCAATAGTAGGTCGCATCGATCAGGTTCCGCCCGTAGAAATTGTTTCGCGCCATCATCCAGAAATCCTCCATGGATCCCGAATCGAGCGAAAGGAGCACCACCGTGCGCCCCAGGTAGTAGCCGACCATGACAAGAAGGGACGCCACCAGATGGAAGCCCACCCCCGCCACCCAGCCGCCCGACCGCAGCGGGACACGGATCCTGAGCCAGAGCACCAGCGGGGCCAGGATCGCCCAGAAGAGCGCGCGGGCGTACTGCGCCACGGCCACGTCCACAAAGGCCACCTCCATTTGGGAGACCTTGAGGTTGAAGTAGACCTCGACAGACAAGGCCAGACCGATCAGTGCCCAGATGCCGAGGGCCACCAGCCATTTGACAGTCGATTTGTGCAGAAAGGGGGAAGATTCAGGAAATGAACGCATGATCCACGGTCCGAATGAAGTCCCCATCGACAGATGAGCTGATATTTGCGCCGAACCAGCCCGGGAACGCGACGGGAAAATGCGACGCCCGATCAGGATTCGCACCCCATTGGCACCGCCCCCCACGGGAGGGCCACGCTTCATCGTGCCCTGCATTGGCGAAGGCGTCTTCGTTACAAGCCTCACATCCGAGGTCGAAGCACGCTTCTCGCGAAGGAGGAGAATTGCCCAACCCACAGGGCTCTGGCAGGAAACTTGCGTGAACGTTGCCGGACTGCCCATCCGAAGGGACCGAGACGAATTCGCGGCTTCTTGCCGTGCCCGGCGCATCCGACGCCGTGTCCCGTTCAGCTCGATTCTGCAGGAAGATCGCCGCAACCCTTGGCGGATCACCGGCGGGCCGCCGCCACCTTGGAGCGACAAACCGACGGACTTAGACCCTGATTCAGGGCTTGATTCTTAATAATTATCAACCTGACTTCAGCGTGCCCCGCCTTCCCGGGACATCCTGCACTCCCCATGACCCCCTACGACTACGCTGTCCTTGCCTTTTATTTCGCCTACATGGTCGCCATCAGCTGGGTCTTCAGGCGGTTCGTGACCAATGTCAGCGACTACTTCCGGGGAGGCGGAAAGGCAGTCTGGTGGATGGTGGGCGGCTCGGCGTTCATGATGGCATTCAGCGCATGGACCTTCACAGGGGCCGCCAGCAAGGCCTACACCGACGGATGGCCCATCACCGCCATCTATGTCGCCAACGCGATCGGTTTCTTCCTCAACGCCCTCTACTTCGCACCGCGCTTCCGCCAGCTGCGCGTCATCACGTCGGTCGAGGCGATACGCCAGCGTTTCGGTCGCGCCAGCGAACAGGTGTTCATGTGGCTTCAGATTCCGCTGAGCACGCTCCAATCCGCGATCCATCTCAACGCGCTCGGCGTGTTCTTCTCCGCAGTCTTCGGGCTCGATCTGGTCGGCACCATGGTTGTCATCGGTCTCGTGGTGCTTGTGATCGCGCTCCTCGGCGGAAGCTGGGCGGTGCTCGCGGGCGATTTCATCCAGGTGCTGATTCTCATGCCCGTGTGCCTGGCCGTGACGGTGCTGGCGCTGGCACGCGTCGCGGGACTGGACGGATTTGTCGCCCGCCTGCCCGCAGCCCATCTCGATTTTTCGCAGATCTTCACAAAGGAATTCCTGGGCCTGTGGTGCCTGGCGATGATCTTCAAGCAGATCACGAGCACCAACAATCTCTTCGAGGCCAGCCGCTATCTCGCCGTCAAGGACAGCCGCCACGCCCGATGGGCGGGTTTCCTCGGCGCCTTCCTGTTCCTCGTCGGAATCGCCATCTGGTTCATCCCTCCGATGGCGGCCAGGATCCTCTGGCCCAGTCTTCACGGGCTGTTCCCTTCACTGCAGAATCCCGAGGAGGCCTCGTTCATCGCCATCTCCCAGGAGGTGATGCCTGTGGGCATGATGGGACTCCTCGTCAGCGGCATCTTCGCCGCAACCATGTCCAGCATGGACGCCGGTCTGAACAAGAATGCCGGCATCTTCATCAAGAACTTCTACCAGCCGTACATGAAGCCCCAAGCTGACGAGCCGCACATGCTCCGCGTGGGGCGCTGGACGACCATCGCGCTCGGAATCATCGTGATCATCGTCGCGGTGCGCATGACTGAACTCAAGGGACTCGGACTCTTCCTCATGATGCAGCGCGTGAGCATTCTGGTGGGGGTACCGGTGACCGTGCCGCTCCTCCTCGGATTTCTGGTCAAGAACACCCCACCCTGGTCGGCGTGGAGCACGGTCATCGTGGGATTCCTTGGCTCGTTGTTTGTCAGCAGTTTCTTCACTCCGGAATGGGGAGCCAGCCTGCTCGGACTCGAAGCGCCCCTCGACGCGGCATCGCGCGAGTACTGGATCCAGGGTTTCCAGTTCTTCGCGAATGTCATCCTCGCCTCAGCATGGTTCCTGGGAACAAAACTCTTCTGGAATCAAACCTCTGCGACCTTCAAGACGGAGATCCTCACGTTCTTCACGCGCATGAACACTCCCATCGATTTTGAGAAGGAGGAAGGTGTGGGCGCGGCAAACGACGGACGCCAGCAGTCGGCGGTCGGCTGGCTGACCCTGGCCTATGCGGCATTTGTTCTCCTGCTCGCCTTTATCCCGAATCCGCCACTCGGTCGCCTCGCCTTCGTCGGATGCGGCCTTCTGGTCGCTCTCGTCGGCCTTGCCCTCGTCCTGAAATCGAGGTCAGCGACACCCTGATCGGACTACAGCATGCCGGCGGCGCGTCCAACATCCCGTTTGGCAAATGGAAAAGGCATCCGCCTCCCCAAAAAACACGCTACTCACTCGATTGCCTGGAGATCGCCGGAGTCGTCGAGACCTGCCTCCTAAAATTCACGCAAGTAAGACCGGAACGATCCTCGAAAGCCTCATCGTCGTCGCCGACCAAGGCAAATCCCCCTTTCATGGCTGTGGCGGCAATCCATCCGTCGTTCTCGCCCATGCGCCGGACCGAACGGCTTTGCATGAGGGCAACCCTTTCGGCAATTTCCTGGCCCAGGCCTATAATGCGGAAACGAGCACGAAGTTCGCGGGCAAGTTCAATCGGATCAGCCGCGTGTTCGAGAATCTCAGCATGGGCGACGATCGAAAGATGGACCCGTGCTCGCCCTGGGAGGTCACCCAGATACCGAGTCGCCTGTCCCGCGTTTCCAGCCGTTTGCTCGCGCAAGAACGGAATGACAATGGAGGAGTCCAGAAGGTACCCGCTCATCCGGCGCGCATCAGCCTGCGGCCTCTGAGCGACTCTCCCCACTTGCAAAGGTCGTCCACCGTTTCCACAGGTTCTTCGAGCAGGCGGGCGCGAACGTAGGCCGACTTTTTCATGCGTTGCTGCTTCGCACGCCGCTGGAGGTTGCGGTGCTGCTCATCGGTGAGGCGGATCGTGATTTGCGGCATTGACTTACAATTGCATGTCAATCGGAAGGGATCATGGTCGTTGCCATCGCATCTTTTCCATTGTTCTTCCGTTTCTTCAGTGCCGGATTTCCCCTGGAATTGTGGGTTGTCCGAAGAGGTATGGGCACGCCATCCACTCAATGAGTCGGGGAGGATTGGAGGTGCCTGGAGGCTGGACTCCAAACCCAGGGACATAAAAAGGTTGTGGGAGCCATTCTCTGCGTCTCGCAAATCGGACCTTGCTTATTTATAATTATCAAGCTGGGCTTGTGCATCCCTTTCTCCCCTTGAACGACAACCGCGGAAAACTCGTCCTGCTTCCCGCCAACCGCGTCTGGCGGACCTATCGCGGCGGTCGGATGCTGGATGCCCTCGCCGGGGTACCGGCGCCCGCGGACGGGGCGTTTCCCGAGGACTGGATCGCCTCCACCACCCGCGCGGTCAATGTCGGCCGCGAATCCGTCGATGAGGGCATCTCACGGGTGCTGATCGACGGTCACACGCGGATTTTCACCGAGCTGCTGGCCAGCGACCCCGGTTATTTTCTCGGCGACGCGCATACGGCCCGCTTCGGCAATGACCTGCGCCTTCTGGTCAAATACCTCGATCCCTCCATCCGGCTTCATTTTCAGGTCCACCCTACCGCCCATTTCGCGCGACAGTTCCTCGCCTCGGCCTCCGGCAAGACCGAGGCCTATCACGTTCTCGCCACCCGGCCCGAAATCGCCGAACCGTATCTCTATCTCGGCTTCCAGCGGCCGCCGGCTCGGGATGCCTTGAGCGACATGATCGAGCGGCAGGACATCAGGGCCATCGAGGCCTGCTTCGACAAGGTGCCCGTGAAGCCGGGCGACACCTTCATCGTGCCCGGTGGTGTTCCGCACGCCCTCGGCGAAGGCATTTTTCTCGTCGAAATCCAGGAACCGAGCGATCTGGTGGTGCGCTTCGAATTCGAGCGCGGCGGACAGGTCCTCCCCGAGAGCGCGCGCTTCATGAACCGCGGCCTGCCCTTCTGCCTCGACATCTTTGACCTGACGCCGCGCCCCCTCGCCACCGTGCTGGATCAGCAGCGCTGCCTCCCCCGCCGCCTGCGGACTTTCGGCTCCGGCTCATGGCAGGACCATCTGATCGGCCCGCAGCATACTCCCTGTTTCTCGGTCGAGAAATTCCAACTCGCCGAACCGGTGACGCTCGAAAGCAACCGTGCAGCCATCCATCTGGTCACCTCTGGCGGGTGCACCTACGCCACGAACAGCGACTCGCAATCCCTGCACGCCTTCGACAAGGTTTTTATTCCCGCCGGAATCGGTCCGCTGACACTCACTCCAAGGACCCGCGCAGAGATCCTGATCTGCCATCCGCCGGCCCCCTGATACTGTCCCACCTCCATGCCAAAACCCTCCTCGCTGCTTGCGGCCCTGACTCCCGTCGAGTTTCGCGACTTTCTCCCGGAACCGCTGCTCGGCAGCGTTCAGTCGATCGCCGGGCGTTACCGCACCTGCGATTCAAGGGAACTCGATGGCGCCGGCCTGGAACGCCTCCTGAACGACGTCCAGCCGGAGATCCTCCTGGCCGCATGGCGAACACCTCTTCTCCCTGAACGCCTTCCTCCAAGCCTGCGTTATGTCTGCTACCTGTGCGGCTCCGTGAAGAAGCTCATCTCACGGCAACACCTCGAAAACGGCCTGCTGGTCACCAACTGGGGCGGCTCCATCAGCCGGGTCGTCGCCGAATGGGCCCTTTTCCACGTCCTCTCCGGCCTGCGCAAGGCCACGGATTGGACGTTCGTCATGCACCTGGAGGGAGGCTGGAAGGATGGCGACACCGAAACCGCATCGCTCTTCGGACGCCGGATCGGCCTGCACGGATTCGGACCCGTCGCCCGCGAATTCATCAAGCTGGTCAAACCCTTCGCCCCTCAAATCTCCGTCTTCGCTCCCGATCTGGACACGAAATCTGCACCGGCATTCGGAGTCGCCTCAGCCAACTCCCTCGAGGCACTCTTCAGTGAAAACGACATCATCGTGGAAGCAGCCCCCCTGATTCCCGCCACCACAGGCATCATCACGGAGAAACTCCTCCGCTCCCTCAGGCCTGGCAGCGTCTTCGTCAACGTGGGCCGCGGCGCCGTGGTCGACGAGGCGGCCCTCCTGCGTGTCGCTCGCGAGGGGAAGATCCAGATCTGCCTGGATGTCTTCACGGACGAACCGCTGCCGAAGGACTCGGGATTCAGGGGACTCCGCAACGTGACGCTCACTCCGCACATCAGCGGCCCGACAACGGACCGTCGTCGCGACGCCGGTGCCTTCGCTGTCGCCAATCTCCAGGCCTACGCTGCAGGAGCTCCGTTGTCCGCAGTCGTGTCCACAGTCGTTTTCGATCGTTCCTCCTGATCGGAAAAGTCCGCAATGCCCACTACTCCCATGAAAGCCTCAAAGCCCTACGCACACTGGATCGCTCGCACGCGCGAGATGCTCGATCCCCTGGCCGCGCTCATGCGTCCGGGCGCGGCGGATCTTCCGATTCACGGACTGCCGAGCGATCATGATGCCCAGGCAGACCGCCTGGAAAGCTTTGCGCGTCCGCTGGTGGTTGCAGCCTTCTACCTCCAAAGCGACTCCGCCAAGGATCCCACTGGGGACTCCGATGCTTTCCGTGCACGGATCGCGCTCTGGTTTCGCGAAGGTCTGGTCGCCGGTTCTCGGATCGGTGGCGCGCACTATTGGGGACCCGACGCGAGCTACCATCAGCACCATGTTGAGATGGGCCTCATGGCCATCGCCCTCCAGATCGCCCCGCAGCAGTTGTGGGATCCTCTCACCCATGAGGAAAAAAAGCAGGTCGCCTCGTGGTTCGCCACCTGCCGCGGCAGCGGAATCGTGAACAACAACCACCTGTTCATGTCGGTGCACATCCTCGAGTTCCTTGCGAAGGTCGGCCATGCCCGCCGCACCGACCGCGCCGTGATCGTGGCACACCTGAACCAGCTTGAAACCATGCACCGCGGCGGTGGCTGGTTCGAGGACGGCATCAACCAGGCCTACGATCACTACAACGCCTACGCGTTCTATTTCTACGGCCTCTGGTGGGCGCGGTTGCACGGGAAGGCCGACCCCGTCCGCGCCCAGCGCTGGCGTGACTGGGCCCGACTCTTTGTCGACGACTACCAGCACTTCTTCGCGGCCAGCGGCGAACATCCCGCCTTCGGACGTTCGATCACCTACCGTTTCAACGCGATCAATGTCTTCGGCCTCGCCGTTGCAGAAAACGCCACCTCGATCGCGCCCGGACTCCTGCGCCGGCTCTGCACGCGCAACCTCGATTTTTTTCTCAGCCGCCCCATCACCCAGGATCAGGGATGCCTTGCCTTCGGTTTCACCGACAGGTTCGACGCCATCGTCGAGCCCTACTCCTGCGCGGGCTCGGTCTACTGGTGCGCCAAGGGGCTCACTCCGCTCCTGCTTCCTCCGTCACACGCCTTCTGGACCGCGGACGAGGAGCCGATCCCTGCGGAAAAGGGCGACTTCGTCCGCGCCATTCCGTCTGCCGGACTCCTGGTGCGCGGGGTTTCAGGTGAAGTCGAAATCCTCAACAGCGGTTCGATGGTTTCCAACACCCAGACCCGGTACGGTCCGTGGAAATGGAGCAAGGTCGCCTACCGCACAGGCACCGGGTTCTGCTACGCGTTTCCTCCGAGCGAGACCTATTCCTTCGACAACGCCCTCACCCAGCAGCTCGACAACGGAAAAATCTACGGACGGCATTCCACGGTGACAGTCGAAATGGATCACGAGCACATCGGCTACAGTTACAACCTCGGCTTCAAGGTCGGCCAGGTGAACACGTCGGTGGAGACCTATGTCTGGTGGCGCGCAGGCTGGCTCCTTCATTTGCATCTCATCGAGGCGCGTCAGCCCGCCGTGTTCCGTCTCGGTGGCTTCGCACTGCCACTGCCAAATCCCCACGTCGAACGATCCGATCCCGGACCCGTGCTCTCCGCATGGTCCGACGATCGCCGCGGCACCGTTTTTCAGTCGCTTATCCCGGGCACAACCCCCGAATGGGAAACGCGGCTCACGGATGACAAACCGCGCACCCACGTGATGGCGCCGTACCATGCCACTCCCCTGCTCCGGACTTCGCGTCGCGAGACCCGCTTTGCCCTCGCCGCACTGAGCTGGTGCGGAACCGACCCGAAGGCTGCATTGCCATGGTCCGTCGATCGCAACGACGCCGGTCACTGGAAACTCTCACACGCTTCACTCGGCACCTGGGAAATCCAACACTGGTCACTCCCCGCACTTGCAACATGAAGTCTTTCTCCTCCTTCCGGCGTCACGCGCTCATTTGGCTTGCGCTTGCGGGCGCCCTCAACGCGGCTCCCTCCATCGGGAAACCACTGCCGACCGCCACCCCCGACGACCCGTCGTTCCGGTACGTGCCGACAAGGGCACCGCGCACCAATGTGCTCGCCGGCCGGCAGGACGCCTTCAAGGCCTACCTCACGACTGGAGCCGGCGCCGCGGCCTTCGCAAAGATCAAGGCGGATTTCGACAGTTCCTTCCTCGCACTTCCTTTTCCCAAGGAACCCCTTACCTACGGCGATCCAAGCCCGAGGAAACGCGACAGCGACAAGGCCGATCTCTGGCGCAAGGACCAGGATGTCTGTGGTGTCGTCTCAGGCGTGGCCGAAGCGGCGACCTATCTCTGGAAGGTGACAGGCGAGCCGCGCTATCTGGAGAAGGCGAAGCTTTTCCTGCTTGAGACGTGCAAATGGAGCCTCGATCCGTCCGGCTGGCCAAAGGGTCCCTCGCTGGGAGCGACCGACATCACCTACAACGACGAAGCGCACTTCCGTCTCTGGAGAAAACTGCCCGAGGTGTTCGACCAGATCCGGGACCAGCTCTCTCCCGCGGAACGCGCAGCGGTCATCGCCCACTTTCGCGAGCGCGGCAGACGCTCGGTCGAATGGATTGAACGGGAGGGCAACATCTCCAGGACGGTCCGGAACTCCCTCGCGGTCACGCCATCGAGCCATCCCATCCGCTTCATGCCCATGACCGCCCTCGCCGGTCTCGCCCTCTGGGACGACATTCCGGAGGCACGCAACTGGTGGGCGTATGCCTACGCGTTCTATCGCGATCGTTTCCCGCCCTGGGGAGGCGACGAGGGTGGATGGGCCGAGGGTCCCGCCTACTGGCGCGGCAATATCGAACACGCGCTTTTCCAGGACACCCTGCTCGCCATCGGCGATCCGTCGGCCTACCAGTCGCCCTACTGGAAGAATCACGGGTATTTCCAGGTCTACAACGTGCAGCCCTATCTTGCATCGGGCTTCGGCGACTTCTCCAACGCGGGCAAATTCAACCTCGAGCCGGCGGTTGCGGAATATCTCACACATGTCGCACGCGTGACACAGGACGGCTACCTGCTCTCCTTTGCCCAGCTCTGCACGGACAAACGCCCGTCACCCGCCGAACGCGGCCTCGAGGGACTCGACCGCATCTATCCCACCTCCGCGGAATTTCTCGTGCGCAACTTCATCGCCTCGTCCCTGCCGATGCCAACACCGCGTCCGCTGTCGGATCTTCCGCCCGAGCGCTACTTCAGCGACATCGGCTGGGTTTCCCTGCACAGCGCGCTGGGTGAACCGGAGCGCGATATCCACATCACATTCGTGTCGTCCCCCTACGGCAGCTTCAGCCACAGTCACGCGCACCAAGACGCCTTCGTCCTGAACGCCTTCGGCGAAAACCTCGCGATCGCATCCGGCTACCGTGAATTCCACAACTCACCTCACCACGACCAGTGGACGCGTCAAACGAAGTCGAAGAACGCCCTCCTGATCGACGGCATCGGACAGAAGCCCCAGGACAAGAACGCCACGGGTCGCATCACCCGTTTCCAGACAGAGAAGCGTTTCGTACTTTCCAGCGGTGACGCCACCCCGGCCTACGCGCTCGCCCAGCCCAAGGGTCGCGTGAAGCGCGTGACCCGTGATCTCCTCTTTGTCGACCACCGCTACGTCGTGATCCGCGACGTCGTGTCGCTGGAGACACCCGGCAGACTCAGCTGGCTGCTGCATGCCGAGAGTTCGCTCGACTGGAACAGTCGCTCGCAGACAGCCCTTATCCGATCCGGGAAAGCCACCCTCACCACCCAGCTCGTCGCACCCGACGGCGGAAAGTGGACAGGGACAGTGACCGACAGGTTCACCACACCGGTCGATCCCAAGTACTCTCGAGGAAATGCCGCCGCGAGCTATTCCTCAGGTTCGAAGTGGAGCGAACAGAAACACTTCTCCGCCGAGTCGCCCAAGGCCGCCCGCGAGCACCTTCTGTTCGCGGTGCTCTGGCCCGAAGCCGGCACGCCCGGCAATATGCTCAAGGCTTCATGGAAGGACGACTCGCTCGAAGTTCACCGCCCCGACGGCCGCACCGACATTGTCCAGCTCACGGACGATGTCGTGAGCGTTCGTTAGCCTCACCGGGCCTTCTGGATGAGCTCGATCTCGTAGCCTTCGGGCGCGTCGATGAACGCGATCACGGATCCACTGCCTGTCCGGGTGGGTCCATCGCTGAGGGCATGGCCGCGGGCCTTCGCTTCCGCGGCAAAAGCCTCAAGATCCTCCACCTCGAAAGCGAGGTGCATCAGGTCGGGCTGCACCTGAACACTCGGGGCACCCGGAGGCATCTGGCAGATCTCGATCTCCTCATCGCTGTTGGGCACCGCGATGAACGCCAGCTCCGCTCCGCGCGGCGACGTGTTTCGCCGCGATACCTTCAGGCCGAGCGCGTCCTGGTAAAACTTGAGGGTGCGCTCGAGATCATTCACGCGCATCCGGGTATGTAGAAATTTCTTGATGCCCATGCCTGCAATGAACCGTTCCCAAATCCTTTTCGCAAGCCTTCGGTCAATCACTCGTCACGAACCTCAAGGGCCGCCTGCGCGTCGCTCGGTCTTTGTTTTCGTGGTCAGGTCCTCGAGTCGCCTTTCCGTCAGCAATTCGAATTTTCCCCCATTGCGCCGCGTCAGGGCCGTAAGGTTCTCAATCGGTTCCGACGGCCTCTCGGTTGGTCCCACAAACAGGAAGGCATTCACCGTCGCGCGCTCCCGCAGCAGCGCAGCCTGCAACCGGGCAATGTAGGCGAGAACCGAGGAGAACCCGGCCTTTTCATAATGGCTCACACCGAGCTCCCAGATGGGTTTGCCGTGCTCGTCCGCCCATCCTTCCGTGTCGAGTTCGAGCGTGAAACCATCGCGTTTCAACTCCGCCTGAAAATCAGGCAGGAAGACGCGTTTGGTATCCGTCACAATGTACGGGCTCCTTCCCTGGCTCCTGAGGGTGGCGTTGATTTCCGCGAGTTCACCTCGCGCCTTCGCGAGCGCCCGGTTGCGCGCCTCGGCCACCGATTCCGGGTCAATGCCCGCCCGCTTCAACTGCTCCTTCCGGCGATCGTTCCGCTGTTCCAGCAGGCTCATGCGCTCCTCCGAACGCGCCTTGAGCGCCGTCGCCGCGCTTCCCGCGATCAGGAAGAGGGTCTCCGGCTTCATCTCCAGCGCAGCCCGCGTGGCCTTTGTCCAGTTGGGAACCATGAGCGACGCGTCCAACCCGAGCCCGGCAGGGGGACGCTCGCGCCAGGGGCGATGATTTCCCGCAGAGTGCGTGCCGAGCCGTGAGGGATCGGTATTCACGGGCTTCATCCAGGCAAAGAACGCCTCCTTGTTCGCAAGCGTCGCAGGGACCAGCCCGGGTTGAAACAGATTCAGATCGCCCGTGGCTCCTCCATACAGCACCACCCCGAACTCCGCACCCGGTGGCAGCCGCGATACAAGCCGGATCATTTCCTCCCTGATGATTCCGAAGGCCTTGAAGCCTCCCTTGCGGATGTCCATGAGGTCCTTGCTCACATCAACCACAAACGCGACCCTGCTCATCCGCTGGTCGGTCATGCCGAGGAAGGTCAGTGAAACAAACCCCTTTCCGCCAAGGCCCGTGCTCCCCAACGCAGTGGCCAGACCCGATCCACCTCCAAGCCCCACACCCGCACCCGCTCCCGCAAAACCTCCGGCAAAAAGCGATGAACCGGCCAGCGGCAGCTCCTGCAGGGCCGGAAGGGTGAGCGCCCGGGCTGAGCTCGAAAGTATCCGGTTCATTGATACGGGTGACGCCGACGCTGAGCCTCCGCCGCGACGGGCCACCTGGATGCGGTGCTCGATCTCCCGCGCCGCCTCGGTCGTCGCGGGACGCTGCGAGGCCTCGAATCCCCGCCTTTCTCCCTCCCGCGTCTCCTTCACCACATAGACAGCCGCCCCGCCAAGGATCACGCCGTGAACCAGCACGCTGCACAGAAACGGCAGGTTTCGCCATGGCTTTGACAGTGCCCTTCCCAGCTTCCCTCCAGACATCATGGCTCTTTCTCCGTGGTGAAGCTGACGTCGGAGATGCCGGCCGCCGCGAGCGCATTCAGGACGTCAATCGTGCGCGAATAGCGGGAGTCAGGGTGGCTGATCAGGGTGACGACGAGACGGGACTTTGCGGCATCGCTGCTTGCCTTGAGCCGGATCATGGTCGCCGTGAGCGACGGCAGCCCCGACGCGCCGTCCGCGTCATAGAGCTCCTCGTTCAGTGTCACTCCACCCGCCTCATCCACATGGAGGATCTGCTCATCGAAAAACTCCGTGGATTCCTGGGTCGTCGCCTGTCCAGGCAGCCGTGTCCTCAGGATCTGCTCGATCCTTATCTGGGCGGCCAGTGCCATGAAAAATACCAGAATGACAAAGACGACGTCGATCATCGGAGCGATCTGGAAACCGGCATCGGCATTGACCGGAGAGTGCGTGATGCGCATGGCCGTGAGCTCACCGCCGGACGGCAGCGAAGTTGATGTCCAGCACTCCTGCCTCCGCAGCCGCTTCCACCACCGCATTCACGAACCGCACAGGCGTCATCCCGTCGCCCCGAATCAGCACACGGATCGTCGGATCAAGCGCGACCCGTCGGCTCAGTTCAGGAATCAGCCCGGCTGGTTCAACCGTTCGCTCCTCGAAGGTGGTCACAGCCACCTGGTCGCGTGCATTCCACGCAACATTGAAGACGAGTTCACCCAGTGAATCCTCCTTCGCCGCCGCATCCGCTGCGACCGGCAGCTCTATTGATGGATCGTAGCGGTTCACAGCGGTCGAGGCGATGCTCATGAAAAAGATCAGGAGCACCAGGAGAACATCGATCATCGGGGCGATCTGAAATTCGGGGTCGCCCTCCCCTCCCGCAGCCGAAGTCATCGTGAATTCACCGGTCTCATTCCACACCAGAGAACTCAGGTAACCTCGAAGGCGCCCTCCGCGGATTTCGGCTGGGTCTCTGAGATCTTATCACGCGCAGCCCAGACCGGACGTGCCGCGCAGGGTTCGGCTCCCGCAAGGGAACGTCCTGCAAAGTCCTCGTACGGAAAATTCCTGAACAACTCGGCGATCGTGAACCCCACCTCCTGGAAACGATGCCCGATGCGGTTTCGGAGCAGGTAGTGGAAGACGAATGCGGGGATGGCGACAATCAATCCGCCCGCCGTGGCATGAAGCACGTGGCCGATCGCACCGGAAAGTCGCGACGGATCCGCAGCCCCTGCCTGCCCCATCAGCGCAAACGCATCGATCATTCCGAGAACAGTTCCTGCCAGGCCCACCATCGGCGCAATGACGCCGATGACTGAAAGGTAGGATATCTTCGTCTGAAACCTGCTGTTGCTGCCCGCCAGCGAACCCGCCACCGCATCCTCCGCCGGTTTCATCCCCGCGCCGCCATGCCTGAGCGCCGCCCCCACGGCCTCGCAGAATGCACTGCGCGCCGTGCTGCAATGGTCGAGCGCAGCCTGGTAGTCCCCCCGCGAAAAGCACTCCTTCACCCGGGCGAGATCCGCCGGCGGGAGGAGGCGTCGTGCCCAGCTTTTCTGGTACAGGTCGATCACAAGCCAGACGACCAGCAGCGAGCAGCCCACGAGGAACCATATCGCGGGAAGATTGAGCTCCTGAAGCAGCGTTCGCTTCACCACCGTGGCCACCTCCGCACCGGCTGCCTGGGCCTCCAGGCGCGCGGCAGCCGCAATCGCGAAAGTCAGGGCCAGGAGATTTCGAATCCGAAGGAGGAATTCCGTGATCATGGTTTCGATGGGAGTTGGAAAATCAGAGTCCTGCCTCACGCGCCGCAACCCGCGCCTCGGGCGATTTCGGATACTGGTCGGTGAGTTCCAGAGCGGCACGTTCCGCACGCCCGGCATCGCCCAGCCGTCTGTAGGCCCGCGCACTGCCCAGCAGGGCCTTCGGCATCAACGTCGTCGCAGCGGGGTGAAAGGCAGGGACCTGGAGAAAGGACTCCAGCGCTCCCTCCCAATCCGATTCCTGAAGCTTCAGTTCCCCGCATAGCACCGCCACCTCCGCCTCGAGCGCAGGAGGCAGTGCTGCCTTCAGGAGCGGATCGATCATCCGGCGCGCCTCCGGCCAGCGACGCTCATGCAGGGCCACACTTGCAAGGATCAGGCTCGCCGCCTGTCGCGTCGGTTCGTCCGGCGCCCGTTCAAAGAGTTCGCGGGCTGCGTTTCCAATTTCAGAAACCCGATTGAGCATCACCAATGCCCTGAGCCTCAACCGTTCCGCCTCGGGCCACCAGGAACCCGGCAGTGTCGCAAAGGGGGCGAACCGAGCGGCGACAGCCGACGCATCCGCCAGCGCCTGCTCCGCCGCCCCGTTGCTGAGGCTCTCCCGCGCGCGGGAAAGCTCCTCCGGTTCCGGCCAGTCCAGCGACTGGAGCTCAACGAGCGGATACCCCACCTCAGCCATGCCGCCGCCTTTCACCTCGATCATGCGCACCAGCTGGTTGCCGCGGACGATCACCGAGTTCGCCGCCAGCACACGGCCATCGCGCAACCGGAAATGCTGCGCCCGGCAAACCGGAGCCAGACTCGCGAGGAACACGAACCCGACAATGGCGCCAAGCAGCCGGCCGGCAGTCAGGATCACACCATACCCCAACACGGGTTGAACTCGATTTCTCATGATTCCCTTCCTCCGTTCTATGTGTTCAAATTTTGAATACGTTCCGCCTTCTGCTCCGCCGCTTTCGTTTCCGGAAAGTTCCTCAGTCCCGGGTCGCGCAGCATCTCCCGGTAGGTTGCAAGCGCGTCGGCTCTGCGGCCGAGCTGCTCCAGCACCTCACCGCTGCGAAGCCAGGCCTTTGCCACCCAGGTATCGTGCTTTCGGTAGCCGATGGCTAGACGCTGGAAATGCGCCTGAGCCTGCGCGAGGCTTTCGGGGTCGCCCCGCCTGACCAGGATTTCACCCAGGCAATAGAGGCTCTCCGCAGTCGCGGCCCCCCGCCATGGTCGATGCCCGGCGATGTGCTCGAAGACGGAACGTGCCTCGTCCCAGCGCTCCAGCGCCAGCAGGGCTCGCGCCTTGCCGAGCGTGGCATCCTTGAGCTTGTGGGTCGCACCCGCGCGATCGACGGCTGCGCCATAGTGTGCGAGCGCCTCTTCGGGATCACCACGCCTCATCGCCAGGTCGCCGAGTCCCACATGCCCGAAATCGGCAAAGGTCGACCGCGGATATCGCGTCACCAACGCAGTGAAATACTTCTCCGCCAGGGGAGCCTCGTTTCTCGCCAGAAGCAGATCACCTATCCGCCCAAGCAATCCTGCTGGCAGCGCCTCGAGCGCCGTTGACTTCGTGATTCCCATGAGGAGTACGTCAGACTCCGCGGTGTTGCCATGAAGCGACGCCATCTCCGCCTTGAGGAAGGCCACACGGGCGCGCGCTGTCGGGGAGGTTTTCAACTCCCCGGCCAGAAGGAGGTCTTCCGCGTCGCGGCCGGGCGATGCAGCCCTCCCCACGGGATCGCGCATTCGCCGGTCAGATCTTTCGTCCGGCACGCGGGAGGCAGATTCGACCGGGTTTGGTTTCCTGGAGGGTGCGGAAATGACCCTTGCCATCTCCAGAAGCACGCGTTCCACCGTGTCGCTTGCCGGATCGGCGAGACGACCCCGCACGAGTCCGGCCATGGTTGAAATCGCCGCTGCATGTTTTCCCTGGCGACTCAAGATCCGCCCGATCCAGTACGCCGCATTGACGACGAAGCCATGTTCCGGCCGGTCCTCCGCGAGTTTTCTCCAGCGGGACGCAGCCTCGTCGTGAAGGCCCTGCGACACCAGAAGGCGCGTGAGTTCATCCATCGCATACCCGAAACCTTCGTCGGCCAGGGGATGCTCCAAGGCCTGGCGAAAACTCGCGATGGCCTCCTCAGGCTTTGACCGTGCGACAAGAATATCGCCGCGAAGCGACAGTACCTCCCCCCTCTGGGCATGATCCTCCGGGTGATCCCCCAGCCAGCGTGCGGAGAGCTCGTCCGCAACCGCGTAGTTGCTGCGTGAATACTCCGCAGCCGCGAGGCGATACCGGGCATCATCCACGAACCGACCCGCTGGAAAATGTTTCAGGTAGGCGGTGATCTCCGTCACGGCTCTCGCCGCCGGCCCCACAATGAGGCCTGCCATTGCCTGCAGGTAGACGGCCTCCTCCGCAAAACGACCCTCTGGAAATGCAGAAAGATAGTCATCCGCGGCGCGCCTGGCCTCATCGTGCCGACCGGCGGTGAACAGCGTATGGGCGCGCATCAGGCGAAGGGGTTCCGCCAGTTCCGGAGGCGGCGAACCCTGCAGCGCAAGGTCCATCAGGGCCATCCTCGCCTGCGCGTCATCCGCTCCCTGTGACCTGGAGGCGGCGATAAAACAGGCCTGCGCCGCAAGGGTGCTTTCGGGAAACGCCCGCGCAAGCCGACGTGCGGCAGCGAGTGACTTTTCCATGCGACCGGATTCGGCATAGGCGGTCACCAGCCCGGCGAGGGCACGCTCCGATTCGGGAGAACGGTGGTCGGATTTTGAAAGGCGTTCAAAGATGAGCGCCGCCTCCCAGATGCCGCCATGCCGCTGGAACGCCTCACCGCGTCGCAGGAGAAGCAGGAAGTCGTGGTTCTCGGTCTTCTCAATTTCCGCGACCGCCGCGCGAATCCGCGCGAGTGTGCCCTCGATGCGTTGTCTCTCCTCCGGATCCGGCGCATCCTGCCCTGAACTGTTTTTCAACGGTTCGAGCTGACGTTGCAGCTTACGCTCCTTTTCCCGTTGGAGGGCCAGCACCTGATCGCGCGGTTGCACCAGCTGGTAGGCAGCAAGTGCGGCGGCCGGGTCGTCCCTGGACATCGCCACCTCACCGAGCCGCAGGCTCAGCAGATTCAGCGCAGCGACATTGTCCACAGGTGCCCGCGCCGAGTGCAGGAGGGCTAGCCCGCGCCGGGCCTCATCGAACTGCTGCTGGTCCAGGTGCAACGCGATGACCGCCATCGCGGCCTCGGTCCATGCTGCGTTTCGGGGCGCGCGTTCGAGGTGACGATGATAGGCCTGGATCGCCTCCTCCGTCCGGCCGGCCTGCTGGGCGGCCATCGCCTGGTAGAGCGACGCCCGGTCCGCATACGCAGGCGTCCCCGTCAGTCTTGAGAAGGCTTCCGCGGCCTCCTTGAAATTTCCAAGTGTCGCATGCGACAACCCCACGATCCACCGCGCATCTGCACCCAGCGACCCCAGCACCGGCGCTGCGGATACGAGGGGTGATGCGAGTTCGAGGGCGCGACCCGCGTTGCCCGTTCGATAGTGGGCCGAAGCTGCGAGCAGCGCCACGCGTTCGCGGACCACACCCGCTGGTATCGCCTCGCCAGCACCCAGGCGCTCATGCACTCGGTCCGCCAGCTTGGCAACGTCCCCATACCGCTTAGCAGCCTGCGCCGCGTCGACCTCCGCCAGAATCTGGGTCAGCGCAACAGTCGGCGAGAAAGAGGATATTCCGACCGAGGCCGCGCAGACAGCCGCCACCAGAAGCTTCAGCGCGAGAATAAGCCGGAGACCCGGGAGCATCGCATGTTTTGGAACCATTTATCAGACGGTGTCTAATAACCTGATGCCATTTGAATGCATAATTGTCCAGACTTATTTGCAATTTAATTTCTATAATCTAACTCGTCTCCCGTCAGCGGTTCCCGTTTTGTCCAAGGATGCCCGCCGTTTTCGAACGTTTCAGTCACGAGGCCATGGCGACCTCCTTTGATGTCTTCATAGCGGGCCACCCGAGGGACTATGCACGTCAGGCCGCTCAGGAGGTTTTCCGGGAACTCGACCGACTGGAGGGCGAGCTCAGTCGGTTTGTAGAATCGAGCGACATCTCCCGGGCGAATCATCTGCCTCGCGACGGAACAACCCTCATCGGCGAGGATGCGATGCGGTGCCTGCTGATCTCCGCCGAAGTCTCCGCGGCGACGGATCGTGCCTTCGATCCTGCCTATGCTTCACGCAGAGGCCCGGACGACAAACCAGAGGACCCGCTCTATGCGCTCGATCCACATTCCCACACCTTGATCTCGCTCGTGGAGCGGCTGCACCTTGATCTCGGCGCCGTCGGCAAGGGCTATGCACTCGACTGCATGTGCGAACGCCTGCGGGAGTGGGACATCACGACGGCCTGCGTGCAGAGCGGCGGCAGCACGGTCCTGGCCATGGATCCCCCTCCCGGCACGCGCGGCTGGCCCGTCGGGCTCGGCGAGGAGCCCGCCTACCGCGCCTTTCCACTCACCGGCCGCGCCCTGAGCGGTTCAGGATTGGCGGTCAAGGGAGCGCATCTGATCGACGTCAAGACCGGCGCCCCCGCATCGCGCACGCAACGCACCTGGGCCTTCGCTCCCACCGCAGCCGTTGCCGATGCCCTCTCCACCGCATTCTTCGTCATGACCAACGAAGACATCCGCCGATACTGTGAAGCCCACCCCGACATCGGCGCCGCCATCGCCACCCCCGATGACCGCATCGAAGTCTGCGGCAGCGTGCCGTTCGAGTAGGATTCAGCGGCCCGCCCCCATTCAATCCTCATCGTGCGCCCCACCAGGAGCCCACTGCGTCGCCCCAGGAGCCTCCGACAAGATCCGTCAAAGCGATGCCAGATAGAACCGGGAAACTCCCAACCCTATCCGCAACGCGACCCTTGACATCGCCCCCACGTTGGAGGGGCACGCTTCGTCGTGCCCGGTTTGAGAGTAGCAGGATTTGCGATGTGCAGTAGCTCCAGATAACCTCTGCAAGCATTGCCGTTTGCTGAGATCAGTGTTGGGAGATGGACGCTTTCGCTGATTCTCAGATCGGGACGTTCCTTCAGCACACTGCAAATCCATTCTTCGTGAATGGCATTACTCCATTTGGCGCGAAAGCGATCTGTCAACGCCAGCTGCAGCAACAAATCTCGCAGGGGCGCCGGGTACAGGACACAGGCATCATAAAGTGCGGTGAATGCCATGAGACCATTGGCTAATAGCCCATCTTCAAATCTTGGGCCTGTCTGGCCAATGCATCCAGTGACCTTTCCCGTGTAGCGTCGATCGCCTGTCTGTAGGCAATCAAATCCTTGAAGAGAATGCGACGATGCGAGCCAACTTTGCGAAAGCGGATTTTCCCCTGCTGGAGAAGCCCAATGAGAAAAGGCCGCGATACCTGCAGGATTTCGGCGCCCTGCTGCGTGGTCAGTTCGGCATGCACGGGGATCAGCGTCACGGCATTTCCCCGAGCCATTTCGGCCAGGAGATCCACCAGGATTTTGAAGGCTGTTTTGGGCAGGACGACGCTCTCCACCTTTTTCCCCTTCTCCACGAAACTCAGGTGGACTTCGCCGTGTTTTTGTACATGGCGTACCAGGGAGCGGCTGGATTTCTTCGCGAGTTCGCGATCAGTGTCATCCGGCAGAACAGGCTCGTAATAGCGGGAGGCGATTGCGGTCATGGAAGGAAAACTAATAATCGCAATGAACGAAGCAAACGAAATATTCGAATTTGGTATGTCCGACCGGTCGTTCAGCCTTCCAAAACAAGGTGGCCATGAGGTCACCTCTGCATTCCCCGTCCGACCTCACGCCGGCAGCGTCAGCCGAACTCTGCGACGCAATCGCCTGAGCCTGGGATCTGCCTCGCGGCCAGCAGGCTGCAGTCTCCATTTCGCAACGACCCGCTGGATGCGGTCGCCGGCTGCCAATTCAGCTCCCGCCATTCCGAACACTCGAAATTGCTCCGACTTTCTCTCCGGGCAGGTCGGCCTTCTCCCGGCAAACCACCACCATTTCGGAGGTCAACACATCGGGTTCAGTTTACGACTCATTCCTTGCGACCAGTTGATGCAATTGGCCGCATTGGCCACGGATATTGCGTGCACCAAAGTCCAATCGGCGTGATTGGGAACCAGAGCAACCGTCGCGGCCGAGGGCGCCAATCGCGCTGCCTCAATCAACAGTCGTTTCCGCCATGCCTGCGTCGCTGGACAAACGAGGAGTTTGGAGCCTAGACTCGCCGCATGGGTCTTTTGACTTTCAGCATCAATGTCACTCTCGACGGTTGCGTCGATCATCAGGAGGGTATCGCCGACGACGAGTCACACGCATACTTCACCCGCCTCATGGACGAAAGCGGGGCGATGCTCTGGGGCCGAGTCACCTACGAAATGATGGAGAGCTACTGGCCGGCGGTCGCACGCGGCGAGCAGGAGGCCCCGCACGCGATGCGCGAATGGGCAACAAAGCTGAACGCAAAACCGAAGCACGTGGTGTCGTCGACGCGGCAGGATTTCCCGTGGACCAACAGCCACCATATCGGTAGCGACCTGCGCATGGGCGTGCAAAGGTTGAAGGACGCGACGCCAGCCGGCGTGCTCCTCGGCAGCGGCAAACTCGCAACAGAGTTGGATAGGATGGATCTGATCGACGAGTATAAGCTCCTCATCCACCCCAGGATCGCCGGCCATGGCCCAACCCTCCACCAGAGCGGGCTGGCCAGAACTCGGCGGCTTGAACTGGTTTCGGCAAAGCCGCTCCGCAATGGCGCTGTCGCCATGCACTACCGGTGCGCCAATTGACCCAGGCGCGGACGCCGCCGTGAACCATCACAACACCGTCAGCCGCAGCCGTGGTGGCCTCCCGCTCATCGTCAAACTGGACGACCAAGTCCACACGTTCATCGTCGAAAGCCTGGCGGAACAGAGGTCCGAGCAGAGCGGGTGACTCTTGCGAGCAAGGTTGCCGGTGTGCCCGGCCGTCGTTCTTCTGCGTCCTACCGCATCCAGCCCGACCAAACCGCTACTCTTCGGCTCCAACCCGGGCACGATGAAGCGTGCCCTCTTCCTCTTAACCGGACAACAGTGAAATCGTCCAAAGCCAAGTCGCGCCGCGACCATATGCTCCCGCTCTTCCAAACCGAACGCAGGGCCGGCGCGAGACTCGAAGTCCTCATTTTTCCGCACGCGCTCCTGGCTTGACCGTTCCCACTCATGTGACACATTGGACACATTCGATATGAAAACCGTTTCCATCCGCGAACTGCACACCCGCACCGGTCACTATGTCCGCCGGGCCGCAACCGAAATCCTCTCGGTCACCGATCGCGGCCAGGTCGTTGCCCGCCTCGTTCCCATCACTGAGTCCACCGGCGTCTCCTTCGCCAACCGCCGTCTGCGGCCAGGCTTCCGCAGACTCCAGAAAGCCCCCATGGCAGGCATCGATAGCGGCAGGCTCATTTCGGAGGACCGGGACGCCTGATGATCTACTTCGACGCAGCGTACCTGGCCAAATGCTACCTGCCGGAGGACGGCCACCATGCGGTCCGCGCCCTTGCCGAACGGGCCGGTCGCCTGCATAGCGTTGCTTTTGCCCGTCTCGAGGTGTCCGCCGTTTTTCACCGCCATCTTCGGGAGGGCCGGCTTCATCCCAAGGAACTCGGCGAATACCTCGCTCAATTCGCCCAGGACTGCTCTGACGGAATCATCACCTTCAGTGTCGTCTCGACTGCCTTGGTCGAAACCGCCGCTCAGGCCTATCGTCGCCTGCCTGCCAGCATCTTCCTCCGTTCCGCCGATTGTCTCCATCTGTGTGCGGCCGCCGAGGCCGGCTTCAAGGAAATCTATTCGAACGACCGCCATCTCCTCGCAGCGGCCTCCTGCTTCAAACTCAAAGGCATTGACGTCACCAGCGTCTCCTAGGGGCCGCACGTTCCGCATCACCCCTTCCCAAAAGTCCAATTCTCTTATCTTAATCACCCAACCATCCATCCGCGATTGCAGAACTTGCAGGACACACCTTTTCGATCCGGTTTATCCGCAAATTCTGGGGAGGGACGTAGGTTGAGGAAATCATCCCCTACAAACCAATCGGAGTGAATTTGACCGTCAATCGGCGGATCCCTTTCTTTGGACTGCTTTGCGGCTACACAAACCGGGCACGACGAAGCGTGCCCCTTCAGGTCAGGGGAGTTGTCAATCTTCCTTACGGGGAAACAGTCGGTCGCCCGCCCGGCACTTGCCTGGATGACTCTCCGTCCAACGAGGCCGCGTGAGCTTGATCAACGCCGGCCACTCTGGGGACAAGGGTGATGCACCCAACACAGCCTGGAACCTGCCGGCCTGGTCGAATGGAATTCTTCACTCCATGGATTGCCCTCCACCGGCGTATTTGCCTTCGGTGGGATTCTTCCGCATCCACGGCTGGACCCGGCGCGCGAATTCTTCCAAGATCCATATCGATGAAATACTCCCTGCGCACGATCGTCTTTTTGTCCGCTTTGGCGGTGGTGGGTTCGAGCCTCCATGCCAAGCAGGCCTCACTGGTGAAGAAGTGGGAAACGGAACCCACCCTGCTGACTCCGGAATCGGTGCGCTTCGATGCAGGCCGCAAGGTCCTCTACGTCTCCAACGTCGAAGGCAATGAGCCCTGGACGAAGGACGGAGCCGGGTCCATCGCCAAGGTCGGTCTCGACGGGAAGGTGATCGCCGTCAGATGGATCACCGGCCTTGAGGCCCCCAAGGGCATAGGCCTGCACAAGGGGAAACTCTACGTGGCCGACATCGACCGCGTCGCCGTCATCGACATCGCCAAGGGCGCCATTGAGCGTTTCATCGAGGTGCCGGGCTCGAAACGGCTCAATGATGTCTCTGTCGACGCATCGGGCGACGTCTATGTGTCCGACATGGGAGGCACCAAGATTTATGTGATAAAGAACGGGGTACCCTCGGTCTATCTTGAGGGTTTCAAGCGACCCAATGGTGTACTCGCCCACAAGGGATCCCTCTACGTGCTCGATGCGGAGAATCTGCTGAAGTTCGGAAGCGACAAGTCACGCGAGGTGGTTGTCAGTGGCCTCGATCCCAGTTCAGACGGCATCGAGCATGTGAAGGGCAACGAATTCCTCGTAACCTGCTGGGCAGGCATCATCTACCTCGTCAAAGGCGGGGAGAAGACCCAGCTTCTCGATACCCGTGCCGAAAAAAGCAATACCGCGGACATCGGCTACGATGCAAAGACGCGCACCGTGTACGTCCCCACATTCTTCAAGAACTCCGTGGCAGCCTATGAGCTGAAGCCATAGCTCTCTGCCCCCACTTCGGACGCGGCGGGGACAGGCGTCCGCGGGCCTCGGGTTTACAGACTGGCATGCGACGTCCCCCCTTTTCCTGGTGCGGATCCGCCGTTTTCGGTTTCGCGCCTCCTGTCGCCCGCATCCGAGGGATCTGTTATCGCCCCGCCGCGCGCAGCACCTCGAGCATGGCGGCATGGAGCCGTCCATTGCTGGCCACGTAACGGCCACGATTCTGTCGCTGGGGAAAATCTCCGCCTTCGTAATCCGTGACCCTGCCGCCCGCCTCGCGCACAATCAGCATGCCGGCCATTGCGTCATAGGGTTTGAGATTCATTTCCCAATAGCCGTCCAGCCGGCCGGCAGCGACATAACTCATGTCGAGTGCCGCGCTGCCGAGGCGACGCTCGCCCCGGATGCGACTGAGAAACGCAGCCCACTCCTTCTGATTGTTGTCCGGATTGGTGTGCTTGTCGTACGGAAACCCGCTCGCAATCACCGCGTCGATCAGGTCGCCGGTCTGCGACACCTCGATCAACCTGCCATTCAGGCGGGCACCCCTGCCCTTGACCGCCGTGAAGCACTCGTCACGGGTCGGATCGAAAACCACTCCGAGCAACGGTTCGCGATCCGCCGTGGCCAGGGCGATGCTGGTACAGAAATAGGGCAGCCTGCTCGCAAAATTCACGGTGCCGTCGATCGGATCCACGAACCAATGATACGAGGCCCGTCCTGCGGGGGTCCCCTGCCCCCCGCCTTCCTCACCGACGATGTGGTGATCGGGAAACCGCGCCGTGAGCTCCTTCACGATGAAGGCCTCGGTCTCGGTATCTGCAGCCGTGACGATGTCGATGCGGCTCGACTTCAGCGTGGGGCGGATTGGCGCCTCGAGGTGACGCATCACAATTTCTCCTGCGCTACGCGCAATCGCCACGACATCCGGAAGGATGCCTGAAAGTTCAATCGATTCATTCGTGTCCATCTGTCTGTGCAGCATCACTCCACGCCCACCCACTGCACAGGAGAAAGTTTTTGAGGGAATTTCCAGTCTCGGATTGCCTCCGGAGAATACACTCGAATAGCGGCCGACAGCCCCCGATACTTGGCCCATGCGCACCCCCGCCTTTCTCGTCACTGCGTTGATCACTTTCGCCTTTGTCATCCCTCCCGCCTTCGGGGCAGCGGAAGCCGGCCATCCCAATATTGTGTTTCTTCTCGCCGATGACCTGGGCTGGACCGATCTGGGATGCTACGGCAGCACGTTTTACGAGACCCCCAATATCGACCGTCTTGCGCGGGAGGGCGTCCGCTTCAACACCTACTACACAGCAGGTTCCATCTGTTCACCCACACGGGCCAGCCTGATGGCCGGGAAGTACCCCGTGCGCACCGGTATCACGGACTACATCCCGGGCATGAAGATTCCGCCCAATTCCCGCTTCAACCCCGCGCCAACCAAGATGGTGCTCGATCCCCATGAATTTACCCTGGGCCGTGCCTTCCGTGCAGCCGGCTACCAGACCTTCTACGTGGGCAAGTGGCATCTTGGGCCGACCTCGGGTGGACTCACGGACTACGGCTTCGACCATTTCGCCTCCACACCGGATGCAAACGACGAGGACGCGCCCCCGTCGGGCAAGGCCAAGGCGGGTAAATCAAACAGGGCAAAATCAAGCTCCCGCGCAGAATCCACGTCACTCTTCACAAAAGCCGCCATCGACTTCATGGAAAAGCGAGACCCATCAAAGCCGTTCTTCCTGATGCTTTCCTATGTGGACGTTCACACCCCCATCCATGCCCGTGCCGACACGATCGAGCACTACCGCGCCAGGGAGGCCGCGCTGCCTCCCGCACCATCACCGATCCCTGAACATCATGCATTGACGCGCCCCCGGCAGGACGACGCGGCCTACGCTTCCGTCGTGGCAACCGTCGACAAAAGCGTTGCGCAAATCCGCCAGCAACTTGAGACCCTGGGCCTTTCCAAAAATACTATCGTCGTCTTTGCCTCCGACAACGGCGGGCTCTCGACACATAAAGCGCCGGGCCCCACAAACAACTCCCCCCTGCGCGCGGGCAAGGGCTGGCTCTATGAAGGAGGCATCCGCGCGCCCCTCATCGTGCATCTTCCGGCGGCTGCCAACGAGGGCACGGTGTGTGATGTCCCGATCATCAGCACCGACATCTACCCCACCTTCCTCGATCTTGCCGGACTCCCCCTCCATCCGGAACAGCACGTCGACGGCGTAAGCGTGGCATCCCTCATCCGGGGTGAAAAGGCACCTGCACGGACCACTCTCTACTGGCACTATCCGCACTACCATGGATCCACATGGGCGCCCGGCGCTGCGATTCGCGACGGCGACTGGAAACTGATCGAATTCTATGATCCCCAAACGGTGGAGCTCTACAACCTCCGCATGGACGCCTCTGAGCGGCAGAACCTCGCGTCAGAAAATCCAGCCCGGGTGAAAGAGCTCCTCGGCAAACTGCACACCTGGCAGAAATCAAGCGGCGCCATCATGCCCGCCCAAAATCCAAACTACAAACCGCACAACTAGTTCCGACAGCGAGGCAGGAGAGAATGGCATCCTGATTTCCCGCTGGGGAGCGGAACTGCCCGGCAGGCTCTGTGAGGCGTGACCCCATGAGTCAATTCCCAGCCAAAATCAGGTATCGGGTTCTGCCGCTTCCCCGTGTTCAAAAGGAGGGGAAGAAATTTCTCACCGCGGAGCAACTTTCCGAGGAGATTACCCTCTCGAAGAGGCTCCGCTACTACCCGGATGTCCCGGACCTGAGCATCGAACCGTGCGGAGATGGAATGGAACTACGTCTCGAAGGTGACGCCATTCACCGGCAGGGTTGGTTGAGGGCGATATTCTGGATCGATGAAGCCAGCAAGACGATCTACATTGTCGATTTGTTCTGGAAGAAGACCAACCGGGTGAGTGTTGCCGACCTGCATCGCATCAATCACCGCATTCGCCAGCTAAGGACCCTCCTATCCGCGGGCAATCATCCTTGGAAATCAGGCGAGTAGCTCGGTCACGTCCACCCCGAAAGCCTTGGCAAGTTTCTGCATGGTCTTTTGCTGGGGGTAATGGTCGCCCGATTCGATGACCGCGACATAGCTCCGGCGCAGTCCGGCTTTTTTAGCCACGGCCTCCTGGGTTTGCAGCCCTGCCTTGGCCCGAAGGGAAAAATAGGTTCTTTGAAACGCCTTACGGCGGCTGTCCAACTTGCGTTTCGCTTTCTGGAAATCCGCGCTGCCAGCCTCCAGTTTTCCTTCCCATTTTTCCACGCATTCAGTCGGTAGTTCGAGCGGTTCGTTCGCACTGATTTCTTCCAATGTCCGCAAGATGTTGGCCTTCTCCTCGGGATCGGATTCCCGCTCATAGGCGAAGCACAGCTCTACGAGTGAAGCGATCCGCGCCTTCTCATCCTCATGCAAATAGGGCCGCCGGACAGATTGGTCGATTCGCTCCAGCGCCGCGCGTAACTCCGGATGAGACCTCCATTCTTTGGTCCCCAATCTTTGTTCAGCGATGATCCCTAAAACACCCATGGCGGATAACGTCGCGCAATTTAGAGCAATTTGGAACACTTTCCAGCATTTTCATTTAACACCCAACCGACATCCCGACATCGTTTTCAACGAGCTCATCCTGATTTCAAGTAAGCGCGTCCTCTGACATCAATCCTATAATTCTCCACCCCAACGATTTGAGAGGAGTTCGGCTGATTTCCTGTTCTCTGCCGCTTGCGATTTCCAAGCGACCGCTCCTGCGGCGCAGTGGCAAACAACCCTGGCCGCTCTTGCGATAGAGGAATTTCAGAATAGGGCGGCCCCGTTGACCAGGGTCAGCTCTTCTTCAGCAGGGCGTCGAACCGTTTCAGCGCGTTCTGCGGGCCGCCGACGGTGGCGCTGTCGATCACGACATTGCCGGCCTGATCGGTGACAACGAGTTGGGGAATGAAGTTTGAGAAAAGGCGGTTGACGACCTGCATCTGCGGCTGGCGATCCTGTGGCACCGTGCGCCAGGAAAATCCAAGCTCCTTGGCATAGGCCTGCATGTCCTTGGGTGTGCGGTCGCCGCTGATGAAGAACACTTCAAACGTCTTCGGATGCTTCGCCTTCGCCTCCTTGTAGTACTTGATGAAGCCGGGCGAGAACTGGTGACAGGGGCCGCACCAGCCGGCGCCGCGATAGAACATGTAGTACCTGGGCTCCTCCTTGGCATCAAAGGCAACCGCCGCCCCCGTCTGCGGATTGACCAGCTTCCCGCTCATGTCCTCAAAGACACGGCTCGGAAAGGCCTTCGGATCGGCCACGCGCCGGCGCGCCGCATCGAGAATATCAGTATCGCGCGGCTCGGCATTGAAGAGAAAATTCCCTTTCTCGTAGGCCAGCAGCAATTGACTTCCCTCAATGCCCACCAGGATGGCGGTTTCACCGGCCTTCAATACGCCCCCGGACAGGTTCTGCGGTGACGTGAGTCTGACCCGGTATGGCCACAGGTCCTTGCGTTGAAGAATCTGCGCGTAGGTGAGCGAACGCTGCTCCGGTGAAAGTGATTTCACCGCCGCCCCGGCCGCAGCAAGGAGATCCGTGTCCTCGGCAGGCGTCGTGAAAACGCTCCGACCGTCCGGTGTTTCCAACTCCACTTCGTTGCCTCGTACGGACACCAGCGTGAGCTTCTGTCCGGCCGCAATGGCAGGCAGGTTGCGGAGCTTGACGGATTTCTTGATCGTAACCTGGGCTGGCAGCAATTCAGGGCGGCGCGAAAGCTCCTGAAGCGTGAGGTCCTGGGCAAAGGCCGCAGCAGTGAGCAGCGCCAGGCTGAGGGTGATGACGGTGGGAATTTTCATGGATGAAATGAGGGGTTAAAGAATTCTATTGCTGAAATCCACGACAGGCGAGGATCGAGCGGCGTCGGCCAGTTGATGATGTGCGAATGGCACCCTGAGACAAAAGGGAAATCCGCGCAAACAGGGACCTAATTTTTCTTCCGAGCATTAATCGCATCCGGCCTTACCTTCGCTTTCGCCTCTGCGGCGGCTTTCCGCTTGGCAGCTGTTGTCGATGCTTTGATTGAAAGCACGTTGGAATTCAGAGTGTGGAAAAAGGTGTGTATGCAGCCAAGAGGCATCTTGACAGCGCCCCCCGCGGTGCGTCCGCCGGAATCAAAGTCGCCTGGTCGTGGAGGCACCTGAGCTCGCCAGCATCGAAGCGATGCTGGTGCTGCCGTCGGGGGTGATCCGATAACGTTTCGCCGCACCGTCCGCGATCGCGATGAAGGTGAACACGCCGTCGGCGCCCATCTCGAAGGGCATCTGGAGATTCGGGATGCTCGTGATCTTCTCCACCGGTTTGCCATCGACCATCACTTCGTAGCCGCCACCGGGAACGAAGCGGAAATAGATGATGTGGTTGCCGTCCGGGGTGAAATACGGCAGGCAGTAGAGCGCGGACATCGGATCGACGAGCTTGCCGTTGATGACGAGGCCCTGCTTGGCCGTGTCGCCGTTCACGGAGCCGAAGTGGGCGGCATATTTTCCATCGGGGCTGAAACGGAACCGCGGCTTGTTTTGCCCGTCGTTGAAGTTTGTATCGTGGACATTCACCCCCTTTTGCTCCACGCCGTCGAGATAAAGGGAAAGAAATCCGCCGACAAAGCCGTTGAATCCATAGTGGCTGCCGTCGGGACTGAAGCCGAGATAACTCGCGCCGCGCACGGATGTCGCCTTGCCGTCGACGACGACACTGGCGTTGGGCTGCCCCGAGGCCTGGGCGATGTAGCCGATGCGTTTTCCAGCGCCCATGACGAGCTGGATGGCCTGATAGCCGTCGGACTCGTCCTCATCGACGACAAGAAACTGCCCGCCCGCGGAGTAGGATCGGGCGAGGTAGATGACCTTTGCGGAATCCGCGGTGAACTGCAGTTCCTCTACCTGAT
>JAGOJU010000028.1 GCA_017994935.1 Opitutaceae bacterium
CCCTTGAAGAGCAGCTCGCGGATTCAAAAAAGTCTTCCGCGCGGGATGAGGTTGGCTAACGTCGGACACGCGCACTCATGAGCAACAGGCCCGGTCTGAAGATCTTTTCCGGTAACTCGAATCGCCCTCTCGCCGAGGAGATTTGCCGTCACATCGGCATTCCCCTGGGAGAGGCAACCGTCACGAGTTTTCCCGACGGGGAATCCTTCGTCAAAATCAACGAGAACATCCGCGGCTACGACGTCTTCCTCATCCAGTCGACCTGCCCTCCGTCAAACCACCATTTGATGGAGTTGTTGATCATGATCGATGCCTGCCGGCGTGCCTCCGCCCATCGCATCACGGCGGTCATCCCGTTCTACGGCTACGCCCGTCAGGATCGCAAGGACCAGCCCCGGGTGCCGATCACCGCCAAGCTGGTGGCGAATCTCCTGACGGCTGCCGGGGCAAATCGTGTGCTGACAATGGACCTGCATTCGCAGCAGATCCAGGGGTTCTTCGACATCCCGGTTGATCACCTTTACGCGTCGCCGACGCTCTTCAAATACCTGGCCCAGACGCCGAACAACAACCTGGTGGTCTGTTCGCCGGACGTGGGGGGGATGAAAATGGCAGCCGCCTATTCCGACATGCTGGGGGCGGGCCTTGGCCTCGTCGCGAAGAAACGCACGAGCGCCACCCACGTGGAAGCGATCAACGTGGTCGGAGATGTGAAGGGCTGCGACGTCCTCCTGGTGGACGACATCACCGAAACCGCCGGCACGCTTACCGCTGCCGCGCGGCTGCTCCGGGAGCATGGGGCGCGCAGCGTGCGGGCGGCGGTGAGCCACTGCATCCTGAGCAACATGGCCCGCGAAAGGCTCTCCGAGGGGTCGATCGATGAACTGATCATCACGAACTCGATTCCCAACGACCCCAAGGGTCTGCCAATCACCATTCTGAGCGTGTCCAGCCTGCTCGGCGAAGCCATCCTTAGGATCAACAACAACGAAAGCGTGACCGGGCTTTTCAAGGTCAAGGGTTTCTGAGCTCCGCGCCCTGCCTCGCGAAGCGTCCCTTTTCAGACCATGACCGCCATTGCCGTGTTGGGCGCGCGTTTGCGGCGTCTCCAAGAACGATCCGCGCCACTTGCGGAGGTCGAGACCAGGCCTGCCGTCCGTGCATCGGGGTGGCTCCTTCCGTTTCTTGCATGCCTGCTCTCGCAGGCCACGTTCACCACCGCCGTGTCCGCGGTCGAGAGGGGCCGGCCGCGTGAGGCGGAGAAGCCGGAAATCAGCGTCGATCAGGAAGCTGTCAAGAACCGGCCGGGAGCGCCCGTTGCGACCTATGCCGATGTGGTCGAAGCCGCCCAGAAGGCGGTGGTATCGGTGAACATCACAAAGATCATCACCCAGCGGCGGCCAGTGAACCCCCTCTTTGATCATTTCTTTGGCGACCGGGTGCCAAGGGAACGGGAGTCCCGCGAGCAGGGGATCGGCTCCGGGGTGATTGTATCAAAAAATGGATACATCCTCACCAACAACCATGTGGTTGAAGGTGCGGATGTGCTCAATGTGACTCTTCCCGACGAGCGCGAATTCACCGCCCGCGTGATCGGGACGGATCCCCAGACCGATGTGGCCGTGATCAAGATCGACGCGGAGGACCTGCCTGCGCTGACGCTCGCGGATTCCGACAAGATGCGTGTGGGGGACGTCGTTTTTGCGATAGGGAATCCCCTCGGCATAGGGCAGACCGTGACGATGGGCATCGTGTCGGCACTTGGCCGCAACAATCTGGGACTTCTCGACCGTGAGGACCAGGTGGGCTACGAAAACTTCATCCAGACGGATGCGGCGATCAACATGGGCAATTCCGGCGGAGCCCTCATCGATGCCAAGGGGCGTCTTGCGGGCATCAACACAGCCATTGTCTCCACCACGCGCGGAAACATCGGCATCGGCTTCGCAATTCCCATCAACCTTGCGTCGATGGTCATGCACAGTCTTGTCGAGACCGGATCGGTGTCGCGCGGTTTTCTGGGCGTGAATGTGGATCCGTTGACGGCGGGCCTTGCGGAAGCGATGGGGCTCTCGAAGGATTCCCGCGGAGTGATCGTCACCCAGGTGGAGGCGGGCAGCCCGGCGGACAAGGCCGGCCTGAGGCAGGGGGATGCGATCCTTTCGATCAATGGGCGGACCATCGCGTCGCGCCAGGACCTGCGCCTTTTCATCTCCCAGTTTGCGCCTGGCACCGAGGTGCAGGTCCGGACCGTGAGGGTTGACAGCAAGGGCAGGGGCCGCGGCAGCCATCAGACGAAGGAGATGGAAACCGCGATCAAGCTCGGCAGACGCGCCAACGAGAAGGGAAGCAACGAGATTCTGCCGGGCGTCACGGTTGAGCCGGTGACGGACGAGGTGCGCGAGCGCCTCACCCTTGAGGACCGGGTGAAGGGAATCGTGGTGACAGAGGTCGCGGCGGACTCGCCCTTCGCCGAACAGTTTGTGCCCAATGTGGTGATTCTCGAAATCAACCGCGTGCCGGTGAGGGATCCCGATGCGGCGCGTGAAGCGATTGTGACGGGACAGAACAATCTTTTTCTGGTCTATTACCGCAGGGCCTACCGATATCTGCCGGTGCTGGTGCCGTAGGAGACCCGCGCGCAGGAGAGGCGCCCGCTGAGTGCGGCATCAACTGCCCGGCTTCTCGATCGGAATCTTCCTGAGCGAATCCGGCAGCGCGTCAGGAGCATAGGTCGGGAAGCTCAATTCAAGCAGGGAAAAGGAAGGGACATCGAACCTGGCAGTGTTTCCGCTGCGGTCGACAAGCATGGCCACCGCGACCGGAACGCCGCCGAGTTTGCGCACGATTTCCAGGCATTCGATGACACGTCCCCCGCGGGTGACGACATCCTCGACGACGAGCACTTTTTCGCCGGGGGAAAACCTGAATCCCCGCCTGAGGACCAGTACGTTGTTTTCCTTTTCTGCGAAGAGGTAGCGCACGCCGGCCTGCCGCGCCACCTCCTGGCCGATGACGAGACCGCCCATTGCAGGCGCGAGCACACAGGTGAACTGGACATCGGGTCGCGCGCGCAGTTTTTCAAGAAGGAGTTCGGAAAGGCGCGTGACGGCATCCATATGCTGGCAAACCTGTGCGCACTGGAAGTAGTACTCGCTGTGAAGCCCCGAGCGCAGGACAAAATGGCCGCGGAGCAGTGCCCTGGTGCGGGTGAAGATTTCCAGTACCTCTGATTTGGGGTCGTGCATTGCCTGCAGACGTTGGAGGCTGAAACCGGGGGTGCCAAAATGTTTTTTGTGGCCCGGATGATCGGGCTGGGACCCGTCCATAGGGGCCTTGCGCCGGCCCGCAACCCGGCCATACTGGCGCAGTGGTCATCGAACGGACACCTCTTGAAGACGAACTCGGCGATGTGCTCGACAAGGCACTGCGACGCCGGGGAATCACTGAGGCCGTGCTTGCCGCCCGATCTGGGGTGGCTGAATCGAAGATCCGCGATGCCATCGACTATCGCTACGAATTGGGCTCGGATGAGCTGGATCGTATTGCGTCAGCGTTGGGGCTCAATGAGGTGGGATTCCGGGCGATGGCCGAAGGGCGTTATCCCGTTCCGGATGTCTGCGGGCTGCCGTTCTGCCTCTATCCCCTGAGGATGCCTCATGGGATTGGCGTGGCCAATGCCTATGTCGTCGCGGACTGCCCGCGACAGAATGGCATTCTTTTCGACGCGGGTCCCAATGCGGCGGGTATGCGCCGCCTTTGGCCGGCGCGAATCCGGAATGTGGACGCGGTGTTTGTGACGCATGTGGAAACGGAGCATGTGGGTGGCCTAGAGGAGGCGCGCCTGCGGGGGGCCCCGCCGATTTTTGCTCCGCCAGGAAGCAACCTCCCGGGGGCAACTCTGGTCGGTGAGGGCGCAAAGCTTGAGTATGCGGGATTTACCGTCGAGGTCTGGAGCACCCCCGGCCATGCGGAGGCGCATAATTGCTACCTGGTCCGGACTACGGCAGCCCCGGCTGGCACCGCCCTGCTTGTCTCTGGCGACTTGATCTTTGCGGGGTCGATGGGGACCCCGTTTTTCTGTCGCGACCGCCTGCAGGCCAGCACGCAGCGCATCTTTCAACAGTTGCCGCCGGCGACAGTGATTGCACCGGGGCATGGTCCGTTGACCACGCTGGAGAACGAGCGGGCGTTCAATCCGTTTGTGGTGTGATCGCCTTGCCCGGCGGGCGGGCCTGTTCAGACCCTGCCGGCTTTCCGTGCTTCCACGAGCCGATAGAAGTCGGTGAACAGGGGATCGGCGTCGTTGGGCCCTGGAGCTGCCTCCGGGTGGTACTGGACCGAAAAGACGGGAAGCCGGGTGTGTCGCAGGCCCTCCACCGTATTGTCGTTCAGGTTGATTTCCGTGACCTTGCCGCCCGACTTTTCAAGGCTCTTGGGGTCGGTTGCGAATCCGTGATTCTGAGCCGTGATGGAAACCTTCCCCGTTTCGAGGTTCTTCACCGGCTGATTGCCGCCGCGGTGGCCGAATTTCAGTTTGAACGTCGAACCGCCCAGCGCGTGGGTGAGCATCTGGTGTCCCAGGCAGATTCCGAAGATCGGAAAATCGGGAAGCAGGTTCATCACGGTACGGTGCACATAATCCAGTGCAGACGGATCTCCGGGGCCGTTGGAGAGAAAAACGCAGTCCGGCCGGTGCTCGCGAATGAGTTCGGGGGCAGCCATGGCCGGAAATACCTGCACCTCGAAACCGTGATTCACCAGCTTTCGGAAGATCGAGTGCTTGGCCCCGTAGTCGAAGGCTGCCACCCGGAAACGCCTGGCTGGCACCGCATGCGCCCCAAAGGTCGTGCCCACGGGCAGGTAGGAGGCGTTGTGGTTGGCCGCATCGTCCGCGTTCCATACATAGGGCTCGGGGGTGGTCACATCGCGCACGTAATCGGCGCCGGCCATGTCCCTCCAGTTCCGTGCCAGGCGGATCGCGTCCGCGTCTGTGATGGGAAGCGTGCTCAGGCAGCATTTCATTGCGCCATCGACGCGCAGTTTTTTCGTCAGGGCACGCGTATCCACTTCACTGATACCCGGGATGCCATGGCGTTTCAGGTAGTCACCGAGCGATTGCTGGCTGCGCCAGTTGGAGACGACCGGCGACAGTTCGCGGACAACCAGTCCCGAGCACTTCGGTGTGCCGGCCTCGGCATCGGCCGCGGCAATGCCGTAGTTGCCGATCTGAACGGCCGTGAGCGTCACGATCTGGCCGAAGTAGGAAGGGTCGGTGACGATTTCCTGGTACCCCGTCATCGAGGTGTTGAACACACATTCTCCGGCCACCGTGGCATCGGCTCCGAAGGCCATACCCCGGAACAGAGAGCCGTCTTCAAGTGCAAGGATCGCGGGCTTCGATGTGGACATTAAAGCCGAACGAAAGGATGCGAGGGCCTGTCTGCCAAGGGTTTTTCGTCAGCGGAGGAAAATCCCCGGCAGGTCGGCGAGGCAGGAATCCAGCCTGTCGTTTGACACACCTGTCCGGTCACTTAATTGTCAGTGACATCGATGGCATACCAAGAAGATCGTTCAGTCTGGTTTGAAGGGCAGGGGCTTTGGCAGCATGTGCCCGCAACACAATGGCAGGACTGGGTCTGGCAGCTCAAGAATCGCATCACGACGCTGGACCAGCTGGAAAAGTACATGACGCTCACTCCGGAGGAGCGACGCGGGGTTGCCTTTGCCGGCAAGAAGCTGGCATTGGCCATCACACCGTATTTTTTCAATCTGATTGACCACTCGGATCCCAATTGTCCGATCAGAAAGCAGGTAATTCCTCGTGAAGGCGAAATGTTCGTTGCGCAGGAGGAGATGCTGGACTCGCTTGGAGAGGATGAACATTCACCGGTCCCCGGCCTTGTCCATCGCTACCCGGACCGGGTGCTGTTTCTTGTGACCGACCGATGTGCCTCGTACTGCCGCTATTGCACACGCAGTCGGCTCGTTTCAAATGCCCAGGACTACAATTTTCACCCGGAATACGAGCAGGGTTTGCGCTACATTGAATCCCATCCCGAGGTGCGGGATGTGCTTCTATCCGGCGGTGATCCGTTGCTGCTGTCCGACAAGAAGATCGAGCACTTGCTGAGTCGCCTGCGTGCGATCAAACACGTCGAATTCATCCGGATCGGATCGCGCATCCCGGTTTTCCTTCCACAGCGGATCACGCCCGAACTGTGCGACATCTTCAGGAACTACGGGCCGATCTGGATGAGCATCCATGTCAACCATCCCAAGGAAGCGACCGCGGAACTACGGGATGCGTGCGATCGGCTGTCCTTCGCCGGGGTGCCACTGGGGAACCAGAGTGTGCTCCTCGCGGGGGTCAATGATGACCTTGATGTTATGAAGGCACTGGTCCACAGGCTTTTGCGTATGCGTGTGCGCCCCTATTACCTCTATCAGATGGACCTGATAACCGGAGGTTCACATTTCAAGGTCGATGTGCGGAAGGGTCTGGAGATCATCGAGGGACTTCGTGGTCACACGACCGGGTATGCGATACCGCAGTATGTCATCGATGCTCCTGGCGGGGGCGGAAAGGTCCCGCTGAATCCCAATTACGTGCACTCGATCACGGATGACGAAGTCGTCTTCCACAATTATGAGGGCCGCGAGTTCCGGTATCCGCTCCGGTCGACACGCCTGCGCCTGGGCGAGGAGGCTCAGGCGATTCTGAAAGAAGAAGAAAATGAGGCAAAAAATTTCAGAAAAGTTTGAGCGAAGTTGAATATGCCGCGTCTACCTCTGTGTACACAACTGACGCTTAGGTAACGGCAGTTGTTTGTAGTTCTTACGGTTTGCTTGGTGTTAGGTCACAAGGCCGCCTCTGAAAAGAGGCGGCCTTAGTGTTTCAGCATTCGGACGGTGAGAAAACCGGAGGCTGTGGCACGGACGTTGTCGGAGTCTTGAGTGCGCGCCTTGGTCCGATCCCTCGTAGGCGAGAGTCGAATGATGGCCGGAGAGTGTCGGGCTGCTGCTCCTTGGGGAGATGGGTGTTGGGCAGCCTCAGTGCGCCTGCCTGACAGTCAGGCAATCAGGGGTGTGGTGCGGTTTTGTCCATCGCCGCCGAGCTTCTGTGACATCACCCTGCTGATTTCCTTCAGGCGGGCGAGGACTAGCCCGATCTGGACATCCGTGCTTCGGGAGATGGGAGCACTGAAGCCAATGGCGAGGATCGCCTGGCCGTTCGCGTCGAAGATCGGGGTGGCCACGGCTGCAATACCGCTGCCGGAAACATTGTTGGTGATCGCGAATTCGTCCTTGGCTACCTGATCCATCAGGTGTGTGAAGTCCTGGACGGTGGAAGGGGAGTTCGGAGCAAATTTTGCGAGATCCTCCTTGTCGGCATAGCTGAGCTGCACCGCTCGAGGCTGGTAGGCGAGCAGCACACGTCCGGTGGCAAAAACGATCGGGTGCTCGACGATCCCATGGTCGTGGGTGACTGAGAGCGGGTGGTCAGCCTGGATCCAGTCGACCACAAAGGCGTGTCCATTTCTCCAGGTCAGTACGACGACCGTCTCGGCGAATTCACTGGCGAGGGCTTCCATGTACGGCCGGCAAAAATCCCGCATGCTGTTCAACGGGTCTGCTGCGGCTCCCATGATAACCGCGGAGAGTCCGAGACGATATTGTTTTGTCTCCCGGTTGGTCTCCACGAAATTTCGCCCAAGAAGTGTCTGCAACAGATTGTGAGTCGTGGGCGGTGACAGCCCCACCGTACGCGCGAGCTCCCTCACGCCCATCCACCCGCCATGGGCATCGAGCGCCTGGAGCACTCGCAGCGCCTTGTCGACCGATTGAATGAGGGCCATTTCCAATCGATGTTCAATGATGCTGAATAAACAACCTCAAATTTTGATCAAAATGAGCTTGATTGGGACTAAGTGTTCCGACTAGATTATCACTGTTCATAAGGAATGAACATATGCCGAGCCCGTCATAGGCCGTCATTTTCCACAGATCCCCACCAACCATCCCCATGAAGACACTGCCTCACACTACCCGTGCGCGGACGCGGACAATTCGCGGCTGCATGGCGCCGGCCTGCCTCGCGCTCGCCCTTTCGGCGGGCTCGCTTGCCGGGCAATCGACCACAACCACACAATCTTCCAGCTCTGCCAGATCGGAGGTCGAGAAGGATACGGTCGTGCTCAGTCCGTTCACCGTTTCCAGCGACAAGGATACCGGATACGCGGCGGGTGACTCGCTCGCGGCGAGCCGCTTCAAGACCCGGTTGATGGACTCGGCGGCGACCATCTCCGTTTTCACGGAGGAGTTCCTGCAGGACCTTGGTGCGACAAATCTCGCCCAGGTCCTGGAGTACGGCGTCAATTCCAATCTCGATTACGACCAGAACCGGCCAGACCCGACCATGTTCTATCTTGATGCCGGCCTGCAAAGCACGCGTATCAACAATCGTGGACTTTCCGGTTCCAGCCTCACCGACTTCTTCCGCTCCCGGATGCCGACGGATTCGTACAACACCGGTCGTTTCGATTTTGCCTCCGGCCCGAACAGCGTGCTTTTTGGCGTCGCGAATTCTGCGGGGTCGATCAACACCTCCACGCTCCAGGCCGAATTGCGTGGGAATCACTACCGGTTTCGGACTCAGGCGGGCCGCTGGCAAGATTACCGGGCGTCGACCGACATGAATGTTGTGATTGTGCCGGATCACATTGCCTTACGTGTAATGGGCATGCATGCGCGCCGCAACGACTGGCGTTTGTGGAATGATCGCGAGGACAACCGCGTCACGGGCTCCATTCGTATCGTTCCGATCAAGAGGATGGGCACCAATATCGTCGCATCCTATGAGAAGGCCGATCTTTCGGGCATGTGGTCGGTGCCGCAGAACCTGGGGGACAACATATCCTTTTGGGATACACTTCCGGACTCTGTGCGACTGATCGACAATCGCGGAGCAGCCCTCTCCACCGCGGCCGCCGCCGTCCGGGGGCTTGAGCGCATCGCAGGAAACCGGCAGTATGTCGTCAGCAATTCCGGAGATGTCTTTGCCAATACGGTCAACACGACGCTCGGGGGCATGAACCTGTACACGAGCACAAGTTTCTACGAAACGGCTGCACAATTCAATGCGCTCGTCGGTGTTGTCCCGGGATGGAAGGCGAGTGTCTTTCGCGATACTTTTCAGACCCTGCTTCCCGCCTCGCAGGCAGAAGCCGATCGGAATGGACCATATCAATCCAATCTGGTGGCTCCCTACCAGATTGGCTACGGTCCGGATACGACCAGCCTCAGTGATATCGAGAGACTGTTTGTCCGGGTTGAACAGCCGATTGGCGACAACCTCTTCATCGATGTCAGCTATCAGAACGAGAATGCGCTAGGTACTGCGAAACGCATGGATATCCAGGTGTCCGCTGATCCGAATCTCTACATTCCCAACGGGGCGGGCGGGGTGAAGCCGAATCCCAACGCTGGCAGGTACTACATCGACGGAGCCCCCCTGCGCACGATCAATGGCGACGATAATGAGGCCTTCCGTGTTTCCGCCCTCTACAATCTGAATCTCAACAAATTTGGCGACCACAAGATCCTGGGAATGTTTGAAACGAGTGAGAACATCTTCACTCAGCTCCAGGGGAATCAGGTTCTGGTCAACGCCCAGACAAAGGCCCCGATCGCCAATGCCGATGTCCGCAATGCCAATAATCGCGTCGACTATCGCACCTACATCACCCCGGATTTTCTGGACTACCGCGACTGGTATGCCGGCACGTTCGAGGACAACAAGCTGGTCCGCGTAAACGGCATCGACTACATCAAGTCGTTTGTCGACAACAGCATTTCCGGCAACAAGTCGACTGCGGACACTTACGTGCTGGCAACACAGAGCGCGCTCTTCAACAAACACGTCTTTGTCTCGCTAGGCTATCGCCGGGATAACTATTCGACGCTGAATCGGATCACGGATCGTTTGGCCGCTACAGACCCGCGCGTGACATCCGGAAAGCAGTACGCCGGTGAAAGCTACCTTACCGACGACTACATCAAGATCAACGAGGACACGTTTCATACCTACACAGCGGGTATTGTCTGGCACGTACATCCGAAGTTCTCACTTTTTGCCAACCAGGCGACGAATGTGGCTCCTGCGAACACGAGCCGTCGCACGATCGAAAACAATTTCGACGTGCCAAACCCGGTTCAGGGCAAGGGCAATGACATGGGAGTCATGCTGCGCCTAGTGGATGACAAGCTGGCCGTCCGGTTGACATACTACAAGGGCGAGAATCCCGGTAATCCGGTGAATCGAGCGAGTTCGGTGGTGCAGGATTACGACCGCATCATCAGCGCGTTTGCGACGTCGATCAACCCTGCCACAGGGAAGACCTACATCACTCAGGCCGATGCCGATGCACGGTTCATCTATATCAAGTCACGGGGCAGCGCGGGAACCTATGGTGGAGCAATCGTGGATGGCATGTCCGACGATGTGACCTCAGGATATGAGGCTGACATCAAGTTCAATCCATCAAGGAACTGGACGCTCACGGCATCCGCGTCCTACACGAAACTCGAGCGCAGCAACATCTTCTCGGAGTTTGAACCCTGGTTCAACAACGAGCGCAAGTACCTCGAGCAGTTCGGGAATCCCGCGGGCCTCGTCGATCAAAACGGCCTCTCCATTGACGTCGCCAACAGACTTGAATTGATGCAGCTCGCGATCGAGGATGTCCGCAATGCCGGCGCCTTCGGCTTCAACAACCGTCCCTACAAGGCGAACTTCTTCACGCGTTACACCTTCAGTAACGGCAATCTTCGAGGATTTTTTGTGGGAGGAGGCATGCGGTGGCAGAGCCAGAACCGGGTTCAAAGGGCGGTCACCGGCCTCAATGATCTTGGCCGGAGGGTCTATGGACCCGTTCTGTATGGCCCAGAGATCCTGGAATTCGATGCGCTAGTCGGCTACGCCGGTCGGACGGACATCTTTGGCAAACGCACCAACTGGCGTGTTCAGCTCAACGGTTACAATGTCCTGAACAACCGGGAGATTCAGGTGCTTCGCTATTCTGCCGACGGCAGCCGCCTCTGGCGCGTCACGCCGCGTGCTCCGGGCAGCTGGCGTGTCTCGTTCTCGCTGGACCTCTAAGCCGGATTTCGCCCCATCGGGGCATCGCCCTTCATGAATGTCCCTGCAGAGCCCGGAATCAGTCCGCGTCGGGCGATGGTCCTGTGCACGCTGCTGTTCTTTGCGGCTGCGCTGTGCTTCCTTGACCGTCAGGTTCTGAGCATTCTCGCTCCGAAGATCACCGAGGAGTTCGGGCTCTCCAACACGGTCTATTCACGGATCGTCTTCGCCTTTGTCCTCAGCTACACGGTGATGCTTGCACTTGGAGGATGGGTGATGGATCGGTTGGGGACACACCGTGGCCTTTCGATTTCGGTGGGCTTCTGGTCCCTGGCAAGTGCCGCGCATGCATTTGTCACCGGCGCATGGAGCCTCGGCATTGCGCGATTCTTTCTCGGGGTGGGCGAGGGACCCTGTTTTCCTGGCACAACGAAGGGTGCGGTCGAGTGGATGCCTCCTCATCGGCGCGGATTTGGCGTGGGCTTTGCCAACAGTGGCTCGGCCCTTGGCGCGATCCTTGCACCACCGCTCACGGTCTGGGCGGCCGCGACCTGGGGCTGGAGGGGGGCGTTTGCCGGAACCGCCATTCTTGGAATGATCTGGTGGATTGCCTGGCGACTGGCGTTTGCCGGCGTTCCGGTCGTGAGGGGCAGCATCGCCGAGCGATCCGGGGCGCGCTGGAAGAATCTCTTGATGCGACCTGAGGTCCGCCGGCTGCTGATTGCCCGATTCTGCTTCGATCCGGTCTTCTACTTCTACATGTTCTGGATTCCCCAGTACTTGAATCGGGAAAGGGGAATGTCTCTCGGCGAGATCGGTGCGCTGCTCTGGATTCCCTTTGTTGCGCTCGAAATCTCCAACATCTCCGCGGGTTTTGTTTCGGACTCGCTTGTCCGTCGGGGATGGGACCGCAAACGCGCGCGAATGCGCCTCATGCTGATAGCGGCACTGCTCACGCCTGCCTCCTTTGCCGCCGCCCTGGCCACCACACCTTTTCTCGCGATTGCCCTGATGGCGGTTCTGCTTTTCGCGCATGGAATCTGGATCGCGAATTACATGACCCTGGTCGGAGAGACCGTCGCAAAGGACGAAATCGCGACGACGGTGGGTCTCACCGGCATGTGCGGCGGAATAGCCGGCATGGCCTCCAATCTCGTGATCGGCCCCGTTGTCGACCACTATTCCTTCACGCCCATTTTTCTCGTCTCGGCCATCGTTTATCCGCTCGCGTGGATCATCATTCGCACCGGGCGCAGCTTCCGCTGACAATTCCCATGCAAGTTCTCGATTCACCCCATCTCGCCGAAACCACCTCTGCGCGCCCGCGTATTGCCCGCCGCAAGCCCCGCACCGCGCGTGTCGGGGTTTTTGGCGTGGGTTACCACGCCTACTGGAATCAGTTCCCCGGCCTTCAGGATGAGCTGTTGAAAAAGATCGATGTGCTCGTGGAAAAGGTGTCCGCAACGGGCGTCACTGTCACCAACTTCGGCCTCATTGACCGGGCTCAAGCGGCGTATGCGCTGGTGCCACGACTCAAGGCCGCCGACCTGGATCTGGTTTTCTGTGACATGGTGACCTATGCCACGTCGGCCACTTTCGCGGTGATTGTGCGTTCGCTCGACATCCCGATAGTCCTGGTCGCATTGCAGCCGCTGGGTGCGCTGGATTATCCGCGCGCCACGACTCACATGCAGCTTGCCAATGATGATTTCTGCTCGGTTCCGGAGTTCACGGGAGTGGCCGTCCGCATGGGCAAGCGTCCGCCGGAGGTGATACTCGGCACCCTGCATGATGATCCGGCAGCGGATGCGGAGATTGTGGAATGGTGCGAGATCGCGATGGTGCTGCACGACTTGAAGCGCGCGCGGGTGGGGCATTTCGGGCATCCGATCGAACACATGTTCGATATGCAGACCGACCAGGCGGCGCTGACCGCCGCGTTCGGATGTCACATCGTACAAACTGAGGCGGATGATCTCCTCCGGTTCGAACGCGAGGTCACCGATGCGGAGACACAGAAGAAGTGCCAGGAGATTCTCGACCTGTTCGACACGCCCGATCCCAAGGCGGACCCCGTGACGCGGAAGCTGTCGGAGGAGGACCTGAACACGGCCGCAAGGGTCGCCGTCACGTTGGACAAGTTCATCGCGTTTCATCAACTCGACGGGCTCGCGTATTATTACGAGGGGGAGCCCGGCAGCACGCTGCGGAAAATCGTGACCAATCTCATCGTGGGGAATTCCCTGCTGACGGCTGCGGGGTTTCCGATGTGCGGCGAGTCCGATCTCAAGACCTGCGTCGCCATGCTGATCATGGACCGGCTCGGGATCGGGGGCAGTTTTGCCGAGTTTCATCCGATTGATTTCAAGGAGGGATTTGTCCTGGTCGGGCACGATGGCCCGCATCACATCAACATAGCCGATGGCAAACCCGTGCTTCGGAGCCTGATCAAGTATCACGGCAAGCCGGGGCATGGCGCCAGTGTCGAGTTCAAGATCAAGGAAGGACCGATCACGATGCTGAGCATAGGCGTGACCGCGCACGGAAGATTCAAGTTCATCGTGGCCGAGGGAGAGAGCGTTCAGGGACCGATACCGGCAACCGGCAACACCAACACGAGAGGATTCTTCCAGCCTGATGTGAGGACCTTCCTCAGGCGCTGGGTCGCGGAAGGACCAACCCATCACTTTGCGTTGGGGGTGGGGCACCGTGCGCAGTCGCTGCGACGCCTCGGAGAGGCTCTGGGAATCGAAACGGTCATCATCGACCAGAGCGTCCAGCGATGACAGACTTGCCGCGATGAAAGCGAGGAATGGCCAACAAGGATATGGGAGGAGGAAGGGACTGCCCTTCGTCGACGGCACGATTGACACCGGGGTCGGTGCCGGCTGTCCGAAGAGAGGGGCAGGGTTCAGGAACGTCGTTGCGTGGCTGCTGATTGCGGCGGTCATGGGGCCGCTTGCCCGGGCGGAGGCTCCCACGCTCGCCGAGCGGCAGGCGGCGCTGCTGCTTTCTCCGCCGCGCAAGGTGGTCGTGGCCACGGTCTGCACCTTTCTTGGTCGAAAAATGACTGCGGGAGACCGTGTCGCCATCATCGATCGTTTTCTTGCCGAAGCGGCGAAGCAGGCGGAACAGCAATATCCAGGAACGGGACTCGATCTTTTTGTCCTTCCGGAAAATGCCCTTCAACGGGGCTCCGAGGCGGCGCGGTCAGCCGGCAATCGGGCGTTGAGCCTGGAGGATAAGGAGGTCCGGCAGGTGGGAGCTCTGGCTGCGCGGGAAAGTACCTGGCTGATCCTTCCGATGCAGCTTGCGGAGAAGCTCCACGGGCGTGAGGTCTATCGCAATGCCGCGGTATTGTTTGACCGCAAAGGGCGGGTGGCTGGCGTCTACCGCAAGCTGCACCCGCTCGCGGACAAGTCCGGGGTCTTTGAGGGTGGCGTCACCCCCGGAGAGGATGCGCCGGTGTTTGTGACCGATTTTGGGAAGGTGGGGATACAGATCTGTTGGGACATGTCGTTCGAGGATGGATGGGCGGCGCTGGGAGCGTCAGGCGCCGAACTGGTGGCGGTTCCAAGCGCCTCTCCCCAGAACATTCCCCTGGCATGGTTTGCGCACCGCCATCGCTACTGGATCGTCAATTCGGCTCCGCGTGACAATGTTACGATCTTCAATCCCATCGGTCTTCCCGATGCCCAGCTGACAAAACCCGGAGTGCTCGTCCACCGGTTTGATCTCGTTTCGGCGGCCATCCATTGGAATCCCGAGGTTGACGAGGGCCGCGTGTTCCAGAGGCGTTTTGGAGATCGTGTGGGATTTGTCTGGAATGCGCGCGAAGACACCGGGTTGTTCTGGTCCAACGATGCAAACCTTTCGATCGGTGCGATGATGAAGGAATTGGGGCAGGAGCAGATGGATGCCCAGGTCGAACGCATTCGAAAGGCGCTCAAGGCGCACAAGGCGCACTGATACTCGAATCGATATGGAATCCCGCCGCAGGACCCCACCAAGTTCCTCACCGTTCCGACGCCTTGGACTGTGTGTCGCGCTGGCCGCCGTGACTGTGATCATGGCGCCGGTGGCATTGGCGGGCCCCTCCCTTGAGGATGGATTTCGCACGCCCCCTCCGGAAGCAAGACCGCACACCTACTGGCTGTGGCTCAACGGCCATGTGCACCTGCCCACCGCGGTGGAGGAACTGAGGGCCATGAAGGATGCGGGACTCGGAGGCGTTCTCCTTTTCGAAATGGGGGCGCGCGGTGATCCGGCAACGATCCCGTCGCCTGGCCCCGCCTTCCTGAGTCCCGAGTGGGTTGCCCAGTTGCAGGTGGCTGCGGACGAGGCAAGGAGGCTGGGCCTGCAGGTCGACATGTCAGTCATCAGCAGTTGGGACATGGGTGGGCCCTGGATCGACCCCGCGCACGCGGTGATGGCGCTCTATGCGACTGAAGCCGTGGTGCAGGGAGGGAAACGTCTCGATGTCGCCCTGCCATTCCCCGAGCCGGAGAAACTGGCGCCACTCGGCCCCGACGGGCGCCCCGCCTTCTGGACCGATGTATCGGTTTTGGCGATACGCGATGCCCGGCGATTGGCATCTCATGAATTTGTGCTCCGCCTGGATCCGGTCGGTGTGCATGATCTGGCAGCGGTTGTGCTTGACCAGGGCAGGCCGGAGGCGCCTGCGGCTTTGGCGTCGACGATGACGCCGGTGCGGAGATTTTCCATTGCGGTCTCGACGACGGGTGAAAGCGATTCGGATTTTACCGAGATCCTTCAGGGGGAACTCAAGCCAGGGGAGGGGCGGCAGCGTTTTGAACTGCCTGCAGGAACAAAAGCTTCGCACGTGCGGCTGCGATTGCTGAGCGGTCACGATGCTGCGCGCGCGAGATGGACGCTTGGCGAGTTTGAGGTCCTGGACCCCTCTGGACGGAACGTTGCGGCTTCTCACACCGCCGACCAATCCCGGGATGGTGCGCTGTTGGTACGTGCGCCCACGCCCCTGTCCTACGCTGCCTGGCGGGCGGGCAATGTGCATAACGGCCTGACCAGGGGTTCAGGCGGAGTCTTCGCGACTGCGGGGCTTCCGTCGTTTGACATTCGGGATCGAAGCCAGTTGGTGGACGTGACCCGCCACGTGGACAGGGAGGGACGTCTGCGCTGGGAAGCTCCGGCGGGTGCGTGGACGATCCTGCGTTATGTGTGCATGGTCACGGGGGAAAAACTCAAGGTGCCAAGTCCCGCATCGACCGGGCTGGCGAGCGACCACCTCAGTGCGGAGGCGACGAGGATTCACATGAATCACGTGGTCGAAAAACTGAAGAAGGGGTTGGGCCCGGATCTGGCGGCGAGAGGATTGAAAAACATGTACCTCGCGAGCTATGAGGTGGTGGGTCGTGTGTGGTCACCCGTGTTTGCAGGTGAGTTCAAGCGCCGGCGCGGTTATGAACTTGAAACGTGGCTGCCCGCTATTTTCGGTGCGCGAATCGGCAATGATGAACTGACGCAGAGGTTCCTCTTTGATTACCAGAAGACACTGGGGGAGGTTGTTGTTGATGCCTACTACCGCACGGCAGTGGAGGTCGCGCGTGCCGCGGGTCTGAAGGTGAAGTCGGAGGCGGGCGGACCGGGGCCGCCGATTCATACGCCGCCGGTGGATGCATTGCTCGCGGATGGAACGGTTGACAGCGTGCAGGGAGAATTCTGGCCGTTCTGGCCCGACAATGACGCGCTCAATGTCATCAAGGAACCGGCTTCCGCGGCGCACATTTACGGCAAACCGCGCGTGCATCTTGAATCCTTCACATCATTCCATCACTGGGCGGAAGGCCCGCAGGATCTGAAACCAAGCGCCGATCGTGTCCTGACCGAGGGAGGCAATCATTTTGTCTGGCACACGTGGACACACCAGGCGCCGGATTATGGATTGCCAGGGCTCGTTTATGGAGCGGGCACGCACCTCAGTCGAAGCGTCACCTGGTGGCCGAAGGCCAGGCCTTTCCTGAGCTACCTTGCGCGAAGCTCCTTCCTGTTGCAGCGCGGACGTTTTGTGGCCGACGTGCTCTACTACTACGGTGATGGCGGAATGAATTTTGTGGGTCCGCGGCGGAATCCGTCTGCCCTGGGCCCTGGTTACGACTATGATGTCGTCAATGCGGATGTGATTCTCAACCGCCTTTCCGTGCGCAATGGCAGGCTAACCCTGCCTGACGGCACCAGCTATGCGATGCTGGTGCTGCCCGAGACAGATGCCATCCATCCTCCCGTGCTGGAAAAGCTGGAGGCCCTGGTGCGCGGGGGTGCGGTGATCGCAGGGGCGCGTCCCATGCGGGCCTCAGGTCTCCAGGGTTATCCCGAGAGCGATCGCCGGGTTCGCGACGTCGCAGCGAAGGTCTGGGGCGATTTGGATGGGCGTACGAGGACATCCCGCAGGATGGGTGATGGGCGTGTCTATTGGGGGGTGACGGAGAGGCAGGTACTTGGGGAACTCGGTCTGTCGCCCGATTTCCTTGCACCGGCATCGCTCGATTTCACCCACCGGCGCGACGGATCGGATGACATCTATTTTGTGCGCAACAGGACCGACGAACCCGTGAGGACGACGGCGTCCTTCCGCGAAGCGGGGCGCAGCGTGGAGTTCTGGGACGCGGTGAACGGAACGATCCGTCGCATCAGCCACGTCGAGGAGCGGAAGGGCAGGACGGATGTCCCGCTCGCACTTGCGGCGCGCGGATCCGGATTCGTGATCTTCCGGGCGGGCGGATCGCCTGGCAAACTGGAGCAGGTCGACTTTTCCACGGCACCGGTTCCGCGGAAAAGCCTGTCGCTTGAAAGGAACTGGACCGTGGATTTCTCGTCCGGCCTCGCAGCTCCTGGCCGGCTTGAGCTTTCGCGGGTGGAACCCTGGACGCGGCAGAGCGATCCTGCGTGGCGGTATTTTTCGGGTACAGGCAGATACAGGCATATCGTTTCGTTGCCGCCCGGCTGGACGAAGGATGTCTCCCGGGTTGAACTCGAACTCGGGAAGCTTTGGTCGATCGGTGAAGTCTGGATCAACGGAGTATCCCAGGGTGTCGTGTGGACGCAGCCGTTCAGCATCGATTGCACGAAGACCCTGCGGGAAGGGGACAACGAGATCGTCGTCGAAGTCGTCGGCACCTGGCACAACCGCCTCGTGGGAGAGGCACGGGGCGAGTTGCCCCGATTGACACGTACAAACATCGCGGTTTCACAGCGCAAGCCGTGGAAGGAACTTGATGTCATTGAAGCCGGGCTCTTCGGCCCGGTCAGACTTGTCGGCTATTGAATTCACCTGGGGTCGGCGCGTTCTGCAATCGGAACGGGCCGGCTTCACTCCACCCGGACCGGGTGATTGCTCGAATCCATTTCCATGAACCCAAACAAAAAATCCTCCCAGCCTTGGAATTCACGTTTGTTGCGGAGCGGACTGCTCCTCCTGCTGGCCAGTTCGAGCTGTATTGCCGCTGACTCATCGTCCAAAAAGACGGCGTTGGAGTTGCCCGAGCAGTATCGCGAACCCTTCTCCCGTTCCTTCCCGATTCGCGAGGAGCAGCAGTTGCAGGTAAAAACCTATGCCGACAAGTTGCTCGAGGAAAAGGCCAAGGAGGCGATGGAGCGGGTGAAGCCCGACTTTTCGAATCCCAAGGCCTACGAGGCTTCTCTCGCCCCATACCGCGCCTTCCTGCAGGCACAATTTGGCACGCCTCCTCCTGGTGCCAAAAAGGGGGTCGTCCGGCGTTTCGAGCAGGTCGGTGAGGATCGCCACTGCTTTGTCTACCGGGTGTGGATCGAAGTGGTCGATGGCGTGGATGCGTATGGCATCTACATGCTCCCGAAGAAGAGGCTCGCCAAGGCGCCGCTGCTCATTGCCCAGCATGGAGGAGGGGGCAACCCCGAGGCGATCTGCGATCTGGATACGCGCGCCAACTACAACCATTTCGGTTTCGAGGCGGTCAAGCGTGGCTACATTGTCTGGGCACCTGCGCTGGCGATGCACTGCAACTATTGCGGTGACCCCGAGATTCCTGGTGCCGCGCGGGAGGATCTGGATCGGAAGCTCAAGCTTGCAGGTACGAGCATTGTGGGACTCGAACTCTACAAGATCATCGAGAGCACCCGGACACTGATGAGGACGCGCTCCGAGATCGATCCGGACCGTGTCGGGATGTCGGGCCTTTCATGGGGAGGGTTCTACACCATGTACGCGTCGGCACTGAATCCGTTCATCAAGGTCGCGGCGCCTTCGGGATACCTGAAGGATTACGCAATGACATTGAAGCGTTCGGCGGCGGGCACCGCCCGCGCACCGGAGCGGGAAACGGTTGGCGGACTCGGTGGTTTTCAGGCGATGGCGCTCATCTGCCCTCGACCCTGCATGCTCCAGCTCGGCCGGGCGGACACCATCATCAATCTCGATGAGGCCCAGCCGGAGGTGAAGCGGACCCGCAGCTTCTACGAAAAGCTGGGGCTGGGGGACCGGTTTGAGTTCAACATTCACGAGGGCGGACATGTCTTTGAGCCGAAGGCCATCCTCGATTTCCTCGACAAGCACCTTTGATTCCCTTGTTCACGCCTTGGCTGCGGGATGAGTCTCCCTGCCGTCCGGCTGCGCGGAGCGGCCAATCGGAGCAATATGTATCTGTTTTTTGAATACCCGTAACGCTCAAGCGGAAATGAAATCTTACCAATCATGAAACACTTCATTCGATTCGCGCTCATGTGCGCCGGCCTTGGCGGCCTTGCGTCCGTCGCGGGCTATTCGCGTCCCGCTGAATTTGAGGTCGTGGTGCAAAAGGATGTGATGGTGCCGATGCGTGACGGCGTGAAGCTTGCCACGGACCTGTACCTGCCTGCGAAGGATGGCAGACCGGCGCCCGGCAGGTTCCCCGTCGTTTTGACGCGTACGCCCTACGACAAGTCGGAGACGGCCTGGACGCCGCTCGATGTCATCGGGCCGTATTATGCGTCCCGTGGCTATGTCTTTGTCGCCCAGGATACGCGGGGGCGCTTTGCGTCCGAAGGAGAGTGGCACATGCTGACCGACGACGGCAGGGACGGGTGGGATTGCGGTGCATGGATCGCCCAGCAGTCGTGGTCGGATGGGAAGATCGGGATGTTTGGCACCTCCTATGTCGGCGGCACCCAGCACGCCATGGCGCTTGAGAAGGTGCCGCAGCTCACCACGGTCATACCCGTGGACGCGATGTCGAACATAGGCCGGCAGAGTCTTCGCAATGCGGGTGCCTTCGAGATGCGGTTCTGGAACTGGATCATGACAAAGGTCACGAAGGGCAGCCGCGCCGGACGCGACCCGGCCACGGCTGCCGAGCTGATGGAGCTTTCGGGGCAGCGTTTCAATTATCTCAAGCATCTGCCGTTGCGCTATGGAACGACACCGTTGCAACTGGCGCCGGAATACGAGAACTGGCTCGTCGAGGCGATGCGGCACGGTGCCGACGATTCATTCTGGGCGCAGAACAACATCCTGGCCGATCCAAAGCGCTACAAGGACATCCCCGTGTACCTTGTTGGAGGATGGTATGATTCGTGGGGCGGCAATACGACGGCCAACTTCACAGCGCTTCATCAGGCGATCAAGGGCCCGGTGTACCTGATCATGGGGCCCTGGATACATGGCGATCAGGGAAAGTCATCGCACGGACAGGTCAGCTTCGGCGCGGATGCGGCGATCCCTGATCCTCTCGCTTGGCGGCTCGAATGGTACGACCACTGGCTTAAGGGCCTCACCAATTCGGTCGGTCGTGCCGCACCGTTCGCCACGAACGTCCGGATCTTTGTCATGGGTACGGGTGATGGGCGCAAGACTTCCGAGGGACTGCTGAACCACGGCGGCTATTGGCGCAATGAGCAGGAATGGCCGCTTGCACGCACGCAGTACACACCGTTCTATTTTCAGCCGGGCGGAGTGCTTGCAACGGCCAGGCCGTCGGCCAAGGCCGGGAGCACGAGTTTCCAGTTCGATCCGCGCGATCCCGTGCCGACGCTCGGCGGGCCCATTTCCTCCGGAGACGACATCATGCAGCAGGGCGCGTGGGACCAGCGGGGTGGCCCGCAGTTCTGGAACTGGCCCAATCCGCTCCCGATTTCCGCACGGAACGACATCCTTGTTTTCCGCACCGAGCCGCTCGAATCCGATGTGGAGGTCACGGGGGAGATCGAGGTGAAATTCTGGGCTTCCTCCTCCGCGGTCGACACCGATTTCACGGCCAAGCTGATCGACGTTTATCCTCCCAGCGGCGATTTCCCACATGGGTTTGACCTGAACATCGGCGATGGAATTGTCCGCGCACGTTTCCGCAATTCCCTGAAGAAGGAAGAGTTCATGGAGCCCGGCCGGATCTATCCCTTCACGCTGAAGATCTATCCGACGTCGAACGTCTTCAAGAAGGGCCACAGGATCCGTGTCGACATCTCGAGCAGCAACTTTCCCCGGTTTGATGTGAATCCCAATTCTGGCGAACCGCTTGCTGACAATCGCCGCGTCGTCATCGCCACGAACACGCTGGTGCACGACAAGGCACATCCGTCGCACATCGTTCTGCCGATCATCGCCACGCCGCATTAGTTCGCGGTCCGCGCCTGCATGCCGCCGGACAGATCGTCTCTGCCGAGGTCCCAAGGGGCTCCGGCGGAGCGGCGCTTTTTCGTGCAATCGCCCTGTAACTTGACATAGCTCAAGGCGGAAAATCGAAAAGCGGTTATAGTGGGAGCATTCCCATACAACATGAGTACATCACCGCATCCCACGAATTCGTCGAAAATCACCCCCGAGACCATGGTCGGTCACATTGTCGCGGCGCGACCGCTGCTCGCCGGTGTGTTCGAACGTGTCGGAATTGATTTCTGCTGCGGCGGCAAGATCACGCTTGCGGCCGCGTGCGCGAAGCGGGGACTCGAGGTGAACACATTCATCTCGGTGCTGGAGGCGGTCCCGTCCGCGATCACGAGTGCGACGGATGCGGCGGCGATGTCGCTGAGCGCGCTCGCCGATCACATTGAGAACACGCACCACTCCTTCACGAAGGAAGAACTGCCGGTTCTTGTGGAGCAGTCGCAGCGTGTTGCGATGAAGCACTCCGGCCGCGATGCCCGTCTGACCGAGGTTGCCCGGACCGTGCACGAGATGGCGCGTGAAATGATTGAGCACATGTCAAAGGAGGAGGAGGTGCTGTTCCCGCTGGTCCGTGCCCTTGACCAGAATGGGGAACTGCCGGCGAGGCGCGGTTCGATCGCCGATCCGATCACGGAGATGGAGGCCGAGCATCAGGAAACCGGGGCCGCGCTTGAGCGTCTGCGCACCCTGACGGACAATTTCACGCCCGACTCGGAGTCGTGCAACACCCACCGTGCGCTGCTTGCGGGGCTGGCCCGCTTTGAGGAGGATCTCCATCTGCACGTACACAAGGAGAACAACATCCTTTTCCCGAGGGCGCTCGCGCGGCTTCCGGCGAACGTACAGGCTTGAGCATTCCAGGCTCCCGGACCCGGGAGCCTGAATTTTTGGGAGGGTTCTGATCGGGGTCGAATGCGCCGAGCGGTTTTTCTCGAAATCCTCGTCTGATCCCTCAACCCTTCCGCCGCATGCGCATCTTGGTCACCGGCGGCGCCGGATTCCTGGGCTCCCATCTTTGCGAGCGACTGCTTCGGGACGGGCACGAGGTCATCTGCCTCGACAACTTCTTCACCGGGCGGAAAGGCAACATCACCCACCTGCTGGCGAATCCGTTTTTTGAACTGGTGCGCCACGACGTGATCGATCCCTTCAAGGTGGAGGTGGACCAGATCTACAACCTGGCCTGCCCGGCATCTCCGCCGCACTACCAGTACAATCCCATCAAGACCACCAAGACATCGGTCATGGGTGCGATCAACTGCCTGGGGCTTGCCAAGCGCCTGAAGGCGCGTGTGTTTCAGGCGAGCACGAGCGAAGTGTATGGGGATCCCCACGTGCATCCCCAGCCGGAAGGCTACTGGGGCAATGTCAATCCGATCGGCCGGCGTTCCTGTTATGATGAGGGCAAACGCTGCGCGGAGACCCTGTTCTTCGACTATCATCGCGAGAACAAGGTCGATATCCGCGTGGCGCGGATCTTCAACACCTACGGTCCGCGCATGCATCCGAACGATGGGCGTGTCGTGTCGAATTTTGTGGTCCAGGCAATCCAGGGCGAGAATCTGACGATTTATGGGGACGGCACCCAGACACGTTCCTTCTGCTATGTTGACGACCTGATCGAAGGGTTCGTCCGTTTGATGAACCAGACGGAGACCGTGGGACCCGTCAACCTGGGCAACCCCGGTGAGTTCACCATGCTGCAACTCGCTGAACTCACGCTAAAGCTTGTTGGCAGCAAATCCAGGATTGTGCACAAGGCGCTGCCCTCGGATGACCCCAGGCAGCGAAGGCCTGACATTTCGCTCGCCCGAAAGGCGCTCGGGTGGGAACCCGCCATCGGCCTGGAGGACGGTTTGAAGCGGACGATTGAGTATTTCCGGGCGCATCTGGCAAAGAGCTGATCATTGGGCTGATACGGCATCTGGAATCGGCCGCTGGTAACCTGCCCATTGAGGACGGTCACCGGCTGGTCATTCAGGCTATCAGCCAAGTTTTTCCCCTTTCGTACCCTGCCGTGCTGCGATTTGCCATTTGCCAAGGCAAAGCGCATATCTAGGGTGAGCCCCTTTCATGTTATCGTTTCTCCTCAAAGGCTTTTCGGGCCGACACTATCGTAAGTTCCTGGAATCGGCCCGGCCGCTGGTCGCACGGATCAACGAATTCGAACAGTCCTACCAGTCCCTGAGCGACGAGCAGCTTCGGGCCAAGACCGACGAGTTTCGCAATCGACTCAAGGCGGGAGAGACACTCGATCAGATTCTACCCGAGGCATTTGCAACGGTAAAGAACGCGGCCCGACGTCTGGTTGGGCAGACGGTCGTGGTGTGCGAGCACGAGCTGACTTGGGACATGGTGCATTTTGATGTCCAGCTCATCGGTGGCATCGCGCTGCATCAGGGAAAGATTGCGGAAATGGCGACGGGCGAGGGCAAGACCCTGGTGGCCACGCTGCCCCTTTACCTCAACGCCCTGACCCAGCGCAACACCCAGCTCGTCACCGTCAATGACTACCTGGCCCGGCGCGATTCCGAGTGGATGGGCTACCTCTACCGGTTCCTGGGGCTCACGGTCGGCTGTATCCAGCAGCAGATGCCGTCCGCCGAACGCCATGAGATGTACGGTCGGGACATCACGTACGGCACCGCGTCGGAGTTCGGTTTCGACTACCTTCGCGACAATGGCATGGCCACGCGCAAGGATGATCAGGTCCAGCGCGACCACTGGTACTGCATCGTCGATGAGATCGACTCGATTCTCGTTGATGAAGCGCGTACGCCCCTGATCATTTCCGGCCCGGCTCCGATCGAGAGGGAACAGCCCTTTACCCGCGTGAAGCCCAGTGTGGAGCGGCTCGTGTCGGAACAGCTGCGCCTCGTCAACCGGCTGATCGGCGAGACGGAGGAAGTGCTCTCCAAGCCGGGCCTCTCAAATGACGAGAAGCAGGCGGCCGCCCGCAAGATGCTTCAGGTCAAGGTCGGCCATCCGAAGAACAAGAAGCTGCTGCGCCTCCAAGAGACTCCGGAATGGCGCAAGCTACTCGACAAGGTTGAAACCGAACTCAGCTCCGATCTGCAGAAGGAGGAGCTCTATCGCCTCAAGGAGGAACTCTTCTTTTCCATCGATGAACGCCAGCATCAGGCGGACCTCAGCGAAAAGGGACGCCAGCGTCTGCGGCCCGACAATCCCGATGCCTTTGTCCTGCCCGATCTTGCCACCGAGTACAGTGATATCGATCGCGATACTTCGCTGACTGCGGAAAAGCGCGAGGAGCTCAAACTGGCGGCACAGCAGCGTTTCGCGGAGACCTCCGAGGAGATCCATACCATTTCCCAGTTGCTGCGGGCCTATTCGCTTTATGAGCGTGATGTCGAGTACGTGGTTCAGGATGGAAAGGTCCTCATCGTCGACGAGAACACCGGCCGCGTCATGCCCGGCCGCCGCTGGTCCGATGGACTGCACCAGGCCGTGGAAGCCAAGGAAAACGTCGCCATTGAGCGCGAGACGCGCACCTACGCGACGATCACGATCCAGAACTATTTCCGCCTCTACCAGAAGCTCGCGGGCATGACCGGCACCGCGGAAACGGAGGCCACGGAGTTCAACGACATTTACCGGCTGGCGGTCCAGGTGATACCGACCAACAAGCCGTGCATCCGCGTCGACCGGAACGATTCGATCTTCAAGACCCGGCGCGACAAGTATGCGGCGGTCGTCAAGGAGATTGAGGAGGCCAACCGTCGCGGCCAGCCGGTTCTTGTGGGCACGGTTTCAGTCGAGTCTTCCGAGGTGCTTTCCCGCATGCTGAAACGTACGGGCATTGTTCACTCGGTGCTCAACGCAAAGTATCACCAGCAGGAGGCTGAGATTGTTACCCGCGCCGGACAACGGAGCGCCGTCACCATCGCCACCAACATGGCTGGCCGCGGCACCGACATCAAACTCGGCGAAGGCGTGCGCGAACTCGGCGGCCTCTTCGTGATCGGCACCGAACGCCACGAATCCCGCCGCATCGACCGCCAGTTGCGCGGTCGCTGCTCGCGTCAGGGCGACCCGGGTCTCACCAAGTTCTTTCTCTCGCTTGAAGATGACCTCATGCGACTGTTTCTCCAGGGCAACCTTGCGTCGCGCCTGATGGAAGGGTCGATGAAGGAGGGGGAGGAACTCGAACACCCCTGGCTGAATCGTTCGATCGAGAGCGCCCAGAAAAAGGTCGAGCAGCAGAATTATTCCCAGCGCAAGCGGCTGCTCCAGTATGATGACGTGCTCAACCAGCAGCGCGAGGTCGTCTACGGCATCCGCAATGGCGCGATCCATTCGGCGCGGCCGAAGGATATCATCGCCGAGCAGGTTGAGGAGGAGGTTGCCACACGGCTTGAGAATGCCGGTGTGGGCGAAAAGATCGGGGCCTCGCAGACCGCGATGGACAGTTTCATCGGCTGGGCGAATGGCACGTTTCCGATCGGTCTCAAGGCGGATGACCTGAAGGGCAACGAAATCACGGATCTCACCAAGGTCGTCGTCGAGAAGGTCAGGACTTCGTATGCCGTGAAGGAATCCGTGGAGGAGCCGGAGGCCCTGGCCGCAGTCGAACGTTATATCGTCATCAATGCCATCGACCAGCACTGGCAGGAGCACCTGACCGAGATGGAGGAACTCCGCCGATCCATCGGCCTTCGCAGCTACGGACAGAAGGATCCGCTGGTGGAGTACAAGAGCGAAGCCTACAAGTACTTCGAGGAGCTGATGCAGAATGTCCGCCTGCAGATCTGCACCGGGTTGTTCCGCAGCGCCTCCAATCTCAGCGCGTTCGAGAACATGCTCTCGATCCTGAGTCGCAGCGCAAAGTCCGTGGGGCCCGTGAATGCGCCGGCCCAGCCCGCTGTGCGCGGGGAATCCTCGCAGCCGGCAGCGCAGGCGCCTGCGGGCGAGAGTGAGATCCAGCTTCCGAAGGTGACGATTCGACGCGAAACCCCCAAGGTGGGCCGCAATGATCCCTGTCCGTGCGGGAGCGGCAAGAAGTTCAAGAATTGTCACGGTGCCTGAGACGAAAGGCGTTCTCGTGATCCGCGCGGCACAGACTTTCCGGGTCGACCGGATGTCGCTCCTTCGCCTGATTCACATCGTGCGCCGGGCCGGCCGGACTGATGGCCCCGATCATGAACAACGCTGAGATTCTGTCGCTCGACCCGTATGACGAGCCACCGTCGTTCTGGCGCCGCAACTCCCACGCGCTGGCGGCCCTGGGGGTCTTTGTCTCCACGGTCCTGCTGACACTTGTCTCTTTTCCGCCCTTCAGGTTTCCCGAGGCTGCATATGCCTTTGCAGTACCGGCGGTTTTCTGGGCATACCGCCGTCCTCGCTGGAAACTGTTCGCAACGGTGGTGCTGGGCGCGAGTGCTGTTGCCTGGACGCTGATACTTTCCTGGCTGCATCAGGTGTCGTGGATCGGGATGCTGCTTCTGGGACCCGTGATCGGCATCTGGGTGGGTTCGTGGTTCCTTGCCGTTCGATGGACCATGCCCCAACTCCTGGGAAGGCCGCACCTGACCCGCATCCTGCTGGTGTTCGGACTGGCGGCGCTTTGGGTGCTGATCGAGTGGTCGCGGACCTGGCTCTTCTCGGGTTTCCCCTGGCTTCCCCTTGCGGCGAGCCAGTGGCAGCGGGTGAGCATCCTGCAGATAGCGGCCTTCACCGGCTCAGCCGGCGTCTCTTTCGTCCTCATCGCGGTCAATCTCGGTTTTGGCGCGTATGCGCACCGGCTCCTTTGTGAAGCCAGGCGCGGACTCAACCGGCGCAGCCAGGAGTTTTTTGCCACGATGTTCCTGCTTGTCGTCTGCCTCAGCATTCAGATGCAGGAGACCATCAATCGAGGGGGCTACATCGTGGGACTCGGCAAGGTGGCCTTTGTCCAGCCGAACATCCCGTCCACCCTCAAGTGGGATCCAAGCGAGGGGCCTGCAATCATGGAGACGTTGCAGACGCTCACCCGTCAGGCAGCGGCAGCGAGGCCGAACCTGATCCTGTGGCCTGAAGCGTCAACGCCATGGGCGATCAAGGGGGATGAGCAGATCAGAAGGTGGACAGAGGAACTGGTGGCGAAGGGTCGCGCCCCATTGGTCCTCGGATCGCTTGCGATCGAGCATCCGGCCACTCCCCAGGAGGGCTGGTACAATGGCGCGTTCCTTGTCGATCCGGTCGGTGGCGTACAGCCCGGCTACTACGCGAAGCGCAAGCTGGTGCCGTTCGGTGAATATGTTCCCTACCGCCCGCTTCTCGGCTGGCTGCAAAAAGTGGTGCCCATCGGCAGCGACGACATCCTTGCGGGATCCGAGCCCGGACTTCTGCGGACGACACTGAGGAATGTTCCGGTTTCCCTGGGACCTCTGATCTGTTACGAGGATATCTTTCCGAATCTCGCCCGCGAAAGCGTTCTTGCGGGTGCGGATGTGCTGGTGGTGATGACCAACGACGGCTGGTTTGGAGAAGGCGGGGCCGCTTACCAGCATGCGGCGCACAGCGTGCTTCGTGCCGTTGAAACCCGGCGCCCGGTGCTTCGTGTGGGCAACAGTGGATGGAGCGGATGGATCGATGAGTTTGGCGTCACCAAGGCGGTCGCAACCGATCCCGACCACGGGGTTTATTTCAGGGGTGTGCGGGTGACGGAGGTGCAGCGGGATTTCCGCTGGGCGGGCCGGAACTCGTTCTATGTCCGGCACGGCGACTGGTTCGTGGTGCTCTGTGCCTTCCTGGTTGCGGGAGCCATCACGCTGCTGCGCGTTTCACCCAAACCGCAGGAGGAGGAAACGGCGGATCCTGTCGAGGAGTCGCCTTCCGGATCTCCGTCCTGACTCCTGGTCCCTGATCCTTCGAGTCCCGTCCGCCATGGAAAACCGTGAGTGGGTACCGGATCTGCCCTGAATCCCGTCGGTGAGGAAGAACTGTGAAGTCTTGCTTCCCGAACTTTCCGGGATTCACTGCTCCTGACATTCTTGCGGGAGCCAGAATGCTTTTCCTTCCGCTTCACCTTCTGTCCCGAACCTGCCATGGCCTCTGCCTCCTCCGTCCTAGTTTCCCGGCTGCTGCCGGTGCTCAATGATTTCAACGTCGAGATCCCGTCCTGGGGTTTTGCCGATACCGGCACGCGCTTTGGGAAGTTTTTCCAGGACGCTGCAGCGATCGACCTGGGCGACAAGCTGGCGGACAGCGGGCACGTGCATGCGTTGACCGGCTGCTGTCCCACCGTGGCGGTGCACGTACTCTGGGATTTCAAACCCGGTGAGGACCCCAAGGCGGTGGCGAAGCTGGCCGAGAGCCATGGTGTCCGTGTGGGGGCGATCAATCCGAATCTCTTTCAGGATCAGGAGTACAAGTGGGGCTCCTTCGGAAACGCGGATGCGGCGGTGCGTCAGCGTGCGCTGCAACACTGCCTTGATTCGATTGCGATCGGGAAGGCGGTTGGCAGCGAGTATCTGTCGCTGTGGTTTGCGGATGGCACGAATTATCCCGGACAGGAAAGCATTCGTGCGCGCAAGCAGCGGTTCGAGGAGGCGTTGAAGGCGCTTCATCGCAAGCTGGGTCCCGGCCAGACAATGCTGGTCGAATACAAGCCGTTTGAACCCGCCTTCTATGCCACCGACATTGCGGATTGGGGCATGTCCTATGTTCTTTCGAAAAAGGCGGGGCCGCGCGCGAAGGTGCTCGTGGACACTGGCCACCACTATTCGGGGCAGAACATCGAGCAGATTGTCGCCTTCCTGCTGGATGAGGACATGCTCGGTGGCTTCCATTTCAATGACCGGCGTTACGCGGATGATGACCTGACGCTTGGATCCATCGATCCGTACCAGGTGTTTCGCATCTTTCACGAGATTCACAGCTTTGCGTCGGATCGTGGAAAGGCGCCGAAGATCGCCTACATGATCGACCAGTGTCACAACGAGAAACCCAAGATCGAGGCCACGCTGCAGACCGTGATCATGGCCCAGGAGTTGTTTGCGAAGGCCGCGCTGGTGGATCACCAGGCACTTCGTCAGGCGCAGGATGCCCATGATGTGGTCACTGCCGAACTCGAGCTCAAGAAAGCGTTCTTCACCGATGTCACCCCGGCCCTGAAGGTCTGGCGCAAACAGAAGGGCCTGTCCGCCGATCCGATTGCCGAGCACCGCAGGAGCGGCTACGCGATCAAGGCCGGCCGCGATCGCGCCAAGCGCCGCCGCGAACTCGGCATTGTTTCAGGCGGCAGTTTCGCTTGATATCGAACCTCCGGACCGGATTCGGTTAGCGAAATCCTGCCACGACTGCGCCGAGGCGGGCGATGCCGTGTTCAATGTTGTCCTCGCTGGCATTGCTGAAATTGAGCCGGAGGGTGTTCTTCACGGGGCGGTCGACCCAGAAGGGTGCTCCGGGGACGAATGCGACCTTCTGCGCGAGGGCTTGGGGGAGCAGGGCGACGGTATCGACGCGGGCGGGGGCTGTCACCCAGAGGAAGAGGCCTCCCTCCGGGGTGGTCCAAGTGCAGTCGCCCGGAAAGAGTCGCCGGAGTGCGGAGAGCATGTGCGTCCGGCGGCGGCCGTAAACGGCGCGAAGCCGCGCGACATGTGCGGAGAGCATGCCGTCGTGTCGCACGGTTTCCCAGATGATGCGCTGGTTGAAGGTGGACGTGTGCAGGTCCGTGGCCTGCTTGGCAGTGACAATGCGTTCGAAAAAAGTGCGGTCGGGCGCGACGAGCCATGCAACGCGCAGTCCGGGTGCGAGAATCTTGCTGAAGGTACCGAGGTAGATCGATGTCTGGCCCGCGTTGATCGCGCTCATTGCGGTTACCGAGGTTCCTGAGAAACGCAGTTCGCCATAGGGATTGTCTTCCACAACGGGAAGGGAGAAGCGGGCGGCGATCCGGGCGATCTCGTGCCGGCGTTCGAGTGCAAGCGTGGTCCCGGTTGGGTTCTGGAAATTGGGATTTAGGTAAATGAACTTCGGTCGTACCGCGGCACGATCCAAATGCTGTTCGAGTGCATCGGGCAGAAGACCCTGCTCATCGGAGTCGATGCCGACAACCTGTGCCTGGTAGGACCGAAAGGCCTGAAGTGCTCCAAGATAGGCGGGGTTTTCGGTAAGCACAATGTCCCCGGGATCAAGCAGCACCTTTGCGACGAGATCGAGTGCCTGCTGGGAACCATGCAGCATCACCACGCGATCGGGGGTCGGGTGGAGTCCGACGGTTTCAGCGAGATGGCGGCAGACCCATTCACGCAGGGGAAGAAATCCCTCCGTTACCCCGTACTGAAGGGCGGCGGGTCCGTCGTTTGCGAGGACCTGTTCCGCAGCGCGTGCTACGAGGTTCACCGGAAACAGTTCCGGTGCGGGCAGGCCTCCGGCAAAAGAGATGATGTCGGGGGACTCGGCGACCTTCAGGATTTCGCGGATGACGCTCGGCTTGAAGCCGGCTGTCCTTGCCGCATAGCGGAACACCGTAGCGACGTTTGACGAGGACGGTGGTGGGCCTGCGACGATCGGTGTGTTCACGGGAAATCGATGTCAAAGCTGCCCTGATGGCTGTCGGTCAGGTCTTCACGCAGGTTCATCACGAGGAGATCGTGGTGCTGGGCGAATCCGCAGGTGTCGAGGAACGGGAGTGGCCTGGCGCAGCGGAGGGTTCGTCGGCGACTGTCGTCGTCGGTCGGTTCTTCTTCAATGGGGGGCTTGGGCAAGCCGAGGAACGTATTCATGGTTGGGAGGCGGTCATTTGTTTTTGGTTGCCGCCCCCTTTCGTCGTCCACCGCGGGGGGAAATAAAAAACCCCCTCCGGTGAGACACCGAAGGGGGCGAAAGTCAGAGAAGACGTCAGCTCCCTCGCGGTGCTCGGATAATAACGGACACGACGGCGACGGCGACCACGGAGGCGTGGGCGAGAAAGCTGCCAAAATGCGTCGTGTGAGCGAGGGACATTGCCGTTGTGCGGGAAGTGCTGAGGGAGACTGGTCCTGATGTCAAGACCCCGTTTGCGCCGTTACCATCGGCACGGGGTCTGGAAAACTCAAATGGATCAGGCTGTTGATCGTTTCATTGCCACGCCGATGCCGACGAGGGCGATGACACCGCCGGCGACCATGTAGATGACATGTTTCGGGGTGCGTGATCCGCCGTCGACCGCGTTTGCGACCTTGGCGCTGGCTTCAGCGGCCGCTCCGGCCATGGAGTCTTTTTTGGTCCAACCCTGGTAGAAGAGGAATGCGCCGACAACGATCAGAACGATACCGATGAGCTTGTTCATTTTTTTGGGATTTTGTTTTTGTTTTTGGAACCACTGACAGGGACGCGGGAAAGCATGCCTGTTGCCTCCTCTATGGCAACGGCGTTTCTCGGGCTTCACGAAATGACGCCGGGGGCGATGCTCAGCCGCTTGCAAAGGGCCGGGGTGCGCATCACCCTGAGACATGCGAGGGCAACCGTCCGCGGGCACGACCGGAAATCGTTACAGGCCTTTGGGGGCCGTGATGTTCCTCCTGTTTCTTGCAGGGGCACTCCCTGGCGCGGAACCATGGGAGGATGCCCGTGCGCAACTGCTTCGAGGGGAATATGAAGAGGTGATTCGTACGGCGACGACGGCGTCCGCACCCAAGGATGCCGGCGAGGAGTGGCCGCTCATCCTGTCGGATGCCTTGATGGCGGTGGGAAAATATGCGGAGGCGGAGTCGGCCTTGCATCAGGCGTTGTTGAAGGAAACTCAGAGCATACGGCTGCGATGGAAGGCGAGGGAGGTGGCGCTTGCACAGGGGCAGACCCGGGCGGCGGCCACCCTGCTGACGGAAATGGCGGACCGGGTGGTAAGGCGGCGCGGGGCATTCCGCACGGCTTCGGAAATTGTGGCCTTTGGGCGGATGGCACTGGTCATGGGGGCTGATCCGAAGGATGTCCTGGAGCGCCTGTATGCGGAAGCGCAGAAGAATGATCCCGGTCTGCGCGATGTCTATCTCGCCCGCGGAGAGCTGGCGCTGGCGAAACACGATTTTCCGCTGGCCGCAAAGGCGTTTTCCGAAGGGCTCGAAAAGCTTCCGAAGGATCCCGATCTGCTTTATGGCGCGGCTTGCGCGTATGAGGACGGGGATCGCAAAGCCATGCTGGCCTCCCTCGAGGCGGCACTGGCCGCCAATCCCCGCCATGTGCCGAGCCTCCTGCTTCAGGTGGATCACGAAGTGGATGCGGAAAACTATTCGGGGGCCGAGGAACTCCTCAAGACATGTGAAGGCATTCACCCCGGGCATCCGGAGGTTGCGGCCTACCGGGCGGTTATCGCCACACTTTCGAACCAGACAGCAGCCGCAGCGGTCGCCCGTTCCACAGGCCTGACCCTTTGGGCGGAGAATCCGCGTGTTGACTATCTGATAGGGAAAAAACTCTCGCAGAAGTACCGCTTTGCTGAAGGCGCGGCTGCACAACGCCGCGCGCTGGCGTTTGACAGCAGTTACCTGCCCGCCAAGGCGCAGCTTGCGAGCGACCTCCTCCGCCTGGGAGTGGAGGATGAGGGCTGGGCCCTCGCGCAGGAGGTGCACGAAAAGGATGGCTATGACGTCGAGGCCTACAACGTGATCACGCTGCGCGACAGCCTTGCAAAATATGCCGAGTTGAAGGACAGGCATTTCATCCTGCGCATGACTTCAAAGGAGAGCGCAGTCTACGGGAAGCGCGTGCTGGCGTTGCTCAGCCGTGCGAGGGAATCACTCGTCGCCCGCTACGGTGTCGAACTGGACGAACCCACGCGGGTCGACATTTTTGGCGATCAGAAGGATTTCGCCGTACGCACTTTCGGCATGCCCGACGTGCAGGGTTTTCTCGGAGTCTGTTTTGGACGGGTGATCACGGCCAACAGCCCGGTCGCCCTCGGCGGCAAGGGCAACAATTGGGAGTCGGTGCTCTGGCACGAATTCTGTCACGTCGTCACCCTCCAATACACGCGCAACCGGATGCCGCGGTGGCTGAGCGAGGGCATCTCGGTTCATGAGGAGGGACGTGCGGATCCCGCCTGGGGCATGCCGATGACACCGCGTTTCCGACAGATGATCCGTGACGGCAAGCTTACGCCGATCATGAAGCTGAGCTCGGTCTTCCTGACGGCGCCGAATCCAGAGGCGGTGCAATTTGCCTACTTCCAGTCCTCGCTGGTCGTGGAGTTCATCGTCGAGCGTTATGGCCTCGGGGCGATGAAGGCGATACTGCAGGCGCTGCGTGACGGCGACGACAGTCTGGCCGCGATCTCCCGTCACGCTGCGCCCCTGCAGGATCTCGATCGGGAGTTTGTGGTCTTTGCGCAACGGAAAGCCCTTGCGTTTGCCAGCGATGCGGCAATGGAAACACCCCCTGCGCCCTTCCTGCAGCCCGGCTCGGAAGCCCAACTGGCCGGCTGGGTGGAGAAGAATCCCCAGAGCTTCTGGGGCCCTCTGGCGGTCGCACGCCAATGGGCCAGGGAGGAGAAGTGGGACAGGATAGTTCCGCTCCTTGTTGATCATATCAAACGGTTTCCAGCCCATGCGGAAGGTGACAGCGCGTACGCCTATCTGGCCGCTGCCTATCGGAACCTGAACAAGCCTGCGGAGGAGGAACAGGTGCTGACGGCGTGGACATCGTCCAATGATGAAACCACGGATGCCTTTCTGCGTCTCATGATACTGACGGAGAAGCGTGAAGACTGGGCCGCAGTGGCCCGAAATGCAGAACGGTTTCTCGCGGTGAACCCCATGGTTGCAGCTCCCTATGAATACCTCTCCCGTGCGGAGACTCACTTGAAGCATCCGGCTGCTGCGATCGCTGCCTGCGAGACCCTCCTCGAACTTGGAGCCTCAAATCCGTCCGATGTGCATTTTCAGCTGGCCGAGCTGCTCCACGAGGTGGGTGATCCCGCTGCGCGCACCCATGTGCTGGCGGCACTGGAAGATGCGCCCAGGCATCGCGAAGCCCTCGCCCTGCTGCTGAGAATCCACGAAGCGCAGCCTCCCGCTTCACCGGTGCGATGAAATGTCCGCGCCGGAGTACCTGCAGTGATCGCGAGCGTCCTGGTCGCCCGGAAAGGCCCGGACTTCGCTTCCGAAGCACGTGCGGTGCGCTGCTCGCCATCGGGTTTCTGACGATGCAGGCGTCGCCCGGGGCGATGGCGCAGGGGTGGTGGGGGGAAGGCGGGTACGTCGGGGAGGAAGTGCGCACGGCGCGGGAGATCCCGACCCACAGCACGGATACACCGAACTGGGAGAATCCGCGGCAGTACAGGCACGACGTTTTCACGTTTGCGCGCATCCGATATGACCGCGGCAATTTTGGCTATGGAAGATCCCGGGGCGGCTGGCGGACCGATATGCCGGACAGCGATCTCAACCTGTCCTTCCGGCTGCAGCAGATGACCTCCATGAAGGTAGATCCCGATGCACGGATCATCCGGCTCACGGATCCGGAGCTGGCCGACTATCCCTTCATCTACATCGTGGAACCGGGCGGACTTTTCCTTCGGGAGAATGAGGCGCAGGCCCTGAGGAAGTACCTGCTCAACGGCGGGTTCCTCATGCTGGATGACTTTTGGGGGGAGCGTGAATGGGCGAACATGTCGCACGAACTGAAGAAGGTTTTTCCTGAACGTTCATTCACCGACATCCCCCTGAGCCACCCCGTCTATCACTGTGTCTTTGAAATCAAGGCCAAGGGCCAGGTCCCCAATATCTACACCGGTGTCCAGAGCCAGTCGACCGGCGTCACCTGGGAGCGCGAGGATGCCCAGGAGGTGCATCATCGGGGGCTTTTCGATGACAAGGGGCGCCTGATGGTGATTGCCACGCACAATACGGACAATGGTGATGGCTGGGAGCGCGAGGGTGAGAGCGACTACTATTTCCACACCTTTTCCGAGAAGATCGCCTATCCGCTTGGAATAAACATCATCTTCTATGCAATGACCCATTGACGGGCATGCCTCCACCCGCCTCCCCGACATTCCCCAACGCAAAATCCGCTCTCATGGCTGAAAATCCTCCTGAAATCGTGTCTGCTGAAACGCCCTCGTCACCACCGCCGGATCGTTTTGAAGCCGAGCGCAGGTCGGCGCAATTGCTTCGCGAGGGGCGACCGAGGATCGAGGCCGAACTGGCCAAGACAATTGTCGGACAGCGTGCGATCATCGAACAGATCCTGATCGCGCTCCTGTCGGGCGGCCACTGCCTGATCACCGGGGCTCCGGGACTCGCAAAGACGCTGCTGGTGAAATCCATCGCCCGGATCTTTCGCCTGGATTTCCAGCGGATCCAGTTCACCCCGGATCTGATGCCGGCTGATGTGACGGGTACCGAGATCCTGCAGGATGTCCTGGGAGAGCGGAAGATCGCGTTCGTCCGCGGGCCGATATTTGCGAACATGGTGCTGGCCGATGAGATCAACCGCACCCCGCCCAAGACCCAGGCTGCCCTCCTGGAGGCGATGCAGGAACATCAGGTGACCGCAGGAGGAGTGCGCCATCCCCTGCCGGAACCGTTCTTTGTTCTGGCGACCCAGAATCCGATCGAGATGGAGGGAACCTATCCGCTGCCTGAGGCGCAGCTTGACCGGTTCATGTTCAATGTCGTGGTGGACTATCTCCCCGAGGACGAGGAGGTGGACGTTGTCACCCGCACCACGCGCGGAGGCGGTGAAGCCATCGAACCGCTGTTTGATGGGACCGACGTCCTTGGTTTTCATGCGCTCGTGCGCACCGTACCTGTCGCGGAGGAGATGGTGCGTTTTGCGGTGCGCCTGGCAGCATCCTCCCGACCGCGCCGGCCGGGGGCACCCGAGTTCGTCAACAATTGGGTGAACTGGGGTGCGGGCACGCGTGCGGCCCAGTTTCTTGTACTCGGTGCCAAGGCGCGTGCGCTGCTCCATGGCGGCTCCCATGTCACCCTTGATGACCTCAAGGCGCTTGCCGCTCCGACACTGCGCCATCGCATCCTGTTGAATTATCGGGCGGAGGCGGACGGCGTCCGGATTGACGACATCATCGGCCGGCTCGTCGCCGCGCAGACGCCGCCCGTCTGAAACGGCTGAACCCTCAGAACCATGAATAGCCCCGCCAGTACCGCCCCGAGCTCGGCCGACCACGAGGCGTCGCCTGGCCGCGGCGCGCCGGGGCGGGTCGATGCCAAGGCGCTCATGCGCATCCGCAGCCTGGAATTGCGCGCGCGCATCGTCGTGGAAGGATTCCTGAGCGGACTTCATCGCAGCCCCTACCACGGATTTTCCGTCGAATTCACCGAGTATCGTCCCTACACTCAAGGCGACGATCCCCGCTACCTGGATTGGAAGGTGCTGGCGCGAAGCGATCGCACGTACATCAAGAAATTCGAGGACGAGACCAATCTCCGGTGTCATCTCGTCGTCGACCGGAGTCGCTCGATGGACTTCGGCACCGTGGGCTACTCGAAATCGGAATATGCGATCACGCTGGCGGCGACCCTTGCCCATTTTCTGGCGCACCAGGGCGATGCCGTGGGGCTCGTGTCGTTTGATGAAACGGTGAGGGAATACCTTCCTGCGCGCTCGCGCAGCGGTCACCTGCGCCAGATTCTGATCGCCCTCGAGAGACCCGCAGCGGGCCGTTCCACCGACCTGGTCGCTCCGCTTGAGCAACTGGCGCGGCTTGTGAAGAAGAGGGGATTGCTGGTGCTTGTTTCGGATTTTCTGGCTCCTCTCGACCGGCTTGAGTCCAGCCTGGCAATGCTTACGGCGGCTGGACACGAAGCGGCGGTCTTCCAGATTCTTGATCCCGCGGAGACAAGCCTGGATTTTCCCTCGTCGGCGATGTTCGAGGACATGGAAACCGCGCGCACGCTTCATGCCGATCCGGAAGGCGCGAGGAGGGCATACGTCGAACGGTTCTCCGCGCATGCGTCTGCCCTTCAGACCGTGTGTGCGCGTCTGGGCGTTTCCCATTCGCGCATCCTGACATCCGAACCGCTGGATCTGGCGCTGCTTGAATTCCTCCAGAGGAGAAAAAGAACCACTCGCGGACGACGGGTCGCAGGAGGACTCGCATGAGCTTCCTGACGCCGCTCTTCCTGCTCGGCGGGCTCGCCATTGCACTTCCGGTCCTGTTCCACCTGTCGCGCCGCGCAACGCGCAAACGCACCCCCTTCAGCTCGCTCATGTTCCTTGCGCCGACGGCTCCCCGGCTCAAGCGGCGCAGCCGCCTCGAACAGTGGCTGTTGCTGCTCCTTCGCTGCCTCGCGCTCGCGCTGCTGGCGCTCGGGTTCGCCCGGCCCTTCATGAAGGAGGGCTCACCGATTCTTCCCGTGGACGAGCAACCGCGCCAGGTCGTCCTTCTACTGGACACAAGCGCAAGCCTGCGGCGCGAAGGGGCATGGACCGACGCGCTCGCCAAGGCGGACGGGGTCATTCGTTCCCTGCGTCCGATCGACCGCTTTGCGGTGATGTGTTTCGGTCGCGAAACGAGGACCGTGCTGGAATTTGCGGAATGGGAGGCCACGTCGCCCGATGCCCGGGCGACTCTGGCGCGCGCGAGGCTCGCAAGCCTTTCCCCGACTTGGGAGGGCACGCGGCTTGGACAGGCGCTCGTTGCGGCTGCGGATGCCTTTGCCGACGGCGACCGCGACGGACGAGGACGCGGTCCAAAGGAGATTGTGCTCGTGAGTGACCTCCAGGCTGGAAGCCGTCTGGAATCGCTGCAGGCCCAAGAATGGCCGAAGGACGTTCGGGTGAAAGTGGCCGGGGTGACCCCGGTCCGTGCCGGCAACGCCGGTGTCCAGTGGCTTGCGGGATCTGTTGAAAAAGATGCCGGCGGGAGGGAGCGCGTTCGTATTCGAGTTTCCAATACCGTAGACGCCGCGAACGAGCAGTTCAGTCTCACATGGAAACGCGGCACGGCGCCCGCCGGTGATCCTGTCCGCGTCCAGGTTCCTCCGGGACAGTCCCGTGTGGTGACGATGGATGCACCGCGCGACGCGTCGGGAGTCGATCGCATCGAGTTGGGCGGCGACGATGTGCCCTTTGACAACACGGTATTTGTCGCTCCGCCGGAAAGGAGGCGACTGCGCGTGGCGTATTTTGGGAAGGAAAGCCCTTCGGATGCGACGCAGCCCCTGTACTTTCTCAAGCGTGCGCTCGAATCATCGCCACGAGTCGAAGTTGAACTTTCCCGGAATCCGGAAGGGGGACCGGGACTGTCAGCCGCGCTTGCCGGCGTGAGAGTCGGCTTCCTCACCGGGGTGCCGCCAGGAGGCGGGGCGCTGCTGCGCGACTGGATCGGATCGGGAGCGACGCTTGTAGCGGTGCCGTCCTCTGCGGCGGAGGCCGCGGCGCTGGCGCGTGCGATCGCGGGGGTTGAGATGGATGCGGTCGACGTGAAACCGTCCTCGGGCGGTTACGCGATGTGGGGGGAGATTGACTTCAACCATCCCCTGTTTTCGCCGTTCGCGGATCCCCGCTATTCGGATTTCACGAAGATTCACGTCTGGAGGTACCGGCGACTCGACGCTTCGAAATTCGCCGGAGCGCGCACACTTGCCCGTTTTGATACCGGTGACGCTGCCGTGGTGGAGGCGCCCCTTGGAAAGGGGAGGGTTCTGTGGTTTGGGGCCGGGTGGCAGCCGGTCGACAGCCAACTCGCGGTTTCCTCCAAGTTCGTACCCCTGGTGTGGTCGGTGCTGGACTATGCGAATGTCTCCCAGGAGGAGGTCTCCCAGTATTTTGTCGGAGATTCCCTGCCGCTGCCGGCCTCGGCGAAGCCGGTGACGATGCTGACGGCTGATGGCAGATCCCACTCGCTCGCGCCGGACGCCACCCGGTTTTCTCCCACACTGCTTCCGGGAATCTACCGGGCAAGCGCCGACGGGAGTGAGACACGGTACAGGGTGAACCTGGAGCCAGGCGAATCGAGGACCGAGCCGTTGTCCCTGGATGATCTCGAACAATTCGGCGTGCCCGTGCGATCGGCCTCGGAAAGTCGCCAACCAACGGGCGAGAGGGAGCGGCAGGCCTCGCTTCTGGCGGTTGAAAACGAGGGGCGCCAGAAACTCTGGCGCTGGTTCATCGCGGCAACGCTTGCGGTGCTGCTATCGGAAACGCTCATCGCTGCGCGTGCAGGCCGGAAGTTGCGGACCGAAGCGCAGGAAGGCGTGTCATGATGGAGTCCTTTCTGAATCAGAGGCTGCGCACCCTTTTCCAGCGCCAGCAGTTTCGCAGGATAGGCTGGGAACTTGCCGCGGTGTGGATGGGAGGCGTCCTTTGCGCAGGATTCGCCCTCCTGCTGGCGCGCAGTCAGGGCTGGACGGCCACACGCGTCGTGCCGCTCCTCGTGGTGCTGACGGCTTCGGTCGCCGTCTGGTTCGTGATCCGGCGATTCATGGCTTCGCCGGACTTTCGGAGTCTTGCGCTGCGGGTTGAAAAATCCGACCCGGAGCTGAAGGGATTGATCCTCACCGCAGTCCAGCAGTCCTCGGACAGTGAAGGCCGTCCCGCCAGCTTTCTACAGCAGGAGCTGCTGTCCGCTGCGATCGCAAGCGGCTCGCGAAGGCACTGGAGGGACCTGGTGCCCATGTGGCACATCGTTGCCTCCCATCTTGTTCAGCTCATGGCTCTGGCCGGCCTGGTGCTTGTGCTGGTGAAGGTCGATCGCGTGCTGCCCCGGGTCGCCGCAGAGCGTGCAGCCGTGTCGGCTGGGCTGAGCGTCACACCAGGAAACACCGAGATCGAACGCGGTGAAACGCTCGTGGTGCTGGCCCGATTCGGCGGCAGCGTACCGGGGAATGTGGACCTGCTCGTGAATGAGTCCGGCAAAGCCGAAAAGAGGATTCCCCTGGTGAAGAGCCTTTCGGACCCCGTTTTCGGAGGAACACTCGCGGAGGTGTCGGATGATCTTCGTTACCGGGTCGCCTACGGTGACGAAGTTTCACCCGAATACTCAGTCAGGGTTTTTGAGTTTCCGAGGCTGGAGCGTCCCGATGCCTATCTGACCTTTCCTGCCTACACGCGCCTTGAGCCGAAGCGCATCGAGGACACGCGACGCCTGAGCGCCGTCGAAGGCACGCTGATCGGTCTCACTCTCCAGCTCAACAAGGCCGTCATTGATGCGCGGCTGATTGCGCGCGACAAGGGGGGAACGGTCATCCCGCTGCTGCCGGCCGGTGACAAGGCGGTTGCCACGCTGCCTGCGCGGATTTTTTCGCAGTCGATGACCTACGACCTCCGGCTCACGGATTCCGATGGTCGTATGAACAAGCTGCCGACGCCGTTTGTCATCGAGGTCCAGCCGAACCGGCGTCCGGAACTCAGGCTTCTATCGCCGCGCGGCGACTTGCGGCCATCAGTACTTGAGGAGATTTCCTTCGAGGGAACGGTGTGGGATGACTTTGGGAGTCCTGCCTACGGGCTGGCCTATTCGCAGGGTGGCGGCGACATGACCGTCATCGAACTTGGCAGGGATGCAGGAGCGAAGGAGCGGCGGTCGTTCAACTACCTCCTGCGTCTGGAGGACCTGCACGTCAAACCTGATGCGCTGATCTCCTG
>JAGOJU010000029.1 GCA_017994935.1 Opitutaceae bacterium
GAATGGTTCCTTTGACGCCGCTCGCTATGCGGAGTTCAGGGACCGCCTGAAGATGAATCAAGGCGCGGGGGAAGGGGATGTGTCTCGGGTGCTGGCGGATGATTTTCGCTACGAGAAGGTGCAGAAACTTCTGGCGGGACCAGGCTATGTTCTCCCCGGAGATGTGAAGGCCGAACTCGCGCTGAGCGACACCTCCTGGACGCTTGCGGTAGCCACCACGGACTATTCAGCCTACACGCCGAGCCTGACGCCGACGGACGCTGACCTGAAAAAGTATTTTGAGGAGAATACGTTTCGATACGAGATTTCGCCTCAGGTGCGTGTCGGGGCGGTCGATTTCCCCACCTCCTCGTTTCTGTCGCAGGTGAAACTCAAGGACGCCGATGTCCGTGCCTACTATGACGCCAATCCCGCCCGTTTCCCGAAACCGGCGGCGACGGGAGCGGATGGAAAGCCTGCGGTCGCGCCGCCGGCGGGCACGGCTCCCGATGCGGATTTTGCAGCGGTCAGGCCGCAGGTACTGGCTGCCTTGACCCAGGAGCGCGTGCAGCATCTGTCGGCGCAGGCGGCAAGCAATCTGACGCTTGCCCTCTATGAAGGGAAAATCTCTCGCGCAAACGTCACCGCCTTCCTCAAGGAGCGCAACCTGAGCGTACGCAGCATCCCGCCCTTCAGCCGTGATGCGGTTCCGGCTGAGTTTTCCTCCTCGCCGGAAGTCGGAGATGCCGCCTTCAAGCTGAATGACAGCCGGTACTATTCCGACGCTGTGGCGACGCCCGGCGGCAGCGCGGTGCTGCTTTGGGAGGAACTCATACCTGCCCGGAAACCGGAATTGGCGGAGGTTCGCTCCCGGGTGCTGGCCGACTTCACAGAGAATGAAAAGCGCAAGCGTTTTGTCGAGGCAGGGCATGCGGCCCGCGCGCAAATTGAGTCACGCCTCAAGGCGGGGGACACCTTTGAGGCAGCGGTGGCGGCGGCAGGCTCTCAGGGACTGAAATTCGAGACGAAGCTCCTGCCGGCCTTCACTGCCCGGGAGCCCGCAAAGGATCTTGATCCCTCCCTGCTCGGCGCGATCCAGAACCTGCAAAAAGGTGCATTGTCGGAGATGATCATCTCGGGCCCCCATGGCACGATTGTCCAGATCGTCGATCGAAAGGCGCCTGTGGTGGACGACACCAATCCCCGTTATGCGGAAACCCGCACGCAGCTGGGACAGTATCTGGCGGCGTCCGCTGCCAGCAGCCAGCTTTCCGCGCTGGTTGAACAGGAACTCGCGAAGTCCGCACCGATCAATCCGTAGGCAGTGCGGGCTCGTTCGCTGAGAGAGGGTTGCCCCAGAGGGACACGTTTTATGAAATTTGACAGGGATGGTTGAAACCCGGGCGCCGGCGGCGGCGTCATTTAGACGAGTTGTCGGCATTCATTCTGGATGCCGTCCGGGTGTTCAATGACCTAAATTGGGCGAAACTTTCCAGTCGCGCCCGTGTTCACATTGCATTCTCATTTCCGTTACACTGCATGATTCGCCGACTTCTTCCGGTCCTGTTCATTGGTCTTGTTCCCAGCCTTACACCGGCGATCCTTGCGCAGGGAACCTCAGCGGAACCGTCGGCAATACGAACGCCCGCTTCTGCGGCTGCGCTGCCGGAATTGACGCTGGAGGAGTGCATCGGCCGCGCGCTTGAGAAAAACTTTGCACTTCAGGTGCAGCGCCTCACCACCAGCCAGGCAAAGGAGAACGTGGTCGTGGCGCAGGCGGCCTTCGATACCGAGCTGCAGGTGGTGGGCAGTCGCAGCGTCCTGCAGCGTCCCGACGCCGTGACCACCGTCGACGGTGTGACGACCGGAGGATCGCGCAATGATACCGACAGTCTGCGGGCAGGCGTGAGCAGGACGCTGGGAACCGGTGCGACGATCAACGCCAGCACCTCTCTTGATCGCGGAAAGAGCTCGCAGAACACAATTCTCAATCCGGCGTACAATGGTGATGTCAGTTTTTCCGTGAGCCAGCCGCTGCTCCGCGGCGCGGGCATCGAGTTCAACCGGGCAGCCATCCGGCGCGCGGAAATCGGTGTGGATCGCTCCAATTTCGACTTGAAGGGCAGTGTTCTGGACCTGGTTCGTGATGTCGAACAGGCGTACTACAACCTGGTGTATGCCCGGGGAGATCGGGCGGTTCGGGACCTGAGCCTGCAGCTTGCCCAGCAGTTGGTGGAGGAGAACGAGATCCGGCGTCAGGTGGGAAGCGCGATCGAAATCGATATTCTGACCGCCCAGGTGGGAGTCGCCAATGCCCGCCGCAATGTCCTGCTGACCCAGCAAACGGTGAGCAACCGCGAGGATGCGTTGCTGCAGCTCATCGGCCAGTTTGAATTCACCCAAGCCTTGGGGCCAGTCGCTTTCCCGACCTACGCGGTGCCCGATGCCAATTTCGATTCCTCCTACAAGCTCGCCCGGGAGAATGATCCCTCGCTGGCCTCCCAGGAGGCTTTGGTGCGGCAGTTTGAAATCGACTCGAACGTGGCGCGTCGCAACCGGCTTCCGACGCTCAATCTCGGCGGAGCAGTGGGCCTTACGAGCCGCGAGGGTTCCTACGAGGATGCGGCGACGCGGATATGGAATCGCGATGGATATGACTGGCAGGTCGACCTGACCTTTCGTATGCCATGGGGATTTCGTGAAGAGAAGGCCCGATACCGGATCGCCCAGGGCAATATCCACCGCGAAGAGGTCCGCTTCCGGCAGCTTGACCAGGCCTTGATGGCGCAGGTTCGCACTGCCGTGCGGGCTGTTCAGACAAACAAGGAAAGTGTCTCGATCTCGGGACTGGCGACGGAGCTCAGCGCCAGGCAGTACGACCTGGAGCGGGAGCGACTCAAGGCCGGCCTGACCACCAGTCGCCGGGTGCTTGAGGCCCAGGATGACCTCGAATCGGCGCGTGTGAACGAACTGCAGTCAAAGGTCGCGCTCCGCAATGCCCAGGCGGAACTCGAGCGGCTCGAGGGCACATCGCTCTCAAGGTTCAAGATCAACATCGAACAGGTCCGCTGAACTCCCGGAATGTGTGTCGGTGGGGGAAATCCCGCCGGGGTGAGCCGCCTCTCTCAAATTTCCGGAAAGAGATCCTTGAGGCGGACCTCACTTGAAGCGAAGACCGGATGATCCGGCAACTGGGTCCGAAACCAGGTACGCTGCTTCTTCACGAGTTTCCTCGTGTTGTGCGCGATTTGCCCGGCGAGCTTCTCTGCAGCAAGCCGGCCGTCGAGCACCTCAAGCGTTTCGCGGTAGCCAATCGCACGAGCGGCGCTCGGGTTCGTTTCGAGTCCCTGGCGTCGAAGTGTCCGAACCTCCTCGACGAGTCCGCGGGCGATCATCTGGTTTACTCGCGCATCGATGCGTGCGTTGAGGGATTCGGGAGGCAGGTCCAGGCGCGCCAGGCGGACATTCCATCCGGAGAACGGACCGGGAATGCGTGCGAAGGCCGCAGCGAGTTCCGCCAGTGTAAGTCCGGAGACCCGGCAGCGCTCGAGCGCCCTGAGAACCCGCCGCGGGTTGCCTGTATCGAGTGCGCCGAGACCGGTCGGATTGAGCCTTTCCAATTCGGCCACCAGGGGAGGCAGTCCTTCCTTCAGGAGTCTCGATTCCAACTCGCTTCTCAGATCCGGGGGCACGGCAATTTCGTCACCGACTGCTCCAAAAAAGCAGCCAAGATAGAAACCGCTTCCGCCAGCGACGAGCACCCGATGTTTCCGCGCGGCGATCTCATTTGCGGCGGCCGTTGCGCGTCGTACGTAGTCGACGACGTTGATGCCCTCGCTGACACCGCAGATGTCGATCAGATGATGCCGGACACGGGCGAGTTCCTCGCGGGTTGGTTTCGCTGTGCCGATGTCCATTCCCCGGTAGAAAAGCAGGGAATCGCAGGAAATGATCTCGGCGCCGAAAGCCTCGGCCCAGCGCAACGCCCATTCGGTTTTTCCGGAGGCGGTGGGTCCGGTCAGGACGTAAAGGGTACCGGCCACGGCAGGACGGACGGAACTGGTCTCCCCCTTAGGAGGCTCTCCAGATGCGTGCGAGTTCCTCGCGAAGGCGGACGGCATCGGGCCATGCCGGCGGCAGCCCCGCGATGTTGTAGCCGCCACCGTTGGCGTTGTAGGGTCCCATCTCGGGGCAGACGTACAGGGTGCGCCCGCGATTGCGAGGGGCAGCTTTCCAGCACCGGAAGAGTGCGCGTGCAAATTTGAGGTAACTCACGGCCTCCGGTGTCAGTGCGCCCTTGTGCATGACAGCGACCTGGCAATGGTGCCCGTTGAACGGGCGGCAGTGCGATTGGTCCGAGTATTGCACGAGATCGGGATGGTCGAGCAAGCGCGCGGCGTAGTTGTCGGGATTCAGGTGCTTGACAACGGCGAAGTGGGAGAAGTCGAAATTGAGGCGGATCAGGCGGCCTGTGGCGCGGTGATAGCGCTCGGCGATTTCGTAGGTCTTTTCCGGTGTCTCGGTGCAGCAGTCGCGATGGACCTCGAGCGAGGGAACGAGGCCGCCGATCCTTTCCGCGAGACGCTCGAGCCGGATCCAATGGCGCGCGGCCACGGCGGGCGGCGTGTCGTGGTCGTCGAGTTGCACGTTGATATGCACGGCGCCGCCTTCCTTCTGCTCCTTCAGCATGCGCTCGAACGTGGCGGGATCGCTCGTGGAAATGAATCCAAGCAGATCCCGGAGACCGTGCCTGTCGGCAGCGTGCCGATGTTCCGGCGTCAGGGCCGCGGTGATCCCGTCGAAGCCCGCCTCCGCGATGGCCCTGATCTTGCGATCGAGGGACCATTCCTTCCCGGGGGTGGGGTGACCGACCAGCGACCAGAGGTTGGCGATGTGCGAGATTTTCGGCATAAGGGCGGGCGTGGTTGTGCACCCTTGGCGATAAGCAAAAGCCCCGCCTTGCCGAGGCAAAAACGCGGACTATTTCACCACCAGGACACTCTGCATCATGCGCCAATGGCCGGGAAACGTGCAGATGATCGGGTAGCGTCCGGGTGCTGAGGGTGCCGTGAAATTCACGCCGACGGATTCGCCCGGATTGACGAGGGGCACCGCAAACAGCACATCGGGGCTTTCGGGAATGTAGCTCCTGGAGAGCGCCTGAGGGTCCGTGAGCATGGCATCGGCAAGGGCTCCGACGGCGTCGATGCGACCCGGAAGCACCACGATGGCATTGTGCTGCATGTGGTCGTTGTTGAGGAGCACCAGACGGCCCTTCTCGCCGGCCTTGATCGTGATCTCGGGCTGATCGTACTTCATGAGGTCGGGAATCACACCCAGTTTCAGCACAATCGCACCGCTGTTCGCATCGGCCTCAGAGTCATCCGGCCGTTTCACGCCCTGTTCCAGCAGATGCGCCAGCACGGGGAGAAGCGGATCGGCGATCGTTTCATCGGACGGTCCGAGGTCGGTCAACGTAAGGTCGTCGATCCAGGCCTTCCCGGTCACCCTTGCCCCGCCGCCCATCGTCCACGCAAGCGTGACCTCGGTGAGATCGCCCGTGTCGAACGAAAGCCGGATGCGATTCCATTTGCTGGTTTCCTTCATGCCTGAACTGGTGGCGGCACGCGGCTGCTGTATTTCGGGAATGGATACAAATACGCCGAGCGCTCCAGGCTGCGGAATCACGTTGTCGGTCTCAAGATATGCGGACAGCTCGTAGCGATTCTGGGGCTTCACCGCCAGACGGCGGGTCACCTGGATTTCAGCGCCGTCACCGGTTCCCTGAATCAGGAGACTGCGACTGCTGTTTCTGCCAACGCCCACGATTTCCGCGTCACCGGTGCCCGACTGCACGGCGACCTTCCATTGGGCGGGCTTCCCGGGCGGGATATTTTCAAACGTATCCAGCGTTGTCGTGGCATTTCCTGCGCCCGTGGAGAACGCACGGGCCGAAGCCACCTGTTCGGGCGAGGCGCTGGCAAGAAACGAGGCTCGATGGGTGGACGCGGCGATCTTTGCCCCATCCACGGTCCATTGGTCGAGTTTCAGGCCGGCTTGGTTGAGCATCGCGAAGAGAGCCTTGCCCGCTTCCGGGGAGGCGGGACCGGACGCGAGGGAGAGAAGCGCTGCAAGACGGACTTGCGGGTCGGCATCGTTGAGGAGGTTCGCCTTGAGGACGGCGGTCATGGTTCCCGCGGTGTGCGGAAGGACACTCACTGCGGTCTGGCGGACTGCTGCGGAGGTATGCCCCATGGCGCGCCTCACGGCGTCCTGAACCTCCGGCAGGGCATCGATGGCTCCGAGCCCGTGCAGTGTCCAGAGTGCATGGATCGCGCCGGGATTCAGCCCGATTTCGTCGACGGAAGGATCGCTCACGAGTTTGAGCAACAGCGGGACAACATCCTTGCGGTTGCGCTCGACGAGTAGCCGCTGGGCGTGTTTGCGCCAGAGCAGATTGTCGTTCGCCAGGGTTGCGACGAGCTTTTCAGGAGAGGCTCCCTCGAGGGTGAAGACCTGCCGCGCGGTTCCGGAATTCGTTGAGCCCTTGCCCTTCCAGACGATTCGGTAGATGCGTCCGTAACGTTTGTCGCGAAGATCGTTCTCGTAGGCATTGCCGAGCCCGACGGTGAAGCCGCGAGGAGTGGGATTGTGCTGAACGATGTAGTTGTACCAGTCGATGATCCAGACTGCGCCATCGGGTCCGACCTCCGCCATGATGGGAGCAAACCATTCGTCATCGCTCGCGATCAGGTTGTTGGGATTGTGTGCGCGGAAGTTCGCCTGGGCTGGCTCGATGATGAACTGGCCGACGAGATGTCCCGTGGGCTCGGCGACAAAGGCGATGCGGTTCCAGTATTCCCTCGGGTAGGCGCGGGCGGTGTAGAATGCATGTCCTGCGGCCGCGGTGTATCCCCAGTGAACGTCGACCTGGCGCACTCGGGTGGTCACGGGCAGGAACCGCGCCGTGTTGGAGATGCTGCCCAGCACCTTGGTGGGAAGCCCCGCCTGTGTGTAGTAGCGATTCGGGATGGACGGGTAGACGTTGGGGTTGTTGTTGGCGGTGGACGCGAACGCAATTCCGTCCTCCGTGAAGCCGAGTCCCCAGGTGTTGTTGTTGGTGGTGCGAAGGTACTCGAAGTGCCGCCCCTCCGGGGTGAATCGATAGATGCCCTGGGTAAACTTCAAGCCTTCGCCTCCCACGCTGCCGTCGAATCCGGAATATCCCAGCACGCCCCAGATCCAGTTGTCGAATCCGTAGACCAGATTGTTGGGCCCCGCATGGGTGTCCTTGCGCCCCCATCCGCTGAAAAGTATCTCCTTCACATCCGCCCTTCCGTCGCCGTCGGTATCCTTGAGAAAGAGCGTATTGGGCGACTGTACCAGAACGATCCCGCCATTCGCGAAGGTGAAGCCCGTGGGGATGTTGAGTCCTTCCGCGAACACCGTGAACCTGTCCATCCGGCCGTCGTGGTCGGTATCCTCGCAGATCACGATCCGATCTCGTCCCGCTTCACCCGGCGCGAGCACACGGTTCGGGTAGTCGAGCGTCTCGGCGATCCAGAGTCGCCCGCGCTCATCCCAGTTCATCACGATCGGCTTTCGGACCTGCGGCTCGCTGGCCACGAGTTGGACCTCGAATCCCGCGGGCACGATCAAGTGTTTCATCGAATCCTCCGGAGAAAGTGGCTTCTGCATGAGCGGCCAGCTGGCATCGCCAAACGAGCGTTGACCCGGCAGGTAGTAGGGAATGCCCTTTTGCTCGACCAATTCGAGTGCAGGAACCGCGGCGCGCCGGGCCAGGGCGTCGGGAAGCTTTTCACCGGCAACATAGCGGAGCCCCCGTTCCACCAGATCCTGAAAACCCGGGTTTGACCAGGTACGGTCATCGTGTCCCCAGGCGGTGTAGAAGACCCGCCCCTTGCCCTGGGTGCGGATCCATGTCCAGGGCTCATCTCCGCGCTGCTCGAGCACGGTGCGATTCCTTTCGTTGTGACGGATGTGGACGTAGGTCTCGTCCCAGCTCTCAAATCCCTTGAAGCCGCGCATGACAGGATTGTCGGGTGCGACGATGCGCGTGCGGACGACGCCTGTCTTGTGGCTGTTGAACTGGGCCCCGACCAGGTCCACATAGCGGTCGGAATTCCGGAAGCAGTAGGAGGCGCAGTGCAGCGCAAACAATCCTCCGCCAGCTTCAACATAGCCAAGCAAGGCATTCTCCTGGGCCTTTGTGATCCGGTCGATATTGGCGTAGATCAGCAGGCCATCGTAGCGTTTGAGAATGGCGGGATCGAGATCCGCGACGTCCTCGGTGTATACGAGCTGGATGCCGCGGGCAAGCATCGCGGGGGCGATGGTCCGGAGTCGGAGCGCCGGCTGGTGATGGCCGCTGTCGCCGAGAAAAAGGACCTTCAGGACGGGCTCCGGTTCGGAACGGAGCGACCCGAGAAACAGGAACGCGAGGCAAAACGCGCGAAGGAAGGAAGTGCGGACCATGTGATGTCGATGGGGAGGGTGAAAGTTGTGGTTATAGTGTCCGTCGCCTCATTGAGGAGCCTTCATTTTTCGTACTGTCTGATTTTTGCCGAAGACATCGCGATGGCACCGGTTGACGCCCGCGGGAAGTTGTCCGGGGAGAAAAGCAATTCGCCTCCCAACGAAGGGAGGCGAAGGGGGAACCTCCGCCGGTCGTTTGGCGGGAGGCACAGGAAGCGGGCGGCGACTGTCCGTTCAGCCTATCACGCTTCCCGCGATGTAATTCTTGAGATGCTCCGCCTCGGCGCGGTGCTGGTCCGTCATCCAACGCGTGATGTCGCCGATTGAAACGACACCCAGCAGGCGACCGTCGAGGATGACGGGCAGGTGCCGGCACCGCTTCTGGGTGAAGATGTCCATGGCCTCTTCGATCGTCGTGTTCGGGTTGATGGTGAAGACGGAGGACGTCATCACTTCGGATATCCGGGTATTGAGAGGATCCAGCCTGGCACCGACCACACGGCGGAGCACATCACGCTCGGTGAACATGCCCACCAGCTGGCCACCATCGATGATGACGATCGCACCCACCCGGCATTTGTTCATTTCCTCAACAGCTGCGGAAACGCTGACGGACGAGGGGACGGAATAGACGAAGGAGCCCTTGCGCTCCAATAATGCAGATATTGGCGTGTCCATAGGGATTTCTGGGGGTTTCCAGTATGTTGTACACGCACGGCCCGGCATCAACCCTCAATCGTGATTTTTGGAAATTTTTGATGGCCTGCGACGTGTCAGGAACCGGGCTGTCGGCCTGAGGGACCGTTGCCCTCAAGTCTGTAGGGGAATGACCGATACAAGGTACGCAAGGCGCCCGCGTGATCCGACGTGTGGTCTGGCACCGAACAGACTGCGAGATCCTTGGTCGGATCACCGGGCTCCTTCCATGGAGCGGAGGATCGTCGATCGATGAGCTGCCTTCCGGGCCTTTTCCTCATCGCATCAAAGAGCGGACGCGGGCGCACACGAACTCGCGTTCCAGGCGGTGAACTGCCTGAATGGGCATCCGACTGCCACGATGATACACATAGTCCTCTTTCAGCCCGAGATCCCCCAGAATACCGGCAACATCGGGCGGATGTGCGCGTTGACACGCTCCCGTCTGCACCTGATCCACCCGCTCGGCTATGTCATCAATGACCGCAACCTCCGACGAGCAGGCATGGACTATTGGCGATCCCTCGACGTGCATGAGCATGCTGACTGGCAGGCATTTCGATGTAGCCCGGAGGCTCCGCGCCGCCTCTGGCTATTCACCACCAAGGCGTCGCGTTGCTTTTGGGACGCCACCTTTGCAGATGAGGATGGCCTCGTATTCGGGAATGAGGGCTCCGGCGCGCCGGACTGGCTTCACACGGAGATCGGAGAGGAATCACGGGTTAACATTCCCCACGCCAATCCCGCGCTTCGTTCCCTCAACCTCAGCACTGCGGCGGGAATCGGTTGCTATGAGGCGCTTCGTCAGACTGCGTTGTTGCGCGCAGCATCTCCGTGAGGCGGGATGTGCGGCATGAGAATCCACTTCCGATTGAGGGAACCTCTTCAAGTGCCCGGGGGAGGGACCCTGTTGGCCATGAAGATTGATGCTCCCATGGAACTTTTCCGGATTCCCGAGTCCTAACAGTTTACCTACCTGAACCTGCACCATGTCTGCGCCTGGAATGCGGCCGAACGGCCAACCACACCGTAATATGCTGAACGTTTGCCTTGAACTCGTCCATCGGGGCCCGCTTGCGTGCGGGCTGATCCTTCTGATGGCGGCGGGATGCAGGACTGTCGATACGACAGGTGTGACGCTCAATTCGTCCAAGTACACATTGGAGCAGACCGAAAGACTTCAATTCGTGGATCCGGAGTTGCAGGGAGCGGTCACCAGCACGGGAATCCAGCATTCAACCCTGGCGGACGGCCGGCTTCAGGTGGTGGTCAACGTTCACAACCGAAGCAAAGTCCCGATGGAAGTGCAGCTGAGCACGGCATTCAAGGACGCGGCCGGTTTCTCCACGCTGGATGAGACGGGATGGCAGACTCTGGAGCTCCGGCAGAATTCGACGGAGGCGGTCCGTTTCGTTTCGAGGCAGCCCGGTTTGCGCCAGTTCACCATACGCGTCCGTCATTCACCGTAGGCCGGCTATCGGTTGAGGTGCGTCACTGCGGAGGCGCAGGCTGTGGGACTCGTCCGCGAGGATCTCTAGTTCGAGGTGCAGGGCGTCGGGTGGGATCCAGCCAGGGATGCGGTCGGGCCATTCGACTGCGAGGCACCAGGGAGATACGAGAAAATCCTCCAACATCAGGGCTTCCGCCTGCCGGCCGTCCTCGATTCGATAAGCGTCGAGGTGGACGAGGGTGCGCTCGGGACCCTTGTGGAGGGAGAACAGGGTAAAGGTCGGACTTGTTATCGTTTCCCGGATACCAAAACCGCGGGCAAGGCCCTTCACGAAGGTCGTCTTCCCCACGCCGAGATCACCGTGCAATGCCAGCGTGCAGTCGGGCGGGAGGACCCTTGCCAAGGCCTCGGCCCTGGCCTCCATCTCTGCGGGACTGCGCGTGATCACGCCCGCTTCAAGTTCCGCAATCAGGGAGTGATCCGATTTCACGGTCAGGTCCGCCTCCTCGTCGGAGCCCGGTGAGGCGTGCCTCGGGGCATCAATCGGAGATGTTCAAATCCACCGTAAATCTCAGCATCAATCCAGTCCACGGGTGCGACCGAAATGGACGAACGCCTGAAGAATCGCCCGATCCGGCTCAGGCGCACGCGCGGAAAGGCGCGTTTCCACACGCGTGCGAATGATGCAAAATCGGTTGAGTCCCGGATCACAAAAGCCAGTTCGTAATCCTCGCCGTCGCCGAGAGCGTGCGCCAGGGGTGCAAGGCCGCTGGCCCGGGATGCGGCCCTGGCCTGCCGGCTGAGCGGGACCTCGCACGGATCGAGCCTGGCAATCGTGCCACCCGGCGTGAGCGAATCGAGATCCTTCGCGAGACCATCGCTGACATCCATCATCGCCACCACCTCAGGCCGGCCTGCAAGCCACTCACCCTCCCGAAGGCGTGGAGTGAAGCTCCAGTGATGCGACCTGCGGCTTCCACCCAGACAGCCCGTGACGCAGATCCAGTCGCCTGCACGCGCACCGCTCCGGGTGAGAATGCGACGATTTCGTGGGCTTGCGGCGCCGAGGAGAGTGAGGGTTGCGACGATTCCACCCGAGAGCTGGGCGACATCCCCGCCGACAATAGGAACGTCGTAGGTGCGACTGACACGGGCGATGCCCCTGTAAAACTGCTCCAGCCAGCGGATGCTGACACAAGGGTCGATGGCGAGCGCGACCACCGCGACTCTCGGAACGCCTCCCATGGCAGCGATGTCGCTGAGGTTCCGCTTGAACAGTTTTGCTCCTGCGGCTCCCGCAGAAACGCTGTCATCAAAATGCTGACCATAGATGACCGGATCGACCGTCACCAGTTGAAGCGCCCTTGACCGGGGCACCACAGCGCAGTCATCACCCAGGCCGAAGGGACTTGCCGGGCTGGCGGGCCCAAGCCATCGGCGGATTTCGGAAATCACCCCGCGCTCCCCGAGGGCAGCAATGGACGCCGAAGGCTTTCGAGTGAACGGGTTCATGGCACGAGGGTGGCGACCGCCTTTTCCTTCAGGGAAACCAGCAGGATGGCCAGGGTGTGCAGGTTGAACAAGGCATGCGCGAAGACGCAGATCGAGAGCCGGCCGGTGCGCTCGTATACGAAGGCCAGGACCATGCCGAACACGACGAGAGGGACGAAGGCGGCTGCATTCGCATGTAGAGCTGAGAAGAAGATTGCCGAGACGAGATAGGCCGGGATTCCCGGAATGCGGCTGCGCAGGTACCGGAAGACTCCCGCGCGAAAAATTAGCTCCTCGACGATCGGGGCGAAGACGATTGCCAGGGCGGTCATGCTCGCGACAAGCATCGGGGAGTCCGTCCTTGTCAGCATGTCGACCAGTTCCTGCTGGCGCGTGTTGACCCCGGCCGCTCGGAGAATCGCAGTCCAGACCCACGCGGTGAGTGCCACCAAGGGCAGCGCGGCCAGGAATGCCATCAGTCCCGACCGGAATGCGCCCGCCTGAAACGGTGCTGCTGGTTTTGGTGAACTTTCTGGGAGCGCACCCGGCATGGGCAGGGCTGGCGTCCTTGCTCTGACCCTCGAGTAGACGATCCCCAGACCGAGTCCGCCGAGCAGGCCGAGTTGAAATGCAAGGTTGTAGAGGACGAGCCAGACGTCGGCATCGAGGTTTCCTCGGAAGCGTTGCTCAAGCGACTGGGCGAAGAACTGCAGCGAGAGCCCGCCGAGCAATGCAAACAAGGCCCGGATCAGGAAATCGCCCAGCGAAATGCTCCAGGCTTCAAGTCTGGTGGATTTGAGAATCCCGGAATTGGGTCCCAGCAACCAACGATGGAGAAGGTAACCGCCCGCAATCAGGAGTAGGATTTCGAAAAGGTTGACGGCAAGGAGCACGGGCTCGTCGAAGGCAAAATCCATAAGTGTCGAAGGAAGGACGATGCGGAGCCGGGCGGAAGGGTCACGGAAAATCCCGACGGAAGCTGCAGGTGGTGCAAACCTGCGGCCGAAGGCACCGGAACTATTGCCATGCCTCTTGATGCGGTCGGCTTGTCCAAGATGATCGACCGCCCAGGTTGAAGGGGCAGTGCAACTACGGAACCCCGATGGGACGTCGCCCAGATTGTGAACGGAAGGAATTGCACCCAGGGAACTGCTCATCAAAGGTTCCTGGCTAACGCAGCAACCCATCATTGCCGTGGAATTTAACGTCAATATCGAGGAAATGTTCGAGCGGGCGAACTGGCCGGTGCATTTTCGATCGCAACTGCCATTCCCCTGCATGGTCTGCGAATGCACCACGGAGCCGGTCGGAGAGGTTGGTGGCCAACAGACCGGACGAATTTTTCACCTCCAGCGCTGCAAAGTCTGTGGCTTCGTTTTTGTCAACGATCCGACGGCCGATCGGGTGAAGCTCCCTGAGGCTGGCAGTCATCGGGAAGCAGGGCCTGATTCCAATATGGGCATGGCTCCTGAACCTGAGGAGTCAGGGGAATCCATCCGCCACTATGAATGGCGCGGCGTGGAGCGGGTGGCGCGGCATTTTTTCCCCAATGGCGGAAAATGGATCGACTGCGGCTGCGGCTCGGGAGGCCTGGTCAGGTTTGCAGGGGCGAAAGGAAATTTCCAGGTGATGGGCATCGATACCGGGCCACGGGCGGACAGGGCGCGTGCTGAAGGGCTGCCCATCCTGCGCGAGGATGAACTCGAGCAGCACAAGGGTACATTCGATTTTGCGACGTCGATCCATGTGCTCGAAAGGCGCGTGGATCCGGTGAATGAACTTATCCGCATTCGTTCCCTGCTGAAGCGGGGTGGCGTTCTCTTTTTCCTCACGTCGAATACCGCCCGTGTTCCTGCACCTGAAGGATTGAAGAACTGGCCGGAACTGCGGCCCGAGCTTCATGTGAGCTATTTCAACCACGTTTCGATCGAGGTGGCCCTCGAGAGAGGCAGGTTCACACGGGAATATACCCATTGGCTTCCGGGTTTCAGTGATCTCGTCCGTTACAGGGCACTCCGGCACCTCGGGGTCCAGAAACGTAACCTGTTTGAAAAGGCCATCCCCATCCGTCCGCTGGCAAGGTTGCTGGCGATGAGAAATCACTGGCTTGACTATTCCGTGGGCACTGCGCGCTGACCCTGTCGTGGAGCGGACGGGCGGATGCCGTTTCGGCGGGCGACCGCCTGCGTGCCCAACAGCTCCGTGATCCAGCGCCGATGCGGACCTGAGATCGCGATAGCCGGCAGTTCGTCGAAACGAACCCACACGAGTTCATCGCCGAGGCGCAGCCGTTTCGGAGGGGTGACGCGATAGATGGATTCGGTGATAACGTAGCGGGTGATCCCGCGTCTTCTCTTTGCGAGCAGATCTCGGGCATCAAATGACTGCTCCCCGAGGTCGAGGTCGGCTGCCGAGGGGAGTTCGTGAAGATTCGCCAGTCGTCGAGCGCGCGGAGGCGAGCGATGAAGCAGGAGAGCGTCACCCCTCACCACCCAGGCGCGCGTGACCGAGCGGTGTTCGATCTTCTTCGATAGGAACTGCGGAAATGTCTCGGGGGAGCCGGACCTTGTGGCCGCGCACCAGCGGGCGACGGGACAGCAATGGCAGAGTGGATTGTTCCGACCGCACACGGTGGCGCCCAGCTCCATCATCGCCTGATTGTGATCGCCGGGAGATGAGGTCGACAGCAGCTCGGACGCCAGCGGTGCGAAGTGCCTGGCTGCGGTAGCGCTATCGCGGTGGCGGGTGGTATCGCCTGTCAGTCTCGCAAGAATACGCACGACGTTTCCATCGACACATGCTTCCGGTCTGCCGAATGCGATGCTTGTGATCGCAGCCGCGGTGTAGGGCCCGACACCGGGAAGCTCCAGCCAGGCTTTCGCGGTCGAGGGCATGACGGGGCTGGCCACGATTTCCCTCGCCAGCCGGTGAAGGTTCCGGGCGCGCGAATAGTAGCCGAGGCCCTCCCACTGTCTGAGGACGTCGGATTCGGAGGCCGACGCGAGCGATTCAAAATCCGGAAATTTCGCGTTCCACCGTTCGAAATAGGGAAGGACGGTCTTCACCTGCGTCTGCTGTAGCATGAACTCGCTGACGACCGTTCGATAGATGGAGGGTGAGAGCCGCCAAGGCAGCGCACGCTGGCTCCTGCGATACCAGGCCAGCAGGGCCGAGCGGAACTCAGCCCTGTGTATCGGGAAAATGGATTCAGATGTCCTGGGCACGGGCACGCCGAGCCAGTCACAGGCCGGTCCCGGAGGAAATCCCAAATAATTGAAGCAGACTTTCAAATGGCTGGCCAAACCTTGCCTCCGGATAGACGCATGACGTGCCGGCCCGGCGCCATGCACTTAAAGTCGGCTTTCATTTTTCGTGCCATTTATCTTCCGGTCATGGTTTAACCCACCATGCCCAAGTCACGCAGCGACGCCGCAATTCCCTCCGACGGATCGAAGAAAAGGATTTCGTCCCATACCGTGAAGCTGGACGACGTGCAGATGGGCACGCTCAAGTCGATCCTCGTGAAGCGGTCCTGGGAGCCGTTTGAGGTCGCCTACGCGCGCTTTGCATTCCGGGGGCGTGATTGCAATGTGACGGCCTACGAAAGCGGCAAGGTTGTCATTGCAGGCAAAGGGACCGAGGAGTTTGTCACCATGACCCTGGAGCCGGAGGTGACGCTTGCTCCGAAACTGGGGTATGATGAAGTGTTGCATCCGGATTGGTTTGAAGCTCACGCAGGCATGGATGAAAGCGGCAAGGGAGATTTTTTTGGGCCGGTCATTGCAGCCACCGTGATCGCCCAGCCGGCGATGATCCATGCGTGGCGCAAGGCAGGGGTGCAGGATTCGAAGAAGATTTCAGAGAGACAGATCCTCAAGATGGACGAGATGATCCGAGGTACGCATGGGGCCGTGGTGAAAACCTGTTATTGCAGCATGCCGAAGTACAACGAACTCATGGCCCGGCCAAGAGCCAACCTGAACTCGCTCCTTGCCTGGCTGCATGGTACGGCGCTGCTTCAGGCGCTCGGGGAGCGTCCGGTAACCTGGGGATTGCTGGACCAGTTTTCGAAGCAACCCCTGGTCCAGCGCGAACTGGCCAGAAAGGGTCTCAAGGATTTCGACCTCAGGATGCGCACGAAGGCGGAGGAGGACCCGGTGGTTGCGGCTGCCTCGATTGTGGCGCGGGCTGTTTATGTGCGTGAGATGAACAAGCTTTCCCAGCGTTTCGGCGAGAAGCTTCAGAAAGGTGCGGGCTCCAAGGTGAATGAACAGGCGGCGCGCCTCATTGAGCGGTTCGGTGTGCGGGCACTGGGGGACTTTGCCAAACTGCATTTCCGCACGGCATTTGATGTCGTCAAGGCGGCGGGCAAACTGGACGAGTTGCCGCTCCCTGAGCCCAAGGCAAAAATGGAATGGTGAAAGCCTGCAGCCTTTGATGGAGTCGGGGGTTTATGGCGAAGCGTCGTCAGTTGCGAGCGTTTGACCTCAAGCACCTGGAGGGTGTGGCAGAGCTGATTGGTGTGGACGAGGCGGGCCGCGGTGCACTTGCCGGCCCGGTGGTCGCTGCCGCCGTGCTGGTGAGCAGGGACTTTCTCGGCAGTCGCTGGTCGGAGGTCAATGCCCGCCGTATCAATGATTCCAAGCAGCTCACGCCGGAGGAGCGAGGGGCGCTATGGGTGGAATTTGAAGACCTTGTTGCCCAAGGAAAAATCCATGTGAACTATGGTTCGGCCGACGTCGCAGAAATCGACCAGTTCAACATCCTCGGTGCGACCAAGCTGGCCATGCGACGGGCGATCGAAGGCATCTATCCGCCGGGAGCATTTCAGAGGACAACCGAGCCGGATTTGTTCTCAACCCCCGAAGAGGTGGCTGGCTACAAGCCCCAGGTGTCAGCACGAATCCTCATCGACGGTCTGGCCCTGCGATATTTTCCCTATCCGCACACCGCGATTGTGAACGGGGATGCGCGGTCCCTCTGCATCGCCATGGCATCGATTGTCGCCAAGGTGGTGCGCGACCGCCTCATGATCGACATGGAAGGCGCACATCCCGGCTACGGATTTGCCCAGCACAAGGGTTACGGCACTGAGGAACATCGTGACGCCGTGCTTCGGCTGGGGCGGAGCGCGCAGCACAGGGAGATGTTTCTGAGGAAACTGCTGGCGAAAAAGACAGACCCCTCCCAGATGGATTTCCTGGACGACCATCGACCCGACGAGGAAATCGATCGCGAGGGCGGATGAACTCTGCGGGGGATCGGTGTCCGACGGCCGTTGCGCAACGCCACCGGGTGGGTCCGATGGTCGAACCTTGCATTTGCGATCGATTCCCGGGGAATGTGTTGCATCGTCAGGCAGCACCCGAATTTCTCCCTTCATGGCGACCAAACGAAGCACCTCCCTCGACCGTGTCCTGGGGCGTCTCGACCAGCTCGACACCGTTAACCTGACAAACCTCGTGCAGCGCCTGGCGCGCGAACGGGGGTTGTTTGAGGACATCTTCAATACGCTTCAGGAAGGTATTCTGGTGATCGATACGGAAGGTACGATCATCTATGCCAATGCCTCCGCCCAACGCCTGATCGGGCTCGGTGCGGAGGACGAACTTGCCGGCAAGCTTCTCTGGCGCCTGGTGCCGGGACTGCGTCCCTCACTTGGCGCCTCCCTCGACGAGGATGCCGTGCTCCCGGTCATGGCGCGGGAGTTCGAACTGACGTATCCCTCACCGCGAACCGTCCGCCTCTACATGGTGCCTTTCAAGTCCGAGGTGAAATCGACAGCCGGAGGGCGGCGCTTTGCTGTGATTCTGAGCGATGTCACGCGCGACAAGGAAAGCACCGAGGAGCGCATCGAGAACGAGCGCACCTCGTCGATCCTGCTGCTGGCGGCGAGCGTGGCCCACGAGTTGGGAAACCCTCTGAATTCCCTCAATATTCATCTTCAGCTGATGGAGCGTCGCATCCGGAAGCTGAAATCGGCAAAGGACAAGGAAACCGCCGCGTTGATGGAGTCCGTGACGGTGTGCCGTTCCGAGGTTCAGCGACTCGATGGCATCATTGCGAATTTTCTGGAGGCAATCCGTCCGCGCGCCCCGGATCTTGCGGAAACGAACCTGGCTGAAGTTCTGTCGGACGTCCTGCGATTCCAGCACAATGAGCTCGCGGACCGCGGCATCCAGGTCGAGGTGGACACGCCGGAGTCGCTCCCGCCTGTGATGGCGGACCGGAATCAGATCAAGCAGGTATTCTTCAACATCACCAAGAACGCCATGGAGGCGATGGCGCCGGGCGGTCATCTGCGAATCGCCGCGCGTGCGGACGACGAGTCGATCCATATCCGGTTTGCCGACACGGGCAGCGGCATCAGACAGGAGGACCTCGTAAGGCTTTTCCAGCCTTATCAGACGACTAAGCCAAGCGGTCACGGCCTGGGGCTCATGATTGTGCAGCGGATCCTTCGTGAGCACGGGGGACAGGTGGGACTCGAGAGCAAGGAGGGTGTTGGTACGGTCGTGGCGCTGCAGTTTCCCCGGAAGGACAGGCGGGTACGCATGTTGACCTGATGGCGATCGGTGCAAGGGGGCCGTTGCCGGAATGCGCCAAATTTTCCCAACGCGCTTGACCGCGTCCAGCGGGGCGGAAAACTCACCCGGTCAACATGGTTCCAAGCGTTCTGATCGTCGATGATGAGAAGCACACCCGCGAGGGCCTGCAGCAGGCGCTCGAGGAGCATTACGACGTGGCCGTGGCCAGCAATGCGGATGAGGCCTTCAACCTGATGGATGCCCAGGAATTCGATGTGATCCTGACGGACCTGCGTATGCCGGGAAAGAGCGGCATGAAGGTGATCGACAAGGCACTGTCGGTGCCAAACAGGCCCGCCGTGATCATGATGACCGCGTATGGCAACATCGATACGGCCGTGGAGGCGATGAAGCGCGGGGCGGTCGACTTCCTGACCAAGCCCGTCAACATCGAGCGACTGGAGATCCTCGTGCAGCGCGCGCTGAAGAGCAAGACGCTCGAGGTCGAGGTCAAGCAGCTGCATGAACGCCTGGACGAGAAGTTCAATGTCGAGGGCATCGTCGGGAATTCGCCTGCGCTGGAGAGTGTTATCAGCCGCGTGCGGCTGGTGGCGCCCTCACGCGCGACCATCCTGATTGAGGGCGAGAGTGGCACCGGGAAAGAGCTGATTGCGCAGGCGATCCACCAGATGAGTCCTCGTGCGAGGGCGCCCTTTGTTGCGGTGCATTGCGCGGCGCTGTCGGAGAGCCTGCTTGAAAGCGAAATTTTCGGACATGAACGCGGCGCCTTCACGGGTGCGACCGAGCGCCGCATCGGACGTTTCGAGGCTGCGGATGGAGGCACCCTTTTCCTCGACGAGATCGGGGAGATTTCGCAGAGCACGCAGGTGAAACTCCTGCGTTTTCTGGAGACAAAGACGGTCGAGCGGGTGGGGGGCAACAAACCCCTCGAACTCGATGTGCGCCTCGTTGCGGCGACGAACCGCTCGCTCGAGGCGATGGTACGCGAGGGAAAATTTCGCGAGGATCTCTTTTTTCGGCTCAACGTCGTGCGCATCGCGCTGCCTCCCCTGCGGGAGCGCCAGCAGGATATTCCGCTCCTGCTCGCGCATTATCTGAAGCATTATGCGCAGGAGAATGGCTTCGGACTCCTCACGGTCGAGCCCGGGGCCATGCGGCATCTCCAGTCCTACTCCTGGCCTGGTAACATCAGGGAACTCAGGAACTTTGCGGAGAACATGGTGGTGCTTCATCATGCGGGCAAAGTGACCGAGTACGATCTCGAGCCCAGATTCCGGGGGGCCGCACCGGCCACCCTGCAGACCGGGGAGCACCGTCCGCCCTTCGCCGGCATGGGTTCGACGAACCCCTCAGCCATTGGGGCTGGCGCTCCGAATCCGGGGCCTGCAGGCACAGGATGGCAGCCCGGGGTGGATCGGACGCTTTCGGTGGAGGAGAACGAAAAGCGACTCCTGCGTGAAGCGCTGATCAAGTCGCGCGGGAATCGCACAAAAGCCGCCAGACTGATGGGCGTCAGCCGGCGCACCCTCCATCGGAAGCTTTCGCAGTGGCCCGAGCTGGATGTCACGGACACCTAATGCGTTAGGAAGGCTTCGGTCGGTCTCAAAAAAGCTGTTGACGACGACCGGGTCACCGTATCTCTTCGCACCTCTCACGCGGGCGTAGCTCAGTTGGTAGAGCACCACCTTGCCAAGGTGGACGTCGAGAGTTCGAGTCTCTTCGCCCGCTCCAATTTTCCAAAACCTGCCGGTCAGCAGGCGTTGGCAGGAGACACGACAATCGGACTGGAGGGGCGCACTCCGTCGTGCCCGGTTCGAAAAGACGCCAAGTAGTACCGATAGAGGGATCCGCAGATTCAGGGAGGCGGCGATCCCCTACGAGACAGATGCGTGATCCCTGAGCGGGCCGCCAGACTTAGGCGTTGGCAATCTCGTGTTTCCTTGGTGAATCTTTCGGCATGACGAGTACTTCACCGAGCGTTGGCATCATCATGGGCAGTACATCGGACTGGGGGACGATGGAGCATGCGGCACAGATTCTCAGTCAGTTGGGCATCGCCTTTGAAAAGCGGGTGGTGAGTGCACACCGCACCCCGGAGCTGATGTTCGAATATGCGAAAACAGCGCAAAAGCGCGGCCTAAAAGTCATCATCGCAGGGGCGGGCGGTGCCGCGCATTTGCCAGGCATGACCGCCTCGCTCACGACGCTGCCGGTGCTTGGCGTGCCGGTCGAAAGCGCAACGCTCAAGGGGGTCGATTCGCTCTACTCGATCGTTCAGATGCCCGGCGGGGTGCCCGTGGCCACGTTTGCGATCGGGAAGGCAGGCGCCATCAATGCGGCCCTCTTTGCGGCGTCCATCCTAGCCGGAACGGAACCGAGAATCGGGACGGCATTGGTGGAATTTCGCGCTGCACAGACGGAAAAGGTAAAGGCGGCATCGCTCTGATACCGAGGCACGGGCAGCTCAGAATACCAGCGCATATGCCATCCGAAAGGATGAGCAAATTCGCATCGCGCTCGCACGATTTTACGTCGCCGAAGTTTTTGTAGTTAGCGGACTTCAGAAAGCCCGGAGATTTTTGCTGGCGCTTGGCACCGTGTTCTGGGAGATTTGCGGGAATGTCCATTAACACTTACGACGAAGTCCCTTACCCAAGTTCATCCTTTCCTCAGACCCATCCCATCAAGCTGGCCACGATCGCCCGTTTGTTCGGCATGAGTCCAGCAAAGCCAGACAACTGCAATGTTCTGGAATTGGGCTGCGCGGATGGCGCGAATATCATTCCCTTTGCGCAGATGTATCCCGGCAGCACGTTTGTCGGTGTGGACCTTTCCGCCCGTCAGGTTGAAAGCGGCCAGAAGGCGATTGCGGAAGTCGGCCTGAAGAATGTCACGCTGCAGCACAAGAACATCCTCGATTTCGATGCCGAGGGGAAGAAGTTCGATTTCATCATTGTCCATGGCATCTTCAGCTGGGTACCTGAGGACGTTCGCAACAAGATCCTCGACATCTGCGACACCACGCTGACGGACAACGGCGTCGCCTACATCAGCTACAATGCGCTCCCCGGATGGCACATGCGCGGCATGATCCGCGACATGATGCTGTTCCACACGCAGCAATTCTCGGACATCCAGCAGCGCATCGGACAGTCCCGCGCGCTGGTCAAGTTCCTTGCTGAGTCAGTTCCCACGGAGAACAACCCCTATGGCCAGTTCCTGAAGAATGAACTGACCGCGATGCAGGGCTGGGCGGATGGCTACCTTCGCCACGATTTCCTCGAAGAGGAGAACCGCGCGTTCTATTTCCACGATTTTGTCGAGACGGCTGCAAAGCACAACCTGCAGTACCTGGGTGAGCCGGAACTCAGCTCAATGCTGGCGTCCAATTTCCCGCAGCAGGTTCAGGAGACCTTGAAGAAGGTTGGCCGCAACATCATCGCGATGGAGCAGTACATGGATTTTCTGCGCAATCGCATGTTCCGCATGACGCTCCTCGTGAAGAAGGATGCGAAGCTGAACCGGGGCGTCGATGCCGGCATTCTGAAAGAGTTCTTCATCGGAGCTCTTGCGCGTCCGACCAAGGAAGATGTCAACCTCCAGGCGGGCCAGAAGGAGGAGTTCCGCATGGCCTCCGGTGCAACGATCAGTTCGGACAGTGCGCTGGTGAAGGCCATCCTGGTGTCCCTGAATCAGGCGGGCCTGAATCATGTTTCCTTCGCCGAATTGATGGATGCCATCCGCGGCCGTCTGAACCAGGGCGGTTCGGCAGTTCGCGAAGCGGGACACGAAGCCCGCGAGGAGGCCGTGATCGCCCAGCAGCTTCTGCTGCTCTACAGCCGCGGCCTCGTGGAGATCGTCGCGACTGCGCATCCGCTCACCACGCTCAAAAACGAAGGCAAGCTGAAGGCCACGGCCTATGCCCGCTATCAGGCTCTCAATGAGCCCCGCCACGTCACGAATCTCCGTCATGTCTCGATCCGCATGGACGCCTTTGCGCGCCACGTCGTGTCCCTCATCGATGGCACGCGCGACGTCGACCAGATTGCCGACGGGATGGCCGACAAGGTGAAGGCTGGCCTGTTCACGGTCCAGGAAGGCGGAAAGAATGTCACCGACACCGCGCAATTGAAGGCGCTCCTGATCCCTCGCATCAAGGTGGTGATCGCCCAGGTTTCGCAAATGGCATTCCTGCAATCCGCATAACCCTCGGTTTATTTTGATCTCTCGTCTCCGCCTCCCGAATCGGGGGCGGAGATTTTTTTGTCGGCGAATCGGCGGAGGGAAGGCAATCTCCCGGGCTTCGCGCATGGCAAGCTTCTCACTGGTCACACCTTCGCTGAATCAGGCCTCCTTCCTGCGGGCCGCCATCGAGAGTGTGCGCACCCAGGAGGGAGTTTCACTCGACTACCTCGTGCTGGATGGCGGCTCGACCGATGGCTCGCTTCAGATACTGGCGGAGTACGGCAGTGCGTTTCGCTGGCGCAGCGGACCGGATGGCGGGCAGGCGGCGGCAATCAACGCAGGGCTCAAGGAGTCGCACGGCGAAATCTGCGGCTATCTCAACAGTGATGATGTGCTGGCGCCGGGCGCGCTCGCCGCGGCGGCTGAGATCTTTGCGGAGCATCCTGAGGTCGACGTGGTTTATGGCGATGCCTCGTTCATCGATGTGAAGGGAGGCGAGACGCGTCCCTATCCCACGGTTCCGTTCGACTTCGAGGTCCTTGTTCAGCACTGCTTCATCTGTCAACCTGCAGCTTTCTGGCGACGCTCCGTGCATGAGCGATGGGGGTGGTTTGATCCGGTCTATGACAATGCCTTCGACTATGAATTCTGGCTCCGGCTTGCGACCCGGGGTGCCCGTTTCCTCCATGTTCCCATGATACTGGCAGGGTCACGTGAACATGCGGATACCAAGACGCAACGGCAGCGGCAGGCGATATTCAGGGAAATCCGCAGAATGGAACTTCATCACCTCGGTTACTGCGGCCGCAACTGGTGGGAACAGGAGCTCCGATACCATCGGGATGAGGGAGGCGGCCGCCTGGGGCGGTTGTTGCCAGGAAAGAGGGATGAGCGTCTTTATCGATTGGCGTGGTGGCCTTATGTTTTCTGGCGAAGACGTCTCGGAGGTCCGCTGTTCCATTCTCCCGGGCATTGGCGGGCCTGAGCACCTGATCGCGCGAACCTGAGAACTCATCCGGTGGAAATTTTCAATATTCTTGGGCCCATCTTCTTGCTCATCGCGTTGGGTGGGGCACTGCAGCGTGCAGGATTTTTTGACACCGGATTTCTGAGCGGCGCGAACAAGCTGACGTACTGGGTTGGTTTACCCGCACTCATTTTCATCAGTCTGATGAAGGCGGACCACGCCGACGTGAGCATGGGACGTCTTCTGCTGACGCTGGTGCTGGCGACGCTGTTGTCCTCCGGCCTCGCGTGGCTGACGGCGCGGGCCATCGGGGTGAAACAAGGAGTGGAGGGGACATGGGCGCAGGCTGCCTTCAGGGGCAATCTCACGTTCGTCGGCCTGCCTCTGATCCTGACGACACCCGGGCTGCCGGTCACTGCGGCGATACTTACCCTTGCGCCGCTTCTGGTGATTTACAACGGACTTTCGGTGTCACTGCTTCTGCTGAGCCGTCATCGTGGTGCGGAGGGAATTGGGCGGATGCTGGCGAAGGAGATTGCCCGGAATCCGATTATTGTGGCGAGTCTGGCGGGGGGGGCTGCCTATCTGCTGGACCTCACGCTCTGGCTCCCCATCCACCGCAGCATCGACCTGATTTCCGGAATGGCGGTGCCTCTGGCATTGATCTGCATCGGCGGCGCACTGGTGCTCACGCCCCTGCGCGGAAACCGCCGGCTTGCGGTGTACGCCGCAATTTTCAAGACAGCCGTGTCACCACTCATCGGATACGGTGCAGGGCGCCTGGCTGGCCTGGGGCAGGGGGAACTGAAGGTGGTGCTGATCCTGATGGCCTGTCCGACCGCTGCGGCTTCCTATACGATGGTGAGGGAACTTGGCGGGGACGAAAATGTCGCCGCGAGCTCCATCGTGATGAGCACGCTTCTTTCCATGGCATCGCTTTCCATCATACTGGCCGCGATGTAGCGCGGATTCAGGACCAGGCGAAATTGAAGCTGATGCTGATGCGTTCTGCCTCCGAGTTATTCTGCGCGACCTCATGCCGCAGCCAGCTTTCGAACAGGATCACGTTGCCTGCCTCCACCGGGTAGGTGACATGCGTCCGGTTGGCATTCCTTGCGTCCGGGCGTTTGGGTGGCGCAGCCATCAGCCGTGAAAGCCGGGGATCCTCGAACTTCAGCCCCGGACACGACGGGGGAGTGACCACGTAGTATGTTCCGCTGATGAACGACAGCGGGTGCAGGTGCATCGAATGGGCCGCCGTGGGAGGCATGATGTTCACCCAGCAGTCTGTCATCGCGACCGTGCGCCCCCGCAGGTCCATGTCGAGTTCGCGGGCGAATGTCATCACGTGCCGGGTGAGCTTCCTTTCCAGTCCTTCGAAGGAACTGGAGAAACGATGCAGGGCGTTCAAAGACGCATAACTTGTGTAGCCGCCGGGGTAGTTTTTTGCGGACCACTTCCTCCCTGCGCTGTCAAAGGCCCGCAGCTGCCGACACTCCTCGGCAAGGTCGAGGTTCAGGCGCGCGATACCGCGGGGTTGAAGCGGCTCGCAGTAGACAAACGTGGAGAACCAGGCGCGGGTACCCATGTCAGCGCACTCCCCCCATCAGGCGTTTGGTCCATGGAACGAGGGCCAGCATCACCAGGGTTGCGGCGCCGACAAAAAGAGCCTGATGAAGAAAAAAATCCGCAAGCCTCTCGGGGTTCGTAGAGGTGAAGTTTCCTGCGAGCACTCCGGCGAGTTTGTTACCGAGGGCGGCGGCGAGAAACCAGATCCCCATCACCAGTCCCATCAGTTTCTGCGGAGCGAGTTTCGTCATGGTGCTGAGACCGACCGGACTGAGCAACATCTCGCCCACCGTCTGGAGGAAAAAGAGCACCAGCAACCAGACTGGGGAGACCTTTCCTTCGGCGGTCAACTTCGCGGCCGGGACCATCCAGAGAAAGGAAAGACCGACAAAAAAGATGCCCAGTGCAAACTTCAGCGGGCTTGAGGCCTGTCGCGGTCCGAGCCGCAACCAGAGGTAGGCGAAGATCGGCGCGAGAAGGATGACCCAGATCGAGTTGACGGACTGCCACCAGGAGGAAGGGAAGCTGTGACCGGAGAGCTCGTTGCGCGTGAGACGGTCTGCAAAGAGGCTGATCGAGGAGCCCGTCTGCTCAAACAGTGCCCAGAAGATTTCGGCCGCAATGAAGAAGATGAGGATGGCCGCGATGCGTTTGCTGTCGGGACTCGGCCGAAACGCGAAAAATACGACGGCGGCGATCTGGAGGGCAAAGAGGAACCAGACCAGGCCTGGGTGGTCATCGCTGAGTCGCATGATGGCAATGAGCGCGAACGATCCCAGAGCCACCAGCACAAGCCTGCCCCAAGGGCGGGACTGATTGTCCGAATGTGCGGGATGGCTTCCGACGTGGGCAAGCCAGTGCAGCCGCTTGAGGTAGACGAGAAGTCCAAAGGTCATGCCAACCCCGGCTGCTGCAAATCCCCAATGCCAGGACGAGTGCGGTGAAATTCCCCATGACTCGAGGAGGCTCTTCCAGCCGGCGCCCTGCGCGAGGTAGCCAGTGACCAGCGGCGCAGCAAATGCGCCGATGTTGATGCCCATGTAGAAGATCGAGAAACCGGCGTCGCGGCGTTCGTCGTCGGCGGAATACAGGCTCCCGACCATCGTCGAAATGTTCGGTTTCAGGAGGCCGGTGCCCAGCGCGATCAGGGTCAAACCCGCAAAGAAACTAGAGGTGGAGGGGATCGCCATCGAGAAGTGCCCGCAGGCAATAATCACGCCGCCCCAGAGGACCGCCTTCCGGGCACCGATGAAATTGTCGGCAACGAATCCGCCGAGTATGGTCAGCAGGTACACGCTCATTGTGTACGTGCCGTAGATGGACGTAGCGTGGCGCGTCTCGTACCCCATGCCTCCGCGGGCAACCGACTCCACCATGTAAAGAACCAGGAGCGCGCGCATACCGTAATAACTGAAGCGCTCCCACATCTCCGTGAAAAACAGGACCGCGAGGCCGCGCGGATGCCCGAATATTTCATTTTTCTTGCCGACTGCGGATTCGGGAGAGGGGAGGGACCCCGACTGTGAAATCATAGGCGCGTCCGAGGCTTGGCACGGTGTCGCCCGAGAGCAAAGCCGAAACGTCTTCCCGGGAGGGGATGCCGCAGGTTCGCACACAGCGGCGCCCTAATCCGGGGCATCTTCCGGCTTCCGCGCGGGCATTCCGGGTTTCAAATCCCCAGTCGGCGCGCCGGGGAGGCTTAGGATTTCACGTCGAAATCAAAAGTCTCCAACCCGGCGCATCCAAACGACAAGAACCATGAAAATGTTGACACAGGAAGAAGCAACGCGGGTGACGGGAGGGGAACCCTTGACAGCGGGCGCGGCCATTGTGCTGGCGCTCTTCGGGGCTGCCGCCTACATCGGCAAGGACATCTATCAGCATTGGAGCGAATTCAAGGAGGCTGTCGCCGACGGCTGGAACAATTCCTGAGGGAGAATTCACGATGAACACTCTACTTCAAGAGGACCTTTCCGGCGTTTCGGGTGGCGGAGATCCTGCCTATGTTGACGCAGGCCAGTTTGTGGGAGCGTTTGCGAAGTCGATTGTGGAGCACCTCTACTTCGGACCGTTCACGGCCACCTTCGCGTTCTTTGACGCGCTGGTTTACGCATTCGAAGACTAGAAACCAACCTTGATCGAGGCGAACACGTCGTGCGGGAGTCGTCGGCATGTTCGCCTCCACCTCATTCATGAAATTCACCTATAAGCAATTCATCATCGGTGTTTCGATTGGCTGGATCTTCGGAATGATCGTCACGAAGTACTGGATCCAGATTAAGGATTTCCTACATTCCCTCTTCTGATGGGAAGATTGGAAATCTGAGCGCATTTTTCTTTTACTGCATTGAATCTGCATCATGGTGCCTACTCGCATCATGATCAAGGAACCCCACTCCAAAGAAACTACCCTGGCACTCCGCGCCTCTCGCGGATTGCCGTCACGCAGCAGCCCGGCCAGCGCGCCAGGGTTTTCAGCAAACGCGGCAGCCCAATCGTCCAACGTCAATCCGGCCCTTGGCCACATCAGACGGATTGTCACCGCCCATCAGGACCGCCTGCTTGTTGAGATTCTGGGGCACGCATTGGCGGCCGAATTTCCGTGCGCCCATCTTGAACGTGCGACTTCGGTGGAAACCCTCCGAAGCCAGCTCATCGCGGAACCGGCGGATCTTGTGGTGGCATCGGCAAGCCTGTCCGGTGGAGATGAGTTTTCTGTGCTGGCCGCCTTGAAGCAGGCATGTCCCGGCCAAAAGTTGCTGTTCGTTACAATGCGGTGCGACTACCAGATCGTGCAGGCTTTACGCTCGCTTGGTGCAAGGGGCGCCATTGACACCGCCACGGATGACATTGCCTGTTTTCGTGAGGCCGTGCGCAGGGTTGCGAATGGGCAGACCTACTGGAGCGCCAGTCTCCAGCCGATGCTGCGGGGCAGTCTGCCTTCGACAGCGGTCCTCAGGCACCTGACGCCGATGGAAATGTACATGTTCGCGATTTTGGGCGATGGCTGCAGCGACGGGATGGCGGCAGCGATGGTGGACCTTTCTGAACAGTCCGTGCACAGCTATCGCAAGAGGCTTCACCGCAAGCTCGGTATCCAGCACAAGGGAGCCTTGGTCACGCGGGCGTTTCAATACGGCCTGGTGCGGGCCACTCCGGAGGGAGTGGAGCGGCCCGGGCTGGAATTGCTGCGGGTGCGCTGTCCCTCCTCGCGGAGGAGGAGATCGAATCACCTCGAAAGCATTTCGATGCCAATCAGCGCATCGCTTCGTTCGACTGTGGCTTGACGTCGTGGCAAGTGTGGTTCGAGGCAGGACCGGCCGAAGGCTTCCTGTTACTGGGAGGTGATTTCCCGAAAAAGGTGCGTGAATTCCGCCAGGTACTGATCGAACCAAGTATGGGCGGAAAGGAAGTAGATGCCGGCTGCCACGGCCAGCATCGGGCCAAACGGGACATGTACTCCAAGGCCAAGCTCGGCGGGCTTCCCGTCCGGAGTTTCTGCGGGAGGGGCAATGCTTGCCCGGGAGCCGAAGGTCACCTTCCAGAGGAGCGCCAGGAGAAACCAGACAGTGCCAACCATGGCGCCGCCGAAGAGGCTGAAGAGGGTGCCTTGCCAGCCGCAGAATGCGCCGATGGCACCCATGAATTTTACGTCGCCGAATCCCATTGCCTCCTTCTTCAGCACAGCTTCGGCAAGCAACGCAATCCACAGCACCATGCCGGAACCGATCAGGATCCCCAGGAGGGAATCCGCTCCCGCCTCGATCACGTTGGCGAGAGGATCACCCCCTTGGCAGCCGTGCAATGCGGGTACGGCGAGTGAGAGCAGCATGCCGGCAATAGCGCCGCCGATCGTGAAGGCATCCGGAATGATGAGGTGGTCCAGATCGATGAAGGTCGCACAGACCAGACCGCTGAGGAACACCCAGCCGACAATCGCCTTCGCGGGCGGGAATACGAGCCAGCTCCAGAGAAACAGTCCCGCCACAAGCATTTCGACAAACGGATAGCGGAATGAATAGGGACGACCGCAGCAGCGTGCCCTGCCTCGGAGAACAAACCAGCTGAGCACTGGAATGTTGTCGTACCAAATGATGGGTTTGCCGCAGGCGCATTGGGATCGGGGGCTTACGATCGATTTTCCTACAGGGACGCGGTAGATGACGACATTGAGAAAGCTGCCGACTACGGCGCCGAGTATGCCTGCAAGGATGGCGAAAAAGGCGGGAAACTCGGCGACCAGGTCGGCGTACGCTGAAAACATGGAGGCGCGCATTTCGAACGCGAGGCAGGACGAAGTCAAATCGGTGTCATCGCCCCATTGCCTTCGTGGCTGCCTCGCGCATGGCTCCGACTGGCACTGAGGCTTCAGACCAGATTTCCAGTGCGCGGACTCCCTGATGAATCAACATCGACAACCCGTTGGCTGAGGGAATCCCCAGCTGCCGGGCCGCAAGCAGGAGAGGAGTCTCCGCAGGATTGTAAATCATGTCATAGACCCCGGCAGGATCGGGAAGCTCAGTGAGCGGAATGGGCAATGGATCCTCCTGGCGGAGACCAGCGCTCGTGGCATTGATGACCAGCGCCCTGGACGGCAGGCCTGACGGAAGGGAGGCGGTGCTGAATCCATGGACTGGAATGCCCCCAGCGAGGTCGCGAAGGTCCGAGAGCAATCGGGCAAGGTTGTCTGCGGAACGGTTTCCGATCCACAGTGAGCGGCACCCCTTCCGAAGGCATTCCACGGCGGCACCCCGCGCGGCACCACCTGCTCCGGCAAGTACGACGTGCGAACTTGCCAGCTCAATCTCCAGCGTTTCCCGCACAGCCATCGAGAGGCCGTAGCCGTCCGTGTTGAAACCTCTCCACCCCCCGGGCTCACGCCTGAGCGTATTGACGGCTCCAATCGGACGTGCCTCGGGGTCGACGATGCCCACGAGGGGGAATGCGAGCACCTTGTGCGGCACGGTGAGATTCAAGCCGAAGAATCCCTTGGCGTACAGACGGTCCAAGGCATGGGGGAGCTGTTCCGGAGGAACATCAAACCTCACGTACCGCCAGGCTGAAAAACGGGGATCCTGGCGTGCCATGTCGGCAAGCGCGGCCATGTGCATTGCCGGGCTGATCGAGTGCTTGATCGGGTGTCCAAGGACAGCGAGGCATGTCCCCTCGCTTTTCCAGGTATCGAGATCGTCGAGAGTGAGTACAGCGTTCGTCGGCATGAATCAGATGCAGGAGGAGTTCCAGAGAACTCACTCCAACTCAATTCCTGAAAGCGACTGCTTCGCTTCGCCGCACGGTGCCGGAGTGGGAAACGACCTCAGGCCGAGTGACGGGCGTGGGTGCTTTCAAAGTCCTCCACAAAGGAGGCGAAGAGCTTTGCACGCTCGAGCGAGCCGGAGGCGGTGTAGTGATTGATCAGATTCCGACAGGTGCGGCAGAGGACCTCTCGAATGGGCGTCGGGGCGAGTTGACTGGCGTGGGTCGGCTGGCCGTACAGCTTGAAGCGAAGGACCATTTCCGGTGCGTTCCGAAAGGTGCCTCCATCAAACGCGTCGACAAAAAACGGCTTTTCATCGAGGAAACAGCCGATCACGAAGTGGCTGGGCAGGCCTACGGGTTCCAGCGAGAATCCAAGCCGCTGCGCGACCAGCAGGTAAACCGTGCACAGGGAAATAGGGATGCCCTTGCGCCGGATCAGCACCCGGTGCAGGAAGCTGTTTTCGGGATCGGAGTAGTGCTCCAGGTTTGCGTGGAATCCGAAATCGTGAAAAAGCACTCGGTTGATCACACGGCATTTTTCCCTCGGACTCGAGGGCTCGGCGATGAGTTCCCGGCACCGCGAGGCGATGTCGTCAAGTTGCCGGCAGGCCTCGGCCACATCGATGTCCGGATAAACCGTGCGACCCATCAGCAAGGCGCCGGTTTCCAATTCGTAGCTCAGCGAGCGGACAAAGACGCGAAACTCCTCGATCGGATCCCGGATCTTGAGTTCATTGAGGTACCAGCGGGCGTGCGTTGCCAGAATACGATTGGCGCTTCCTGCGACTTCCTTGAGCAACTGCCCCGCTGCAATCGATTGCGAAGAGAAGTGGGCCATCAACGCCTTGCGTGTTGCCGGCGATGGATCGTCGATCAACGCCAGAAGGGCATCTTTCTCTCTGGGATCAAAGGAAGAGGCGGGCACGGGCTGAGGAAAGGTTCTTTCATCGCCCGTGCCAACAGCAAAGGAATCCCCTGAAGGGAAGTCCTTGCCCTACTTTGATTCGCGCGCACCAAACAATGCCGAGCCCACGCGCACCTGGGTGCTCCCCTCGGCGATGGCAATGTCCATGTCCGAACTCATCCCCATCGACAATTCCGCGAGGGGCAGGCCAAATTTCGTGCGAAGGTCATCGCGAATCTCGCGCAGCCTCGAAAACGTCCGCCTGGCAGCATCCGGGTCTTCGCTCAGGGGAGCGATCGTCATGAGCCCTTCGACGCGGAGATTTCCCTGGAGCCGGGCGCACTCCAGAAGTCTGGGAGCATCCTGCGGGTCGGCGCCGAACTTCGCTGGATCGTTGCCAGCGTTGATCTGAAGCAGGACGGGCAGGGTTTTTCCTATGGCCAACGACTCCTTCTGCAACGCCACGAGCAGTTTTTCGCTGTCCACACTCTGGATCCTGTCAAACCACTTTGCTGCCAGTCTGGCCTTGTTCGACTGCAGGTGACCGATGAGTTCCCATCGCAGACCCGGAGGCCCCAGCGGGATCTTTTCGCATGCCTCCTGGACCCGGTTCTCTCCCACGCTCTTGAGTCCGAACCGCGCAGCATGATGTGCCGCCGCGACGGGATGCGTCTTTGTCACTGCCAGCAGGCTGACCTCCTGTTTGTCGCGTCCGCTCCGACGACATGCGTCCGTAATCCGCGAAAGCACGCGTTCGGCCGCGATACGAAAATCGTCATAGGAAGTATGCATCAAAAAAGGAGATTTAATGGATTGCCCTTCGATAAGGTAAAATTATAGTGTGCGTGGTTAACGAATCACTATGCAGATCGATAATTTCAAGATTTTCGCGGATCTCGTCGAAACCAAGAGTTTTTCGAAATCGGCGAAGATCAACGGTATTACGCAATCGGCAGTCAGTCAGCAGGCCCGCGCGATGGAGCGTCATTTCAAGGCACTGCTCATCGATCGCAGCCAGAAGCAATTCCAGCTTACTCGGGAAGGCCAGCGAGTCTATGAGTCTGCAAAGGAACTGCTGCACACCTACGACAAGCTCAACTCCGAGCTTCAGGAAATGAAAAAGGTGATCAGCGGCGTGATTCGCATCTCCACGATTTATTCGATTGGGCTGCATGAACTTCCCCCATACATCAAACGCTTCCTTAACGACTTTCCCTCCGTGAATGTGCGGGTGGAGTACCGTCGGTCAAATCTGGTGTACGAGGATATTCTTCATAACTCGGTCGATTTCGGACTCGTCGCATTTCCGATCCGGCAGCGTCAGATTGAAGCCATTCCCTTCCGGAACGACAAGCTGGTGGTCATCACGCATCCGAACCATCCTCTTGCAAGACAGGGGACGGAAATCCAGATGTCGGATCTGGCCGCCCAGAAATTCATTGGTTTCGATCCGGATATTCCCACGCGGAAGGCGGTGGATCAGATTTTCAGGGAAAGCAAACTCGAGGTCGAGCCGGTCATGGAATTTGACAATATCGAGACGGTGAAGCGGGCGGTGGAAATCGACCACGGCATTGCAATCGTTCCCCATGCGACGGTCCTCCAGGAGAGCAGGCAGGGGACGCTTGCTGTACTCAAGTTCCGGGAGAAGGAGTTCACCCGGCCGCTTGCAATACTCTATCGCAAAGGGAGGGTCCTAACGCCCGCGATGAAAAAGTTTGTGGATACGCTTGGCATGGATCTGCCGGAGGCCCGGGAACCATGAGGGGAATCTTTCCGAGTGACGATTTGACGGCGGATCGGATTTGGAGATAGCACATGACTCCCATGCCTTCACTTTATCGCCTGCGCACCTTCGCGTTCCTGTCCGTTTTTGCGTTTCTCCTGATCCCTCTTCCGGGGTGCAAGGATCGAGGGAAATCGCCGCAGACGGCCGCGGGGGAGACAGCTCTCCCGATCGCTCCCGAGTGGCGTCTGAAGGATCTTGCCGGTGCAGAGGTCACCCTCTCCCAGTTCAAGGGAAAGGTGGTGATCGTGGATTTCTGGGCCACCTGGTGTCCGCCCTGCAGAGCCGAGATGCCATTCTACGTGAATCTCTACAAGAAGCTTGCCGATCGCGGTCTGGTGATCGTCGGCATTTCTTTGGACGCGCAGGGGCCTGGAGTGGTAAGGAAGTTTGTCGAGTCCATGGGGATCACCTATCCGATTGTCATGGGGGATGAGGAGGTCACAGCGGCCTACAAGGTGGAGCTCATGCCCACGACCTTTGTGGTGGATCGGGAGGGTCGCATTCGTCACAGCAAGATCGGGGCGGTTTCCAACGAGGCAGAATTCGAGAAGCGGATCGAATCCTACCTTTGATACTTCGAAACGATCGTTCCACTCCGCTCAATGAGCGAGGGGGCGACCCGTCTGCACCATGAAACTGCCGTTGCATCTGCTTTTTCCCCTGGCGAGCAGTTTTGGATATGTCTTTGCCGTCCTTTTCGTAAAGCGGGCTTCGACGTTTGGCGTAGGCCTGTGGCGGACCACGTTTGTCTCCAACTGGGCCATGGCCGTGTGTTTCTCCCCCCTGCTTCTGCTGGGGGGGCCAGGGCAGCCTGCAGGCATGCTGTGGCAGCCGGTGCTCACGGGGCTTCTGTTTTTTGTCGGCCAGATTGCGACGTTTCTGGCGATTGAAGGGGACGTCTCGATAGCCACACCGGTTCTCGGCCTCAAGATCATGCTGGTGGCGCTGTTCAGTGCGGTACTTCTCGCAGACCCTGTGCCGCTCAAGTGGTGGCTGGCAGCCGCCCTGAGCACGCTGGCCATTGTTCTTCTAAACCTTGGAGCCAAGGGCATCCCTCATCGCCGGGTCGGAGCGACCGTTGCGTGGGGAGCACTGGCTGCCGCGGCCTTTGCACTGACGGATGTGCTGGTGCAGAAGTGGGCGCCCGCATGGGGTGCAGGCATCTACCTGCCGATCATGTTTGGAAGTCTGGCTCTCTATTCGCTCGGCATCATTCATCGATTCCAAGCTCCGCTCACCTCGGTTCCTGGGGCCGCGTGGCCGTGGCTCGGACCGGGTGCCGTCCTGCTGGCAGTCCAGGCTGCGAGCGTGGCTTATGCACTGGCAGTCTACGGGGATGCAACCGCCGTGAACATTGTCTACTCCTCACGCGGACTTTGGAGTGTCATGGCGGTCTGGCTGATCGGCCATTGGTTTGGCAATGAGGAACAGGTCCTGCCGCCGGCCCTGCTCAGGAATCGCTTCATCGGCGCGATTCTGATGCTTGCCGCGATCGGACTCATTGGCGCGCACTGAGTGCGAATAGTGATGCGAAACCTCAGATGAACAGGTGCTGGAAGGGCTTACGTAGTCACCCGCGCATCAGCTGCCGGGTTATTACTCAGCCCGCAGGCGTTGACCCGAATTGCCTCCGCTGATTGGATCGCCGGGTGAAAGTCGCGTTTATCAGCGGAACCAGCATTGTAAACTCGACGCTTTTTGAGAAATGGGAGGTTCGGACCCTCCAGACTCCCTACGGACTCGTGACTTACAAGTCCCGCGGAGATCAGGTCCTCATCAATCGCCATGGCTATGGCATCCCGCTACCGCCGCATTCGATCAACTACCGGGCGAACATCAGAGCCCTGGCGGATTTGGGCTTCGAAGACGTCATTTCCTTCAACTCCGTCGGTTCGCTAAAGCGCGAGTTGCCACCGGGGACGCTGGTTTCCTGCAGCGACTACGTGAACCTGCAGAGTCCACCGCAGACGTTTTTTGACTCGGAACTCAGCGGAGGCGCGCCGGGAATCTCAAATACGTTGATCCCGATGATCACCTCCGCACTCGCGCCTGAATTCGTTTTTCAGACGGGCAAGGTCTACGTGCAGATGCGCGGTCCACGGTTCGAGACAAAAGCGGAGATCGCGATTCTCCGTCATTGGGGCGACGTCGTGGGAATGACTGCGGCGCATGAGGCCGACCTCTGCTCGGAGCTTGGCATCCGTTACAACAGCCTGGGTATCATTGACAACTATGCCAATGGCCTCGAGGGCACATCGATCGACTTCCATGCCTTCAAGAATCTCGTGAGGGACAACCAGCAGAAAGTGAACCGGATCTTCACCAGGCTGATCGAGCTTCTGGCCTGAGGTGCTCTCGCGTGGCGCCATGTCCGCATTCCGATCCTCCCAATTGCGAACAGAACGTAAAGTCCACCTTCGAAGCACGTCGGCAGGTTTCCACCCGTTGACCCTTTATCAGCAAATTCCAGCGTGTCCCTCATGAGCGATTTCCTTTCCCCCGCTTCCATTTCGGAAGCAAGAGCAGCCCTTGAACGCATCCGCACCAACATGCGGCTGACCATCAAGGGCAAGGATGATGTCATCCAGCAGGTCCTGACGTGTCTGGTCGCGGGAGGTCATCTCCTGATCGAAGACCTTCCCGGCCTCGGCAAGACGACGCTGGCCTATTCGCTCGCCAAATCAATGGATGGGGAATTCTCGCGAATGCAGTTCACGAGCGATCTTATGCCCGGGGATGTTACGGGTGTGGCAATCTACGATGATTCGGTTAAGGGCTTTGTCTTCAGGCCCGGCCCCGTTTTTGCAAATGTGGTCCTTGCGGACGAGATCAACCGGGCGACACCAAAAACGCAGTCTGCACTTCTCGAGGTTATGGATCGCGCCCGGGTGACGGTCGATGGGGAAACCCATGCGGTGGGGTCACCTTTCATGGTATTCGCGACGCAGAATCCAGTCGACTATGAGGGTACGTTTCCTCTGCCGGAGAGTCAGATGGACCGTTTTCTCATGCGGATCCACATGGGCTATCCGCAGCCTGCGGATGAACTGGAGATCCTCAGAACGGCGCGCGGTTCCTATGACAACATCCAGCTCAATCGTGTGGTTTCGCGTGAGGAGATTCTCCAGCTCCAGACCCTGGCCGGTCAGGTATTTGTCGAGGAAAGCGTGCTCGAGTATCTTCTCAAGATCGTTGGGGCCACCCGTACGGAAACGGAATTCAAGGCAGGCATCAGTGTCCGGGGCGGACTCGGGCTGAAGGCGGCCGCCCAGTCGCGTGCACTCATTCTCGGTCGCGATTTTGTGCTGCCGGAAGATGTGCTTGCCCTCGTTCTTCCGGTGCTTGCCCACCGCCTGGCGCTCGGACGTCAATCGAGCGATGCCCTGGAGGAGCGACGCGCGGTCACCGCCATCCTCAAGCGGATCCTGGCGACCCTGCCGCTTCCCGCCTGACCCGGAAAAAATCATCCAGGCGCGCGTATCCGCCCTGCGAAACCGCCTGTTTACCATGCCAGCCATCACTCCTTCTCCAGTTCGAGGCACCCCAAGCATTCGAGAGATGGCGAACGCCCGGCGGGAAGGCAGGGCGTGGCATGGCCCTGATTCGACCGGACTCGGAGGGCCAAGATTCTCGTGGAGGCGAACCTTCCGGCGACTGATCCTTCCTCCGCGCGACCAGCGGGTGACGCCCACCATTTCGGGCGTGGTCCTTATCACGCTTTCCCTTGTCATTGGATTTGCGGCGTACAACACCGCCAACAACATCCTGTTCATCGCTCTTTCGCTGCTGCTTTCCTGTCTCCTTCTTAGCGGCGCGCTTTCATGGCTGAACCTTGCCAGGGTGTCCTGGCGACTCCGGATCGAACCGACCCTGAGGGCCGGTGTGGAGACGCTGATGGTGCTGGAGGTGCGCAACCGCAAGCGTGTGCTGCCAAGCTACGGATTGTCCTTCGAGATCCAGGCAGGTGATCGGACACCAGCCCGCGTCGTCCTGCCGCTTCGGGAGAGGCTTGAACCGAACGGAGGCCGTGTGCGCATGGAGTGGATCTGGAAGCCTGACCAGCGAGGGGCTGTTCCCGTCGAGCTCTCCAGCGTGGTCTCGATGTTTCCGTTCGGTTTCTTGAAGAAACGGTTTCGCGGAGGATTGAAGCGCGATGTCATTGTCTGGCCTGCGCCGGCCAGTTACCGGACCTTTCCTGTCCTGTCGCGCACACGTTCACCCCAAGGACGCGCACTGTCCAGGCAGGGAAACGGGGGGGACCTGCATGGGCTGCGTTCCTACGTCCGGGGTGATTCCTACCGGTTGATCCACTGGAAGGCGAGCGCGAGGGCAGGGCAATTGCTCGTGAGGCAATTCAGTGCGGAAAGTGCGGAAGGGTTCTCGATATGGGTAAACCCGATGGCTGACCGGTGGTTCAGAACGGAGCAGTTTGAACGGCTCCTTCAATTTGCCGGTTCCCTTGCGGAGGACCTCTTCCGTGCCGGCAGGCTGGACTCGGTGCTCGTCGCCAACGGACCGGCGCTCCGCGTGCGTCGCCTGGGGGACATCGAAGCCTTCCTGGATGAGCTGGCCGTATTGAAACCCTTGCAGGTCCGTATTCCCGATGACGCGGGAGCGAGCGCTTCGACAGGAACCGGAGGCAGGGGACACCTGCCCGGAAACATGCTCACCTTCGCACCCGACGGGGTCAGCGGGGTGGCTGCCTATCTCGATGGTCAAAAAGCGGCCACAACTTAAATCCGCAGAGCTCCTGCAGATCAAATGGATCCTCGGCTCGCTGCTTGCGGTGATCCCCGCGTGGAGCGTATGCCAGTTGGAGATTGAGGTGAGGCTGTGGGTGGCGGTTATTTTTCTCACCGCGCCGGTGGTGGCAATCTGGCCATCGATACCCGCGCGCATCCCACCGCTTGTTCACCGTCTGACGCTTCCTGCGGTGGTCATCTATTTCCTTTTCGATTTCTACACGCACCGGCAGCCATTTCCCACCCTTGTGCGCGTGGAGCTGATGCTGATCTTCCTTCGGCTGATCTCCTATCGGCGCAGGCGCGATGATTTCCAACTGATCCTGCTTGGTCTGCTGCTCGTGATCGCATCGGGGGTGTATGGCGGTTCGCCCCTTTTTGTCGTGCAGATCCTGACTTTCGCAGCCTGTGCTCTTGGGGTGCTCCTTCTGTCGACAATCTCGACTGAAGGCGAAACGGACACGAACGGCGACTCCGCTGCTGAGCGCTCGTCAACGGCGGTGGCGGCCCGATCCGTTCCCCTGTGGGCGACTGCCGTGAGCTGGCCGCGATTGCTGCGACGTGTCTGTGCCGTGCTCGATTGGCGCATCCTCCTGTTTGGATGCCTCCTCTTCGGGGGGCTCATGACCGCATCCGGCCTGTTGTTCCTGGCGATTCCCCGGTTTGAGGTCGGGAGCAATTTCCTGCTGGACAGCCTGATCAGCAAGAAGACGCGAACCGGGTTTTCCGAGACGGTCAGTTTTGGCGATGTCACCGACATCCAGGAGGATGACAGCATCGCCATGACGGTGGATGTGAGCGATCCCTCGCTCCTGCCTGGAGTGCCGTACTGGCGGATGGTTGTCCTGGACGAGTATTCGGAAAATGGATTCAGAACCTCGGCAGAACTGAACCGGCAGCTTTCGGAGTCGACCCATGATGAGGTGCAAAATGCCCAGGGCGTGCTGCCTTCGGCTGGTGCGAAGGGGGGAGTGTGGAGCGTTTTTTTCGAACCCGGTGTAAGCCGTCACCTGCCATTGGGCGGTTCGTTTGGGCAGATTGTTTTCAGCCGGCCCGTTTCGTTTACCCTCAACCGTCCGCTGCGCATGATTGCCCTGAGATCGGAGCCGTCGGAGCTCATCGGGTACCGGATCTACAATCAGCAAATGAGCGCGGTGCTGAAGGACCCTGCCTTCGCAATGCGCGAGGCAATCGGCGGCCACACTCCCGGATTCAGACGAATGAAGGTGGATGCGGAGTCGGGACGTCTCCTGCGCGGCATGGTGCGGGCCGCAACCGGCGAGGCCCCGCTGCGGGGTGAGGAGTTTGCACGACGAGTATGTGAATGGCTTTGGGCGGGACACACGTATTCGCTGCAGTCGACACTTCCCCCCGGCCGGGGAGATCCGCTGATTCGCTGGCTTCAGTCGGACACGCCGGGGCATTGCGAGTACTTCGCTGGGAGCTTCGCGCTCCTTGCCAATGCGGCGGGCCATCCGGTCCGTATTGTCACTGGATTCAAGGGGGGCGACTGGAATCCCTACAGCAACAGCCTGATCGTCCGGCACACACACGCACACGCATGGTGTGAAATCTGGAATGGAACCGATGCATGGATCCGTGTTGATCCAACACCGGGCACAGCGACCGCGGTGGGTGAACCGGACAGGGTAACAGCGGCGGCGGAAGTCGCGGGACGAGTTGTCGATGACAGCTGGCAGGCGAGGCTGGATGGACTGAGGGTCTTCTGGTTCCGTCGGGTCATCAGTTTCGATCAACAGGCCCAGGGAGAGGTTGCCGTCGGTACCCTGAAGAAACTCGACAGCGCCATGACCTGCCTCGGAGAGACTACCCGGGAGGGGTTTCAGCACGTCAGGGACTGGCTGCTTGAGCCGTGGAGCACACGCAGAGTGGTGATTCACGGCCTGCTGCTTGCGGCCGCCACTCTGGCACTGTGGCTCGTTTCGGCGGCGCGACGCTCCTGGGCATGGCGTGCGCTGTTTTCATGGCGCACCAACGGCGGGGGCGACCCTGTACGAAAGGAGGCGGGCCGCTGGCTTCAAAGGCTCAGACTGGCGCCACCATCTGTGCGTCATCACCCGCAGGTGGTGCGTGCACGAGAGGAGTTGGAGCGGCTACGATTCGGTCCGCGCAGCGCGCGACTGAATGCGGGCGTCGCTTTCAGTGCTGCGCGGCGTTCCCTGGCAGCGGCGAGGTGGGCGGCGCGGCGAGGGCTCTCTGGAGACGATAGGGCCTGAACATTTCCCAGCGCTCCCGGGTGACGGAACGGACGCCCGTGAGGTGATCGCAGGAGAATCAAATGAGGAGCAGGGCGGGCTTCTCCAGGAGGTCCCTGAGCGCCACGAGGAATTGGGCACCGATCGCACCATCGACCACACGGTGATCACAGGAAAGCGTGAGCGTCATGCGTTGACCGATCACGATACGATCCTCTTCGACCACCGGCTTCTTGACCGTGGTTCCGACAGCGAGGATGGCTGCGTTGGGTGGATTGATGATCGCAGAAAATCTGTCGATGCCCATCATTCCGAGGTTGCTGACGCAGAAGGTGCCGCCCGTGAACTGGTCGGGCTTGAGTTTCTTTTCCTTGGCCAGCCTGCCGAGAGCCTTGGCTTCGGCACTGATTCCAAAAATCGACTTCAGGTGGGCGTCGCGGACAACCGGGGTGATCAATCCGTCATCGATCGCAACGGCGAAGGATACATGGGCGGCGCCGAAATAGCGGATCTGCGTCTGTTCCCAGGAGGCATTCACCGCCGGCACACGCCGCAAGGCCTCCGCCGATGCCTTGAGAACGAAATCGTTGACCGACAGTTTGACTCCCTCCTTTTCGAGCGCGCCATTGAGCTGCACCCTCAAGGCGAGCAGCGGACCGGCATCGACTTCGACATCTAGGTAGAAATGGGGGATCTGTGTCTTGGATTCCAGCAGCCGCCTGGCGATGACCCCACGCATGGTGGAAACCTGCACAGCGCGTTCCTCCTGAATCGGACCCTTGGCGGAAAGGGTGGAGACAAGCGTGGCACCGCTCCTCGTACCCGCGCCTGATCCACCTTTGGCCGAACCGGATTTCTCGGCAGCGAGGATGTCCGTCCGGACGATGCGACCGCC
>JAGOJU010000094.1 GCA_017994935.1 Opitutaceae bacterium
GCGTTCCGCACGCCGCGCGGTTGTGCGGGCCGACTCCAGCGCTGCGGAGTGCGGATTTGCCCCTGGGGTCGCCCAGCCTTCGAAGCTGTGGTTGCGCGACTCTATCATGCCGATCTCGGAGTCGATGCGCGCGAGGGTGTCCGTAGTGACCCTGGGAAAGGACGAGGCGGCATGGCGCGGCGCGTCATCAGGATGGCAGGCGATCTCTCCCATGAGGGCGATCAGGTCCGACTGCAATTGTGTCAGGAATCGGCGACGGCTTTCGACGGAGCAGATGGCCTTCGCGACCCCGAGGGCAACATTGAGTTCGTCGAACGCTCCAACAGCCTCGATGCGGGGATGGGCCTTCGAGACGCGTTGCCCGTAGATGAGGCGGGTCCTGCCGTCGTCGCCAGTGCGTGTTGCAATGGAGGATGCCATGCTGGAGGGAGGAACTCAGGCCTCCTGTTTCATGCCGTTGAAGCGGTGAGCGGGCTGCAACTCAGGCGATCCTTCTGGCTGCCAGCTGGGCGCGCAGGCAGAGCTCGGCCGCCTTGAACGTGTGCGACTGGGTCATCGCTTTCTCGGTCCGGTTGAGGCAATCGAGGATCAATTCTCCGAAGTACCGGAATCCCACCTGTCCCGCAACGTTGAGGTAGCGCTCCCCTGCATCATCGACGATGTAGACATTGTCGCCGCGCTTGTCGCGTCCCACATCGACGTACTTTCGAAGCTCAATGTAGCCTTTCGTACCCAGGATCGTGGTGCGTCCGTCGCCCCAGGTGCTCAGTCCCTTGGGGGTGAACCAGTCGACGCGGATGTAGTTCGATGAACCATTGTTTCCGAGCAGGGAGGCCTCTCCGAAGTCTTCGAGTTCGGGGGTATCGGGATTGCTGAAATTCCCGACTGCCGCCTGGGTGACCGTCGCGTCGGTCGCACCCGAAAACGTGAGGAACTGTTCAAACTGGTGACTCCCGATATCGCAGAGAATGCCGCCATATTTCGCCTTCTCGTAGAACCAGCGGGGCCGATTCTCCTTCGGCCCGATGCGATGGGGGCCAAGTCCGATCACCTGGACCACCCGCCCAATGGCACCCTGGCTCACCAGGTCAGTGGCAAACATCGCGCTTTCGACATGGAGTCGCTCGCTGTAGTAGACGGAATATTTCCTTCCGGTCCGGGCTACGACCGCCTTGGCCTGATCGAGCTGATCCAGAGAGGTGAACGGGGTCTTGTCGGTGAAATAATCCTTGCCCGCCTCCATGACCCGGCAGCCGATCGGGCCCCGCTCGCTGGGAATCGCGGCAGCCGCAACCAGCCGGATGTCCGGTGCGTCAAGGATCTCGTCGAGCGAACGTGCGGCCTTCGCCTGAGGATAGCGCTCGATAAAGGCTTTCACCTTGGCGGGGTCCGGGTCATGAACAAGGGCCAGTTCACCGCCGGCCTCGATCAGCCCGTTGCACTGTCCGTAAATGTGACCGTGGTCCAGGTGCGCAGCCGCGAAGACAAACTCACCCGGTTTCACGACCGGGCTCGGTTTGCCCTGCGGGGCGTAGTTCATGCCGTCGGATTTCTGGCTCATGGTTTGGTTTTCGAAAGCAGGGAGGGTTTGTAGCCGGATGAATCGGTTGGCGCTATCATGCGTGCGGATCCGACGCCCGGGTGAGGGCGGCCAGTTCCTTGATTTCGAGGTCGAGGCTCTGCCTCAGCTTCTTTTCCATGCGGTCGATGAAAAGCACGCCGTTCAGGTGATCCACCTCGTGCTGGATGCAACGGGCGAGCAGGCCGTCGCAGGTCATGGTGTGGGCGACACCATGGAGATCCTGGAAGGCGACACTGATGCGGTCGGGGCGAATGACGTCGCCACGGATGCCTGGGAAGGACAGACAGCCCTCTTCGTAGGGCAGTTTTTCAGATGGCTGGACGGTGATCGAAGGGTTGACCAATGCCATGGGCATGATGAGCTCCAAGGGTGTGGCAACTCCATCCAGCGACCACGTGAAATCCCGTTTGGCCGAAGCGAGATCGACCACACAGAGCTGCAGTGCAAGGCCGACCTGCTGGGCGGCGAGTCCGATGCCATCGGCGTCGTTCATGGCCGCCACCATGTCGTTTGCCAGTCGCGCAAGCTCCGCATCGAAGACGGTGATTTTCCCGCCTTTTTGTCGCAGGACCGGGTCATTGTAGTGAACAATTCGCAAGGGCATCGGTCGATGAATGAAGCAGCGTGGATCTGAGTTCGATTCCCGCAAACCAATAGTTCGCCCGATGACCTCGTCACGTCGCTCCAGCCCTTTGCGAGTAGTCGTTGCGGGAGGGATCCTGCTCGGTGTGGGGCTGTTGCTGGCCTCGTGGGCATTGCCGGTCAATCTGCGTTCCGTTTCGCCGGCGTTGCTGAAGGCTGCAGGGGAGGGGAGCCCGTCGCTTTCGGAATTTGGTCGTCAATTGCTCGAGCGGGAGAAGCTTGGTCCCGCGGCGTTGTTTGCAACCGCTGCCAGACGTGCGGGAGACCCGGGACTCGCCGCGCTCAGCGCCAGACTTGCAGAGGCGGGCGCGCGCCAACCCACGCTCGTTCCATGGGGCGGATGGGATCCATTTCTTGACCCGCTTTTCAAGCTCGAGGAAAGCAAAGGGCACGCGGGTAGCACGCCGATACTCACCTTCTTCATAACCGGAAAGGCGCGGGCCACCCTGCGGAGCTATCTTCAGAACTCACGTTCGCTCGGCGTCCAGGCATTGCTGCGCACCCGTGAGGTCGGTGTCACCGGCCAGTTTGTCCCTGTGAAGAGCCCCGGTGGACAGACGCTGGAGGCGGTCATCCTGCTCGCGGCGCTGCTGTACCAGGGAGAGCATTTTTCCGCTCCTCTGCAGCGCGACCTGCGGAACCTTGCGGAGATTGCCTCGGGGCGGATGGACATGGGCGCGCTTGAAGGAGTCTATCTGGATCTGCTCTCGCTCGGCAAACGGCTCGACTGGGTGCAACTCGGTGAATTGCTCCGCCTCGCCGACGATCGCAAGACGCTTGGCGAGTACGCGCACCTCGCGCGTGTGGCTCCCGACGATTTTGCGCTGATCTACGCGGCCGCGCTGTTTTCAGGTTCGGCGGACCGTGTGGCAACCTACCTGTTGCGGTTCGGAAAAACCGGACTCGACGACCTCGCACTCGCTGCGCGGGACGGGCAGGGTGCGGTCCAGCTGCTTCTCCGTCAGCAGGTGCCGGTGAGCCATGGACGAGGGCCGGCGCTGTCGGCGGCCGCACGTCTGGCGCTTGCATTTCCCAATCTGGCACTTGCCGTCAAGTGGCTCGGGTTTCTCGCGGGATCCTGCCTGCTTCTGGAGATGGTGCGGCGCGCCGCAGTGGGCCGCCCTGCGGGACCGCGGCCCTCCGTGACAACCGCGATTCTCGGGGCGCTCTGTGCGGCGCTGATCGTTGTTTTCACCGAACCCACGCTGTTCAATGCTCCGCCACCCTCCGAGTTTGCCATCAGGCTTGCGGTGCCCGTTCTCGCCACCCTTTCCGACCCCGCTTCACTCAAGACTGTTGAACCCACGTTAGCCATGGACACGACCACCCTGATTTCGATCGGACTTTTTGCCATCATCCAGATTGTCTGGTTCCTCATATGCCTGAGGAAAATTGCAGAGATTGCGCAGTCATCGGCGTCGCCCCAGCTAAAGCTGAAGCTGATGGAGAATGAGGAAAACCTTTTTGATGGCGGACTTTATCTGGGCATCGCAGGCACGGCGACCGCCCTCGTCCTTCAGGTGCTTGGGCTGATCCAGCCCAACCTGCTGGCTGCGTACTCCTCGAACATGTTCGGCATCGTGTGCGTGGCGCTGATCAAGATACGGCATGTGCGGCAATTCAAGCGGCAGCTTATTCTCGATGGGCAGTCCTTGCCGGACGGGTCGTCTCCGGCGCCTGCAGCGGCCCAGCCAGGCGGCACGTCATGAATCGCACGCTCCTTCTCATCCTCTGCGATTTTCTCCTGCTCAACCTGCTGGCCCTGACGAGATGGGAGCAGGCCGAGCCGTCGCGCATCGCGCGCACCCCGGCACCTGCAGCACCGAGTTCACCCGCTTCGCAACGACAGGATGTTCTGGATACGATGAGGCTGTCGTTGGAGGACGAACAGGCGGCGCGCGAGCTTCTGGCCCGTCGGCTTGAGACAACGCAGTCGGAATTGGAGGCACGGGAGAAGAATGTGGCGTCGCTTGAATCGCAGCGGAGCGACCTTGCTGCCAGGATGGCGGAAGCGGAGCGCGACGCGGAATTGAACCGTGCGCGCCTCTCCCAGACGCAGCGGGAACTGGAGGAGAAGCGCCGCGTTGCGGAGGACCAGGCCCGTCAGCTGGTGTCGCTCAATGAGCAGCAGGTGCAGTCTCGGACGAGGATCGAGGGACTCAGCGTCGCGGTGAAGGTTGCAGAGAGGGAAAAGGAAATCCTCCAGGAGACGGCGGAGACGCTCAAGACCCAGGTGGTGGCGGAGCGGCAGGAGCGGATTCGTGTGCAGGAGACGGCGACGCAGCTGGCGCAGGGGGTGGGGCAACTCGCGGAGCAGTCCACCTCGCTGACCAAGGAGATTCGCGACAACCGGCCGGTGAGCGCCAACACCCTGTTCAGCGAGTTCATGGCCAACCGCGTGCAGATGTACTTCACGGCATCGCGAAAAAATCTGCTTGGCCCGATCCAGCGCAGCAAGGAGGCGCGCACGATCCTGGTCACGGACGGGCGCGCGACCTATGCGATCCTTCACGTCGAGGACACCGCGCTGAGCCTGCGCGAGGTGCCCGAGAACTGGGAAGGGCTCACGGCGGTTTTCCGGAAGGGAAGCTATTCGGCGGGTGCGCCTGAAATGCGCTTCCTTTCGGTGGATCCGCGGGTGGTCGCGATTCCCGTGACGCCAGCGCAGATCGAGAGCCTCGGAGCGAAGGTTTATCAGATGGCGCTCGATCCGTTCAAGTTTCCAGAAGCCGTGTTGATTTCGAACGGAGGGGCGGGTTATGGGGAGGTGCCGTTCAAGCTCGAGCCCGGCTATGCGAGCTACGTGCGCATGGACAACCGGCTTTTCAGGCGACTGTTTGGGGACTTCTCGCCGTCGAGGGGCGACCTGGTCTTGAGCAAGACGGGCGAACTGCTTGGCATCATGGTCAACGACGAATACTGCGCGGTCGTCGACAATTTCCTTCCCTCGCAGATCATCAGGATGAATGAGGCGTCGCCCACGGCTCCCAAGCTGCGCGAACTGAACCGCCGTTTCCGTTCGCTTCCCCTGCGCCTGCAGTGACCGCCTCCCCCGCAGCGGCTGCACCAGCCTTACTGGGCTGGGGCATTTCGTTTTCTGTGCTCCCACGTGTGGAAATCACAACTTTCGCGTGTTTTGCTAAAACGTTTTTTATTGACGTGGATGTTTTTCGCAGCAAAAGGGTGTCCGAAGTGGACGCTCCCCAGCTCCGGTCCTGATGCGTCCGCGCCGTTGGCCAGAAATAAACCCTTCAACCAGAATATCTTGCATGAGAACCATACCCATCCCCCGTCTCAATGATCTCCGGACACTTCTGCAGGCCGCCTGCCTGGTGTTAGCCCTTTCGGTATCGGCCAACGCCCAGCCGGCGACCGGCAACTTGTCCGGTAAGGTGAGCAACGCGGATACGGGCATGTTCCTCAAGGACGTGCTCGTGGAACTTCCCGGACTTCGCCGTCAGGCGCTTACGGACGACTCAGGCACTTATCGTCTTTTTGATGTGCCTGCCGGCACGTACGAGGTTCGGGCGTCCTATATCGGACTCGATGCCGTCACTCAAACCGTCACCATCGCTGCTGGTCGCCGTGCTTCGATTGACTTCAGCATGGGAACGCAGGTCTACAAGCTGCAGGCTTTTACGGTTACCGGCGAGCGCGAGGGGAACGCAGCGTCCATCTCCCGTCAGCGGAACTCAGCCAACGTGAGAAACGTGCTCGCGTTGGATGCGCTTGGCAATCTGCCCAATGATTCGGCAGGCGAGCTGCTCATCCGCCTGCCCGGAGTGGCCGGCGCCTATGACGATGAGGGCAATGTGACCGGGGTCAGGATCCGTGGTGCGGATACAGGACTCAATACGGTGAGCGTCGATGGAAACATTCAGGCCAGTGCGGGTGGATTCAACCGTGATTTCCGCACGCACAACATCTCCGGCGCCCTTTTCGAGGAGATCGAAGTGATAAAGGCCCCGACTCCGGACATGCCGAGCGATTCGCTGGGTGGAGCGGTCAATCTGAAGACCCGATCTCCGCTGTCCATGAAGGAAAAGCGCCGGATTGAATATGGAGCCTCCTTTCGCTGGGCGCCTCCGTTCCTGTCTCACATACCTTTGCGCTCCGGGCATCGCATCCACCCGATGCTAAGTGCCGGATATCAGGAGGTGTTCGATGTGCTGGGCGAGAGCCGAAATCTCGCGATATCGCTCAAAGCCTTTTACAGCGAGAATGTCAATACGGTCGACCAGACCCTCCTCGACTACCAATCGAATTCGATCAGTTCGCCTGCGTATGTCTGGGACTATCGACGCCAGAATGCCTACAACAATCGCGTTCAGCAGAGCATCAATGCCAAGGTGGAATTCAAGCTTTCGGATCGGTCCCGCTTCTTTCTGGGAAGCATAGTGAATGAAGCACCCGAAAAGTTCAACCGCCTCTATACTGTGCGCGCCTATACGGGATCGCAGTCGGTGGCAGCAATCGGAGCCAATGGCCAGCCCACGGGCAGCAATCCGATACTTCCCGGCTGGTCTGCCGATCGCACGGAGATCCGGCCCGTGCCCAACAGCATCGTCCAGCTCAACTCTACGCTCTACAGCTTTTTCGACCGACAACGGCAGGTGAATGCCGGAGGGGTTCATGAGTTTGAGCGGCTGAAGATCGATTACGACGCAGCATACAGTCATTCCAAGCCTCTGCTCCAGAGCAGTCGCCGGGCCGGCAATGCTGGCGGAGGTATCTTTACGATGGATACGCGGAGCGTTGGCTGGATTCTGGACAAATCACAGTCGGCACCGGAACCGTCATTCAAGACCACGGGCACAGTCGATATCCATGATCCCGCGGCATATTCCAACGGCCAACTTGTGAATCGGGACAACAAGCGCTACACCACCTATACCAATGCCAGCGCCAATGCGACCTATGTGCTTCCGACGAGCATTGCAGCTTCCGTCAAGGCGGGTTTCCGCTTTCGCGGGGGGAAATTCGAGGAAGAGAGAAACCAGCATCAGTTTACTTACATCGGTAACAGCCTTGGATCCCTGGCCGATCGCAGCCTGAAGCTTTCATATTTCGAAGATTTCGGCGGCTACCTTCCCTTTATCGATTCGGCGGCTGCCGGCGACGACATTCGGGTCCATCCGCAGAATTGGAGGGAAGACCTCTATTATGCCCGGTCGCAGTGGTACCAGGGCACCCGCGCCGCAGACGAGGATGTCACGGCCGGATATGTCCAGGCGAGCGCCCGGCTCCAGAACCTGAGCCTGCTCGGCGGCGTCCGGGTCGAGCGCACCGAGGTCAATACGTGGGGCTATGTGCGCTCGCGGATCCTATCGACCACCGCCCAGCGTACGGCTGATCCGATCGGCTCAGCCGATCGTGACTACAACAACTATACGGAGCTCAACGGCAGCTACACCGACTGGTTTCCGGGTGTTCATGCCGTATATAAGTTCACCTCGAACCTGCAGGCGCGCGCCAGCTGGTCCAATAGCATTGGCCGCCCGACGATCACGAATCTGCTCCCTTCGCTTTCCTTCAGTGACGCCGCGCAGACGGTCACTATCAGCAATCCTTCCCTAAGGCCCCAGTACGCAGAGAATTGGGATGCCGGGCTCGAGTACTATTTTGAGCCTGTAGGTCAGGTTTCGGTGGGATGGTTCAGGAAGGACATCAGTGACTTCATCACGAATGTAGCGGGAGGGATCGTGGGGACCGGACCGGACAATGGATTCAATGGAGATTTCGCCGGATATGAGATTCGTACCACCGCCAATGGAGGACATGCGAAGATTGATGGATGGGAGTTCAACTACCAGCAGCAATTCACCTTCCTTCCAGGCTTCCTGCGGGGCATTTCATTCAGCGCGAACTACACAAAGCTGCAGACAAACGGTGATTATGGGGAGGCGGCTCCACGCACGACCACGACAGACGTCGCGCGTTTTGTGCCGGAAACGGCGAACGTCCGCCTGGCGTATTCCTATCGCAAATTTGGGTTCAATATTCTCTACAACTACCAGAGTTCCTACCTGCAGGATTACAGCGCCATGGACGCCTCGCGTTTGCGCTACAGAACCGCGCGGGAGCTCGTAAATGTGGGCGTCTCATACCGCATCCATCGGAATGCGACGCTCTCGATCGACGTCGCCAATGTCTTCAACGAGCCGCAGGACTACTACCGAGGTTTAGCGGAACGGCTGGAACGATCGACCACAAATGGTGTGGCATTGGTGGTGGGGGTGCGCGGGCGCTTTTAAGGATTCCTGCGAAAGGCCCCCGATATCATGAGATACTTCCTGCACATCGCGCTCGCGGTGGCTGCCAATGCACTCCTGGCAGCACCTGAGATGTCGCGACTCAAGTACAACGATCCGGGGCTCTTGGTGGAACTCGGTGTCGGACTCTGGGCATGGCCGCTGCCGATGGACCATGATGGAGACGGACTCATGGATCTGGTCGTGGTCTGCACGGACAAGCCGTCGAACGGGATCTATGTCTTTCGCAACTCCGGAAAAACGGATCCACAGAATCATCTGCCGATTTTTGACCCCGCAAAGCGGGTCGGGCCGGCGGTGGGCAACCCCCAGATCTCCTATGTCGACGGCAGGGAACTCGTCACCACGCCGAATCATGTCTACCCGGACTTCAAACAGCGGGGCTTTCAGGGCGGCGTGAAGATCCCCGCTCCGCAAAAGATTCATGAGGCACCCGGAAACATCCGTGCGAACCAGTGGCGCTATGCCGACTATGATGACGACGGGCGGCTTGATCTCCTGGTAGGTATCGGCTGGTGGGGCGACTATGGCTGGGACAATGCCTACGATGCGAGCGGCACATGGACAAAGGGTCCGTTGCGCGGCTACGTATATCTCCTTCGGAATACAGGCACCTCGGAAAGGCCGGCGTATGCTTCGCCGGTCAAACTCGAGGCGGGAGGCAGGGTGCTGGACGGGTTCGGCATGCCTTCACCCAATCTTGCTGATTTTGATGGTGACGGCGACCTCGACCTGATCTGCGGTGAATTCCGAGACGGTTTCACGTACTATGAAAATGTCGGCAGCCGCGCGCAGCCCAGGTTTGCCGAGGGCAGGCGCCTGACAAATGGCGGGCGACCCATCGCCATGGATCTGTGCATGATCACACCTGTGGCATACGATTTCAATCGTGACGGCCACATGGATTTGATTGTGGGCGACGAGGATGGCCGCGTGGCATTCATCGAACACACGGGGGAGGTCAAGGAGGGAATGCCTCAGTTCCTGCCACCGCGCTACGCGCGGCAATATGCGGACAATGTGAAGTTCGGAGCGCTTTCCTCTCCGGTGTGCATCGATTGGGACGGTGACGGGCAGGATGATCTCATCTCCGGCAATAGCGCTGGATACATCGGTTTCATCAAGAATCTCGGAGGCAATCCGCGGCGTTGGGCGGCACCTGTCTACCTGGCTGCGGATGGCGTCGCGATTCGCATCATGGCGGGTCCCAATGGTTCCATTCAGGGGCCTGCAGAGGCGAAGTGGGGCTATTCCAATGTCAGTGTTGCGGATTGGGACGGTGATGGATTGCCGGATGTCATGGATCTCGGAATCTGGGGACGCATCATGTTGTATCGCAACATCGGCACGCGGACCGAGCCGCGTCTGGCCAAAGGAGTTTCTTTGGAGGTCGCCTGGAATGGGCCGGTGCCGAAGCCGGCTTGGAATTGGTGGAATCCGCGCGGCAACGAGTTGGTCGTACCCTGGCGATCCACGCCCTCTATGATCGACCTCAACGGCGACCGTCTCATGGATCTGGTCACACTCGACATTGAAGGCTACCTGGCCCTCTACGAGCGCCATCGCAGGCCAGACGGAAAACTAGAACTGCTTCCGCCGAGGCGCGTATTCTGGAGCGAAGGGGCATCGGAGTTCAACAGTGCCGGCGTCCCGACCGGTGCCGGCAAGAGCACTTCCGGGCTGCTCCGCATGAATAGCGGAACGGCGGGAAAGAGCGGCCGCCGCACGTTTTGCTGGGTGGATTGGGATGGTGACGGCAAACTCGACCTGATCGTCAACAGCCAGCCGAACGCGAACCTGTTTCTGGGACAGGGGCGCAACAGTCGCGGAGAATGGTGCTTTGAATACAAGGGAGCGATGCATTCCCAAGTCATCGCCGGCCACTCGACGACGCCGACTCCGGTGGATTGGGACAAGGACGGAGTTCCGGACCTCCTGATAGGAGCGGAGGATGGCTTCTTTTACAATCTGCGTAATCCCCGCTCAAAGTAGGTTTCATCCAGGCTCTGGCAGTGGGCAACGCAGCCTGCAGGTTCCAGGCACTCCTTTTTCATGTCATCCTCTTACAAGCCAAAAGGCATTTATTCTGCGCTGTGGATTCCGACGGACGCTTCGGGTGTGATCGATCGCGGGGCGCTCGCCGCGTTGATCGACTTCGAGCGCGCCCGCGGGATTCATGGGATTCTCGCGTTGGGCAGCACCGGGGAGTTTCCCCAGTTCAGCGTGGAGGAGCGCAAGGCCGCGCTCGGTGCGGTTGCGGAGCGATCCGGCGGATTGGCTGTCATTGCGAATGTGACCGACATCCGCCCGCGCGCTGCTGTCGAGCTCGGGCGCTTTGCCAAGGGCGTCGGAGC